>NZ_JBSHNV010000217.1:0-392 GCF_053601575.1 Lacinutrix sp. MEBiC02404 | reverse complement strand
AGATCTTGGCGGAAGCTTTACGTTTAATCCAATACCAACCGATGGTGCAACAATAAACGCAACTAGCGGAACAGTAACTAATGGAATTTCTGGAACAACCTATACTATAGAATACACGAGTCCAGGAACCTGCGGAACAATTAGCACACAAACGGTTACGGTTTTAACTTTAGGAAATGCTTCATTTTCTACGACAGCAACTTGTGATGGCGGCACCGCAAATATCACAGGAGATCTTGGTGGGAGTTTTGTTTTTAATCCGATCCCAACCGATGGAGCCACGATAGATGCAACTAGCGGAGCGGTAACTAATGGAATTTCCGGGACGACCTATACGATAGAATACGCAAGTCCAGGAACCTGCGGAACAACTAGCACCGAAACAGTAACTG
>NZ_JBSHNV010000216.1:0-208 GCF_053601575.1 Lacinutrix sp. MEBiC02404 | reverse complement strand
GTTCCGCAGGTTCCTGGACTCGTGTATTCTATAGTATAGGTTGTTCCAGAAATTCCATTAGTTACTGTTCCGCTAGTTGCGTTTATTGTTGCACCATCGGTTGGTATTGGATTAAACGTAAAGCTTCCGCCAAGATCTCCGGTTATATTTGCGGTTCCGCCATCACAAGTTGCTGTCATAGTAAAAGCTGCGTTTCCGGAGGTTAAAA
>NZ_JBSHNV010000215.1:0-301 GCF_053601575.1 Lacinutrix sp. MEBiC02404 | reverse complement strand
TGTTGATGAAAAACACCAACAGTGGCAGTAAACAACATTGACCTAACACTAAGGCTTCAACAACTCCAACTCACCAAAATCCATAGCATTTTGGTAATTCGCTTTTACATCTATATACGGTCCGAAAAACTTGGTACCATCTTTCTTTTTTAAAACGACATAGGTTTTATCCTTTTTTGTAGACACTTCTTCTACCACAACCTCATTACCAATGACGGACTTATAGCTCGCTAGTTTACCGCGTTTTACTAATATATTTAATTGCGGAAATGAGATATGATTATAAAACTGACAGGAAGGC
>NZ_JBSHNV010000214.1:0-283 GCF_053601575.1 Lacinutrix sp. MEBiC02404 | reverse complement strand
AGTTGCAAGATCCGCAATAGGAGCAGTAACATCTGTAATTACTATGTTTTGTGTTTGTGTGGAAGCATTCAGATTAACATCTGTATATGTCCAAGTTACCAGGGTTGTTCCTTGTGTTGTAATAGGAAGTGATGCATCGTTCGTAACAGTAACTATTCCACCACAATTATCTGTTGCCGTTGGTGGCGTTAAAGTCGTTACTTCACATTGTGCCGTTACATTAGCTAAAGTTGCAAGATCAGCAACAGGAGCAGTAACATCTGTAATTACTATGTTTTGTGTT
>NZ_JBSHNV010000213.1:0-223 GCF_053601575.1 Lacinutrix sp. MEBiC02404 | reverse complement strand
AAGGGAATAATTACTCAGATGAATAATGTAATCTGAAAAACGTTACGGATTGGATTCTGTTTGATTTTATAAACCAAGATAATTTTAGATTAAAAAGATCAATAAAGTAAACCAAGATTGAAAAGCTTGCGTTTATCGTTACGACTGAATTACACGCAGAAAAACCAATCTGAGCTAATCTGGACAGTAGAAACGTATCATTGCGCTTAAACCGTTGCTAAAA
>NZ_JBSHNV010000212.1:0-3602 GCF_053601575.1 Lacinutrix sp. MEBiC02404 | reverse complement strand
AATCATATACAAACACGTTGGCATTCATTGTTACAAACGTCGTAACTTAATCAATCGTTTCTTTTTAAAACAGTCTCAATATAATTATGAGTGGTTAGATATTCTTCTTTAAGATTTCTAAGATATTTAATTATTTTGGTGTGATTAATATAATTTGGATTCAAACAGTCTTTCAATTCATTATTAGTAACGATTAGTACCAAATACCAATGACCAGATCTGGATGTATGTGCTTCTTCAAGAATTGGGTTATTTCCTTTTGATTCAAGACTTGCATCAATCGCAATCGGAATCAAATTAATTGTTTTAGTCACTCTTTCTCTTTCGTAGAATGAAAGAAAATAAGTATTGTTGTCAATAGATAATGGAACATTCGATGCGACATCAATAAATCCTAAATCATACTTTGCATTAATAAATTTATAAAACTCATCAGCATCTTTAGGATCTTCAAAAACAAATCCATAATTACGTGGAAGGTCTCTTTTGAACCTTTTAGCTTTAACTAATTTATCAGTTTCAATATTAGGAGCTATCCTTATTGGAATACAAGAAAATATGAAAAGCGAAATAATAATGAAAAAGAGTTGACGCATTGTTAATGGTTTGTTTTAATCTATCAATAATTATGCCATCTAATGGCTTCAACGAAATGCCAACACCGTGTATATTTAATTGCTTGGTTCTCGCCTATTCGGAAAATCTTTGCAGATTTTCTATTCCGTTTTTATTTACTAAATTAGTAACTTACACACGCAACTAAGCATACACAAACACGTTGGCAACAAGCTGTGAAATTCGTCAATTAAAGAAATATAGAGTATTAAATTGATATTTTTGTATCTTTGATAAAAAGCTAATAAAATGGATTTACAAACAAGAAAACTAGAACTTATTCAAGAGTTTTTAAAGATTCAAAGTGAAGATGTAATTTCGCGACTTGAAAAAATCCTTAGAAAAGAAAACAAAATTTCAGATAATGGAGAGTTTAAACCAATGTCTATGGAGGAATTTAATTCTCGAATTGACAAATCTATGGAAGATTCACTAAATGGTCGACTAATAGAATCCAGCGAATTAAAAGCCAGTATCGATAAATGGAATTAAAATTATTTTGGACTAATTTTTCTCAAAAAGAACTAGAAAAAATTTATCAATATTATCGAGAAAAAGCCGGAAATCGAATAGCAAAAAAAATCGTTAACGGAATTTATAATGAGACTTTAAAACTTAAAAGGCAACCAGAAATTGGACAAGTTGAAGAACTTCTTAAGAATAGAAAACAAGAATTCAGATATTTAGTCTATAAAAATTATAAAGTCATTTATTGGATTAACAATACAGAAAACAGAATTGAAATAAATGATGTTTTTGATACTCGCCAAAACCCAATAAAAATAGAACGGAAAAAATAAAAGCCAGTTGCCAACACCGTATATAATTAATGGCTAGTTTGTGCTTGCTTACGAAAATTCTTCCGAATTTCTATTTGGTTTTTATTTGCTAAATTAGTTACTTACACACGCCACTAATCATATACAAACACGTTGGCAGTAATTAGAGACAAATGATAATAAAGTTAAAAGCAGAATATAAATCCATTAAAGAACGAATTGAATTTGAATTACCAAATTTTTCAGTTCTTACCGGTAAAAATGGTAGTGGTAAAACCCATTTACTCGAAGCTCTTGCCAATAAAAATTTGACTGATGTCATTGTTAATGGTGTGAAAATTCAAAACGCAAGATATATACCATTCAATGGGCTAAATCCAAGTATTCAAGAAAACTGTGACCCAGATACAATTGTTAAACACATTAAAAATGTTTGGAAACAATTTATACAAGCTAAAAGACAAGCCGAAAATAGAGGAGTACAAAATGTAAATAACCAAACTGTTTTAAGTTTTATAAAACCGGAAAACATAAAGCAACATTGTTCAAAAGCATTGGAAGAAACTGGTAAAAATTACGATGTTTTAAGCGAAAATGATATTGAAGATTATTTTGATATTTCATTTATGGGACAAAATGATTTTTTCACAGCACAATTCGCTCTGATATTTAAAAACTACCATAAGTTATGGATTGAAAATCAAGAAAATAAATTTTATGAATCTCAAAAAATTGCAACTACTGCAAAAATTTTGACAGACAAGGAATTTTTAGATAAAAATGGTGAACCGCCTTGGGATTTTGTAAATAAAATTTTTACAGAAACAAACATACCATATGAAGTTAATAATCCAATGGGTAGTCGAAAAGAGACTTCCTTCATATTTAGATTAAAAGATAAGCAAGAAGATTTCGAAATTAGTTCCGCTAACCTTTCAACTGGTGAAAAAGTTCTTATGTCATTAGCTTTAGCTATTTACAATACTGGAGGTCAACAAGGAAAACCTGATTTATTATTGATTGATGAGCCAGACGCTGCTCTTCATCCATCTATGACTAAAAAAATGGTTAATATTCTTAAAAAAAGTATTGTTGAGGAAAACGACATTCCAACATTAATTACTACACATTCCCCAACAACTGTAGTTGCTGCCGAAGGAATTTCATTATATCAAATGGAAAGAGGTAATAATAAACCTAAAAAAATTCCAATTCAAAGGGCAGTAGAAATACTTTCAGGAGATATTCCTTTTCTAAAAATATCAACTGAAAAAAGACGACAAGTATTTGTTGAGAGCAAATATGATGTAACTTATTATGAACTATTACTAAATATTTATGGACGGTTAGTTAACTTTTCTTCCGAACCGATTTTTATACCTGCACGAACATCAAACGGTTCAAACTGTACTGATGTTATTGAAGTTGTAAATAACTTACACTCTAATGGAAATGAGCAAATTTATGGTATAGTTGACTGGGATTTGCATAATATAAGTAAAGACAGAATTCTTGTTCTTGGAGAAAATGACAGATATGCAATTGAGAACTATTTATTAGACCCTTTACTTATTGGGTTATTAATGCTTCGAGAAAACAAAATACCTTTTACTGATTTTACCGGATTGAGCATCTCTTCTTATTCTCAAGCTATAAATTTGAATCAAAGTGATGGGCAATTAATTATAGATAAAATTCTAATTGACTTAAGCCTTCAATCTGCAAATAAAATAACTTATAAGACATTTAATGGATGGGAATTACAAACGACAATAGAATTTAATCAGCATCAAGGACACGATTTAGAAACTCTACTGAAATCAAGATTTCCTTTTTTAAATATTTATCAAAGAGAAGATGCTCTAAAAAAAGATATAATTGAAAAAGTAGTAAATGACCATCCAGGTATTGCACCAATTGAATTAAGTGAAATAATTATGAAAATTAAATAACTACTGCCAACACCGTATATAATTTATTGCTAGTTCTAGCCTGCTTACGAAAACCCTCGCGGATTTTCTATTCGGTTTTTATTTGCTAAATTACGTACTTAACCACGCAACAAACCATATACAAACACGTTATCTATAAGTTACTCACCAACAAAAATTATTGGAAAATCTATAAGTCTGAACTTCCAACAAGGGAATAATTACTCAGATGAATAATGTAATCTGAAAAACGTTACGGATTGGATTCTGTTTGATT
>NZ_JBSHNV010000211.1:0-3849 GCF_053601575.1 Lacinutrix sp. MEBiC02404 | reverse complement strand
TGGGTTGGTACAATTATTCCTCAAAATCCAGTATTCCAATTCAAGTTTATTGCAAACTCTGTAATTTACAATGGGCTAATTGCAATGAACAAGGGAAGTTCCAGAAGTCTGGGATTATTAAACATAACGTGTTTGTATATGGTTTGTTGCGTGGTTAAGAACGTAATTTAGCAAATAAAAACCGAATAGAAAATCCGCGAGGGTTTTCGTAAGCAGGCTAGAACCAGCAATAAATTATATACGGTGTTGCCATTTCGTTGTTTTTTAAACAGAATTTATTCTTTTCAGTTAATTTATTTTTTCCATCTTTAAAGACATCGTTTGATCAAACAGTAAAAAATATATTTCTTCTTTTTTAGTTTTTATAACAATTTTAAAAATTGAAGAAGGATTATTATAATCGATAATTATCTGATTTTCCTTGTTGGTTTTCCAATTACTATCAATTATAGTTTGTGTTTCTTTATTTATATTCTTTTTTTTAAGTATGAATTTTTCATTTAAATTAAAGCAAAACTCAGAATCTTTAAATAGAGTTAAATACTTTTCAATTCTAGAGTCAGATGAATCAGCATTGAATTTAGCTTCTGTACATTTCCAATTTCCAACAATATTTACCTGTTCTTTTTTTTGACTAAAAGATTGAATTGAGAATAACAGAATTATTATAATAGTGACTTTTTTCATAATTAAATTTATTTTCACCTTTTCAGCGTTTGAGTAGATTCAGACAGCATTTTATACCACAACTAGCTAAATTCCAAATATACTTCGGTTTTTGATTTTAATTTCAGATTACTAATAGGATAAAAGTAATGCTCTTATTCTATAACCCCAAATGGACATGATCGTAATTTCAATTATTTGAAATAGAATAATAAAAAATAGAACTCTAATAAATGTATTTTCTTTTTTCCAAATAAGGATTGATACTAATATTATTTGAAGAATTCCGAATATTATATTGAAAGCGTAAATAGCCATATCTCCACCAGAAACTCCCATGTTTTTATAAAAAATAAAACAAAACATTAAAAATGAAATTAAGCAGTTTATTATAATCCATTTATTTAGTTTGGTCATATTGTTCATCGAGTTTGAGTGCGTTCCGCAATGAATGGCAACGTGTTTGTATATGGTTTGTTGCGTGTTTAAGCACTAAATTTAGCAAATAAAAACCGAATAGAAAATCCGCGAGGGTTTTCGTAAGCAGGCTAGAACTAGCAATAAATTATATACGGTGTTAGCAATAGTTATTTAGTACTGTATAAATGTCTTTCGCTTAAAAGATATAACTTTAGTCTTATCAGCAGCATCAATCGCTATTGCATTATATTCATTTTCTCCTTCTTTCATATCGATGATTTTTTGAGTTATTGACCAGTAAAACACTTTGTTTTTTGGGTCAAATTCAAAAGATACTTTGTCAATCGGCTCAATTTCATTGTTCGTTTCTTTTGCTATTTCTATTACTTCACATAAATCTAAATTATCATCAATAATTTTATAGTCAGATTTTGATGGAAAATTGAATTCAGACACAATATTTTCGTTTTCATCTAATGCTATTCCAACACAATATTTTATCGAATCTGTTGGTATAAAGTAATAGTCAAAAAAATATTTAGCATTGCACTTTTCCATATCAACAGATGGTCCTCTTGTTTTAAACTTTTGAATACTGTCGGGATAGCTAATTTGGACAGAATAAAATTCTAATTTAGAAAACAACTTTTCTCCAGCGTACTCTTTTATTTTATTCTCTAATCGAGTTTTAATAGGTAATACTTTGTCAGCTATTTGATTAATGTCAATTGGGTTATTCAGAATATTCCATTCTTTAGATTTATCACCAGTAAATGAAAAATTATAAGTTGGACATCTAAAAGTGTAATCTATTGAATTAAAATCTCCACCTAAACCAATATTTTCATTGTCAATGCACTTTTCTTGCGCATTACACGAGAATGATGACAAAATTAAAATTAGTGCAATTAGTTTGTTCATAATTATTGCTAACGTGTTTGTATATGATTAGTGGCGTGTTTCAGCACCTAATTTAGCAAATAAAAACGGAATAGAAAATCTGCAAAGATTTTCGTAAGCAAGCTAAAACCAGCCATTAATTATATACGGTGTTGTGCGTAGGCTTTTATCATTTCGTCCATTTTCTCTTTTGGATATTTCCAGTTCAACATTTTATTAGGTGAACTATTCAGTTTATTGTTTAAATCTCTAAATGGCATATTATCATAAGTTCCATAGTCTTTTTTCCAATCGTCCATTTGAAATAAACAGTTATTCAAAGAGCCACTCGTACTTCGGTCATTATTTGTTTCGCACAAATTAATTTCGCCAATTATTTTATCGACCAATGTGTAATCTGTTTTAATTCCATCATTATTCAACTGAAAATACAGAGTTTTCTTAAAAATAGTGGATATATTTTTCAAATCAGATTTTTTTACATTTGGTATAATCACAAGATATTTCGTTAACTTATTTATGATTAACCAACATTTTTTATTACTCACATAAAATAGAGTAGCAGTCCAATTACCTAGAAATTCATTTTCTATACTAACCTCACTAGAAATGAATTCATTAGTTGTTTTTTCAAGTTTTCTAGTTGTAAAAATGTTTGTCTTAATCATTAAATTTTCTTTAACATAGACTTTTGCATTATAGACAAAAGTCTAGCGTTTTTTTCATTTAGTGAATTTATTAATTTTTACTTTAAAATCTAAAAAAAATCGTTTCAATTTAAATTCCAACGTAACGTTTCGCAAGAGTAAATAATTCGTGCGTAACGTTATTCAGTTTCTGATTAGTTTTTTGTTTATAAATGTCGAAAGGATTAAATTTTAGCTTGATTTTTTTGGTCTGTCAGCTTACGCACAACGTGTTTGTGTATGCTTAGTTGCGTGTGTAAGTTACTAAATTAGTAAACAAAAACGGAATAGAAAATCTGCAAAGATTTTCCGAACAGACGAGAACCAAGCAATTAAATATACACGGTGTTGTGCTTTCGTTATTTTTTCTTTACTAATTCGGATTCAATTTGTGCTATAATATTTTCAACAAACATTAAAATATTTTTTTGATATTCCAATCTATTCTTTTCCAAATCAGATTTTGTTACCAAAACACCTAAAAACGAATCATTTTTTAGATGTCTAATAATTGCACTATTTCTTTCTTCGTCAGTTATTGGTTTGTTTAAACCATTACGTTTTCTATCTCTTTCAGGTTCCAAGTATGCAGCATAAGTACTCGATTTTTCTACCAATGAAGATGTCAAATCTAAACAAAAATCTTCATCTTCAAAACCATATTTGATTTCTGCAGAAAACTCTGCAAGTAAACTTTTTAATTTTTGGTTTTTGATAATGTCAGTTTTTCCAGAGCCAATCAATCCATCATAAGTTCCATTAACAGGTTCTACTCTCCAGTATGATATTGCTCCGCGATAAATATATTCTCCAATAGAATCAATATCCTTTTGTTCGTTCATTGTAGTTTGCAATTTGTAGCAAAATTTCACGACAGTTTCTTGATTTTTGATTGTCGCTTTAGTCCTGTTTTGGGTTTCCAAAAAATCTGTTTTCATCGCTTTTAGAATTGCGACTTCTTCATTTTCAGCAATCCTGTTTTGGTTCAAATTATTTATGCCTAGAGCAATTAAAATCCCAATAACTACCAGAATAATTTCTCCGATTGCGTAAATCAGATATTTACTGAATTTATTTTCTGTCAGCAGTTTTTGTCTAATTTTTCTAAAGAATTTTATCATTGGTTAGCGGTTTCTGGTAATGAAGCACAACGTGTTTGTATATGGTTTGTTGCGTG
>NZ_JBSHNV010000210.1:0-343 GCF_053601575.1 Lacinutrix sp. MEBiC02404 | reverse complement strand
TGGAGAAACAAGTGATACGGATCCAAATGATACCGATCCATGTATCGGAGGAACATTATCCAATGTAGATTTAACAGACACAACAAGTGACTGGGCAACTGCAGATTGTGATGGAGATGGAGTAAGTAACTTAGACGAAGTGGATCCTGATGGAGACGGCGTTCAAGGACCAAACGACACCGATGCAAACGATGCATGTGAATTTACAGCAGCAGATATTACTTTACCTGTAACAGCAATTACGGATTGTGATGGTGATGGAGAAACAAGTGATACGGATCCAAATGATACGGATCCATGTATTGGAGGAGATTTAACAAATGTAGATTTAACAGACACAACA
>NZ_JBSHNV010000209.1:0-237 GCF_053601575.1 Lacinutrix sp. MEBiC02404 | reverse complement strand
CCATCACAATCTGCAGTTGCCCAGTCACTTGTTGTGTCTGTTAAATCTACATTGGATAATGTTCCTCCGATACATGGATCGGTATCATTTGGATCCGTATCACTTGTTTCTCCATCGCCATCACAATCTGTGATTGCTGTTACAGGTAATGTAATATCTGCTACAGTAAATTCACATGCATCGTTTGGATCTGTGTCGTTTGGTCCTTGAACGCCGTCTCCATCAGGATCTACTTCG
>NZ_JBSHNV010000208.1:0-347 GCF_053601575.1 Lacinutrix sp. MEBiC02404 | reverse complement strand
CCATCACAATCTGCAGTTGCCCAGTCACTTGTTGTGTCTGTTAAATCTACATTTGTTAAATCTCCTCCAATACATGGATCCGTATCATTTGGATCCGTATCACTTGTTTCTCCATCACCATCACAATCTGTGATTGCTGTTACAGGTAATGTAATATCTGCTGCTGTAAACTCACATGCATCATTTGGATCGGTGTCGTTTGGTCCTTGAACGCCGTCTCCATCAGGGTCTACTTCGTCTAAGTTACTTACTCCGTCACCATCACAATCTGCAGTTGCCCAGTCACTTGTTGTGTCTGTTAAATCTACATTTGTTAAATCTCCTCCGATACATGGATCCGTATCATT
>NZ_JBSHNV010000207.1:0-268 GCF_053601575.1 Lacinutrix sp. MEBiC02404 | reverse complement strand
CGATGCATCCCTTCCTATTACAACACAAGGAACAACAGTGGTAACTTGGACATATACAGATGTTAATCTGAATGCTTCCACACAAACACAAAACATAGTAATTACAGATGTTACTGCTCCTGTTGCTGATCTTGCAACTTTGACAGATGTAACCGCACAATGTGAAGTAACGACTTTAACTGCACCAACGGCAACAGATAATTGTGGTGGAACGGTAGCTGTTACCAACGATGCATCACTTCCTATTACAACACAAGGAACAACAGTC
>NZ_JBSHNV010000206.1:0-353771 GCF_053601575.1 Lacinutrix sp. MEBiC02404 | reverse complement strand
AACCGTTGCATCATAATTACAAGAAGCATCCGTAAAAATTTCAATAGCTGCAGGCGCAGTAAATGTTGGCGCAATATTATCTGAAACGGTAATCGTTTGTGTTTGCGGTGTTGCAGCATTCCCACAATCGTCTGATAAAGTCCAAGTTCTAGTAATAATAAAAGAACCTTCACAAGTACCAGCGGTTACAACATCTGTAAAAGTCGCATCTAAAGTAGTATCACAATTATCAGCTTCATTGGTTACATCACCAGTTTCGCTAACCGTTGCATCATAATTACAAGAAGCATCCGTAAAAATTTCAATAGCTGCAGGCGCAGTAAATGTTGGCGCAATATTATCTGAAACGGTAATCGTTTGTGTTTGCGGTGTTGCAGCATTCCCACAATCGTCTGATAAAGCCCAAGTTCTAGTAATAATAAAAGAACCTTCACAAGCACCAGCGGTTACAACATCTGTAAAAGTCGCATCTAAAGTAGTATCACAATTATCAGCTTCATTAGTTACATCACCAGTTTCACTAACCGTTGCATCATAATTACAAGAAGCATCTGTGAAAATTTCAATAGCTGCAGGAGCAGTAAATGTTGGGTCCGTATTATCTATTATAGTAAGTAAAGCGGAAGTAGTTGTGGTATTTCCACAAGAATCCGTTGCAGTAAAGATTACGGTTGTAGATCCTGCTGCACCACATTGATTAGATGTTACTCCGTTAAAATCATTAGTCCAAGTTATAACGCAATCCCCAACAACAGATGCATTTCCAGCTGTTGTTAACCAATCATTTACAGCGATTGTATTTCCTGAACCATCACATTCGACAGAAAGGTTTGAAGCCGCACTATCTATTTCTAAAGAAGGAATAACAGTTATTACAATAGGTTCTGATATTGGGTAAGCAATACAAGGAGCTTGTTGGTATCCACTATTAAATTTTATAAAAAACGGACTTTGAGAGACCGCACCAGTACCTGTCATTATAGCACTTGATAAAGAAATAATAGGACTACAGTTTGGAGGATTAAAAGCTTCACAGTTTGTAGAAGCTTCTACTTCAAAGGATAAGGATGCTAAAACATCACTTAAGTTTGTAGCTTCTGGTAAATCACCAAACGCCCAAATAATTCCACCATTGGTACCAAAGGCTGCATCATAATAAGGTACTGCAGTAGTAGTAGCAGGTGCATTTACTTGATATTGAATACTACCAGGAACAAAAATACCAGTTTCAGGAACAGGAATTTGTATTAAAAAATTCTCTAATGCTTCATTCCCATTATTATGAATTTCAATATCAAATTGTGCCGTTTCTCCTGGATTAATGGTATAAGGTTCTGTTACAGATACATTACCATTTATATTGTTTATTGCAATTTGACCATCTAAGGAAGGAACAAAGGCATCAATGGCCATAGCAATATTAAAAATAACATAAGTATCTTGAGTAGATCCATATCTAAAACTAGTATTAGTAGCTCCGTTATCAATAATGTCATTATTTGAATTATTAATATAAAACATACTAATATCTAAACCAGTATTGTTTGTTAGATTTGGATTTCTAGTATTGCTTCCAGTTTGAATGGAAGAATTAAAAAAGTTTCCTGTTGAATTTCCTGAATGGTTTAAACGAGTCCATTCGTTATTATCAATAACGTCATCATTATCAGAGTCTTCCCATATTTCTAAGTAATCTCCAGAAATTCCTCTATCACCTTCCCCTGCAATTACTCCAAGTTTTACATTTACAGGTCCATTTTGTATGGCATTAAAACCACTAACATCTAATTGATTACTTGTTGTTTGAGAACCTACTAAATAGGCGTAACCATCAAAAACAGTAACATCTCTCCATTCCATTAAATCATTTTCATACACCACGACTAAAGCCCAACCAC
The DNA here is from genome assembly GCF_053601575.1 of Lacinutrix sp. MEBiC02404. Taxonomy (NCBI): domain Bacteria; kingdom Pseudomonadati; phylum Bacteroidota; class Flavobacteriia; order Flavobacteriales; family Flavobacteriaceae; genus Lacinutrix; species Lacinutrix sp. MEBiC02404. The sequence continues at coordinate 351,873 of NZ_JBSHNV010000206.1, read as the reverse complement.
CATAATAACCAGTACTTCCACCATTTCCTGTAGATATTTCTACGTTTCCGGTAAAATATTGACCTGTACCATTTGCTTTTACAATATCTGTAACTTCCGCATAAGCGGCATACATATTATTATCCCCAGGGAAATATATATTATTAGCATCAGCAACAACATCTTGATAAGTGGTTTGATTTGCATGTTTAAATTTAACACTACGTTTTGCTAATGTTACAGCAGAACTAGAAGTTCTACCTGTCCAATATAAACCAGCGTATATAATGTTAGAACAATCTTCAATAGCACCATTTTCGTTACTAAAATTTAAATTAGCAGAAGAAGAATTGGTTGTGCTAGAATCCCCATCCACATCTACAGCAATCATTGTATTATTACTATTAGTAGTATTGGTACCGTAATTCTGTAGCGTTAAATTGGTGTTACCTATTAAAGTGAAATCCCCTTTAATACTATAAACCGTTTGAAGGGGCGTATCATCAGCAGTTCTTTGTGTAAAAGGAACTCTAACCTGACTGTAAAGATTATTTAAACTAAAAAAGCATAGACAAATAACTACTATTGCTTTTATTAATGGATTAGTAAATGTTTTCATAGTCTATGTTTTAAGAAGCTAATTGTTTAGTGTAATATTGTTTTACATGAATAGGTAAACAATTAATTTTTTGTAATTCACTATTATTTTCCATATCTATTTGATAGATATAGTAGATGTATTTTAAATTATCAAACTGTTTAAGTTTAGAACAATCTATAGTCTCTAAATTTAAGTTTGGTTTTAAAATTTGAATGATTATCATTTCCACCGAACTGGAGAAATCTAAGGATGCATTTAATTCTTCCATATCACTACTTGAGACACGAATTAACTTAATACCGTTTTCTTTGTTGTAGGTTTTTACTTTATTTTGCTCTAAATAAGCAACGCCAATTTCTGCCTTAGTTGCTAGATTTTTAAAATCGTCTAGAGCGTTACTTTTCATTAATTGATTATTCTCAAAATCGGAATAATCAAGTTTAACTAATTCTTGTGTAAAACCAAGTTGCGATATTAGGCTTACCACTAGTAATAAGATTACTTTTTTCATATTATAAAAATCTTAAATTCTTTAATTTATAAAAGTTATATTATATGTCATTATGTGTGGACACATACTTGTTTATAATAGTTTCCTATTTAAATTAAAATAATTATATTTAAAACAACCAAAATGTAAAGTAAGACGTTAATCTTTAGAGAGGGAAGTACATTAATTTTTTAATGTGTTTAGATTAAGTTTAATTATTAGATTTGGGTTATTAATTAATAGCTTATTAAACAAATGTACGAACGATTATATTTTATAATCAAATATTTGTGGTAAGTAACTCATAAATTCGACAAACTGAAATAGAAATACGTTTAATCGTTAAAATGTAATATTAATCGAATATATAAATGAAGAAAATAACAATAATTAGACATGCAAAATCCTCTTGGGAGCATCGCGTAACCGATTTTGAAAGGCCTTTGAAAAAGAGGGGTTTAGAAGATGCATTTTTAGTTTCCTTTTATGCAAAGAATAAGATCATTATACCAGATGTTATACTTTCTAGTGATGCAAATAGAGCAAGGTCAACTGCAGCAATTTTTATAAAAACGCTAAATTTTCAAGAGGTTGATTTTCAGACGAATAATAAGTTGTATGATTTCTCTGGAAATGATTTAATTCAAGTGATAAATAACTGTGATAATAATGTCGATCATTTAATGATTTTTGGGCATAATTTTGCAATCACATCTTTTGTAAACACTTATGGGTCTGTGCTATATGATAATGTGCCAACAAGTGGTTTGGTAAGTATTGATTTTAATATCGATACATGGCAAAATTTAGCGCCAGGAAAAACGATGTTGAAAATCTTTCCGAAGGATTTAAAATAACATAAATCTATTTCTTTTTCAACTAAAAAAAGTATTAATTCATTTATATTTGTTTAAGAAAATACTACTAAATGACCAAGCCTGAAAAATTAAATAACATTTATATTAATAGAGAAGTTAGCTGGTTACAGTTTAACGCTAGAGTTTTACAAGAAGCGGAAGATGAGGATGTTCCGTTAATTGAACGATTGCGTTTTTTAGGTATTTTTTCTAATAATTTAGACGAATTTTTTAAGGTGCGTTATGCCACTGTAAAGCGAATTGTTGAAGCAGGAAAAGAAGGTAAAAGTGAGCTTGGTGGAGTAAAAGCTACTGCTTTATTAGAAAAGATAACGCAAATAGTTATAAAGCAGCAAAGTGAGAGTTTGAAAATTTTAAATGTTATTCAAAAAAAGTTAGAATTAGAAAACATCTTTATTATTAATGAAAAACAAATTAATGAAGAACAGAAAAAATTTATTAAAAACTACTATCTTCAAAAAGTAAGCCCAGCGCTTGTAACTATAGTCCTTAACGAATTTGTTGAATTGCCTAATCTTAAGGATAGTGCAGCATATTTAGCAATAAATATGGTGCTAACAAATAATAAAAAGCAATATGCGCTTATAGAAATATCCAAAGCTATGGAGCGATTTGTAGTGCTACCAAAAAAAGAGGATAAAAATTATATTATTATGGTAGACGATTTACTTCGTTATTGTCTGGATGATATTTTTAATATTTTTGATTACAAAAGCATAACCGCGCACATGATTAAAATTACCAGAGATGGTGAGTTAGATTTAGAAAGTGATTTAAGTAAGAGTTTTATAGAAAAAATTTCAGATAGTGTTAAAGATAGACAAATTGGTGATCCGGTTAGATTTGTTTATGATAAAACGATAGACAAAGAAACACTACATTATTTTATGACCAAAATGGTTATCGAAAATACAGATAGCGTTATTCCTGGAGGTAGATATCATAACAGGCGGGATTATATGGATTTTCCTAGTTTAGGAAGAACAGATTTACTTTACGATAAAATTGAAGCTTTACCAATAAAGGGACTAAGCCTTGAAAAAAGTATTTTTAGTGAGATTGCTAAAAAAGATTATTTGCTTTATGCACCGTATCATACTTTTTCTTATATCGTTAAATTTTTACGGGAAGCAGCATTAGATCCTGCAGTAAAAACGATAAAAATTACTATTTATAGACTGGCACAAATTTCGCATGTAGCAAGTTCGTTAATCAACGCCGCAAAAAATGGAAAAAGAGTTACGGTATCTATAGAAATTAGAGCAAGATTTGATGAACAGGCAAATATAGATTATGCCGAACAAATGGAAAAAGAAGGTATTAATCTAATCTTTGGAGTTCCTGGTTTAAAAGTACACAGTAAAATGTGTGTTATAGAACGTCAAGAAAAAAATAAAATAGTTCGTTACGGATTTGTAAGTACAGGGAATTTTAATGAATCTACGGCAAGAATATATACCGATTATACCTTATTTACTACCAATCAAAAAATATTAAAAGACATCAATAAAGTGTTTAGCTTTTTTGATACCAACTATCGTGTTTTTAGATATAAGCATATAATAACATCTCCACATTATACCAAATCGGCATTTTTTAAATTAATTAACAAAGAAATAGAAAATGTAAAAGCAGGGAAGCCGGCATATATAAAGCTTAAAATGAATAGTATGTCTAGCTATAAAATGATAGATAAATTATACGAAGCTAGTCGAGCAGGAGTAAAAATTCAACTCATAATAAGAGGTCTTTGTTGTTTAATTCCTGGTAAAAAAGGAATGAGCGAAAATATTGAAGTTATTAGTATAATAGATAAGTTTTTAGAGCATACTAGATTATTTGTTTTCTGCAATGATAATGATCCTAAAGTATATATATCTTCTGCAGATTGGATGACCAGAAATATAGAAAATAGAGTAGAAGTAAGCTGTCCGATTTATGACGAAGAAATAAAACAAGAACTAATCGATACTTATAATATATGTTGGAGTGATAATGTAAAAGCGAGAATATTAAACGCGAATCAAAATAATATATACAAACGTAATGATAAGCCAAAGGTTCGAACACAATTTGAAACCTATAAGTATTACCTAAATAAGCAATAAATGTTATCTATAAAAAAATACGCAGCAATAGATATTGGTTCTAATGCCGTAAGACTATTAATAGCAAATATTATAGAAGAAAAAGGAAAAGCCCCTCGTTTTAAAAAGAGTTCTTTAGTGCGTGTGCCAATTCGTTTAGGTTCTGATGTTTTTATTAAACAAAAAATATCAAAAGAAAACACGAAGCGTATGGTAGATACTATGCAAGCTTTTAAATTACTCATGCAATCTCATAAAGTAGAAAAGTATAAAGCATGTGCAACTTCTGCAATGCGCGAAGCAGCAAATGGAGAAAAAATTGCCGCGCTTATTTTAGAGCAAACCGAATTGAAAATAGATATCATTGATGGGGAAGAAGAAGCTGCAATTATTGCCGCAACAGATTTACACGCATTTATAGATAAAAATAAAACCTATTTATATGTAGATGTTGGTGGTGGTAGTACCGAATTCACCGTTATAAAAAATGGGGAATCCGTTACTTCAAGATCCTTTAAAATTGGTACTGTACGATTGTTAAATGATATAGTAAAAAAGGAAACTTGGTATGAATTAGAACAATGGATAAAGGAAAAAACATCTGGTTATGATAAAATAGATGTTATTGGTTCTGGTGGTAACATTAATAAAATATTCAAAATCTCTGGAAAAGCATTTGGTAAACCATTAACGTATTTCTATTTAACAAGTTATTACAATATGCTGCAGACGTATTCTTATGAAGAGCGTATTACAGAACTGGATTTAAATCAAGATAGAGCAGATGTAATTATTCCTGCAACTAGAATTTATTTGTCTGCAATGAAATGGAGTGGAGCAAAAGATTTATATGTTCCAAAAATTGGATTGGCAGATGGTATCATTAAGAGTATGTATTATGACACCGTTTCTAGTAATATACAGTAGAAAATTGCTTTTTATCTTTTAAATGTTTGAATTTTAGTATTTTAATTTATATTTATCCCACATTTAATAAAACGTATAATCTAATTTATTTTTGAAGTCTCTAGTATTCAAATCTTAAATTTAATATCGGAAGACTTCAAGCTTAATTAACAATAATGGTATCCAAATGAAAAAATCAATACTAATTTTAACCCTTTTATTTAGCTCTCTTTACGGATTTTCACAAGAAAAAGATGTGCTATACGGAATAAGAGGAGGACTTAATATTTCTAATTTAGATTATGATCCAGACCCAAATTTCACCAATGAACACAGAAACGGTTTTGCTTTTGGTTTCTTTGGGGAATTTGATTTAAGTGATACAATATCCCTAATGCCAGAACTTCAATTCTCTGCCGAAGGAGCCAAAGAAAAATCAATACGTATAGATTATATTCAAGCGCCAATTCTTTTTAAATATAGAATTACAGATAAAATAGCTGCTGGAGCAGGACCTTTAGTAGGAGTAAAGATTCATGAGGAAAACGATGGATTTAAAAACTTTGCACTTTCGGGTATTATAGGAGGAGAATACATGATTACAAGTGAAATATTTGTCGATGTAAGATACAGTTATGGTTTTACGAATAAAATAGATAAAGAATCCGATTATAAAGTAAGACAAACCAATATTCAGTTTGGCGTTGGTTATAAAATTTAAATTTATTCTTTTGTAAACATTTTTATTATTACTTTCGTTCCTTTAATTTTTAATTTATAAACAATGAGAAAAAATTTACTTTTAGTAGCCTTTTTATTTACAGGATTTTTAATGCAAGCGCAAGATGTAACTTCTGGTATACGTGTGGCAGTTAACATTTCTAATTTAGATTTTGAGCCGCATCCATCATTTGAAAATGCACACAGAAACGGATTAGCAATTGGAGCTTTTGTAGATTACGCTTTTTCTGAAAAATTATCAATAATGCCAGAATTAATGTATTCTGCTGAAGGAGGAAAAGAGGAAAGCTTAAGAGCAAATTACATACAATTACCTATCACTTTACGTTACCATATTGGTGAATTATCGATAGGTGTTGGACCACAAGCAAATTTAAAGATTTGGGATTATGAAGATGGTTATAAAACTTTTACATTTTCTGGAGTTGCAGGATTACAGTATGATGTATTTGAAAACTTTTTTGTAGATGCAAGATTTAGCTACGGATTTGGAAATATTTTAGATGATAATGCTACTAATTTGGAAGCTAAAACTTCTACGATTCAAATAGGTGTTGGATTAAAAATATAAGTATAATCACATATAAAAAAAAAGCCTTCAAGATAATTCTTGAAGGCTTTTTTATTTAACCATGTATGCTTTCGCTTTTACTTAAATCTTTCATGATTTCTGCTTCGTATTCTAGCAAACCATCCCATTTTTCATCCACTTCTTTTCGGTCTCCATATTGTCTGGCAAAACCTAAAAACATCGTGTAATGATTTGCTTCACTAACCATTAAGTTTTTATAAAATAGGGCTAGTTTTTTGTCTTCTAATGCTTCCGATAGTAACCTAAAACGCTCACAACTTCTTGCTTCAATTAATGCCGCGTAAAGCAATCGGTGTACCAATTGCGTTGTTCTACTTCCGCCTTTAGGAAAGAACTTTAAAAGTGCTATTACATATTCGTCTTTTCGGTCTCTACCAAGTATCCAACCTTTTTCAAGAATGATATCATGTACCATTTTAAAATGGCTAATTTCTTCTTTTACCAAAGCCACCATTTCCTGTACCAAATCCGTATATTCTGGAAAACTTACAATCAGTGAAATTGCAGTACTTGTTGCTTTTTGTTCACAAAAAGCATGATCGGTAAGAATGTCTTCTATATTCTTTTCTACAATATTTACCCAACGTGGATCTGTTGGTAGTTTTAATCCTAGCATGTATTTTAATTAAAAGTTCTGTGCATCATTTTAACGCAAAAAAGGAAGTCCATTCTTTAGAATTTTGATAACCTCCTATTTTTAGCCAAAATTACTAATTAAATTATTGTTCTTTTCCTTTCTGTATTTTTTTATGTTTTTTTTCTGAAGATAGAGGTATTCCGCTATAATAATTTTCCTCAAATACGAAATATATTTAGTCGTATTTTGTTCTTAATATTTATTTCAACTCTAGTTTATCAATTCGATTTCCAATCGTGAAATCCTTCATTTCGGATTCCAGTTTATTAAAATCTTTTTGCTTTACTTTTTTAATTATTTCTCCGTTTTTCATTAAAAATATTGCATCGCAAGTATCGGCTAAAGTGGAAAATATATGGGAAGAAATAATCACTGTTTTTTCTAACTTTTTAAACTGTTTTATAATTTCTGTAATAATTAAATTACTTTGTATATCGACGCCATTAAAAGGTTCATCTAGAATAAATACATCATTTTCTTGTAACAATATTGCGGTGAAAGCTAACTTCTTTTTCATGCCTGTAGAATAGGTAGAAGCATATTGATTTAGTGGTAAATCAAATATATTTTTATCTTCCATATTCGATAATTTTATTTGTCTTGCGTTGGCAAGTAATTGTATGTATTCTCTTCCTGTAATTTTAGGAAAAAAGAAAGGTTCTGTCAGTAAAAGACCTAAATGATCTTTTAGATTTTTAAAGTCGGATGTTATATTTCCTTTGTAATTTTCTAGCCCAGAAATACATCTAAATAACGTTGTTTTTCCTGCGCCATTTTCTCCAACGATTCCATATATTTTCCCTTTTTCAAATTCTAAATCTAGCGTATGCAACACTTGTTTTTTTCCGTAAAACTTAGATAGCTTTTCAATTTTAATCATTTAAAACGGTATTTAATTTTTTAATAGATTGGGAATAGAAATAAGGGATAATTACGATTAGCATGGGTGGAAACATAAAACTCATTGCCATTAAAATCCCTTGTGATAGATTAATTTCATTAGGAAAATCGGAGTATTTCGCTAAAATCATTGTGGCTAAATAGGTATAACACAAAAGGAAAAATATAATTAAAATTTCTATTTCATTAAAGAATGAAATGCTCAAAGCTATTAAAATAGGTAGGCTTAAAATTGTAAAATAAGTAAAGCACGTTTTTATTTTTTTGAGTAAAAATTCTTTAGGAGATACATTAAAATTCCAAACAAAATATTCGTTTTCCATTTTAGAATAATATGAAAAACATACCATTCCAAGGAGCAGCATTGCAAATACACCAAGATTGAAATTACCAACCGATATTGTTATAAAAGTTAGTAAATAAGCGATAGGAAAAACATAAAATGTCTTTCTAAATCCAACAGTAAATTCAAAAGGGTTTTTACCAAATGGTGTCGGAATTGTGATATTAATACTAGTGTTGAATTGGAATAGTGTCATGCCAATTACCAATGCATGTAATAGCATAGAAAAAAGAAATTGCTTTTGATAAAGAAGGTAGATCGTAAAAGGCAAACAACAAATGCTGTTTTCTAAACTTCTTAAAAGTTTATATTTCGTCTTATTAAAGATAGATTTTAAAAAATCATTTCTTTTGGATGCGCTTAATCTAGAAATAAGACTTAAAGCCATTAGACCGTAAATATAATTCGCAAAAGCAGTGTTTTGGAATAGGTAGTTAGAGCATAAAATAAATATAAATACAGGGAGTGCATATCCAATTAAAAGAGGAAGGCCGAAATCGATCATTCTCCTGTTTAGCATTTTAAATTGCAGTTGTAAATATGATTTCATTAGAAGTTAATACTTATTAATTGGTATTGTTGGGAATGGTCTTTATTTTCACGATTGTCCAACTGTTGTTCTGGTTTCTAATGGGATATTATTTTCATTTATTCCTATGGTCCATTTTTCTAATAGCTCCAAACAATATTTCAATAATGGACTAGTCAATTCTTGTGTTTTTAGGAATAGCGTTATTAAACCGATGAACAATATAATCTTTTTCAAGTTATTGTATGGTTAAAGATTCCAGTGGATTGTAATCAAAACCTTCAGTTAAAAATATTTCAGAATTCAATTTGTTTAAGATGGCTATTTTTAGAATCGTATCCGGTTTAATATTTAATTAAATATAGCTGTTATTTTTGAAATTGTTTTCGAGTTTAGAAAGCCGTACTTATATTTTGGATTTTATTTGTACGCTGCTTATGCGACTAGACAAAGTGAATGTTGGCTAATTTAACAATTTAACCAGCATGTCCGTTTTCCTCGTTTCTGTCGTTTGATAAGTTTGATCTTTATTCATTAATTTGTTGAATTTCGCCATATAAAAAAGACTTTATGGGTGTTTTTAGTCCTGCTAAAAATTAAATAGTCAGTCATTTTCAACGGAAAATAACTGACTATTTGATGTTATAAATTGGCTTTTAGTGATAGAATGAAGTTTCTACCAGCACCAGAAATACCGGAACTATATGGACGATAGCGTTGGTCAGTAAGATTTTCAATCCCTGTATTAATGGTAAGAATATCTGACAATGGATACATCGCTTTAATATTTAACGTATACCAAGAAGGTGCATACGTTTCACCATTGGCATCTTTAGCATACAATTCTACCTTTGATTGCTCTCCAAAAGGTAAATCATCATGTTTGCGTTCTGCCATATAGTTTCCATAAAACTGAAGTTGTAATTTATGGACCTCATAATTTAAACGAGCAACCCCAAAAACTGGAGGAGCATGTCTAGAAGGACTTTTGGTTCCATCGTTCAATTCTTCCTCGCCAACTTGATAGTTCACATTAGCAGAAACGGTGAAACCCTCTGGTAGCTTAACTTCTGCACTAGCTTGTATGCCGTAAACTTTTGCAACAGCAGCATTTTGTATTGCTTGCACTTGGCTTAGTTCACCATTATAGATAATTTCATCCATACCATTCAACTGGAAATTTCTTTTAACCATCGCATTTTGCAATATCGTATAGTATCCCGTAAGATCAACTTTAAGGTGATTTCCAAATACTTTTGCAATTCCTAAATCGAAATTATAGGCATATTCTGCTTCCAAATCGGGATTTGGTACAGTCACACCTCCCAATTCTGAGTCAAATACTTTACCAACATCATCTACGTTTGGGGAGCGAAATGCAGTGCCAAAGTTAGCTTTAATCACCCATTTGTCTGTTGGTCGATATACACCACCAAGACTACCCGTAAGTGCAGCGTTGTTTATGCTTGCGGAACTAAATGGTAACGGATAATAAGGTAGATTTTGTGTGAAGTCCGATTTAATAGCGTAATGATTATAACGCAGACCTGCAATTGCAGTAAACTTGTCTGTAATTCTATATTCATCATTTACATAAGCGGCTATAGAAGTCCAAGTGGAAATTGGATAACGAGACGCTCCATCTGTAGTAATACCTGTTGTAATATCTGTAACGCTTCCTTTTGAGGTAACATCATCATAAACGAATTCTGTACCATAATACAAAGTGTTTTTCGCGCCTAAAGATTTTAAAAAATCAAGATTTGCAGAGTAGGCTTTTACATTTTCTACGTTTTCTGATAAATCTTTTTTGTTTAAAGTTCTATCCATTCTGCTCTCCCCAAAGTTTTGCAAGGCTAATCGAATGGTCATCTCATCATAGATTGCATTATTAGCTTTGTTAGTAATGGTTAAGTTATTCATCATCCATTTTTGCGGACCATAATACCAAAGAGCATAGCGAAGTGTTCCGTTTTTATAACGCTGATTCCTGTCATATCTGCCATAAGGAGAAGTTTCTGAATAATGAAAACCATATTGAAAATCCCATTTTTCATTGGGTTTGAACCTGATTTTTTGCATCAGATTTATTTGCGAATAACCAGAGGGACTTTGAATGAGTGGATCGGATTGTGTAACAATTTGATCTAAACTGTCTATGCGTTGTACATGTATTGGTTTTAGGTAGTCGTCCGGACCATGACTTCCCTGTTTCAAGTCATCAAAAGACCAAGAACTAAAACTGGTTACAGAAGACCATTTTTTTAGTCCTATGTTTACATCAAAATGAACTGTATTCTCTTTGTTTGCACTAGAATATCTTGTTATAGCTTTACCAGTTATAAGTGGTTTGTCTGTTAAAGATAATTGTGGCGTAAGCGTCTGAAAACTCATTACGCCACCAATTGCATCACTACCATATATTACAGAACCAGGGCCAAAGAGTACTTCGGTGCTTTCCGTTGCAAAAGGATCTAGGTTGATAACGTTTTGTAAATTTCCAGCTCTAAAAATTGCAGAATTCATACGCACACCATCCACTGTATAAATCAAACGATTAGTGGCAAAACCTCTAATCATTGGACTGCCTCCACCTTGCTGACTTTTTTGAACATAAACTTGGCCAGAAACACTTAATAAATCAGCTGCTGTTTGCGGATTTTGAAATGCAACTTCTTTCGCTGAAATAGTTGCGATTTTAGAAGGAACATTGCCAGATGTTTGCCTCCAACGGGTGGCAGAAACCACTACTTCATCCAGGTTTAAGTTAGATGGCTCGATATGAATCCAGAAATCAAAAGATTTTATTTGGGTGAAGCTAAAAACCTTGGTTTCATAGCCAAGAGCGTGAATTTGAATATTATCGGCCTCTTTAAAAGCCGAAATATCGGCCTGCCCTTTTGCATTAGTTACTATGGATGCTATGGGATTTTCACTGATCAGAAATACGCCTTCAAGTGGTTTTTCGTTTTGCTGATCTAGGATCGTTATTGTTTGCGCATAAGACATACCTATATACCCAAACAATAACCAAAAAAAATATAAATTTTTCATTGTTATTATTTTTAATTGTTTAAATAAATTAAGTGTAGTCCGTCAAGTTTTGATTTGACAGACGGAAAATGGAACTTCTATTTATTTAACTAAAGCGAGGAGGTGGTATAGGTGGTGCGTGATAAAAGGTTGAAAAACCTTCCGTATAGCTGAAATGTTTTTTTTCTTGTTTGGAAGTTATTGCTAAATGATTTTCTTGATTTTCGTGAAAAAGTTTTTTAAAAAAATCAGTCAGTTGATTTTTCTTTTCTTGTCTCTTTTGAATATTTCCAAGTACATTTGTGAGTAATCGGTCAAGTTGTTTGTTGAGTTTTGTTTCTTCATGATCCCACCAGCACCAATAATAGGTATTGTCTCCTTCAACATGCTTTTCTACAATATCATACATCTGACCTTTGAATTCAAATTCTTTAGAATGCTCCCATCTAATTTCCGTTTGGGTTTCTGCTTCTGTGAATTTCAATAAAACAAGTTCGTTCTTGTTAATTCCGGTAATCATTTTCCCTTTTACTTCACGCCTAACGCGCCTTTTCTGAAAGTGTAAAAAAGTAAATGTTGAAACAACTGGTGTAATCAAACAAAACAATAATAATATACCAGTTATTTTTCCTTTCATGAGTTACGATTAATCGGAAAGTTAGTTAAATTTATTGAAGGCATAGTATTACTCTTTTTAAAGCTTGTTTAATAGGTTGGGGTATAAGATTTTAGTAACTCTAAGCAAGGGGTTTTTCCGTTTTTGCCATTGTAATTATTCGTTTTAACGTTTGCCTTTTTTGTATGTAATTGTTTTTTATTGCATTGTGATTTTTTCTTATAATCGCTAACGTCTTTATAAACGGTACTTTTTTCTATTTAATCATTCAGATTCTTTTAAAACAGATGTGTTATTTTACTTCTTCAAATAGAATTCCTTTTTCATGAAAGTTAAATCGAAATAGCCTTTGGTTTTTCGTTTTCGGATGGATATATTTTAAAACAAGAACGGGAAATCCATTTTCATGATCCATGTTATCTAACCAAAAATCAGAAATCAAATACGTTTTTGCATCTTCTTTATTAAAAATTTTATTTTCAATTAGGAAGGCTTTATCAATGGTGTTATTAAATATTTCTTTACTGTCTTTAGATACTTTTATGTCTATTAGAATATCTCTGTAATAGGTCTTTAAATCTGTGCTGTCTTCAATAATAACACCGGTTTTCATACTCGAATAAAACTTAGTATGCATTTGATAGCCATTGCTAAATATGGTATCGGTAACGTTTTCAAAATAGGTTTTAGGAACAGTCTTAATAGGTTCTGTAAAGGTATCTAAGACTTTATTTTCTAATAAATCTTGTTGTGTTGTTCTTCGTGTTTTATCACGACCATCGCAACTAGATAGTATAATCACAACTAGTAAAAAGAGTAGTGGGAGCTTTTTTTTTAAATTAAACATCTAAATCGAAAGTTTTTCTAAGCAATTCAATATTTGGATTTTTCTCCATCAATTTCTCAAACTTATCTTTTGTGCTATACGCATATTTTTTGTCCAACTCTTCATTAACAGTAACGGCTAAAGTAATATCATAATTATTGAGTTGTTTTCTAATAAACCCTAATAAAGGATATTGTTGACGCTCTATTTCAACCTTATTTGTCGCATTCGGGTATTCCACATGTATGGTGGTTCCTTTAACTTTTGGGGTGTCTATAGATAAAATAGAAGCCAGATTATGTTGCCCGTTTTCTTCAATTTTTTTCACAAAAGCATACCAAGCTGCAATAAGATCTTCTTCCGTAAAGGCATCAGAAGGTAAGTCTTCTTCATCCAAAACAACTTCCATTTGCTTTATTTGGTGTTCTTTTTTTAGTCGGATACTTTTTAAGGAAAGTCCAGAAGACGTTTTTTTCTGTGAATTTAAAAGAATGCTTGGTGCTTTTTCAGCGGTTGGTTTTGCCGCAACAGGCTTTGGTGTATTAGCAGTTACCGTTGTATTTTCTTCTTTCTTCGGAAGAATTTTCTCTTCCACTTTAGGTCTTTGAACAGGAATTGGTATTATTCCTTTTTTTGCAAAGTAGGAAGCAGGGATTATGTAATGTTTGCTATTTTTTTTTTCTCCATCAAAAGTGATAGAGGCAAGCTGCATTAAGGTTAGTTCAACGAGTAGCCGTTGATTTTTACTACTTTTATATTTTAAGTCACAATCATTAGCGAGCTCTATTCCTTTTAGTAAAAAGTCTTGAGGTGCTTTTTTACTTTGGGCTAAGTATTTTGCTTTCGTTTGATCTCCAACTTCTAGAAGCTCTATCGTTTGTTCGTTTTTACAAACCATTAAATCCCTAAAGTGACTTGCTAATCCGGCAATATAATGATGCCCATCAAAACCTTTAGATAGCGTAGTGTTAAATTGAATTAATAATTCCGGGATCTTATTTTGTAAAATATAATCGGTACTTGTAAAATAGGTTTCGTAATCTAAAACATTTAAGTTTTCTGTTACCGCTTGACGGGTTAAGTTTTTACCAGAAAAACTAACGACTCTATCAAAAATGGAAAGCGCATCACGCATAGCTCCATCTGCTTTTTGAGCAATGATATGAAGTGCATCATCTTCTGCTTCAACACCTTGTTCTTTAGCAATGTATTTTAAATAATTCTTTGCATCTTTAACGGTAATTCTCTTAAAATCGAATATTTGACAACGCGAAAGAATCGTTGGTATTATCTTATGTTTTTCGGTAGTTGCAAGAATAAAAATACAATGCTTTGGTGGTTCTTCTAAAGTCTTTAAAAAAGCATTAAAAGCTGCTTGAGATAACATGTGTACCTCGTCAATAATATATACTTTGTATTTACCAACTTGCGGCGGAATACGTACTTGATCTGTTAAATTTCTAATATCATCTACAGAATTGTTAGAAGCTGCATCCAATTCAAAAATATTAAAAGCAAAATCTTCATCTGGTTTTTCTGTACCATCACTATTTATCATTTTGGCAAGAATACGTGCACAAGTTGTTTTACCAACACCACGAGGACCTGTAAATAATAATGCTTGCGCTAAGTGATTGTTTTCTATTGCATTTAGTAACGTATTTGTAATAGCTTGCTGACCAACAACATCTTTAAATGTTTGTGGTCTATATTTTCTAGCCGATACTACAAAGTGTTCCAATAGATAATTTTTATTTTAGCATCTTAAAATGCTAATTAATGAATAGAAGAACAAAGTTAAAAATTACAATTGAAATGGACTATTTTAGAATTAAAATTTAATAGGAGTTATTAACAAAAAGGAAGCTGAAATAACGACCTAATAAATTGCCTTTTTCCTACCTTATTGAGTCTTAGATTTGTGAATACCAAATGGAAATCGAACGAACTGTTGTAACTATAAATTTCTTGATTTAATAAATGGTTATATTTACAGTATTAAGAGGGAAGAAGTGGGCAACAATTTGAAAAACAACTATATGAGAAACTATATTTTATTTTTTGCACTTATTGGATTTTTAAAAATAGGAATTGGTTATTCTCAAGATGTTAATGTTAAAATTGGAATTAATAATGGTAATAGATTCTACAATTGATACACTTCCTGTTTTAACTACTTACCCTAATTGGAATGTAGCCTTTATTGGAAATTAAGCAACATAGAATTATAACTATCTTGAACCGATTGAATAATATAAGACTTATCTGAATTCAAACCTTCTATGTCTTTTATTTTATTAAATTCTCGCATATTAGTATCGCCCCATAAACTGAATTCAACGATTATTGGAGTTAAACGAATTCCTTTTTCTGTTAACAAATAAATATTCTCTTTTTTATTTTCAGGTATTTTCGTTTTGGATATTAATTTATAGGATTCTAATAGTTTTAATCTTGCAGACAAAATACTTGGAGCTATCCTTTCGTCCGAATCAGATATTTCTTTAAACGTCTTTTTATGTTTAATTAACATATCTCGGATAATTAATAAAGACCATTTATCACCCACAACATCTAATGCAGAAGAGATTGGACAGCCAGAGCGAAATTCTTTTTTCATTTTTAAACATTATTACTATTAATTCGATAGTAATTATTATTTTTGCTATCGAATTGAAAGCAAAAATACAAAAATTATGTTAGCAGGACATTTTACAACGGCATTAATAGCAAAACAAAAGTTCCCAAAAGGAACATTGCTTTATTTTTTAATTATCTCGCAATTACAGGATTTATTGTGGTTTACCTTCCATTATTTAGGACTTGAACCTACAGACCCAAGCGATGCCTTTGATGCAACTTTAAGCAATATGGCAGTAGATATGCTGTATAGCCATGATTTGTTGCCTCTGTTGTTTTGGTTAGCTATGGTGTTCGTAATTGGAAAATTCATGTTCAAAAGCACACTAATAGGATTAGTAAGTATGGCTTTAGTCTTTGTCCACTTTGTATTAGATTTCTTTTCTGGTCATATGCACCACCTGTTTGGCGCAGATACAATGGAAGCCGGTCTTGGCTTATATGCTTCTAGTACCTATTTAGCCATTTTCATAGAAGCAATATTCAGCGTTGGAGCACTTTGGTATTTCTTTAGACAAGAAACAAAAAAGGGTATTATTCGAACCACCAAAAATAGAGTTGCTATAATTTCTGTTTTCGCTTATGGAATTATTTTTATGTCACTAATTGCAACACGCTCTTTTAGAGAGATTTTAAGTATTCCTGAATTTGATTTAGGATTTAACACCAATATGCCTACACTGATTATCACTTATGGTGCAATGCTTTATTGCTTGAATTATTTTGTGCCGAAATTTAAGACATCGGACCAGTAACAGAATGTCCTTTTTATAAATTACGGCTTATTAGTAAAAGTTCACTGCAGTATGTATTAAATAGATTAATTTATTGACTTAGGTCAAATAGTTTGGTTGGAAACAGTATTAGTTTTGCTAATCGAATACATAAATAAATTAAAATGGAATTAGCAGAATTAGATACGATACAAACAACTAGTACAGAAAGTATAGAACGATTAGAAAAAGCATTAATACATATTCGAAATGGAAATGGTGTTATTTTAACTGACGACAAGAACAGAGAAAATGAAGGGGACTTGATATTTTCGGCGCACAACATGACCAACAATCACATGGCACTTATGATTAGAAAATGTAGTGGTATTGTTTGCCTTTGTTTGACAAATGAAAAAGCTGATGCACTTAATTTACCTTATATGGTAAAGGAGAATACAAGTAGTTTTCAAACCCCTTTTACAATCACTATAGAAGCAAAAGCAGGAGTAACTACAGGAGTTTCTGCTAAAGATAGATTAACAACGATACAAGTTGCTTGCAATGAAAATGCTAAAAGCAATGACTTAGCTAAACCTGGTCATATATTTCCATTGAGAGGAAATAATGAAGGCGTGCTAGGAAGAAAAGGCCATACCGAAGGTAGTATAGATTTAATGAAACTAGCAGGCTTACAACCAGAAGCAGTACTGTGCGAATTAATGAATGATGACGGAACAATGGCAAATTCGGCAACAATCACAGCATTTGGTAAAGAGAATAATTTGATAGTCTTATCCATACAGGATATTATTCATTATCGTAAATTTGTTAGAGACTACAACTAAATGACAAATAATATCGAACTCACTAATTTCATAAAAAAGAATATTACTATTGAAGATGAAGATTTAAAAATCATTTTGTCTTATTTTAAAACCATAAAAAAAAGTAAAAATGAGATTTTACTTCCTGCTGGAAAAATTAGTCAGGTTAGCTATTTTGTGAAAAAAGGTTGTTTAAGGTTGTTTTTTATTGATGATAAAGGGAAAGACGTTACTCGTTATATTGCATTTGAAAATCAATTTGCTACAGCACTTGTTAGTTTTATAACGAATGAACCTGCCCAAGAAACAATTCAAGTTATTGAAGATAGTGAACTTCTATACATTACGCACGATGACTTTAGGCATCTTATGAAAGCTATTCCCAAATGGAAGGATTTTTATAATATATATTTAGAAAAAGCATATGTAAATAATTCAAAGAGACTCATGTCATTTACCACTTTAAATGCTTCAGAAAGATATAATCAGTTATTTAAAATAAACCCAAATATTGTGAAACGGTTACCAAATAAAATAGTAGCTTCTTATATAAATATATCACAAGAAACATTAAGTAGAATAAAATCTAAAGTCTTACAATAAAATTTATAAAATATGAAATACGCTTTATTACTCCCATTATTCTTACTACAAATATTTGTTCATGCGCAGTCCACTGATACTCTTAAAAGCTCTGAAAAAGCGGATGACAAGTTGTTATTGACAATCTTCCTTAAACATGATCAAAGCATGACTTTGAACGAGGTTGAAGAAATAAGAATGGATCAAGGGTTTTATGAAAATCTTCCTCCAGAAGGTGTTTCTGTAGTTAATTGGTTTGTGGTTATGGGGCTTGGTCAAGTGGCTGTATTAGAACTTCCTGCTTCCAAATTATCCGCTGTAAATTTAGCAATTGAAAGAACCGCATGGAAGGCTTTTACAACAGAGATGTATCCAACTTACAATTTGTATCCTATCATAGAACATAAGTTGAAAAATAAGTCAAAGGTAGTGCTGGATACCAAACCCAGCTCTAAAAAAGCGAGTGATAAGTTGTTATTAACAATCTTTCTTAAACATGATCAAAGCATGAATTTAAATGAAATTGAAGAGATAAGAACCAATCAAGGGTTTTATGAAAATCTCCCTCCAGAAGGTGCTTCTGTAGTTAATTGGTTTGTAGTTATGGGACTTGGTCAAGTGGTTGTATTGGAACTCCCTGCTTCCAAATTAGCAGCTGTGAATTTGGCGATTGAGAGAACTGCATGGAAAGCTTTTACAACAGAAATCTATCCAACCTACAATCTATATCCTATCATAGAACATAAATTAAAAAATAAGTCAAAAGTAAATTACTAGAATTTTAATGCTTATCAACATAATATAAGCTTTGGGCTACACGGTATAAAAAAAAATTATGGCTATTTACGCAATTGGAGATATACATGGCAGCATAAACGCATTAAAAACTATTTTTCAACAAGAAATAATAAAGGAAGACGATCAAGTAGTTTTTCTTGGAGATTACGTAGATAAGGGATCTAATAGTAAAGGCGTTATTCATTGGTTAATTGAAAAAAGCAAAACATTCAACTTCCATTTTATTCTTGGCAATCATGAGATCATGATGACACGTGCCAAATCCTCAGCTGAAATAGTTGCGCATTGGCTCGAAAATTATGGAGGATCACTTACATTAAACTCCTATAAAATTAGTGATAACCCAAACTGGATGCATCAGATAGATAAAACGCATTGGAACTTTATTGATTCTTGTTTACCCTATTTAGAAATTGACGAATTTATATTTGTTCATGCAGGACTTGAAGAAAACAAGCGGTTAGAGGAACAGGATGAGCATCATTTATTTCATAAGAAGTTTGAAAAACCCACTGTTTATGACCCTAGTAAAACTGTGATTTGTGGACATACCGCTCGGAAAAATGGAAAAATAGCAGATTTTGGTCACACCATTTGTATTGATACTTTCGCGCATGGTGGCATGTGGTTAACTTGTTTGAACGTGGAAACAGGTGCGTTTTTAAAAGCGAATAACAAAGGACAAATAGAAAAAGGAAAATTAGAAAGAATGCACTTAATCCCTTAAATGAAATGTAGCTAGTTTCCGGAAATGTTAACTCAAACTCTTCATAAAAAGGAAAAATTACTACATCGAAATTTTGAGTAAGTTTATGGGAATTAAAAAAGAGTTGGATTATAACTTAGAAGACATTCTAAGCTAACATCCTACATAATAGGAAAAAGATAAAAAATGCAACGTGAACTTTTCCACCTTAACTAAAAGTTCATATTAAGGATCTAGACTAAAAAAGAAAGTATATCTGAAAAATTAATTTTAAAAGTATTTATTATGAGCAAATTAAAAATTATAGCTACAATTATTGTAAAACCCGAATTTAAGGAAGAGGTTTTAAATATGTTACAAACCGTAACCGATGGGAAGGTAATATCTCGTATGTATTACATGAAGATATTAATAACAGCTTAAAGATCCTGATTTTAGAAGAATGGAAATCTCAGGAAGCGATCGACTTTCATAATCAAACAGAGCATTTTTTAATATTAAAAACCGAACTTGGAAAAAAGGCGGATAGTTTAACGATAGATATAATAAGAGCGTCTTATTAATTTATAATTTAAAATAGTATACAAAATGAAACGTTCCATTTTAATAGTACTGTGTCTTGCAGTATCTTTTCTAGCAAACGCACAATCAAATTCTAAACTGTACACTTACAAGCAGTTTGGTAACAAGTACGTTGTAAGTATTCAAAACCATAATGAGATTACAAAAGCAATAACTGCGTTTGTTGAAGAACAGGATATAAAAGCAGGAACAATTTTAGGTCTTGGTGCTGTAAATGAAGCTACTTTACGATTTTTTGATCCAGCTACTAAAGAATTTGTAGATAAAACTTTTTCCGAACAAATGGAAATCACCAACTTAACAGGCAATATATCTCAACAAAATGATAAGCACTACGTACATATGCATGTAACTCTTGGTCGTAATGATTACACGGCTTTAGCGGGACACTTGCTTACAGCCAAAATTAATGGAGCTGCAGAATTTGTTATAGAAAGTTTTGACGGTACCGTTAATCGCTATTATGATGAAAATATTGGTCTAAACTTGTACAAGTTTTAGAAGCATAGAAAAGAAGACAGGTAATAAACATGGATAAATTACTGTATGCATAGCCTTTGGAAATATGCATCTTCAATTAAAATTTAATAGTAATGCAGGAATGAATATTAGACGAACAAAAGTACCTCCTGAATTCGAAAAAAAACATGAACCAATCCCATAATCATTATACCGTTGAACACGCTAGTCTTTCACAACAAGATAATTGGTTACCACGGTTACTTAGTGGATTCTATAAAATACAAGGATTAAAAGGAAAAACAGGTGTTTTGTTTTCAAATTCTATTTTAGAAAAATTTATTTTAGCGGAAGAAAAACACGATATTTTTGAATTAACTTCGGGAAAAGATAGAAGGCTTAGAACATTTTCTACCGGTGAGCAAAGGAAGGCATTACTTTCTTTTTTACTTCAACAAAACCCGGATTTCATAGTACTATCAAACCCTTACGAAGGCTTAGATATTACTTCTGTATCCATGTTAAAAAAGCAATTAATATCTTTATCTAAAAAAATACCTACCGTATTTATTGTCCATAGACAGGAGGATTTATTACCAATAATTACACATGTAATTGAATTTAATAAAGACGCCCTTAAAGCAGTTATACCTATGGAGGAATATCGTTTTAAAAAGAGTGTTTTCCTTTTTGATAAAGAAATCCCGCCATCCATAACCGCGTATAAAGAGATTCCTGAGGTGTTAGTTGAACTGAAGGATATACAAGTGAGTTATAATGATCATCCCATTCTAAATAGTATTAATTGGACGATTAAAAAAAACGAATTTTGGCAATTAATAGGTCCGAATGGAGCTGGTAAAACCACTCTGTTATCCATGATTTATGGAAATAACTCCAAGGGCTATGGTCAGGAAGTATATCTTTTTGGTAAGAAAAAAGGCACTGGTGAAAGTGTTTGGGATATAAAACAGCGAATTGGGTATATTAGCCCTTCTATGTTAGAATTATTTAAGCTAAACCATACCGTAGAACAAATGATTATTTCGGGATTTTTTGACAGCATAGGTTTGTACAAAAACCCTTCTACTTTACAAAGTAGCACGGCAGCTAAGTGGATGGAAGTACTAAATTTAAGTAAAGAAAAAAGCACCCCTTTTCTAAAATTATCATCAGCTACTCAACTATTGATACTAATAGCAAGAGCTATGATTAAGCATCCGCCTTTGCTAATCTTAGACGAACCATTAATGCATGCAGATGATGAAGGTGCAGCTCAGATTATTGCTTTAATAAATAAAATTGCAAAGGAAAGTGAAACAAGTATTTTATTTGTTTCCCATCGACAGGAGTCCAATATTCAAACCGATTTTACTTATCAGCTTTGTCCCTCACCAGATGGTTCTGTAGGTATCCAGAAATAACATCTGCCATTTTAAATTAAACCTCATAACATGGCTAACTTAGAAAGTTACACATTCAAAACTAGGAGACAAGCGTAATTCAATAAAAATTACATAAAAAAGCTATGGATTAAATTCAATAAAGTTGTAATTACTCAGATAAAACTTTTTTAGAACATAAAACTATCGCTAAAAACTGCTAACAATTTGTATATAGCAAATAGGGCGATTAGGAGTTTACGAAAATTCAGTCCTATATACGAACACTCCAAATTTTTAATTTGGCTTTTAAGATGAATAAGTTAAAAACAAAATATAAAAATGTGGCTCAGAGTAACTCGAAAGTTTATCGCTTTCTACTGCCATGCTTGCCATATACTAACCGTTGGTAATAATTTTTAAAAAAAAAATGAGAAACCTTATAAACCATGGTCTTCAATACGGTCTATCAGAAGATTTAATTCAAGAGATAAATTTGAATGGTAAACAAATTGAAATCAAAAAAAACGAAAATATTCTTAATCTAGGAGAACATAGTAAATATATCTACATAGTAATAAAAGGCGGATTTGTAAGTCAGTATTTTGATGATAATAAATCAAATTTTAGAACAACTGCGTTCCACATTGATAATTATCATCCATTTATGACGCAACCAGAAAGTTATTTTTCAAAAGAGCCTTCAGATACCCAAATAAAAGCATTCAAAAACTCTGAGGTAATTGCATTTCATAGAAATACAATAGAAAGATTGAGTTCAAAACATAACGCTTTTGATAAATTTTGTAATACGCATATTATAGAAGCTCTCATTTTTATAAATCAAATAAAGTCCAAACTAATAGGTCTACCAAAAGATAAATTATACAGCTACCTTCTAGAAAAACACAATCCAATTACTAAAAATGTTCCATCTAAATATATAGCGGAATTTATGGGGGTTACGCCCCAATGGCTAAGTAAAATAAAACGTACTAGTTAAAACATGAAATTAGTTTCATAAAACTCGAATCAGTAATATTTATTTTTGTGGTATACAAGAACTATAAATTACAACTTGATTCAAATGGATATGAAAATCAAAATTAGCCTTACACTTATAACCCTTCTTTTTTCCACTTTTTTATTCAGTCAAAAATTAGCAAAAATTAGTGACGACTATAACAAAAGAAACTTAACAGAAGGTAATATTCCTGAAAAATGGGAAGATGGAATGAGAACAACCGGAGATAAAGGAAGTTACGAATGGTGGTATTTTGATGCTCATTTGCACGATGGAAGTACTGCTGTAATGACGTTTTACACCAAGTTTATGACCGACATAAAAAAACCTTTTAATCCATACTTAACAGTTAGTATAGATAAAGCTGACGGCAGTAAAATATCAGAAAAATTTTACTGTGACCCCGAAGATTTCTTTGCTTCAAAAGATTCGTGCAATGTTAAGATGGGTAATAATTATGTAGTAGGAAACTTAAAGGAATATAAAATTCATATAGAAAATGAAGATATAAACTTAACAGCCGTTATAAAAAGAACTACGCAAAGCTGGAGACCAAAAACAGGACATATGGTATTTGGTGCCGACGAAAGCAAAGAATTCAATTGGGTAGTGCCTGTACCTCAAGGTGAAATGGAAATGGAATACGATTACAAAGGTGTAACAACAAAAACAGCTGGTTCTGCCTACCACGATCATAATTGGGGAAATGTCTCTATGATGGAAATTTTTAACCATTGGTATTGGTCTAGAGCTGAAGTTGGCCCTTATACCGTAATTGCTTCAGAAATGATATCTGAAAAAGAATTTAATAATGACAATATAATTACTTTTAATATTTCTAAGGATGGAGAAACAGTTGTTGATGATGGTGAATTAGTAACCCTATATAGAACGTATGGCAAAGAGCATCCAACATTAAAAAAAGAGGTAAGTGACGATTTAATTTTTATTTATGATGATCCTCAAAGTGAATGCAGGTATGAATATTCACTTTTTAGAAAAAATACTATTGTTGAAGTAGATTTAATTGCGGCATCAGTTGGTCATGGGCTTAAATATAGACTTGCAAAAATGCTTACAAGTATGGATCCTGCATACTTTAGGTTTACTGGAAAAGCAGAAATAAGAGTTTTCAAATCAGGTAATTTAATAGAGAAGTACACCAGTAATAAAGCCGTTTGGGAATTAATGTATTTTGGGAATCCTGTTGGAAAATAATAGACTGCAAACCGTGTATAAAAACCATAGGACTTTTACCTCTATTCAATAACTTAACACAATAAATCTAAAAATTAATATCTTAAACAAGATAAAGCTATAACAACCATTTAAAAGCTAAATATTATGGAAAAAAAAGAAATTAATTACACAAAAGCAGACGCAACACATATTGCTTTTCCAGTAACAAACAGAGAAGAATCTTTTGATTGGTGGTACTTTGATGCACATTTTGACAATGGAGATCATTTTGTAGTTATGTATTCTCTTAACGATACTCGATTAAACCCAAGACAACCGTCTGTTAGATTAAATATATATCCGCACGGGCAACCAGAAATTAGCAAAATAAAATTATACAAAGAGGAGGATGTATCCACTAGTTATGAAAAGTGTGATGTTACACTTGGTGAAGAGTATTGTAAAGATTGTGGCGATCATTATGAGCTTTATACTATGATTGATGGGTATGGTGCTAAATTAAAATTAAAGAAAAAGAATCACCCATTTACAACAGAAGGATACCCGGTTCCAATGGGATGGACAGTAGCTGTTCCTTCCGGACCAATAGAAGGAGAATTATACAAAGGAGGAGACGCTATTAAAGTTAAGGGTATTGGCTATCATGACCATAACTGGGGAGAGAAAAGTTTAGCAGGTGCGTTTAAGAATTGGTATTGGGGAAAAATCCATACGCCAGCCATCTCAATTGATTATTCAATGATGATAGGTTTAGATGGTGAAATTGCTAGTTCTGTGGCCTTAGTTACAGATGAAAAGAGCTTAATAATGACACCTACAGATCCATTTGATGGTCCAAACCATATAAGTAAAACTGAGGGTATTATCAATGCGATTATGACCGAAGAAACAATGGGATATACCTTTGCTAAAGATTTTACATTAAAAGGAACAAAAGGGGATTTTAGTTTTATTGCAAATGTTAAACTAGAAAAGATTGTAATGATAGAGAAATCTGAAATCGCTAAAGGTGAAGATGCTTATAGATATACTGCAAAAGAAGAGTTGATTGTAACAAGAAATGGTGAAACAAAAACGTATCATACAGATGGCCTACACGAAATAGTCTATTTAAATCAATAGAAGTAGATTATTATAATGAAACAATTACGATCATAATCCTTTCATAAAAAATGAAAGGATTATTTTTTTAAATTCTAAAAGAAATAAAAATAAAATCATAAACAAAAGTATATTTGAAAGAAAGGCCTAATAGAAATAATAATTCGAAGAATAGAAACTACGGCCAACACCATATATATTTAATTCCTGGGTTCTCGCCTATTTGGAAAATTCTTTCAGAACTTTTTCTGGCTCATTTTCTTTTGCTATTTTAGTTCTCCAAAACAAAACATAATCATACACAAGACCTTTAGGGCAAATGATGTCAAAAAACACAAAACGGAATGAAAATATTTCCCGAGAAAGACTATTCTATCGAATTAAATAAAGATAGTTCGTTAGCGCTTTCGGAATTAAAAAATCAAACATTATCGAAAGAACAGTTTGTTACTAGTTGGAATAATCAATCATTCATTGGAAAAATTGAAACGAATGAATTTGAAGTAAAACTTTCAAAAAAATTAATGGGAGAATTTTGTGTTCTAAATGGAAAATTAGAAAACGGAAAAGGAACGTTAAAAATTCGGACAGGTAGAATTATTAAAATCATTTTTATTGCGATAGTTCTGTTTGCGATTTATGGAATAATTACAGCAATACTCCGAACGGACTTTGAACTAGTATTCCACCTTGTTATGACACTATTAGTTATGAGGTTTATTCTAGAATTAGGATTTAGATTTGTTTCAAAAAACGCAATAAATAAATTGACTGATATAATCGGAATAAAAACGTTGCAGAACACCGTATAAAATAATGCGTAGTTTAAGCAGTAATGGTAAAAAAAAACATAAAGTATTCTAATTCAAACACCTTCTGATAAAAAAAAAGAGTTTCTAATACATGAGTAATACACAACCAGCTAAGAATATAGTAAAAACAGTATGGCATACATGGATTAGTAGTTCGGCATGGCGTTGGTTTCAGAAAGCAATGGTATTAATAATTTTCTTTTTAATGGTAAATCATTTAGCAACACGCGATAGTTTTCCAGATAGTGAGTCGTATAGATTCCCCATAGAAGGTTTTCTGTCGTCTATTGTTTTATGTATTCTATTTGGAATCATAGCACATCTTAATTTTACATTTTACAAGAAAAAGTATTTCTCTAAAAAAGTAGAAATTGTCACTATCCTATGGTTTATGGCTTCTACTCTAGGATATATTACAATCTTGTATTTTCCGGTAAATATTATTTTCAATATAGTTGCAGGCGGACAGTCAGAGTTTTATTATTTATTAATTGGATTGCTAATTACCTTATTATTGAGTTTTATTCTCATAGGTTTATGGTATGCACAAGACATATACAATTTATATAGGTTATCCATAAAAGATGCTGAAATTACAATTGAAAGTGGCGCAAAAATAACGAAGCTTAACTATCAAAATATTGCGTGCTTTTACAGCGAAAACAAAATTGTGTATGCTGTTCAAAAGGATGGCACAACAATTAACACCGATTTTACATTGAACGAGCTCGAAGAAAAAGTAAACGATCAATTGTTTTTTAGAGCCAATCGACAAATTATCATTCACAAAGATGCTGTAGCCCAAATGGAAAAAATTGAAAATGGAAAGCTGCGTATTCGATTAAAAGTTTCTACTGTAAACGATACGATTGCTGAAATCAATATCAGTCGTTACAAGCGAAAAGCTTTTATAGATTGGTTTCAAAAAAAAACACCAAAACTATCGACTATTCAGTTATAAATTAACTACCACTCAGTAAAAACATAAGTATATTAAAGGGTTTTCAGAGAATTTGTTCATTATTTCGCTTCGAATTTAAAATAAGAAAGCAATGAATAAAATTACCTTAAGACAAATATTAATTCCGTTAATTACTTTTACAATCATCTGTTTTTTATGGTTTGGACCAATACGTATTGGTTACATAGAAAATATCATTATTTCTATATTAATCATTATAGCGAATTTTATAGAATACAAAGAAAAACCATTTTCAGCACTTGGATTTCAACGTGAAAAATTCACATTCAAAAACATCTTCGTACTTGCTCCATTAGTTGCGCTAGGACTCTTTGCTTTTTATGTTTTTGCATTGGTCCCCGGAATTACAAAACTCACAGGAGCTCCCATAGATTATTCAAGTTTTGACCAATTGAGAGGAAATCTCCCAGTCTGTTTAATTGCTTTGTTATTAGTGTGGAGTGCTACAGCGTTTGGAGAAGAAATTATCTTTCGAGGTTATTTTATGCGACAGTTTGTAAAATTCTTTGGAGAAAGCAAAGTCAGCATTGTGCTTAATATTGTCCTATTTGCTTGTTTCTTTGGTTTTATGCATAGTCAACAAGGAATTACAGGACAACTTGTTACAGGGATTGTCGGAGCACTCTTAGCCCTGATATTCTATTTGCGTAAATACGATTTGTGGTTTATTGTTGCTGTACATGGTTTTTTTGACACCATTGCTTTAATTTGCATTTACTTCGGTTTGGCATAACGATTCCAAGTTACTACACCTGCAACTTGAAGTTATCATTTGTCTTTGGACCAAGCGCTTATTTGAAATCCTTTCAACTAATATGGAGTAGTGGAGTAATGCTTTTGGATTGCACCTATTTTTGATTGGAATTTTAATGAGGCTACATCAAATAATTCCGAAAATACTATCGTATCTTGCTTTATTCACTGTCATATCTTATAGTATGATATCTATTCTAAAATGGAGTAATGGGAGTTCCGTATTGGTAACAAAATTAGAAATGGTATTAGCTTTACCAATGGCACTTGGTGAACTCAGATTAGCAATTTGGCTTCTAATGAAAGGAGGAAGGGAAAAACACCAAAATAATGTGCGTAATTCATTTAAAAATTAATCTTTTCTATATTAATGATAAAATTTCTACCCTTATATTTTACGGTACCTGGATTAATATTTTTTTGTCTGATTTTAGCTGTTTTCATCGACTCACTTATTAAAGTAATCAAATTTTGGAGACTAAATAAAATTAAAAATAAGGACTTCCTTCTTGGATTTATTATTTCTCTTCTGCTTTTTGGAATGCTTTATTTAATATATCGAGGAGTGGACCAAAGTTTAAGTCGCATTTTTGTAGCTCCTTTTTTACTGATATTTTTACCTTACTTTTTACACATCGCAACCTATAAAGACAAAAAAGAAAATTACACCTATAGATTATCGGTAATAATTATTGTTTTTTCCGTGGTATTAGGAACCTTAAAATCTATAATTTCTAATCTTCTATAACAGGTATAGGAATAAAAAAAATGCTAGTAAAATGAAAAATATATGAAAAAAATAGACTGGAATCTTCTGAACGAAACAATATTTTGGTGGGAAAAAAAACGAATTATTTTTAATATTGCTGTTGGTCTATCTGGAGTATTATCCTTAATTGTAGTATCTCCTTACTTTTTTGGAATTATAGAAATAATGGGAATTTTAATTTGGGCTATCCTCGCTAATATTCTTTATTCAAGTGGTATTTTAATTGAAATTATTAATTTGTATTATTATAGTAGTACGGTGAAGTTTTTTAAATATAGATTTGGATTTTATGTGTTTGGATTACTTCTTTATTGCGCTGTGACATTCTTTTATCCATTTCTTTACTTCTTTCCAACTTTTGATTAATTAATAAAGGAGTTAATTAGCAGACAAACTTCTTAAATAAAAGTACTTTTCCATTAAAAACATAAAATTGTTTGTTGTAGTTTTGCAGCAAGTAATTCGCCTTATCGCTATTTTAATTTATTAAATTAGAGGAAAGTCCGAACACCATAGTGTAACATAGTGGTTAACAGCCACCAGTCGTGAGATTAGGAAAAGTGCAACAGAAAGTATGTACAGGTAATGCTGTAGTGAAACCAGGTAAACTCTATGTGGTGCAATGTCATGTAAACTAATGTTTGAGCGTACACGCGCGATGTTAGAGGGTAGGCAGCTAAAGTGTATTGGTAACAATGCACGTAGATAAATGATAAGGACTTTTTCTTTTAGAAAAAGCACAAAATTCGGCTTATAGATTTACTTAATCAAACAAGCCCTTTACGTGAGTAAAGGGCTTTGTTTTTTGCTATAAAATCAACTATTCCTTGGAAGGAATTACTTTATTTTTTTAATTTATTAGTGAAAAACCCTTGTAAAAAAAAGAAACCAAATATAATTCTTAGTTCCGCTTTCCTTGTTTTTAATAATTGCTTAGTACAAGATAGTAAATAGATGAATACAAGAAGTGCAAATTGTTGATTTTCAGTATTTATACGTAAGAAAATAAAGACAAAATTTGACGTATAAATTTACTTCATTAAACAAGCCCTTTACGTGAGTAAGGGGCTTTGTTTTTTATATTTTTTATTGACAAGAGTAAGATTTTGCCTAATCTGCCTTAGGCAGTGCAAAAAAACTAAACATGTTTCCACCGTAACTTTTAGAATGCGAGTAATTTTGCAAGTTGGATAAATCGGTATGTTTAGAGTGTTCTATTATTAATAAACCTTCTTCTTCTAATAAGCCGTTTTGAAAAATTAGTTCCGGTATTTTAGAAAATTTTTCTACAGGAAAATCATAAGGAGGATCTGCAAAAATAATAGTATGTTTTGTAGTTGTTTTTGCTAAGTAGGTAAATACATCACTTTTTATAGTTTGTATTTCCATGTTAAAAGCTTCCGCCGTTTCGTTTATAAACTTAATACAACCAAAATGGGCATCTACACTGGTAATGTCTTTTGTTCCTCTAGAGGCAAATTCATAGCTTATGTTTCCGCTTCCGCTAAATAAATCTAATACCGATACATCATCAAAATAATATTGGTTATTTAAGATATTGAATAGAGATTCCTTAGCCATGTCTGTGGTTGGTCTAATCGGTAATTTTTTTGGTGCAGTTATTCTTCTGCCTTTGTATGTTCCTGAAATTATTCGCATGAAAAGCTATGCTTTAAAATATAATTAGAATGTTTTGTTTCTTCTGCTACTAGGTAATTCGTGTTTGGCTTCCCAAATTGTATATGTCTTATATACTTATATACCATGTTGTACAATGTATCCTTTTCAATAATAGTACCCAAAAGTACTAGTGTTAGTGTTTCCGGATTCAATTGTAATTGTTCTGCTGTAAAGAGAATATAGTATATAAAATCTTCTTTCGAAGTATACGTAAAAGTATTGTAAAGTGTTAAATTTCCTTTTGTGGTTACTACAATTTCAAAATGGGTTTTATTTACATGCACATACATTTTTTGGTCTAGTGCATGTTTTTCGGTTTGTAAAATTTCTTCTATTAAAACCGTAGAAAAATGCTTGTATGCAAAGGTGCCAAACCTTTCGTATAAATAATTATTAATATTCATGTAAGGTACATAAACATTTACACTATCATTTATTGCAATAGCATCATGTGCAATAAAATCGGTTTGCAGAATTTTAGAATTAAATTTTAAGTAGTCTGCAATGACATTTTCGTTGAATAGCGGTTTTGGTACAAGTGTAGCCAGTTCGTTTATATAAATAACGTGTATAGTGCTAAAAGGGGTTTGTAGCGCTTCTGTGTTTTTAAATATTTTTTTTAACGCGTCTAATACTTGAAAAGGGGTTTGTTTTTGAGTAACCTCAAAATGCTTTAAATAACCAATGGTATTTGTATCTCTTTGAAGTATACAAAAAGAAAGTCCATTCAAACTTATTTGAATGGACAACTCTTGGTTAATTAGTATGTTTGTTTTATTACTCGCTGTCGCCATAAGTTTTTGGCCAGTTACCACTAGTATTTATTTCATTTAAAGATCCAACTCTAATCGCATCTCCATTAACACCATCTACAGAAATTGTTTCGTTTTCTTGCGCTAATAAATCTTTGTTTTGATCGGCTAAAATTACGTTCTTTAATAATTTTGCTTCAAAAACTGGGATTTTATTTTCTCCTTCTTCACCAAGTAAACCAGCTTTCATTTCAATTTTGGCACCATTAATATTCATCATGGTTTTATATCTATCTGATTTTTTAAATAACGAATCTTTTACAGAAACATAACCTAATGTATCAATAACAGTAATATCTTTCATGGTTTCAACACCACCAAAAGCTTTTGTTCTTTCCACATCTATAACCGTTTCTATTCTTCGTTGTGTAATAGTAAACTTTGCAGTATCTATAAATTTGATTAAGTTTTCAAAGTTAGGAGCAAAATTACCAATAACTTGTCTGTGTGCTAACTGTGCATCTCTAACATCTACCATTTTTTCAATTACGGCAGCGTAACGTTTTTCTTTTACTTTATTAAATTTAATAGGTTCATAGATAGAATTAAAAGTTTGGTAACCTAAAAAGGCTATTAAAGCCCAAAGAGCTATCATTAAAACTGGTCTTAACTTAGATGGAATAAACTTATCTATAAGCCAAACCAATCCAATAGTTACAAGAATTACTGCAATCGCAATTAGTATTAATTTCATAGTATGATTAATTAAATTTTAATAAAGGTCTTTCGCAAATCTACAATTTTTTTTTAATCGTTAAAACCAAAGTGCATAAAAATCATCACTATATTTGAGGAAATTTTATTAGACCGCCATAATTAATGAATGCTTCCCAATTTTATTCCCTTGTAAAACAGCAGTTTCCGTTTAAACCGACTCCAAAACAAGATATTGTTTTATTGCAACTTTCTGAGTTTATTTTTTCGGAAAGACCAAATGCCCTTTATTTACTAAAAGGGTATGCGGGAACCGGTAAAACTACTATAATTGGTACTATTGTGACACATTTAGGGAAAGCAAATAAAAGTGCTGTGCTAATGGCACCAACAGGTCGGGCAGCAAAAGTAATCTCTAATTATTCTAAAAAAGTAGCATTTACCATTCATAAAAAAATCTATTTTCCAAAAAAAGATAAAGGTGGAGGCGTGAAATTTGTTTTGCAACCAAATAAACATAAAAATACCATTTTCATCGTAGATGAAGCTTCTATGATTCCAGATACTCCTGGAGATTCTAAACTTTTTGAAAACGGATCCTTGCTGGACGATTTAATGCAATACGTGTATTCTGGGCAACAATGTAAATTATTACTAATCGGGGATACGGCACAGTTACCACCGGTGAAATTAGATTTAAGTCCCGCTTTAGACGAAAACACATTGAGTCTAAATTATAATAAAGAGGTGACTAGAATGGAATTAGACGAAGTAGTACGTCAAGGACAAGATTCTGGAATATTAGAAAACGCTACCATTTTGCGTGAGGCCATATCTAGTGCTTTCGCGGAAACCTTTAAATTTGATTTAAAAACCTTTACAGACATTGTTCGTTTGGTGGATGGTTATGAAATTATGGACGCTATTAACGATTCTTATAGCAACTTAGGAAACGAAGAAACTGCCATTATTGTTAGAAGTAACAAGCGCGCAAATATGTATAACCAACAAATTAGAGAGCGTATTTTATTTAATGAAAATGAACTTTCTGCAGGGGATTATCTCATGGTTGTTAAAAATAATTATTTTTGGATTAAGCCAACAACCGAAGCTGGTTTTATTGCAAATGGCGATATTATTGAAGTTTTAGAAATATTCTCGATTCAAGAATTATATGGTTTTCGCTTCGCGGAAGTAAAAGTACGTATGGTAGATTATCCTAATATGATTCCTTTTGAAACGGTTTTACTTTTAGATACTATTTCTGCGGAAACACCTTCGTTGGCTTATGAAGATTCCAACCGATTATACCAAGAAGTACAAAAAGATTTTGCCGACGAAACCAGTAACTATAAACGGTTTTTAAAAATTAAAGGAAACAAACATTTTAATGCCTTACAAGTAAAATTCTCGTATGCAATTACTTGTCATAAATCACAAGGTGGACAATGGAATACTGTTTTTGTAGAGCAACCATATTTACCAGATGGTATTAATAGAGATTATCTACGTTGGCTATACACCGCAGTTACAAGAGCTAAAGAAAAATTGTATCTTATCGGTTTTAAAGAGGAGTTTTTTGTAGAAGATGAAAGCTGGAAGACAGATGACAGATAACTAAAGACCAAAGATTGTAGATTTTAGAATAAAATATTTTCTAGTAATAGTAATATAAATAAGACTTCTTCCTTTTGGGAAATCGAAGTTTCAACGATTCAAATAAATAAATATTAACTAAGAGTTAAAATGCCACAAAGGGATAGATGGGAACAGAAGCTATTTTAAGTATATTTTTAGGAGTAGGTCTTGCAGCATCTGTTGGATTTAGGGTCTTTGTTCCATTATTCGCACTAAGTTTAGCGGCACATTTTAATGTTTGGGAATTGAATGAATCTTGGCTTTGGATTGGTAGTTTAACAGCCGTAATAACACTTGGTGTGGCAACTATAGTCGAGATTTTTGCCTATTACATTCCGCTTGTAGATAATCTGTTAGATACTATCGCAGTACCTTTAGCCGCAATTGCAGGAACCGCAGTTATGGTTTCTACGGTTGCAGATTTAAGTCCTGCTATAACTTGGGCTTTAGCAATTATAGCAGGTGGAGGAACCGCTGCCGCAATAGCAGGAACCTCCAGTGTTACAAGATTAGCGTCTACAACCACAACTGCTAGTTTGGCAAATCCTGTAATCTCAACTTTAGAAACAGGAACAGCAATTATTATGTCTATCCTCTCTGTATTTATTCCCGTTTTGGCCTTTATACTTGTTGTTATTGTGCTGTTTATAATTTTTAGAGTTTATAAAAAGTTTAAATCTAGGAAGGCTTAAATCTATTTAAAAAGTTATATTTTTGTAATAAGATTAATAGTATATATGAAAATAATTTCCATGATTCCTGCACGTTATAGTGCTTCTCGTTTTCCAGGTAAGCTCATGCAAGATCTGAATGGTAAAACCGTTATTCTTCGTACCTACGAAGCGACTAAAGCAACCAATCTATTTGATGATGTTTTTGTGGTAACCGATAGCGAAATTATCTTTAAAGAAATTACAAGTCATGGAGGTAAAGCAATCATGAGCATAAAGGAGCATGAATGTGGTAGCGATAGAATTGCCGAAGCGGTAGAGAATCTAGATATAGATATTGTTGTAAATGTGCAAGGTGACGAACCGTTTACGGAAGTCGCTTCCTTAAAAAAACTAATCCAAGTTTTTAAAGAAGATAAAGAGAAACAAGTCGATTTAGCTTCTTTAATGGTGCATATTACAGATGAAGAAGAAATTAAAAATTCGAATACCGTAAAAGTAATCGTAGATCAAAATAATTTTGCTTTGTATTTTTCACGAAGCCCAATTCCGTTTCCTAGAGCAACAGATGTTGGCGCAAAGTATTATAAACATAAAGGTGTTTATGCGTTTAGAAAGGAAGCATTATTAGATTTTTACAGATTACCAATGTTACCATTAGAGGCTTCAGAAAAAATTGAATGTATTCGTTATTTAGAATATGGTAAACGTATTAAAATGGTGGAAACAGATGTCGAAGGTGTTGAAATTGATACGCCTGAAGATTTAGAAAGAGCAAAAAAGCTCTGGAAGTAATTACAAAAGAATACTAGTAGTTGTAACCTGGATCGTATTTGAAATGCCTTCCGCGAAAGCAAAAAAATAATTGAATAAAGAATACCAAAATATAAAAGTAATTGGCTTTGATGCAGATGATACACTTTGGGTGAACGAAACGTATTTTCGGGATGCAGAGTTAGAGTTTGCAAAACTTTTAGGTGGTTTTGAAACTGCTAATAAAGTAGATCAAGAACTTTTTAAAATGGAGATGAAGAATTTACCTTTGTATGGTTACGGAGTGAAAGGTTTTGTTTTATCTATGGTAGAAATGGCTTTAGAATTATCTAATTATACCATTTCGAATAAAACCATAGAAAAGATTTTAAACATTGGTAAACAAATGCTTAAGGAGCCAGTAGAACTTTTGGATGGCGTTGAAGAAACCTTGAAAGGCCTCTCTGGAAAGTATAAATTAATCGTTGCCACCAAAGGAGATTTATTAGATCAAGAACGAAAATTAGAGAAATCAGGATTGCTAGATTATTTTCATCATATTGAAGTGTTAAGTGATAAAAAAGAAGAAAATTATTCTAAACTATTAAAGCATTTAGATATCAATCCGTCCGAATTTTTAATGATTGGAAACTCATTAAAGTCCGATATTTTACCATTAATAAATATCAAAGCAAAGGCTATTCACATTCCGTTTCATACCACTTGGGCACATGAACAAGTAACCGAAAAAGAAACCAATGGTAAAGCATATAGAACCGTGAAAAGTTTAAAAGAAATTTTAAATCTAGTTTAGCAATTTGAAAAAGATCAATTTAGAAACATGGAATAGAGCAGAGCAATTTCAGCATTTTAATAAAATGTTTGATCCTTATTTTGGCGTTACTATTCCGTTTGATGTTACCAAAGCATATCAATTTTCTAAGGATAATGGCATTAGCTTTTTTGGTAAATATGTACACGCTTGCATGCAAGCCATGAATAGTATAGAAAATTTAAAGTATAGAATTATAAATGAAGAGGTAGTTGTGTATGATGTTATTCATGCATCTGCTACCATAATGAGAAAAGATAAAACATTCGGATTTTCTTTTATAGATTTTGATGAAAATTTAGCTGTTTTTTTAAATAATTTAGCTGAAGAAAAATTAAGGATTGAATCCTCTAGTAATTTATTTCCAGAAAGAAATGGATTAGATTGTATTCATTGTTCCGCAATGCCTTGGCTAAATTTTACAGGACATAAAGAACCGTTTTTTGGAGAAAAAGATTCTGTTCCTAAAATAGCATTTAGTAAAGTAAATAAAGATAATAATGCCTTAAGCATGAATGTAGCAATAGCGGTTAATCATGCATTGGTAGATGGTTACCATGTTGGTTTGTTTTCCGAAAAGTTTCAATATTTTTTAAATCAATAGGAATTTTAGTAATAGTATTTCTATTTTTGTTAAACAATTATAATAAATGAGTTATAAAAATTACCCAATGGTGTCCAGAATAGTTTATGGACGTGGAAGTTTTAATCAGTTAAATGACATTTTATCGCCTAAGCGAAACGGCGTTAAAGCACCATTTATATTTTTAGTAGACGATGTATTTAAAGGTAAAACTTGGTTAACCTCAAGAATTCCTTTGTCTTATGATGACAAATTAATTTACATCTCTGCCGAAGAAGAACCAAAAACTTCACAAGTAGATGAATTGGTAGAACAAATAATTTTGGACTATAAAGAAAGACCATCTGGAATTATAGGAATTGGAGGAGGAACCATTTTAGATTTAGCAAAAGCGGTAGCTTTAATGTTAACTAATAAAGGGGAATCTAAAGATTATCAAGGTTGGGATTTAATTAAAAATCCAGCAATTTATCATGTTGGTATTCCTACCATTTCGGGAACTGGAGCAGAAGTTTCTAGAACTACTATTTTAACGGGACCTGTTAGAAAACTAGGAATTAATAGTGATTACACACCATTTGATCAAGTGCTATTAGACCCAGAATTAACTAAAGACGTACCAAAAGACCAATGGTTTTATACCGGAATGGACTGTTTTGTACATTGTATAGAATCTTTAAAAGGAACGTACCTAAATGCATTTAGCCAAACGTATGGCGAAAAAGCTTTGGAGCTTTGTAAAGAGATTTTTCTAGAAGATACGCTAAGTGAGGAAGAAGCTGCAGATAAACTAATGATGGCTTCTTGGCATGGTGGAATGAGTATTGCATACTCTCAAGTAGGTGTAGCACATGCTATGAGTTATGGTTTAGGCTATTTATTAGGTGTAAAACATGGTGTTGGTAATTGTATCGTTTTTGAACATTTAGAAGAATATTATC
The DNA here is from genome assembly GCF_053601575.1 of Lacinutrix sp. MEBiC02404. NCBI lineage: Bacteria > Pseudomonadati > Bacteroidota > Flavobacteriia > Flavobacteriales > Flavobacteriaceae > Lacinutrix > Lacinutrix sp. MEBiC02404. The sequence continues at coordinate 314,821 of NZ_JBSHNV010000206.1, read as the reverse complement.
CAGAAGGTGTTGCCATGTATAAGGAAATGCGAGAAAAACATAATATTACCATTCCTCAAGGTGTTTGTGCAGATTTAAGTGATAAAGAGTTTGATATCATGATAGATGTTGCCTTAAGTTTAGAACCTCTTTGGGAAAACGCTATAGGTAAAAACTGGAAAAAAACAATTACCAGAGAAAAGCTTAGAGCTTTATATCAAAAAATGTAATTTTTTATGCTGACAATTATATACAAATTTATATACTTTAAAATAATGAAATGGAAACTCGTAGGTGAGTTTCCTAAAGAGTTGAAGAAGTACGTGATAATAGCGGTACCGCATACCAGTTGGCATGATTTCTATATTGGATTATTAATCCGAAAAATTGCAAATACAAAAATTAATTTTCTCGGTAAAAAAGAAATATTCATATTCCCTTTTGGTTATTATTTTCGAGCTGTAGGAGGAAGGTCATTAGATAGAACTCCTGGTCAGAATAAAGTGGAAGCTATTGCTAAACTTTTTGAAACTAATGACGAATTACGATTAACATTAGCTCCTGAAGGTACTAGAGATAAAGTATCCGAATGGAAAACAGGTTTTTATCATATAGCAAAAGCGGCAAATGTGCCAATAGTAATGGTTACTTTCGATTTTGGAAAGAAACAAAACAAAATATCAGCACCTTTTTATCCTACAGATAATATGGAAGCAGATTTTGCCTTTATGCATAATTTCTTCAAAGGTGTAAAAGGTAAAGTATCCGATAAATCTTTTTAGCGTTAAAGTGAATTTTGAAGCCGTGATCCCCAAACGGAACTGCTTTTAGCACTACTAAATTTCATATGATATATTAAAATTTTAATATTCAAGTAGCGTCTTTTCAGGAAACAAGAAGTCATAAATATGGAATTAAAGAAGCCGAATCAAGTAATAAACATGGGAGGACCATGGATAGCAGATTTATACGTCGGTATTATATTCGTTTCTAGTATGTGGTTATGGACAACATTGTTTTAAAAAAAGAAAGCAGTATTATTTTCGTTGTAAAGTATCATCAAGTATCTAGATGGTAGAAAAATAACTTCTTTACTATTAACTCGTGGAATAATAAATTAAAGCTAGAAAGTGAGTCGAATGGTAAGCTTGATAGACTAATTTTTTTCTGAAGCAATAAGTAAAGATGAACTTGTTATGGATACCGGATTACATAGCTACACTAAAAAACATCTTCAATTTTCAATATAGATTGAAAACGCAAATTTCTTTACACAAAACCGATAACCGGCACTAAGGCTTTATTTTAAGTAGTAAAGAATCGTATTTAAACTAGAAATGAAACCTAAAGTAAAGCATACATGGGGTCCATTAAAAGGAACAGGTATCAAGTAATACATACTCATTTATATAATTTAAATAACTTTTTTTTATTAAACGGCAGTTTATCAGTGGTTTAGTTTATCCAATTTACACTTTAACAATATAACTTTAAACCGCTGACTTATAGCGCATTAAACAATGTTTAAGTGATCAATTCATTGATTATCAGCATATTATATTTGTATTGTTCGTAAGTTTTATTACATTTGTGCTTTCTTCCTAACTTTTTTAGCTGTATTTCCTAAAATACACATACTGACAATTACTAATACCTCTTTTAGTGGCATTAATTTTTAAAACCATAAACAATGGGAAAGAAAAAATCCACACCTGAAAAATCTGCTCCGAAAAAAAAGACAGTTTCAAAAAAGGTTACTAAAGCAGCATTAGAAAAAGTTAAAATGCGTAAAGAAAACCTTAGTAAAACCAAGTTCGTAACTGGTAAAAACGCCATTTTAACCGCATTAGAATCTGCTTCCTTTAGAAGTAAAAAATCGGTAACAGATGCCGTTAAAAAATGTAAGTATAAAGCGGTAGAACTTGCTCCAGCAGTACGGATGCTATTTAAAGAAAGCGAAAATAAAGCGGTTAAATTATCCGAATCCTACGCAAAAACCATTAAAGACCCAAAAGAGAATAGAGAATTCTTTCAAGGGGTTGCACAAATGGAAAGAAAAGAGCGATGTGCTGTTATTAAAGGCTATCGCAATGCAAACCAAGCAAGAGGTGTTGTACATGCCATGAGTCAATTGCCAAGACAACAATGCAGAACTATAATGCAAGATTTTGTGTTTGATAACAAAGGCAAAAAAGACGAAAAAGGTGTTAAAGAAGTTCTTTTTTGGCTTCGAGATGCTGGAGCACAAATGCGAAAGATAGAAGGGCAAACACCTGTTTTTCCAGATGGTGAAACCGATGATGCCGTTGTCGAGTTTTTTGAAGATGTAGCAGATGCAATATCAGATGCTGTCACTACCATTGTAGATGGTCTTACAGAGTTTTTTGAGGATTTGGTAGAGGCTATTTCAGATGCTGTTAATTGGGTGGTTGAAGAAGTTGCCAGTCTGGCAAGAGCATTAGTGGAAGCTGGAAAACAACTTTGGGAAATCTTAAAAGCTGCAGCAGAACTTGCTGTCAACCAAGTAAAAAAGTTTGTAGAAGCAATAAAACTTATCGGAAAATCATTTATTGAAATATTAGAAGATGTTTTTGCCTTTGCAAAAGAAATAATCGCATCTGTAATAGATGCCATAGATAAACTTGGCGAAATTTTTGCAGATTTATTAAGTTGGTTAGCAACAAAAACATACGAGTTTATTAAAGCGGGTATAGAAGCATTAATAAGCATTGGTAAAAAAATCGGTAATATTTTGGAACAAGCACTCCAGGCTAGTGTGGCACTAGTTAGAAACGTGGTTAGAGCGCTGATAGAAATTGGTGAAACCATAGGCTCTATATTAGTAACATTAATTACGCGTCCTAGAGATTTATTGAATGAAGTGGTTAGAGCTTTTGGAGAACTAGGAAATACTTTAGCAGATATTATTCAAGAAACAGTAAATGTAGCAGCAGATTTTGTTAGAGATGTTGTTAGAGCAGCGGCAGCAATTGGTACCGCATTAGTTGAGTTTACAGACTTTGTCATTCAAACTACAAAAGAACTGGCAACCAAAGTAGTAGATGGTTTATTAGCTGCTGGTCGAACTTTAGTCGAATTAATCGCCACTATAGCAAACAAAAGTATTGTTGCAATTAAAAAAATTGTTGAGGCTGCTTTCGAGCTAGGTAAAACTATGGTAAACTTTCTAAAAGATGTGTTTGATTTAGCTGTAGATTTATTAAAGGAGACCATAAAAGCTATGCTAGAAATAGGTAGAAAAATTGCCGAATTCACAAAAGCAATGGTAGAATTTACATACAGAAATGCTGCTAGATTTATTGAAGCTGCACTTGCTGCAGGAGCTACTATTGCCGATATTTTAGAATCTGTAATGGAAGAAACGTATTTCGTATTTAGAAAAATAGTGAATGGTGTATTACAAGCTTTAGGTCCTGTTGCAGATATATTTGAATGGCTAATTGCTAGAGGAGAAGATCTAGCTTCCGAAATTTGGAGACAAGCCGTTTTAGCAATTCGTTTTGTAAAAGAATCAATTACAGAAGTTATGGATTGGGCTTTAGAACAAGCAGATGCTATTTTTGATAGACTTTTAGAGTTAGTGGAAGATATTGGAAGTAGAATTTCTGAAGTGATAGATTGGGCAATCGCTGTTGGAGACGCTGCTTTAGAATTTTTAGGCGAAGCTACAGAACGAATAGGGAACTCCATTGGTTATGTCCTTAATTATTTAGAAAATGATTTTATTCCAGGTATTCGAAAGTTTGTGGAAGGTGCATTAAGAGCAGCAAGCGCAATAGCTGGTTTAATTGCTTGGGTTGCTAATAAAACCTTTGAAGTCATGCGAGAAGTTGTTATTGGTGCTTTGGCGGCAGGAATTGCTTTAGCTACTTTATTAACCGAAATTATGTTACATCCAGATCAAACACTCGATCTCTTTATTGCAGCAGCTAGAGATATAGGAAATTCTATTCAAGATATTTATCAATCCGTTTTAGATACAGGCGAAGAATTTTTAGAAGAAGTAACACAAACACTTAGAGAATTAGGGGAATCTGTTGAAGATATGCTTTCCGCAGCCTTTGAGGTAAGTGCCGGAATGCTAGGAGCTACAATTTCTATACTTTTTGAAATGCTAGGTACGTATAGAAGTTTAACAGCGGCAGAAGAAGCAGATGGTCGCTTTGTATTTGGAGATTCTATTGATTGGAATAATACTTTCATTGCAAAAGAAGGAGCATTAAATGATATTGTTTTTGGTGTGCAAGATTTTGTTACTGGAAATCCAAATTCACGAGCTTTTGTAACTGGAAACTTAATTAATTTTGATGTAGATGATGACTTTAGTAGAGGCACATTAATTCACGAATTAACACACGTTTGGCAAAACCAAAATGTAGGTCCTGTGTATTTAGCACATGCAATTGCAGCTCAAATACCAATAATAGGTACTGGTTATAACTATGGTTATAATGAAGATCCTAGCGATGTCAATATTAATATTCCTAATGCATTTCTTACGCCAGTTGGCACACCACCTTCTGTAAATATGAATAATGTTTCTCAAGGATTTTGGACTGGAGAAGGAGGAGAAACTGTTTTAGAAAACACCAATTCTATTACCGATTTTAATGAAGAGCAACAAGGTCAAGTTTTAATGCAATTCTTTGTTAGAGCACGGTTATTAGGACAAACAGGAGATGCTATTAATAGATTTCAACCTTTTGTAGATGAAGTTAAAGCAGCATAAAACCATTTTAATTGTAAAACCACAATTTTCTTCTGGTTCTAAATCGGAAGAAAATTTTACGTTGCTTAAAAACACATACATTAAGCATGATATAGAGGTGCATGTAATAGATTACGACATCAGACCAAGTTATAAGGAAATGCAAAGTCAAGTGCAAACAGAAGATGCCGTATTATTAATAGGTGATGCTACATGTTTTCCAAAAAACGCATTAAAGTTTCCATTTATTAAAACGATGGAAAACAAAAAAATACCGATTGCTTGGTTACCCATTAGAAATAGTAAGGATCTATTCACATTTTCTAAAACGATTCATGAAGTGCATGGTAGAAAACAAGAACAATGTGCTGTCGCATTACTTTCACAAAAACATCCTAGATTTGTAAGAATTGTAGATCGAATGGCTACTATTTTAGAAACACCAAATTTATTACCATACAAATGGAGTAGTGATTTGCTCTTTAGAGAAAGTATGATTGAAGGTCTGGAAAGCGGATTGGGTTTAGCAACTTATTTTGGTCATGGAAGACCAATTGGTTGGGTTGGTTATTATGGTTTGCGTTCGCATCATTTTGAAAATAAAAATTCAAAACCTATTGGTGCATTACTATCGCTATGTTGTAAAACAGCAAGTAGGAAAAACACAGAAATCTCTTTTTGTGAGCAATTGGTTTTAGATGGAAAAACAGCAGTAAGCTTTGGAGCAGTAGATAGTACTTTACACACAGATAATACCAGATGGTCTGTTGGTATTACAAAAGCTTTATTAAGTGGGGCAAGTACTATTGCTGAATTAATTATACAAGCAACACCAAAAAATCTTTCGTCGTATACACACTATCGGTTAATTGGCGATCCGTTAGCACCAATTTATTCTTCTAATGAAACCACATTATTCGCTAATAATATTAAAACATATCCATGAAAAATATAATAATAAATACGATTCTATCTCATTTTAGAGATGTGAAACCTAAGTTAGAAGTCGATTCTAATGATTCTAACTTTAAAGAAGAATTGGGTGTAGATTCTTTAGATATGGCAGAATTTGTTGCCAGAATAGAACAGGAATACAGAATTGAAATTCCAGATACAGATTGGTCGCAAATTGCTACGGTAAATTTAATGGCAGAATACATTCATAATGTCCATCACTAACAAAATAGCGGTTTCCGGATTAGGTGTTATTTGTTCCTTAGGAAATAATATAACCGATTTTTGGAAAGCTTTAATTAACGATTCCTGCGGCATTAAAAACTGGGAAGATTTAAAGAACTTAGATTTTAAATATACACATGCTAGTCGTGTAGGAAATATGGAATGTGATCCTTTGCAAAGAGGATTTCATTTTTCTATTTCAGCAATAGAGCAAGCCGTAAAGCAAGCGAATTGTTCCAACACCGAAAATTGGGGCTTGTTTTTAGGAACGACTATGGGAGAAAGCGCTGCTTTTGAAGCTATAGCAGAAAAAAATACAACGCTTAATCCGGAAGCATATACAGGTTTCGGAATTTGTAAACGTTTAATGAAAAAGTATCCAGAAATCACTAATTTTCAATGTTTTGCTACCGCTTGTGCGGCAGGGAATTATGCGCTTAAAGCAGGAATGGATGCGTTGCAAAAAGAAGAAGTTTCTATTGCAATAGTCGGTGGCGTAGATCCTTTTTCAAAAATAGCAATGACTGGATTTAGTAGGAGCAGAGCGATGAGCCCTTCCGGAGTTTGTAAACCTTTTGATATCCATCGAGATGGCATGATTTTAGGCGAAGGAGCAGGTTTTCTAGTTTTGGAAAAAGTAGAAAATGCGACAAAAAGAAACGCGAATGTTCTTGCTGTTTTAGATGATTGTGCTTTGTCTTGTGATGCCTATCATCCTACAGCACCAAAACCGGATTCTTCCGGAATTATAGATTGTTTTCAGCAACTTTTAAAAACAAATAATTTGAAGCCTTCGGAAATAGATTGGATTTCTGCTCATGGAACAGGAACCAAACTTTCCGATCAATCGGAAGCGCATGCAATTGCAAAAGTATTTGGTACTCATAAACCGTATGTTTCTAGTATTAAACCTAAAATCGGACATACTTTGGGTGCTTCTACAGCTATTGAAGCCATCGTTTCTGTACTTTCCATGCAGCATCAAACCATTCCACATACCTTAAATTATAACCATGCCGAATTTGATATTCTTATTCCGAAGAAACCCGTTTTAACCACAGTAAATAAAGTGTTGAATTGTGGTTATGCTTTTGGAGGACTGAATTCAATTACCTTATTTTCATCATGGAATTAAATTGGAACACATACGAAGCGCTAGGAGAATCGGAAGCAGATTTAGCAACGCAATTTGTAGATGCTATTTGTGCAAAACAGGATTTTGAGTTCTACGGAAATCAATCTGCTGTATATTTTATATCGTCTAATGCTGGAACTTTTTCTTCTATTGCTTTTTGGGAAAACGCTCTAGAACATAGTCCGCGTTTTGCTAATCCTGGAATCTTTCCTTGGACACTCGCCAATGCAACTTCTGGATATATTGCGAGAAGATTTTCTATCACCGGACCTAACTATACGATTATAGATAATACCATTAACGAAGCACAATTGATTTCTAGTTTTAAAATGGATGCATTAAAATATTCCTTAAAAAATGCCATTTGTGTGCATTGGGAATTAAAAGTAGAAAAGGAACTACTTGCAGTAATTGCTAAGTGCTGTATTATTTTGGCATAATATTTGAAAATATAGAAATGTAGTACACTAGTGAAACATAAAGTAAACGATACGTCCCTAAAAAGAAACATTAGCTAGCTACTTACAAAAGCTACTTGAATAGAAATTCAAGTAGCTTTTTTTAATTCGTTTCTTCTGGTGCTACCTTAAAATTTTTCATATCATTTAAAGGTTCTAGAACATTATATTCTGCCCAGATAGATGCATCGTACGTTTTAGAATCTTCAAAATCGATTCTCGTTTTTTCGGTATAACCATTATAATTACTAGCTTCCATATCTTCTCTTGAAATGACTAAAAGCTCGGATTTTCCTTTAAAGGTTCCTTCAATTTTAAAGTTAAAAGAAACTTTATTTCTGGAGTTATCATTTTCAATAAACTTAATTGGTCGATTTACATAAAAGTAGCGATCTACTTGGTTATTTATATAATTAGGATAGTAATAATTGTCCGCATCTTTTTTATACACGACAATTCCTCTTCGATTTTTTTCAACGTATTTTACGCCAAATAACAATCTTAAATTAAGTTTGTCTCCAATTCTATTTTCATAGAAGGTATAATCGGTTCGAATAACAGCAAAGGTTTCATTAGAAACATACATGGTTCCTGTATATAAAGCAGAAGATCTTTTAGGTTTAAATTCTATAATATAAACCATTTCGCTGTCTAAAAAAGTGACATCTTTAAGAGAATACTTGTACTTTCTAGTGTTGGTAACAAAATCTAATTTGGCATCCGGGTTCGAAAAACTACTATTCTTTATCATGTTAAACGTTTCGTTTTTTGCATATCGAAGCGTATTCACGGTATCTTGTCTTTTCTTAATTTCTTCTTTATTTACTGTAGCAGAATCGGTTATTTTAAAAAAACCAGATTTAACGGTATACATTTTGTCTTTATCTAAATGTTTCATAACGATATTTTGTCCGCGTTCTGCTATACTTTCCATCGATTGATCGTTCTTTTCATCCCGTAAGCTAATTGCTTTTTCTACATCTAGTTTGGCATTATCTTTATCCAAAATCTTTAGGGAGCCTACAAAATCTGTGTATTGTTTTGATTTATTATTTACTAAAGAAGTTTCTAATTTATCAAAATCATCATTGAATGCTTGCAGTTGCTTTTTCTTAAAACCAGTAGATTTTTTAATTTCAAAATCTGCTAAATCACCTATTACATAATCTGTTTTCCTGCTAAAAACTTTAAATTCATTGCGGTCTAATCTGTAATTGCTTTTTAAGTTAGCATTCACATAAAATAGTATAGAATCTGCAGATAGTGCGGTATGGTTTAAAAATACTTCGGAAAGTTCATTCATCTTTTCCTCTAATATATATGCTTTAGAAGTGAAGTTTTCAAGGAGCAATCCATTTTTTTTAAAACCTAAACAGGAAATTTTAACGGAATCTGTTGCTGCAAACCCTTTGGTGTCAATAGAAAAACTTCCTTCTTCATTAGAGATAACGCCATAATGTTCGCCAATTTGAATGGTTGCAAAAGGGATTTCCTCGTTGGTAGAAGATAGAACTTTTCCAGAAACGGTTTGTCCTTGTATATTATAAAAACTGAAAATACTAAGTGAAAGAAAGAAAAGGATATTTTTAAATTTCATAGACTTGCTTTTTATTAAAACGATTTACGATATATAATGTTACAAAAAAAACCTAAACAATTTGCTTAGGTTTTAAAAAAAAATCGAAAATTTTCTATATTTTTATTCTTCCGTAGATTCTTCCATGGTATGATATACGTTTTGCACATCATCATTATCATCTAATTTCTCTAGAAGCTTTTCTACATCTGCAGCTTCTTCTGGAGTCAATTTTTTAGTTACTTGTGGTATACGTTCAAAACCAGAAGAAAGAATTTCAATACCTCGAGATTCTAATTCTGCTTGAATAGCACCAAAACTTTCAAAAGGAGCATAGATTAAAATACCATCATCATCTGCAAAAACTTCTTCTGCACCAAAGTCAATAAATTCTAATTCTAGTTCTTCCGGATCTAATCCTTCCGCTTCAATTCTAAAGTTACAAGTATGATCAAACATAAACACTACAGAACCTGAAGTACCTAAACTACCATCACATTTATTAAAATAGCTTCTTACATCGGCAACGGTACGCGTATTATTATCTGTTGCAGTTTCTACTAAAACAGCAATTCCGTGCGGTGCATACCCTTCAAAAATCACTTCTTTATAATCGCCAAGACTTTTATCACTTGCTTTCTTAATAGCGCGTTCTACATTATCTTTAGGCATGTTCACGGCCTTTGCATTTTGAATAACCGCTCTTAAACGCGAATTACTTGCCGGATCAGGACCACCTTCTTTAACAGCCATAACAATGTCTTTACCAATACGTGTAAAGGCTTTGCTCATAGCAGACCAACGTTTCATTTTACGTGCTTTACGAAATTCAAAAGCTCTTCCCATTAAAAATATATGTTTTTAGTTTCCACGATTCCCGATAACTACAGGAAGGAAACTTATTAATTAAATTGTTTGAATTACAAATATAAAAATTACAATCGCAAACTGCAACAACTGTGGTTTAGATATTTTAATATGATTGGTTTTATAAGGAGTTATTTCACAACGTTTTCCAAAGTACCGCATAGATGTACCATAAAACAAGACTAGTTTGCATGCTTTACTCTAGAGAAGTGGATTGCTAAATGTATACTATTTTTAAAGTTGAAGTGCGCACTGCTAACTGCGATTGAAAACGGTTAATTAATCTTCGTCTTCGGGAACAACAATGGCATCAATAGCCTTAACAAGTTTGAAATCTTTTTTTGTTACGCCGTTTACATCATGTGTAGATACCGTTATTTTTAAAATATTATACACATTACTCCAATCTGGATGGTGATTTTGGGCTTCGCACTCAAAAGCGATTCTACTCATGGCACTAAAGCAATCTTTAAAGTTATCGAATTCAAATTCTGCATGAAGTGCATTGTCAAAATAGTCCCAATCTGGAAAATGTAATAATCGTTTTTCTATATCTTCTGCTGAAATTTTTTCCATTTTTATTGTTTTATAATGCACTACAAAATACTCATTTTTAAAACATCCTTACTCTGTATTTGTAAGTTTTTTGGTAAAAGGTTATCCTTTGGTAAAACAGCCAAATATCTATCGTCATTAGTAGTGTACACTTGTTTGTAAACGGGTTGATATAATACGAGAGAAGCTACAATTTCTTTTATAAACTCATCATGATGTATTAAATCGGTGCTTCCTAGATGGAAAATCCCGGACTTACTTCTGTTAATGATATAATGTATTTGCTGTGAAAGTTTATAGTCTGTAGTTACGTTTATTATTAAGTTAGGAAAAACCTCTATCGGTAATTTCTCTTTTAATTGCATTTTAATCTCTTCGACTCTAGGAGAGCCTTGTCCAAAAACCATTGGAACTCTTAAAATTGCCCATTTTTTTTTGGGTAAACGCATGAGCATATTTTCAATTTTAATTTTAAAATGCCCATAAATACTAGAGCTTAATGTTTTGTCTAGCTCGTAACTAGGATAGTTTTTATACGCATCAAATACGTTTGCAGACGATAAGAAAATGATTTTGCAATCGTGATGTTGTACATATTCTGTAATGTGTCCATGTGCTATTGTTTGCGTTGCAAAGTTTCCGCGAAGCGCTGAAATAATAATACTAGGTTTTGTAGCTTCTAATATTTCTACCACGTCATCTTCTTCGTGATTATAGTGAAAAAATTGTTTGTTTTTTTCGGAAGCTGTATTGGATGTGACATAAGTGCCAAAAACTCTAAAATAGGCGTAGAGCTCTTTGTAAACAGCATTACCAATAAAGCCATTAACACCAAGAACTAGTATTTTATGTTTTTTTTTATCCAACATTATTGGGGCAATTCTTTAAAAAATTGAAAGTTTAGTTTTGGTCGTAAAAGCTTCTAAAGCTTGCATACCAATTTTAGAATTTCCTTTTGGATTTAGTCCAGGAGACCAAGTGGATATAATGAAATTATTTGGGAGCAAGGCTACAATGCCACCTCCAACGCCACTTTTTCCTGGCAAACCAACCTCGAATGCAAATTCACCAGCTTCATCATAAAATCCGCAAGTAAGCATAATAGCATTGATACGTTTTATTTGGCTAGCCGTTAGCCATTCTTTATTTTGCAGGCATACGCCATGATTAGCGAATAAAAAGAAAGCATTTGTTAATTGCTCACAAGTCATTTCTAAAGCACATTGATGAAAATAAAAATCTAAGACATCTTCAACGTTATTTTTTAAATTTCCAAACGATTTTAAAAGATTAGCAGCAGCATAGTTATTAAAACCTGTTGCTTTTTCTGAAGCTGTAACGGCCTCATTATAATCGATAGTTGGATCGTTTGCTAAAGCGCGAACAAAGTGTAAGAAATCCTCTTTTGGGTTTTCTAATTGTGACACCAAAATGTCTGCAATAACAATCGCTCCAGAATTTATAAATGGATTTCTAGGAATTCCATTTTCAAGTTCTAGTAACGATAATTGATTAAAAGGATCGCCAGAAGGCTCCACGTCCATACGTTCCCATAGCGCATCTCCTTGTAGTTGAAAAGCCTTAGAAAGCGCAAATGCTTTAGAAATACTTTGAATAGAAAAAGGCGTTTTAGCTTCACCAACCGAAAAACTTTCTCCAGAGATTAGTTGTAAATGGATACCAAAATTATTGGCATTTATATGCGATAATTCAGGGATGTAATTTGCGACCAATCCACGATCTATTTCTTGTTTTAAATCGTTGTGGATGGTATTAATTACCTCTTGAAAATCTATCATATTTAACCTTTATAAAATGGTAATTTTACAACCGTTGCTGGAATCGCATTTTTACGAATCTGTATGTTTATCTTACTGTTTACATCTGCAAAAATAGTTGGTACATAACCCAGGCCAATTCCTTTACCAAGCATCGGACTCATAGTTCCAGAAGTAACATTACCAATCTTTTTACCTTGACCATCTACAATATCATAGCCTTGACGAGGAATTCCTCTTTCGTCTAATTGGAAAGCAATAAGTTTACGTTCTGAACCTCTTCGTTTTTCATCTGCTAAAGCTTCGGAATTTGTAAATTCTTTAGTGAATTTTGTAACCCATCCTAAACCAGCTTCAATAGGAGAAGTAGTATCATCGATATCATTTCCGTAAAGACAATATCCCATTTCCAAACGCAGTGTATCTCTTGCAGCAAGACCAATTGGCGTAGCTCCAGCTTCGGTAACTTTATCCCAAATTTGTTTTACTTCTGTATTTTTACAATAAATTTCAAATCCGCCACTTCCGGTATAACCAGTAGCAGAGATAATCACGTTTTCAATACCTGCAAAATCGCCAACAACAAAATTGTAAAATTTAATAGCAGCCAAATCATGACTAGTAAGGCTTTGCATCGCTTCTACAGCTTGAGGTCCTTGAATTGCTAGTAAAGAATAGTCTTCACTTATGTCACGCATTTCTGCATCGACTGTATTTTTAGAGGAAATCCAATTCCAATCTTTTTCAATATTACTAGCATTAACCACTAATAAATATTGTTCTTCTTTCAGTTTGTAGATAATTAAATCGTCTACAATTCCGCCATCATCATTAGGGATACAACTGTATTGCGCTTTGCCAATAGTAAGTTTGCTTGCATCATTACTACATGCTTTTTGAATTAACGCAAGTGCATTAGGACCAGAAATTAAAAATTCTCCCATGTGACTTACATCAAAAACACCAACACTTTTTCTAACCGTTTCGTGTTCTATGTTTACGCCTTCGTATTGTACAGGCATATTGTAACCAGCAAAAGGAACCATTTTTGCTCCTAGAGCTTCGTGTGTAGCAGATAATGCAGTGTTTTTCATAAAGAATATATTTTTTCATTTCCGTTGGGACGGAAATCTTGATTATTTAATTATTGAATAACAAAAGTATTGAAAAATTTTGAGTTGGTTTTAGGAATAGCAATAATATGGAGTTAAAGTTTTTTTGAAGTAAAGTTTTGAGTTTTTGAAATTAAAGGAATGAATACGATGCTATAAAATCGTTTTAATGTTTTCTTTCAACAGTTCCTTTAAAATGGAAATTCTGTAGTTTTTTCGAGAAAGTTAAACCACTATTTTTTTTGCCAAGGAAATTTACCTTCTAATTCTACTTGTAGCGAAAGACTTAAAAATGTTCTAATAAGAACAATTAGCCCTAAAATAGAAACAGATTTTAATGATGGCTCTGTAACCACTGTTGCCATAATATCTGCTGCAATTAATATTTCTAATCCTAAAAGAATGGATTTCCCAACAGATTGTCTAAGTGCTATATAACTGACCGCTTTTTTACTTTTGATTAAAAAAATAAATTTTCCAATGGCGAATATGGAACCAAAAAAAATGGTTAGCACTCCAATTGCTTCCATTATTGTTGCAACATAATCGATGTATGTTTTAATATTTTCCATCTAATTGTTAAGGTTCTGTTTTATTATGTATCTCTTTTTAGACGCTATAATATCGCTTTTATAATTTAGAATTGCAATTTATTTAATCTCCAATTCTTTCTGTTTTTACTTGCATAAACTTTGTTTGATATTAGCAGTCGGAGGTAAGTCTGTAAATGCTTTTTAATACATAAGAGACTTCTAAAACTTTCTATTTGGTCAGTGTTTTGTATACTTCATCAAAAATTTCTGGTTTATCTGCTAATACAATTAGTGTGTCATCAGCTTCCACTTTGGTTAAACCATTTGGAATAATATAACTTTCGCCTCTTTTAATCATTGCTATAATTGCATTTTTAGGAAAGCCTAATTCTATGATTTTCTTATCTACCGCAAAGCAGTCTTTAGATATGATAAGCTCTTTCATTTCTGCTTTAGGGTTTTCCGTTAGAAGCAAATCGGTATCGGTAAATTTCTTTTGTGTTTCTGGTAATCCCACACCTAACCATTTTGCAACAATAGAAAGTGTGGTTCCCTGAATTAAAATAGAAGTAACCGAAATGAAAAATACAATATTAAAAATCATGTGTGCTTTATCTATTCCTGCTAAAAGCGGATAGGTAGCAAACACAATAGGAACGGCACCACGTAAACCAACCCAAGAAATATAAAACCTTCTTTTCATTTTCATCTTAAAAAACATAAGACTTATAAATACGCCAATAGGTCTAGCAACAAGGATTAAGAATACGGAGATAAGTAATCCGATACCCATATATGGAATTATTTGAGAAGGGAAAACGAGTAAACCAAGCGTAAGGAATAATACAATTTGCATTAGCCAAGCTAAACCATCAAACATTTTTAAGATAGTTTTTTTGTGTATTAGGTCTTGATTTCCTAAATAAACGGCACAAATATAAATGGAAAGAAATCCGTTACCTCCTACAAAGTTGGTAGCAGAAAATGTGATAAACATCAAGGCTATTACTAAAACAGGGTAAAGCCCTTCAAAATCTAATTTTATTTTATTGATTATATATTTACTAGTAACGCCAAAAGTTATACCCAAAATACCACCAAAAATCATTTGTTGTAAAAACAATGGGATAATAGATAGAAAACTTTTGTCTTGATTAATAACTAAGGTTAGAAAGGCTATTGTAAGTACATAGGCCATTGGGTCATTACTTCCGCTTTCTAACTCTAAAGTGGGTCTTAAGTTGGTTTTAAGTGCAAGACTTTTAGAACGTAGAATGGAAAATACGGCAGCAGCATCTGTAGAAGACACAATAGAACCTAATAATAGGCTTTCATAAATAGTGAAATCGGTAACAAACCATACAAAAGTACCGAGAGAAACTGCTGTAAATAATACACCTAATGTGGATAACGCAATTCCTTCTCGAAGAATGGGTTTTACAGATTTCCAATTGGTATCGAGTCCTCCTGAAAACAATATAAAATTTAGCGATACAATACCAATAAATTGGGCAAGTTTTGGATCGTCAAAACGAATACCTCCAATACCGTCAGATCCTGCTAGCATTCCTATTCCTAAAAACAGTAATAAGGTAGGAACACCAAACTTATAGGAAGTCTTACCTGCAAAAATGCTGATAAGAAGTAAAAAAGAGCCAACTAATAGTATATTTTCAATCGTTAAATTCATGCATTTTTCTTTTTGAAATCAAAAGATAAAGATACTGCTAGTTCTCTAAAAATCCATAAAAAAGGAGCACTTAACTTATGCGATTTTTCGACGTAATTGGAATTTGTTTAACCTACGAGTTGCATACTATAACTTTACCACCAAACCACAAAAAATTTTAGGGTTTCCCCATTTGTTTTTTTTAACCAACATAAAGGGGCTTTTTCTTGATTTAAAAGCGGTTTTAATTCCTTAGAAAAAGTATTGTACGATTGCCAGGAATCATGTGTTGGAATATCGATTAGCCAATCTCGTTTATCGGGAATAAAGAAGGTGCAATCTTTAAATTCTTGAAGCTCTTTTTGGGTAATATAAAAGCCTTTAACACAAGAAGCATTTATCGCTTTAAAAGGAATATTCTGGTTGTGAAAAGGAACAAATAGTTGTGCTTTAAAACTGACGCGTTGTTGGATTTCTTCCACTTGTAAACCTAGTTTTTCTAGTACAGGTTTTGTGCAAGTATGATAGAGTAGTGGTAATTGCTTTTCTTCTAGCTTGGCTAATTTTTGTACAAGGCTATCTTTTCTATTCGGACCAATCCAGTGGTCTATTTCTTTAGTCCCAACAGTTTCATCATACAAGTAAAATTTATAGATAATTTCTAAATGAATGATTTGTTCGTCCTTTTTAAGAAGACAATCTATTTCTCCAATAGTAAGCTTCCCGTTTTGTATCTGAATGTTTTCGATTAAAATAGAAACGGTTTCGTCTTGTTTTAATTGCCGACTAACAAAACGTTCGACTAATTTGCCAAGTCTTAATTTAGGTGTTTCTGAAGCATTTAAAATAGCGATTGTATTAGAGATTTCTAATTGTTGCATTTCAAAATCCGAAGTATTTAACCACAAATTTGGTGTGTTTAGAAAACCTAAATATTGTAATGTTATGTCTTTCATCTATATTAAAATCGCTTTGTGAATTTTATTTGTCGTCTAGCAAAAGTATTGAAAAAGAAGGAGATGTTTGTGAGAAATATAAGCGTATAGCAGAAGTATTAATTTTTTATTAGAGGATATTAAACTTAAGTTAAAGGGCTCATATTTTTTGGTTTTGGGCATTTTTATAGATAAGTTAAAGTATGGAAAATATTTTAGTAGCAGGTGCAAATGGCACTACAGGAAAAAAAATAGTTAATCTTTTAAAGGAATCTCTATATTTTAACCCAATAGCAATGGTTAGAAAAGAGGAACAACAAGCTTATTTTAAAGCAAAAAATATAGATACCGTTTTAGGAGATTTAGAAACAGATGTTTCTCATGTATTTAATAATTCTAAAAGCATCGATAAAGTAGTATTTGCTGCCGGTTCTGGTGGAAAAAAAGTAGTCGAAGTAGATCAAGAAGGCGCCAAGCGATTAATAGATGCTTCTAATAAAAATGCTGTAAAAAAGTTTGTAATGCTAAGTTCTATGGGAGCAGATCAACCAGAAAAAGCAGAACAATTACAAGACTATTTAAAAGCAAAACATAATGCGGATGTATACTTGAAATCTAGCGGATTAAATTATGCTATTGTTAGACCAGGTGCATTAACAAATGGCGAATTAACGAATGCCATAGATTTGGAAGAAAAATTGAATACCAGAGGAGAAATAAGTAGAAATGATGTTGCGCAAACATTAGTGCGTACGCTTAATGATGACGTTGCAAATAATGTCACTTTCGAAATCATAAAAGGCAACACATTAATTGGTGATGCCTTAAATAAAGTATCTTCTGTTAAAGCGTGATTAGCCTTTTAATAAAAAGGACTTTAAACCATCGTAGCTGCCAATTTTGGTGGCTACTTTTGTTTTTCCCATTACCGCTTGAATTTGTTTTGGTAATGCTTGTTTTTCTAGGATAACTTCTTCTACAACATCTAAAAACTTAGTTGGATGTGCTGTTTCTAAAAACACGGTATGTGCATTTGGGTTTTCCTTTAAATATGCTTTGCAACCTAAATAACCAACAGCGCCATGCGGATCTGCAACATAGTTATAGTTGTTGTAAATTTCTAACATGGCTTCTTTCGTTTCTATATCTGAAAAACTATAAGAAGAAAGGTTGTTTTTTAGGCTATCGAAATTGTTTTTATAAATTTCTTGAATACGAATGAAATTACTCGGATTACCAACATCCATGGCATTACTTATCGTTTGTACCGATGCTTTCGGGTTGTATTCTTCGGTTTGTAGATAATTAGTAACCACATTATTTTGGTTATTGGAAGCTATAAAATGTTTAATTGGTAAACCTAATTTTTGTGCCATCATTCCTGCGCAAACATTTCCAAAATTCCCACTAGGTACAGAAAAAACAATGTCTTTGTGTGTTTTATGTAATTGCTTGTATGCAAACATAAAGTAGAAAAGTTGTGGTAACCAACGTGCAACATTAATAGAGTTAGCAGAAGTTAATTGCATTTTACTGGTTAGTTCTTCATCTAAAAAAGCACGTTTTACCATGTCTTGACAATCATCAAAAACACCATCTACTTCTAAAGCTCTAATGTTTTGCCCAAGCGTGGTAAGTTGCATTTCTTGTATATCACTTACTTTTCCGGAAGGATATAATATCACTACGTTTACACCTTTAACGCCAAGAAAACCGTTTGCAACAGCGCCTCCAGTATCTCCAGAAGTTGCCACCAAAACAGTAACTTCGTTGGTGTTATCTTTATTAAAATAGCCTAAACATCTTGCCATAAATCGAGCACCAACATCTTTAAAAGCCATAGTCGGACCATGAAAAAGTTCTAAAATCGAAATATGATCGTTTAGCTGTACCACAGGAAAATCGAAAGAAAGTGTTTCTTCAACTATTGTTTTTAAAACGTCCTCCGGAATTTCTGGATAAACAAATTGTTTAATGGCTGTAAAAGCTATTTCCGAATAGGATAAGTTATCTATATTATCAAAAAAAGCTTTTGGTAAAGGTGTAATATTCTCAGGGAAATATAATCCTCTATCGGGAGCTAATCCTTTTATTACTGCATCTTTAAAAGATGTATTTGGTGCTTTTTTATTTAAACTATAGTAATTCATTTCCTTTTAATTTTACTTTTAATACAGTTGTCAGTCTGAGCTTGTCGAAGACTAATCTTTTTTATACAATTTCTATTGTTTTAATCCCTTCCGCATTAATTTTAGAAGTGAATGTATAAAATTCAATTCCTGTTGTGCCATATATTTCTTGTATCGCTTTTTCTACTTTTTTCGCAGTTTCTATGCCTTCCGATAAGGAGAAAATAGAAGGTCCAGAACCAGAAATCCCACAACCTAAAGCGCCATTTGAAATAGCGGTTTCTTTTACTTCGTTGTAATGGGGAATTAACTTACTTCGGTGCGGTTCTACAATAACATCATGTAAAGAATCTCCTAATAAATTATAGTCGTTCGTGTGCAAAGCATGCACCAAACTACCAACATTAGACCATTGTGTAATGGCGTCTTGCATGGGTACGTTTTTTGGTAAAATACTTCTAGCTTCTGCAGTTTTAACTTCGATTTGCGGATGAATTATAGTTGCATATAAATTGGATGGAGTAGGTAGCTGTAGTATTTGTAAAGGTGTATTACTTTTTACTAAAGTAAAACCACCAAAAATTCCGGGAGCAATATTATCTGCATGTTCGCTACCACTTGCAACTGCTTCGCCTTTCATAGCAAAGTTAGAAAGTTGCGTTTTGTTATATGGTTTTCCTAATAATTCATTGATGGCAAAAACAGCACCCGAAGCACTAGCCGAACTACTACCAATTCCGCTTCCAGGTTTAATCTTTTTATATATTTCAATTTCAAATCCGCAATCTGGATTCGCGTCATTATAAATTGCTAGAGCAGCAACGCCAGCTACGTTTTTTTTTGTTTCTAATGGTAAATCAAAACCTTCAATTTTTGTTATTTTAATTCCCTTTTCGATTGTCTTTTTAATAACCATTTCATCACCAACGGTATCTAAACAAAAACCAAGTACGTCAAATCCGCAAGAAACGTTTGCTACAGTTGCTGGTGAAAATATTTTTATTTGATCCATTGAAATCTATTTTTTTCATTTCCGCGAAGGCGGAAATCTTATATTTATACTTGCAAGATTTTAAAAACCTTGCAGGAAACAGTTGTTTTTTATTTCCGCGAAAGCGATATTTTTTTAATTATACCTGTCAGGTTTTTAAAACCTTCAAGGAAATCATTTGTTTTACGTTTGAGTAAGCACTGCCTACTGTGACTGAATACTGCTTACTTATATACCTATTTATTAGCAATTTGAATAATATTAGCAAACAAACCAGAAGCAGTTACATCTGCTCCAGCTCCAGCTCCTTTTACTATTAATGGTTGTTCTGGATAGCGTTGCGTGTAAAACATGACAATATTATCTTTTCCTTCTAGGTTGTAAAAAGGGTGTCCTACCGGAATTTCCTTTAAACCAACTTTCGCTTTTCCGTTTTTAAATTCTGCAACATATTTTAACTGACAGTTATTTGCTTTTGCCGAAGCGTATAGTTTTTGAAAATGAGCTTCGTCTGTTTTTAGCGTTTCGTAAAAATCATCTACAGAATCGCTTTCTAAATTCGCTTTGGTTAAAAAGGAATCGTTTATAATATCTCCAATTTCCATCTTTTCGCCATTCTCACGAGCAAGAATTAATATTTTTCTTGCAACATCAATTCCGCTTAAATCTATTCTAGGATCTGGTTCTGTATAGCCTTCAAATTGTGCTTGTTTTACCGTATCATGAAAGTTTCTTTTATCGCTAAAATTATTAAACACAAAATTTAAACTTCCAGATAAAACTGCTTGTATGCTGGTTACTTTATCTCCAGATGCTACTAAATTTTTTAAGGTGTTTATTATTGGTAATCCTGCGCCAACGTTAGTCTCGTATAAAAATGGTGCGTTATATTTTAGAGATAAATCTTGTAAGTTTTTGTATTTTTCGTAGGTGTTAGAACATGCGATTTTGTTACATGCAACTACCGCAATACTATTTTTAAGATAGTCTGCATATAGATTAGAAACCGCTTCATTTGCAGTAATATCCACAAAAATACTGTTACGTAAATTCAGTGCGATTACTTTATTTAGAAAGCCTTGTAAACTAGATGTATCCGAATGATGAAATTGGGATGTCCAGTTATTTAAATCGATTCCTTTTTCATTAAAAATCATTTTTCGGGAATTAGCCATTCCAACAATTCTTACATCAATTTTAAGATTCTTTTTTAAATACGCATGTTGCTGTTGTATTTGGTCTATTAGCTTTTCACCAACATTACCAACACCAGTAATAAATATATTAAGCTGTTTTGTGTTCTCTTCAAAAAAGCGTTCGTGTAAGGTATTTAATGCTTTTTTTACATCCTTATCTGCAATTACCGCAGAGATGTTTTTCTCTGAAGCACCTTGCGCAATAGCTCTAATGTTAATATTATTTTTACCAAGTGTACTAAACATTTTTCCACTAATACCTTGATGATTTTTCATGTTATCACCAACAAGAGCGATTATAGATAAATCTTTTTCTACAATTAATGGCTCTATTTTATGCAGCGATATTTCGTTTTCAAAAGCAGTATCTATAGCTTCTTTAGCAAATTCTGCATCTTTAGATTCAATTCCTAAACAGATGGAATGTTCTGAGGATGCTTGCGTAATTAGTACAATATTTATTTTTTCTTGTGCTAAGGTTTCAAATAAACGCTTAGAAAAACCAGGAATACCAATCATTCCGCTTCCTTCTAAAGTAAGTAGAGCAATATTACTAATATGGCTTATTCCTTTCACAGGAGATTTTCCGGTAGAAGCAGCTTTAGAAATAATAGTTCCGACTTCTTCGGGCTTTAAAGTGTTTTTAATATGAATAGGAATCTCTAAATTTAAAACCGGTTGCACTGTTGGAGGATATAGAACTTTTGCACCAAAATGCGATAATTCCATGGCCTCTTGGTAAGAAATACTATCTATTGGATAGGCTTGTTTTACCAGTTTCGGGTTTGCAGTGAACATACCACTAACGTCTGTCCAAATTTCTAATTGTTTCACTTGTAAAGCTGCAGCAATAATAGCAGCAGTAAAGTCGGAACCGCCACGGCCAAGTGTGGTGATTTCTCCTAGTTTAGATTTAGAAACAAATCCAGGAAGCATCGTTATTTTTTGATTCGCTTTATTAAAGTAGTCTTTAATATTTTGGTTTGTAATTTTATATTCTACTTCCGCTTTTGTGAAATTAGAATTGGTAACCACTAACTCCTGACTATTTTTTAATTCTGCATTAATACTTCTACTTTTTAAAGTTTCTGCAATAATATAAGAAGACAATAATTCCCCAAAACTTACAAGTTTGTCGGATGTTTTAGGTGATAATTCATTTATCAAATAAACACCGTCTAAAAGGCTCTTTAAATCTTGTAGCATTTTTTCTACGTGATCTAAAGTTTCCTTGTTTTTAGTCGGAATTAATTCAGAAATAATACTAAAATGTTTTTTCTGAATGGCTTCAAATTCCTTTATATAATCTTGATCTTTATTGTTGGCTAATGCACCAGCTTTTAGCAATCTATCTGTAATACCACCAACAGCAGAAACTACACATATTATAGCATCGGTTTTAGAATAGTCTTCTAATATGCTAATCACTTTGTTTATGTTTTTTGAGCTTCCTACAGAAGTTCCTCCAAATTTTAGTACTTTCATTAGATTTTACTTAATTATATAAGTTTTAATATACGTCTCAAAAGTATTACATTTACTTCTAAAAAAATATTAAAACGCTATTTTTGAGGAATTAGTAATATAAGATGCAGATACTGATTAAAATGAAACAATCCTGATAAAATCATTTGTTCCATTGAAAATTATTAAATGAATTTAGAAGACAATTAAAAAGCAATACGAATTAACAAATGAAGATATTTTCGAAAGAACAAATTTACGAAGGCGACAAATTAACTGCTGAAAAACAAGGCATAACATCTACAGATTTGATGGAGCGTGCTGCAACCCAAATTTTTAATTGGATGCATATGCGAATGCAAGGAGCACAAGTTCCAATTCATGTTTTTTGCGGAATTGGTAATAATGGAGGAGATGGTTTGGTGTTAGCAAGACATTTAATTACGCATGGTTATAACGTGAAAATGTATGTTATTAATTATAGTGATACACGATCTAAAGATTTTTTAATCAATTACGATAGAATTAAAAACATTTCGAAAGTTTGGCCTTTATTAATGACAGATGCCGAAGAATTTCCAGAGATTCATCCAGATGATATTATTGTCGATGCTATTTTCGGAATTGGTTTAAATAGGCCAGTTGTAAGTTGGGTGAAAGCTTTATTTCAACATTTCAAAGCATCCAAAGCTTTTACTTTAGCTATCGATTTACCTTCAGGTATGTATCCAGATCAAGTACCAGCAAATGAAAAGGATGTTGTTTGGTCTCATTATACATTGAGTTTTCAAACGCCAAAATTGATTTTCTTTTTACCAGAAACGGAAAAATATACGGTGCAATGGGAAGTTTTAGATATAGGAATAGATCCCGAATATTTAAATGCAACAGACACAGCATATGAATTGATTGGAAAAAACGAAATGCTTCCTATTTATAAACCAAGAGAAAAATTTTCGAATAAAGGAACGTATGGTCATGCGCTTATAATAGGAGGAAGCTATGGTAAAATGGGATCGGTTACTTTGGCAAGCAGAGCAGCATTATCTTCTGGTGCAGGTTTAGTTACTGCATATATTCCAAAATGTGGGTATACTGCTTTACAGTCTTCATTTCCAGAAGCAATGGTACTTACAGATACAAATGAAGAAATACTGACTAATATTTCCTTTGATATAGAACCAAATGTAATTGCTTTTGGAGTTGGAGTAGGAACCGCAACAAAAACCATTAACGCTTTTGAAAACTTTTTAAAAACGAATAAAATACCTTTGGTTATTGATGCCGACGGAATAAATATTCTTGCTAAAAAGAAGGCCTTATTAAAGTTATTACCAGAACAAACTGTTTTAACGCCACATCCAAAAGAGTTGGAACGCTTGGTTGGTAAATGGAACGACGATTTTGATAAATTAAAGAAGGTGAAAGCCTTATCTAAAAAATACAAGCTTATCATTGTAATTAAAGGAGCAAATAGCCTTACTGTTTTTAAAGATAAAGGTTATGTGAATACGACTGGGAATCCAGGGCTAGCAACGGCAGGAACTGGTGACGTACTTACTGGAATTATAACCGGATTAATAGCGCAAGGTTATGAGCCGCTTTCTGCAACGCTTTTCGGAATTTATTTACACGGAAAATCTGCAGATATTGCGATCGAAACTTTAGGCTACCAAAGTTTAATTGCTAGTCATGTTATTGAAACTTTGGGTCAAGCATATATCGACTTATTTAAGCAACCAGAACAACCTCAAGTAGAGGAAGAGGAAACAGAAGGAAAAAACCAAAGACGTAAGAAATAGTAAAGAGGAAAAATAAAGAGGAAATAGTAAAGTATAGAAATAAAAAAAAGCCACTCTAAAGAATGACTCAACTACGTTATTTATAGTGTGGCTTTTTTTTTATATTATAAGCTTAAAGAAGCGAATAATGTATCAAATTTTGGGCTAGAAGGTCTTGGTGCATCTGCATCTACAACAACGCCATTTGGATCTATTAAAATAAATCTAGGAATACTATTTACTTTAAAAGCAGCAATGAAATCAGATTTCCAGTTTTTATCGGAAAACAATTGAATACCACCCATTTCTTTTTCGATAATCATTTTGTTCCAACCTTCTTTTGAAGCTTCAAAAGATTTGTCTTTATAACCTCTTCCTTCATCTACAGAAATACTTACAAATTTCACTTTTTTATCTTCATATTTTTTCTCTGCTATTTTTAATGCAGGAAGTTCCGCTAAACATGGTCCGCACCAAGTTGCCCAGATATCTATGTACACATAGTTTCCTTTTAAATCTGCTAAAGAAGTAGTTCCTCCTTTTTGGTTTTCATAGTTATCAAAACTTGCGGAAGGTTGACCAATATAACTCGCAAATTGTTCTGCTCTTGCTTTTGCTCTTTCTTTACCTTCAGCAAAATAACCTAACATTTTCTTTTCAAAACCATCCACCTCTTCTTTTTCTGTTGCATAAAAAACAGGATCAATATCTTTGTTTTCTTCTAAAAAGGTAGCTCGCTTTTCGTTTATTTCAGAAATACTCTTTGTGAAATCTTCTTCTTCAAAATCAAAAAGGCTAGGAGGGAAAAGGGTTTCTTCAAATAATGCTTTTTTAGCTAAATAGTTATTTGTTTTATCTCCAATTCCGGTATAACTAATGGTTTCATCAAACATCTTGGTGTCTAATGTCATATTTAAATCATAGCCATTTTGTAGGTATACATTAGAGCTTTCACCACCATCATAAAAATTATATATTCCTGTAGCTACTTTTAATGTATCGCTAAATGTACCATCTTCATTCACCTTAATTGTTTTAGAATATGTTTGGGTTCTTAAAATAATAGAGTCGCTATTTTTATCTGTAATCGTTCCAGAAAAGGTAACATAATCTTTAGCTTCTTCTTTACAAGCAACAATGCTTAATGCGCATAAGGCAATTAATAGTTTTTTCATTTTTTGTGTTTTAGTTTCTCAAAAATAGGAATAATAAATTAGTATTTCCTGTATTTAATTATTAACAATAGTTGCATAACTAGTTTTGAATTGTCATTTTTGAATTACTTAAAATAAAACATGAGCACATACCATTATATATCTTCCGAAAAACTAGACATTGTAACCATTTACAATATTTTTAAAGACAATAAAAAATTAAAACTATCGGAAGAATCTGTAGGAAAAATAAAAGCCTGTAAAAAATATTTAGACAAAAAATTAAGTGAAGCAGAAAAGCCTTTTTACGGAATTAATACTGGTTTTGGTTCTTTATATAATGTCGAAATTTCTAAAAAGGATTTAACGAAATTACAGGAAAACTTAGTGATGTCACATGCTTGCGGAACCGGAGACCGTGTTCCAGAAAGTGTGGTAAAAGTGATGTTACTTTTAAAAATACAATCTTTAAGTTATGGACATAGTGGTGTACAATTAGAAACTGTAAATCGATTAATAGACTTTTTTAATAATGATGTTTTTCCGTTTGTATTTACACAAGGATCTCTTGGTGCTTCTGGTGATTTAGCGCCTTTGGCACATTTGGCTTTACCATTAATTGGAAAAGGAAAAGTAGTACATGATAAAAAAGAAATGAAGGCAAGTACCATTCTTAAAAAGTTTGGATGGGAACCAATAAAATTAGAAGCTAAAGAAGGTTTAGCACTCTTAAACGGAACGCAATTTATGAGCGCTTATGGCGTGTATCTTTTATTAATGTCACACAAAACATCCTATTTAGCAGATGTTATTGCTAGTATTTCATTGGATGCTTTTGATGGAAGAATTGAACCTTTTCATGATTTAGTACATCAGGTTCGTCCACATCCTGGACAGTTAAAAGTAGCACGACGTTTTAATGAATTTTTAAAAGGAAGTGAAATTATTACAAGAGAAAAACAACATGTGCAAGATCCGTATTCCTTTCGTTGTATTCCACAAGTTCATGGGGCAACAAAAGATACTTTAGATTTTGTGGAACGCGTTATTTTAACGGAAATCAATTCGGTTACCGATAATCCTAATATTTTTCCAGAAGAAGATTTAATTATTTCTGGCGGAAATTTTCACGGACAACCATTAGCATTAGCGTTGGATTATTTAAAAATTGCAATGGCAGAAATAGGAAATATTTCGGAAAGACGTGTGTTTCAATTAGTATCTGGATTGCGAGGATTACCCGCTTTTTTGGTAGACAATCCGGGCTTGAATTCTGGTTTTATGATTCCGCAATACACAGCAGCGAGTATTGTTAGTGCAAATAAACAATTAGCAACACCAGCAAGTGTAGATAGTATTGTTTCTAGTAACGGACAAGAAGATCACGTAAGTATGGGAGCAAATGCAGCAACGCAAGCTTATAGATTAATACGAAATGTAGAGCGTGTAATTGCTATAGAATTAATGAATGCTAGTCAGGCAATCGCGTTTAGAAATCCGTTAAAAACCTCTCCTTTTTTAGAATCCTTTTTAGAGCTATATAGAAAAGAGGTTTCCTTTGTTAAAAAGGATAGAGTTTTACATGATGATATTGAAGCATCTATTCAGTTTTTAAGTGATGTAGACGTAGAAATAGAGGAGTTATTTTTGAATAATTATGGCGTTTAATTTGGCTTACTTTTTTTTGCAAAGTTGATTTGCCCAAGAAATAGCTTCGTCTAGGTTTTTAAACATTTCGAAAGGTTTATCAAAAAAGAGTTTTTCAATTAACGCATTATTCATGTCTATTTCTTTTTCAGATACCACAGCAAAACCAATAAGGTTCTTTATTTTTTTGGTTTCAAAATAAACGGCAGGATTAACACCATACGAATTTTCACGATTTGTTATGTAAACAAATTCGTTGTCTTGATAAAAAGTTTCTACTAAATTTATTAGTATTTGATTCGATGCTACAGTAACCGTTTCTCCTTGGTTTATAACTACAATTAAGTAATTTTCGTTGATGCTAACAAAGCCAATACCTATGTCTATGTGTTTTGTTTCCGTCATTATTAGCTGGTTTTGATGTATCATGTTAAGATACAAAAAAAAAGAGGTTATCTAAAAAAATAGATAACCTCTTCTATCATAGAATATAAATATTAAGATTCCGCTGGTTTTTCAGCTTTCTCAATTTCAATTTTTAATTCATTAGATTCTTTATCTAAATCCATCATTATTTTATCTCCTTCTACTAATTGGGAAGTAATAATTTCTTCCGCTAAAGTATCTTCAACATACTTTTGAATAGCACGTTTTAATGGTCTAGCTCCATATTGTTTATCAAAACCTTTATCTGCAATATAATCTTTGGCTTCTTTACTTAATTTTAAAGTGTAACCAAGATCTTTAATTCGTAACAATAGTTTTTCTAATTCAATATCAATAATTTTATTAATGTCTTCTTTTTCTAAAGCATTAAAAACAACGACATCATCAATTCTATTTAAAAACTCTGGAGCAAATGCTTTTTTAAGTGCATTTTCAATAACGCTTCTAGCATTTTTATCCTCTTGCGATTTTTGAGAAGCAGTACCAAAACCAACGCCAGTACCAAAATCTTTTAATTTTCTAGAACCAATATTAGAAGTCATGATAATAATAGAATTTCTAAAATCTATTTTTCTACCAAGACTGTCTGTTAAATAACCATCATCTAAAACTTGAAGCATCATGTTAAATACATCTGGATGCGCTTTTTCAATTTCATCTAGTAAAATGACAGAGTACGGTTTGCGTCTTACTTTTTCTGTAAGTTGCCCACCTTCTTCGTAACCAACATATCCTGGAGGTGCACCTACAAGTCTAGAGATTGCAAATTTTTCCATGTATTCACTCATGTCAATTCTAATTAAAGAATCTTCAGAATCAAATAACTCTCTGGCTAAAACTTTAGCTAATTGTGTTTTACCAACACCTGTTTGTCCTAAAAATATAAAGGAGCCAATTGGCTTATTCGGATCTTTAAGTCCAGCACGATTACGTTGAATTGCTTTAACAACCTTGGCAACAGCTTCGTCTTGACCAATTACTTTTCCTTTTATAAGTTCTGGTAATTCAGCAAGCTTATTACTTTCTTTTTGCGCAATTCTGTTTACGGGGATTCCGGTCATCATGGAAACCACATCAGCAACATTATCTTCGGTAACAATTTCACGATGCAATTTGGTGTCTTCTTCCCATTTCTCTTGTGCGATTGCTAAGTCTTTTTCGATGCGTTTTTCATCATCACGTAGCTTTGCCGCCTCTTCGTATTTTTGCTTTTTAACTACAGAAGTTTTTGTTTTCTTCACTTCTTCTAGTTGTTTTTCAAGTTCTAGAATTTGTTTAGGCACTTCTATATTTGTGATGTGTACACGAGAACCAGCTTCATCTAAAGCATCAATAGCTTTGTCTGGTAAAAAGCGTTCTGTCATGTATCTACTAGTAAGCTTTACACAAGCTTCAATAGCTTCTGGTGTGTATTCTACATTGTGATGCTCTTCATATTTACTCTTAATATTATTAAGAATTTCTATGGTTTCAGCAACCGTTGTAGGCTCGACAATTACTTTTTGAAAACGACGTTCTAAAGCGCCATCTTTTTCAATGTATTGTCTATATTCATCTAAAGTAGTTGCGCCAACACATTGTATTTCTCCTCTTGCTAAAGCAGGTTTAAACATGTTAGAAGCATCTAAACTACCTGTTGCTCCACCAGCACCAACAATGGTGTGAATTTCGTCTATAAAAAGAATAATATCATCATTCTTTTCTAGTTCATTCATCACCGCTTTCATGCGCTCTTCAAACTGTCCTCTATATTTTGTTCCAGCAACTAGGCTAGCCAAATCTAGAGTTACAACACGTTTGTTAAAAAGGATACGAGATACTTTTTTGCTTACAATTCTATTTGCTAATCCTTCTGCAATTGCAGATTTACCAACTCCTGGTTCCCCAATTAAAAGCGGATTATTTTTCTTTCTTCTACTTAAAATTTGAGAAACTCTTTCTATTTCTTTCTCACGACCAACAACTGGGTCTAATTTTCCTTCTTCTGCCATAGCAGTTAAATCTCTTCCAAAATTATCTAAAACCGGAGTTTTTGATTTTTTGTTCGATTTTCCTCCTGTTGGAGCATTGAAAATATCTTTTGAAGACGCATCTTCAGAAGAAGTATCTTCATCTGGAAATTCTGCTTTTGGTTCTATATAATTATCATCGTTTGTAATCATAAATTTAAATTGTTCTTTAACATTATCGTAATCCACTTTGAGCTTATTTAAAAGCTTGGTAGTAGGATCGTTTTCATTTCTTAAAATACACAATAATAAATGTGCGGTATTAATCGACGTACTTTGAAAAAGTTTTGCTTCTAAAAAAGTAGTTTTTAAAGCACGTTCTGCTTGTCTAGTAAGATGTAGGTTTTTCTTTTCGTTAGAAGCCACTGCTACATTTGGGTTTGCAGGACTTAAAATTTCTACTTTACGCCTTAAATGATTTAAGTCAATATCTAACGCGTTTAATATGTTAATAGCTTTGCCGTTGCCATCTCTTAATAAACCAAGCATTAAGTGCTCTGTGCCAATAAAATCATGGCCTAAGCGTAGTGCTTCTTCTTTACTAAATGCAATTACATCTTTTACTCTTGGTGAAAAATTATCATCCATAAATTGTTCCTTTCTTCATTAAAAATACTAAAATCCTAATACTAAAATCAAAAACTATACCTTAAATAATAGGATATATGCTAATAGACGAAAAAAAGTTTATAAAATCAAAATAATTAACAGCATACTTATTAACTAATAAAGTATGTAAAATTGTTAATAAAAAGTCTCAAAAAAAACAATTGAAAGGCTTACTATGACTAATGAAAGTATTATATTAGCGTGTTTTGAAAATAACAGAATAATTTAATATTTTATATATATGGCAGAAGGAGAAAAACTCATTCCTATTAACATTGAAGATGAAATGAAATCGGCTTACATTGACTATTCAATGTCAGTCATTGTGTCACGTGCTTTACCAGACGTAAGAGATGGTTTAAAGCCAGTACATAGACGTGTACTTTATGGTATGCATGAACTAGGTGTTCGAGCAACTGGAGCGCACAAAAAATCTGCAAGAATAGTTGGTGAGGTTTTAGGTAAGTATCATCCGCATGGAGATACTTCTGTTTACGATGCAATGGTTCGTATGGCTCAAGAATGGAGTTTACGTTACATGTTAGTAGATGGTCAAGGTAACTTTGGTTCTGTGGATGGAGATAGTCCTGCAGCAATGCGTTATACAGAAGCGCGTATGCGTAAGATATCGGAGGACATGTTGGCAGATATTGACAAAGAAACAGTAGACCATAAATTAAATTTTGATGATACTTTAGAAGAACCAACCGTTTTACCAACACGTATTCCAGGACTTTTAGTGAATGGAGCTTCAGGTATTGCAGTAGGTATGGCAACGAATATGCCACCACACAACTTAACAGAAGTTGTAGATGGTATCATGGCTTATATTGACAATAAAGACATCGAAATTGATGAGTTAATGCAACACATTAAAGCACCAGATTTCCCTACAGGAGGAACCATTTATGGTTATGATGGTGTTAAAGAAGCTTTTCATACTGGTAGAGGACGTATTGTAATGCGTGCTAAAGCGAGAATTGAAGAGGTTCAAGGTAGAGAATGTGTTATTGTAACCGAAATTCCGTACCAAGTTAACAAAGCAGACATGATTAAAAAGACTGCGGATTTAGTTAACGATAAAAAACTAGAAGGTATCTCTACGATTAGAGATGAATCGGATAGAAACGGAATGCGAATTGTATACGTTTTAAAACGAGATGCAATACCAAATATTGTACTTAATAAATTATACAAGTATACTGCATTACAATCTTCGTTTAGTGTAAATAATATTGCACTAGTAAACGGAAGACCTCAAATGCTAAATTTAAAAGAGTTAATTCATTATTTTGTAGAGCATAGACATGATGTGGTTGTAAGAAGAACTACGTATGAGTTACGCAAAGCGGAAGAAAGAGCACATATTTTAGAAGGTTTAATTATTGCTTCCGATAATATTGATGAAGTTATTAAAATTATAAGAGCATCCTCTAATGGAGATGAAGCACGAACTAATTTAATAGCGCGTTTTGAACTTTCAGAAATACAAGCAAAGGCGATTGTAGAAATGCGCCTTCGTCAATTAACCGGACTAGAGCAAGATAAGCTTAGAGCGGAGTATGAAGAAATCATGAAAACGATTATCGACTTAAAAGATATCCTAGACAAAAAAGAACGTCGTATGGAAATCATTAAAGAAGAATTAGCCGTAGTTAAAGAAAAATATGGAGATGAGCGTCGTTCTGTAATTGAATATGCAGGAGGAGATTTAAGTATTGAAGATATGATTCCGGATGCAAAAGTAGTAATTACTATTTCGCATGCTGGTTATATTAAACGTACTTCCCTTAGTGAATACAAAACACAAAATAGAGGAGGCGTTGGACAAAAAGCTTCCACAACTAGAAATGAAGACTTCTTAGAACATTTATTTGTGGGTACAAATCACCAATACATGCTATTCTTTACACAAAAAGGAAAATGTTTCTGGATGCGTGTTTACGAAATACCAGAAGGAAGTAAAACCTCTAAAGGTAGAGCAATTCAGAACCTTATAAACATCGAGCAAGATGATAAGGTAATGGCATTTATTTGCACACAAGATTTAAAAGACGAAGAGTACATAAATAGTAATTATGTAATTATGGCGACTAAAAAAGGACAAGTTAAAAAGACTTCTTTAGAGCAATATTCTCGTCCGAGAACAAACGGTATTAATGCGATTACTATTAAGGAAGGGGATGAGTTGCTAGAAGCAAAGCTTACTACAGGTGAAAGCCAAGTGATGTTAGCGCTTAAATCTGGTAAAGCAATTCGTTTTGAAGAAGCGAAAACTCGTCCGATGGGAAGAAACGCTTCTGGTGTTCGTGGTATTCGATTACAAGATGAAAAAACAGATGAAGTTATTGGTATGATTGCGGTAGATGATATGGAAAGCAATATCCTTGTCGTTTCTGAAAATGGTTATGGTAAACGTTCTAGTTTAGAGGATTATAGAATTACCAATCGTGGAGGAAAAGGTGTAAAAACGATTTCTATTACAGAAAAAACAGGTAACTTAGTAGCAATCAAGAATGTAACAGATACAGATGATCTAATGATTATTAATAAATCGGGTATTGCTATTAGAATGGCGGTAAAAGATTTAAGAGTAATGGGTAGAGCTACGCAAGGAGTAAAACTTATTAATTTAAAAGGAAAAGACTCTATTGCAGCAGTAGCAAAAGTAATGCAAGATGAAGATGAAGTAGAATTAGATGAAGATGGAAATGTAATAATTCCGGAAGCTACCGAAACTATTGGTGATGATGAAGATGGCACAACTCTTGATATTAGTGAAGAAGAAGAAGAATAAACAATACCATTAATTAAAACAAACTTAAAAAATGAAAAAACAAGTAATTATAGCTTTAGCACTATCTGTTAGTGTATTTTCTTTTGGACAGAAAAAAGAGCTTAAAACTGCAGAGAAAGCAATCAAAAACAATGATTTTTCTGTAGCAAATTCTATTTTAGATCAAGCAGAATCAATGCTTGCTGATATGGATGACAAATCTAAAGATAAATTTTATTACCTTAAAGGTAAAGCACTTTATGCTAATGGAGCAGGAAGTGATGCAGATTTAGATTTGGCAATTGAAAATTTTGACAAGGTAAAGAATGCATATAAAGTAGAAATTGGAGATGTAAAACAAAATTTAATAAATACACTTTTAACAAATTCTAATAACCAATATCAGGCTGCTCAATATTTAGATGCAGTAAAAGGATTTGAAAAATTGTATAAACTGATTCCTTCAGATACTACGTATTTATATTATGCTGCTTCTAGTGCAATTACTGGTAAGGATTTCGATTCTGCAGCTAAAAATTATGAAACGTTACTAGAATTAGGGTATACAGGAATTGAAAAACA
Source organism: Lacinutrix sp. MEBiC02404 (assembly GCF_053601575.1). Classification (NCBI taxonomy): domain Bacteria; kingdom Pseudomonadati; phylum Bacteroidota; class Flavobacteriia; order Flavobacteriales; family Flavobacteriaceae; genus Lacinutrix; species Lacinutrix sp. MEBiC02404. The sequence continues at coordinate 281,531 of NZ_JBSHNV010000206.1, read as the reverse complement.
ATATGTTGCAACTAATGTAGAAACAGGTGAAGTAGAGCCATTTCCTAAAGCACAAAGAGATTTATTTGTAAAAGCAGGATCTCACATTAAACCAATGGAAAAAATATCGGAATCTAAAAGAGGAGAAATAGTTAAGAATCTTGCTTTTATTTACTTAAATAATGGAGAGTCAGAAAAGGCGCTTTCAGCGGTTCAAGCAGCAAGAAAAATGGATCCTACAGATTCTAATTTAATCTTATCTGAAGCTAATTTACATTATAAAAATGGGGATAAAGAAACCTATAAAAAACTAATTGAAGAAGCTATTCAGTTAGATCCAGACAATACAGATTTAATATTTAACTTAGGAGTAGTTGCTTCTGATAATGGCGATTTTGTTAAAGCAAAAGAGTATTATACTAAAGTAATTAGTTTAGAACCTAACAATGTAAATGCACAAACTAATATGGCTGCATTAATATTAGGAGAAGAAAATGCTTTGATTGAAGAGATGAACGGTTTAGGTACTTCTAATAAAGATAATATCCGTTATGACGAATTAAAAGCAAAACGTACTGGGATTTATAATAGTGCTATACCTTATTTAGAAGCTGTTTTAAAAGTGCAACCAAAAAATATTGAAGTAGCTAAAACGCTATTAAATATTTACGGTGCTATTGGTGACACAACTAAAGAAAAAGGAATTAAAACTTTAATTAACTCTTTAGCAAACTAAATATTAGTTTCTTTAGAGTACTAAAAAATGCCACTTCATTGAAGTGGCATTTTTTTTATAATAATTTTAAATGGAAAAGAGTATTATATAATCTTTTTGATTACTCTTAGTTTGTGGGTATGCATCCGCTTGTCGGCATTATATATTCCAGAATGATCTAATCTGTCTATTCTTACTTTTCCATGCGCATGAATAATATAATTATCTTCCATGATAATACCAACATGAATAATCACTCCTTCGCTATTATCAAAAAAGGCTAAATCACCTGGTTCACTTTCTTCAATAAAACTTAAAGCTTCTCCTTGTGAAGCTTGTTGCGAAGCATCCCGTAATAATTTATAACCATTAAGCTTGTACACCATTTGTGTAAAACCAGAACAATCAATCCCTAAAGGTGTTTTTCCTCCCCAAAGATACGGCGCATTTAAAAATGAAAAAGCGGTACTTATTATATGTTCTTTTGGATTAATGCTACTAGTAGTTGTACCATCAAAGGTATGTTCTAAAAGTTGTAACCCGTTTAAGGAAGCTCCCAATGTAACAGGATATAGATGTTGGTCTTTATCTTGAACAAATTCAATTAAATCATTTACAAGAATTGGAGCCTCTTGATTTAGTGTATAATATTGGTCTTCCGTTATTTCAGCATATTGTTTATTATCAATCCAGCCTTCGTATTTATCAAAGGCTAACCGAATTTTGCTCCAAGATTTACGTTGCTCCAAAACTTTAAAATAATCGCCATACAAAACTTGCGAAACGAGTTCGGTTTTGTCGGATGGCTCAAATCTTAAAGGAACAATGCTTAAGTTACAAATTCCGTATTGCATTAATAAATTTGGTTGTTAGGTCTAAATTAAAAATTTATTCATTTTGAGTGAGCAACTGCGCACCGCAACTGAATACTGCTTACTATATTATTCGCGTTCAATTACAATAGCAGAAGCACCTCCACCACCATTACAAATAGATGCAGCACCAATTTTAGCGTTATTTTGTTCTAAAACGTTTAATAGTGTTATTATAATTCTAACGCCAGAACATCCTAAAGGGTGACCTAAAGAAACAGCGCCACCGTTTACATTTATATTGCTATCGTTTAAACCTAAAATTTTCATGTTTGCTAAACCAACAATGGAAAAAGCTTCGTTAAACTCAAAATAATCTACATCACTAATAGAGATACCAGCTTTGTCTAGTGCTTTTGGTAACGCTTTTGAAGGAGAGGTTGTAAACTTATTAGGTTCTTGTGCCGCATCGGCGTAACTTTTAATCGTTGCTAAAACTTTTAATCCTAATTCATTTGCTTTTTCTCTGCTCATTAAAACCATTGCACCAGCGCCATCATTTATAGTAGAAGCATTTGCTGCAGTTACAGTTCCGTCTTTAGTGAAAGCAGGACGTAAAGCTGGAATTTTATCCATTCTTACATTGGTAAATTCTTCATCTTTATTTACTATAACAGGTTCTCCTCGTCTTTGTGGTACTTCCACAGGAACAACTTCATTATCAAATTTCCCAGCTTCCCAAGCAGCAGCAGAACGAGTGTAAGACTGTATAGCATACGCGTCTTGATCCTCTCTAGAAAAACCATATTCTGTAGCACAAGCATCAGCACAAACTCCCATTGCATTCTGGTCGTAAGCATCTACTAATCCATCACGTTGCATACCATCTTCCATTTTAGCAGGACCAAATTTTGTAGCCGTTCTTGCATGAAAATAATGCGGAATTAAACTCATGTTCTCCATACCTCCAGCAACAACAATTTCAGCATCACCTAAAGCAATAGCTTGAGCAGCTTGCATCACTGTTTTCATACCAGAAGCACAAACTTTATTAATAGTAGTACAAGGTACAGTATTTGGAATACCAGCATAAATAGCCGCTTGTCTTGCTGGAGCTTGACCTGTTCCTGCTTGAACAACATTTCCCATTAAAACTTCATCTACCATTTCTGGCTTCAAATTAATCTTATCTAAAGCTCCTTTTATTGCAATTGCTCCTAATTTAGGTGCAGGAATTGTAGATAATGCGCCTAAAAAACTACCAATTGGTGTTCTTGCTGCAGATACTATTACTACTTCTTTACTCATAATTATGTGCTTTTAATTTTAATTGATGCGAAATTAATCAATTTTTGGCATAAATTAATACGATTAACATTTTATAACTATTTAAAAAGTATATTTTATTACATTTGAAAATAGTATTATCCCTATGAAAGACTTTATAAACAATTTATATAAAAATCACGCATTAATATACAAGGTGTTACTCTTTATAAGTGCCACGGTATTGATAGTGTATTTGTTTCCGAAACAAGGAAAGTTTAAATATAATTTTGAGCAAGGCAAACCTTGGCAATCTGAAAATCTATATGCTCCTTTTGATTTTGCAATTAAAAAGACTTCGGAAGAAATTAATCAAGAAAAACGGCTTATCGAAAAGCAAGCTAGTTTGTATTTTAATATAGATGATAAAGTAGAAGACCAAGTAAGAATACATTACAAGACAGGGTTTTATGAGATTTTCCCAGATTCTCTTTCTCAGGTAAAACTAAATGAATTATTTAAAACAGGTGAACTTGTTATAGATAGGTTATACAATAACGGTGTTTTAAATGAAAATTATGCATTTTCCGAAGACAAAAAAAGTGTACTTCTTAATGGGCAAACAACCATTAAGCAAACGCAGTTTTCCGATTTGGTACAGCAAAAGGATGTAACTTCGATAGTTAATAAAGTGTTATTAGATAGTAATCAAGATTTTTATAAAACACAATTTCTTGCTTTATTTTTTGATGTTGTAGAACCCAATCTGGCGTATAATAAATCGTTAACCGATGGTGCTTTATTGGAAGATTTAAATAGAATAGCATATACTAGAGGAAGTATTAAAAAAGAAACCTTAATTATTTCTAAAGGAGAAGTAGTGGAAGGAGAGAAGTACCAAACTTTAGAGTCTTTAAAAAATGAATATAAGTCGCAAGTATGGACGGCATCCAATTATAACTGGGTTATTTTTGCTTATACATTATTAGTCGCATTGGCATTATTGATGCTATTACTTTTTCTAAGAAAATATAGATTAGATGTTTTTAATAATAATACCAAAGTAACCTTTATTTTCTTCAATGTTATTTTAATGGTATTGCTAACCACGTTGGTAATTAGTTATAATTCAAAATATTTATATGTAGTACCAATTTGTATTTTGCCTTTGGTATTAAAAGCTTTTTTTGATGCTAGATTAGGTTTGTTTACGCATGTTATAACTGTTGTTTTATTGGGATTAATTGTTCCAAATAGTTATGAATATATGTTCTTGCAAATTATAGCAGGAATTGTAACCATTCTAACCGTTTCTGAGCTATATAAGAGAGCTAATTTATTTATTTCGGTCGGACAAATAACACTTATTTATATCATTGCTTATTTTGCTTTTTTTGTAATTCACGAAGGAAGTGTAGACGCGATACATTGGGAAACTTTTGGTTTATTTGTTTTATGTGGGTTAGCAACCTTATTTGTGCAACCACTTATATATGCGTATGAAAAATTATTCGGATTAGTTTCTGATGTATCTCTCTTAGAATTGTCGGATACGAATTCGAAACTATTAAAAGAATTATCTAACAAAGCACCAGGAACATTTCATCATTCTTTAAACGTCGCGAATTTAGCGGAAGCAGCAGCGAATGAAATAGGAGCAAACGCCATGTTAATTAGAGTAGGAGCATTGTATCACGATATTGGTAAAATGAAGAACCCAACGTTTTTTACCGAAAATCAATCTACCGGAATCAATCCGCATGACGAATTATCCTCTAATGAGAGTGCAAGCATTATAATTGATCATGTTTTAGATGGTATTGAAATTGCAAGAAAAAATAACCTTCCAGATCGTGTTATTGATTTTATTAGGACACATCACGGAACAAGTGTGGTTTATTACTTTTATAAAAAAGAGAAAGCTATAAATGAAGATTTAGACATACAGGAATTCATGTATCCTGGTCCTAAGCCATTTAGTAAAGAAACGGCCATATTAATGATGTGTGATAGTGTAGAGGCTGCTTCTAAGAGTTTGAAAGAGCCAACATCCACAAAAATTGATAAATTTGTAGAAAACATTATAAATAAGCAAATGGAAGGGGAACAATTCTTAAATGCGAATATAACTTTTAAAGAAATTCAATCGATAAAAAAAGTGCTAAAACACAAGCTTGCAAACATTTATCACTTGCGGATAGAATATCCCGAATAATTTTTTAAAAAAAGTAAAAAAAATGCTTGTAATGTTTAAGATGATATCTTACATTTGCATCCGCGTTGAAATACAAACGCAATAGTTCTTAAATAAAATTACCGGAGAGGTGCCTGAGTGGCCGAAAGGAACGGTTTGCTAAATCGTCGTAGGTGGCAACACTTACCCAGGGTTCGAATCCCTGTCTCTCCGCAATATTTTTTTTATATTTTGATAATCATTCGGGGTGTAGCGTAGCCCGGTTATCGCGCCACGTTTGGGACGTGGAGGCCGCAGGTTCGAATCCTGCCACCCCGACACTGTTTTCGTAGAAACATAAAATCTACGGGCTCTTAGCTCAGCTGGATAGAGCACCTCCCTTCTAAGGAGGCGGTCTCAGGTTCGAATCCTGAAGGGCTCACTTAAAGCTTCACAGAAATGTGAGGCTTTTTTGTTTTATAAGGTTTTGTAATACTTCACAAAGGTTTTCTCTTAAAACTAAAACTTCAGAAGAATCGAGTATGTAATGGATTTATGCTTTTTAAGGCACACTTTTCGGTACACTATTTTTACTTCAGGCGTACGGTTTTTTGAATCTAAATAATCCAATTAATTTTTAATCTGAAATCATCTATTAAAAATCTTCCATACATGGCAATAAAAAAAGCTTTACATTTCTGCAAAGCTTTTACTGTAGTTTTTAAATAGGAGAGTAGCAAAGAATCAAATTGCTTCGCTACTATATTATTATCCGTTTTATTCAATCTCCTTCCTATACGTTTTTCTACGTTTTATAATTTCGGGATCAAAGTGTTTCCAGATTTGTTGAATAGCAATATTATCTGCTAATTCTGGAGTTCTAATACAGTTTTCAATACCTTTATCTTTAAGGGTATCGTAGCACTCATTAAATATGATAGCGGTGATCCCTTTGTTTTGGTATTCTGGAGCAATTCCTATTAAATAGAAAATAATATCCTTGCTCTCTTTTTTAGCTTTTAACATTTTTAAAAAACCGAAAGGGAAAAGTTTCCCTTCAATTTCTTGCAATACTTTAGCAAATGAAGGCATAAGAATAGCAAAAGCAATCATTTTATCGTCTTTATCAAAAACAAATTTTATGTATTCTGGATTTATAAAGCTGATAAACTTCTTTTTAAAATATGCTTTTTGAATGTCGGTAATCTCCACAAAAGAAGCTAACGAGGAATAAGAAGTGTTAAATAAATCAAACATTTCATCTGCATAAGGCATGACATCTTTAGTTTGCGTAAAGTTTCGAACACTTACTTGATAACGCTTTTTAATTAAGGTATTCGCTTTTGTAAAAGAATTGGGGTCAATGTTGCTAAAAGGGAATCTACTTTCTATCCATTCTTTTTCCGGACGATAATTAAGATTTTCTAAATGATTTACGTAGTACGGATGATTGTACCAAGTAATCATAGTACCAATTACATCAAAGCCTTCGGTTAAAACACCAACTTTATCTAAATTAGAAAATCCTACAGGACCTTCCACATATTCCAAATTATGTGCTTTACCTATTTCAGTCACTTTATCCAAAAGCGCTTTTGATACTTCAAAATCATCTATATAATCGAACCAGCCAAAACGCATTTTCTTTTCGCCTTGGTTTTTAACTTCTAACCAATTAATAATAGCAGCAACACGACCTACAATTTCTTCGCCTTTATAGGCTAGAAAAAAATACGCGTCTGCATCGTTAAAAACAGGGTTTTCGTTTTTGTCGAACGTTTTTATTTCTTGCGAAATTATTGGTGGAACCCAATATTTAGAATCTTTATAAAGCTGGAATGGAAATTTAACAAATGCTTTAAACTCTTTCTTTGTATGTACTTGTTTTATGGTAATCATAAAATCAATAGTGCTTTATTCTTCATCAAAATTCTGTTCTTGCTTTTGTCTGTTGTTCTTTTTAGATTTTCTAGACTTTTTATCTTCTTTACTTTTTTTCTTCTTTTTTGCCTTAGAGCCATCACCAAGTTCTCCGCCATTATCAATCTCTTTATCTTGATGAAAATCTAATCGGTAAGAAGCACCAATAGTTACTCCGAAAACAGACGGTGTATCTTTAGTATTTAGCGTTAAAGCGGTATCTAACTGAAAGTTTCTGCTCCAAAGATAAGCACCACCAAAACGGATTAAGTTATCGGCGTAAAAATCACTACTTATTCCTTGTGCTTCTCCAAATACCACCCATTCGGAGTTGATAGACTTGGTAAGTGTTAATATATATGAAAAATCAGATTGGTCTGTTCCAATTCTATCTTTTACAAAGTTCATTACATATACCCAACCGCCGGCAAAGTTATTTTGTGTGGCAATCATTACTTTCGGACTAAAACCTTCCACGCCATAGGCAGTGAACGGATTGTCTTTAGCATCATAATTCGCGCCAGCATAAACTGCTACAGCAGGAATTAAAGATTTCCATTTAAATTTATGGTTTGCATTCCAGCTATAGATGTTCGGTTTTTCTTCTCCTGCTTTTTTGTAAGGATCATAAACCAAATATTTTGCTCCTATAGTTAATGTTTTAAAATTGCTAAATTTGTCTTCATTAGCAACCGTATTTGTAAAAGTTCTTTTTGTGGACTGGTAGGTTCCTTCAATATTAAGTTCTAATTGTTCCCAAAGAAGGCCATATCTCGCAGTGAAATCTACTCCTAAACTTTTATCGTCACGGTTTAAACGCGAATGATTTTCGTTTAACATATATGGACCAGCTTCAAATTGTATCACATTTGTGCCTACAGAAAAGGCGCTTTTAGATACTCCAGGTCTATTAGAGTTTATTACTTCCGTGTATTGCGAGTAACTGGTTAACGAAACAGAAAAAGCGAAAATTGCTAAGTAGAATTTTAAGAACTTCATGTTTGTGAATTTGTTTGAGTTCAAATATATATATTTTATACTTTTTTTAAGAATTTATACCATAAATTAAGACATAAGAATTGTATTTTTGTTAAAAAAGGATTTTATGTTGCAATTAGCGTCTGTTACTGGAGTTGTAAAAGTTATCTTAATCATACTTTTAATTTATTATGGTGTGAAGATTTTATCTAGATTATTTGCTCCTATATTATTAAAGTTTATCACTAAAAAAGCGGAACAGCGGTTTGGCGAACAGTTTGGTGGTTTTAGAAATCCACAACAAGCTAAAAATGAAGGCGAGATTACTATCGATAAAATGCCGGATAATAAATCTTCCAATAAAAATGTTGGCGAGTATGTAGATTACGAAGAAGTAGAATAAACTTTAATCTATACTTTCTAAAAATAATTAGCTTCCCTAAAATTGGTTAAGTTTAAAAAATTATGATTATTTTTCAGACTTATTGTTATATATACATTTCATGCAATTTTCTATAAAAAAAGTACTTCCTCATTTTCTTGTTTTTATTGGTTTTATACTACTTTCACTTGCTTATTTTAGTCCTGTTTTAAAAGGTAAACAGATTTATCAAAGTGATATTAAGCAGTATATTGGTATGTCTAAACAACAAACCGATTTTAAAACAAATACAGGGGAAGAAACCTATTGGACCAATAGTGCTTTTGGTGGTATGCCAACCTATCAACTCGGTGCAAAATATCCGCATAACTACATAAAAAAGCTAGATTTAGCTTTACGTTTCTTACCGAGGCCAGCAGATTATCTATTTCTATATTTTATAGGTTTTTACATACTTTTACTCGTTTTAAAAGTAGATTATAAACTTGCAGCACTTGGTGCATTAGCCTTTGGTTTTTCTACATATCTCATTATAATTTTAGGCGTTGGTCATAATAGTAAAGCGCATGCTATTGGGTATATGCCATTAGTTTTAAGCGGAATTATTCTCACATTTAGACGAAAATATATCCTCGGTTTTTTACTAACAACGGTTGCAATGGCGTTACAGTTAGTTGCTAATCACCCGCAAATGACCTACTATTTAATGCTATTGGTCATTGTTTTAGGAATTGCCTATTTAGTCGATGCTTATAACAAAAAACTGGTACCTCATTATTTTAAATCTGTTGGATTATTAGTGCTTGCTGTAATGCTAGCTTTAGGATTAAATGCCACAAGTATAATGGCTACCAAAGAGTATGCGAATCAAAGTACACGAAGTAAAAGTGAATTAACTATTAATGCGGATGGTTCACCAAAAGAAGCTAGTTCCGGACTTACCAAAGAATATATAACGGAATACAGTTACGGATTTCTAGAATCTTTTAATCTGTATATTTCACGAATAGTAGGAGGAGGAAACCACGAAGATGTTGGCAAAGATTCTGCATCGTATGACTTTTTTATAGGGCAAGGTGTTTCTCCTTTACAAGCTAAAGAATATGTAAAACAAACACCAACATATTGGGGAAGTCAGCCAATAGTAGAAGCACCAGCATATGTAGGTGCAGTTGTAATATTCTTATTTGTTTTTGCGCTTTTCTTAGTAAAAGGAAGATTAAAATGGTGGCTTGTAGGAGGAACAATACTGTCTTTATTGCTTTCCTACGGAAAAAATCTAGGTTTCCTTACAAACTTCTTTATAGATTATATACCATTATATGACAAGTTTAGAGCGGTAAGTTCTATTCAAGTGATTTTAGAATTATGTATTCCTATTTTGGCAATATTTGGTTTATCGCGTTTGTTTAATAGTTTTGAAAAAGACGAAGAAAAACTGAAAGCCTTAAAATATACCGTCGGTATTACTGCAGGAATTGCTGTTTTATTCCTTGTATCTAAATCTGCTTTTAATTTTGCAGGTGCAAATGATGGCTATTACAAACAAAATTATGGTCAGATGTTTATGGATGCTTTGCGGGATGACAGAAAAATGTTATTTACGCAAGACATATTAAGAACGTTAGTGCTAGTATTGCTTTCGGCGGGAACTATATTTATGTTCTTAAAGAAAAAACTTTCCGAAACACTTGTAATTGTTGCTTTCGCAGTTTTAATTCTTTTCGATTTGGTTTCTGTAGATAGACGTTACGTGAATAACGATAATTTTGTTTCCGCTTTGCAAGTAAAAAAACCATATCAAGCGAATAAAGCAGATGTAGAGATACTTAAAGATACTACGCATTTTAGAGTTTTCGATATAACAGACGGTACAGCAAGAGCTTCGTATTTTCATAATTCTTTAGGTGGTTATCATGCTGCAAAGCTGAAACGTTATAATGAGCTTTTCGACTTTCATATTGCTAGAAATAATATGAACGTTTTAAATATGCTGAACACCAAGTATATTATTGCCGAAGAGGAAGGTGAAATATTTCCATTTACCAATACAGATGCTAATGGAAATGCATGGTTTGTGGAAGAATTAGAAGAAATGCAAACTGCAAACCAAGAAATTAAAGCTTTAGATAGTTTGAATACCAGTAGAAAAGCGGTGTATCTTAAAACGGAAGCTATTAAAGCAAACAAAGGTTTTAAAGTAGATTCTTTAGCCAATATTACTTTAAAGGAATACAAACCAAACTATATTAAATACCAGTCTAATAATACAAATCCTGGTTTTGCTGTGTTTTCTGAAGTTTATTATGGTAAAGGATGGAATGCCTATATTAATGGAAACTTAGAAGATCACTACCAAGTAGATTATGTATTGCGTGGCATGGAAGTTCCTGCGGGAAAAAACACCATTGAATTTAAATTTGAACCGCAAGTAATACAAACGGGAAGTAGCATAGCATTTGCGAGTTCTATTCTTTTTGGATTGATACTTCTGGGTGGATTGTTTTTTAAGTTTAAGAAGGAGTAAATATCATTCCTGCAAAAGCAGGAATCTAAAGCATAGTTTCAATTTTTAAGATTCCTGCCTTCGCTGGAATAACAAAATGAATAAAAAAAAGGTACTTATTATTAGTTATTATTGGCCACCAGCTGGAGGTCCAGGAGTACAACGTTGGCTAAAATTTATAAAATATTTACCAGATTTTAATGTAGAACCTATTGTTTATATTCCAGCAAATCCAAGTTATCCATTAGTAGATGAAAGTTTAATTAGTGAGGTTTCCAAAGACCTTATCATTATTAAACAACCTATAAGCGAACCTTATAAACTAGCTGGATTTCTTTCTAAAAAGAATACCAAATCTATTAGTAAAGGTCTAATTCCAGAAGTGAAAAAACAAACTTTAATGGAACGTTTGTTATTACTTATTAGAGGGAACTTCTTTATTCCAGATGCAAGAAAAAATTGGGTTAAACCTTCGGTAAGATATCTCTCTACGTACATAAGAGATTTTAAAATAGATACGGTAATAACTACTGGTCCGCCACATAGTATGCATCTTATAGGTAAGCAACTTAAAGAAAGACTAGGAGTGAAGTGGATTGCAGATTTTAGAGATCCTTGGACAACCATTGGCTACCACAAAGAATTAAAGCTAACTAAAATAGCGAAGCAAAAACACATTGCTTTAGAGCAAAAGGTTTTACAAACTGCAGATCAAATTATAGTTACCAGTAAAGTTACAAAACAAGAGTTTCGAGAAAAAACAGAGCAACCAATTACAGTAATTACCAATGGTTATGATGTAGAGAAAACCGAAGTGATTTCTTTAGATAAAAAGTTTACTTTAGCACATATTGGTTCTTTACTGGCCAAAAGAAATCCAGAAATTTTATGGAAAGTACTGCAAGAGTTAACACGTGAAAACGGAGATTTCGGAAAACATTTTCAGTTAAAACTTGTTGGAGCGGTTAGCGAAAATGTTCTGAAAAGCATTAAGCTTAATAATTTAAGTTCCTATTTATGTGAGGTAGGTTATGTTTCTCATAATAAAGCAATTAAATTACAAAAGAAATCTCAGTTATTGTTGTTAATTGAAATCGATTCTGAAGAAACAAAATGCATTATTCCTGGGAAATTATTTGAGTATATGGTTTCTAATAGACCTATAGTTGCAATAGGTCCAAAGGGGTCAGATGTCGAAAAAATTATTATTGAAACCAACACAGGAAACTATTTTGATTATTCGGATTATGAAAACTTAAAAAGTGTAATTTTAGCACACTTTAATGCATTTCAAGAAAATACATTACAATCGCATGCAATAGGATTGCAAAAATATAGTAGGAGAGAACTAACCAGTAAATTGGCCACGCTGATTTAGTTTAAAAATTCTGGATAGTTAATAGATTTTATTATGTTTGTTTAATTCCAAGGCGACCTTTTAGAATTTGTTATTTAGTATTTTATTTATTAAAAATTTATGGGAATAGTTGCTTCACAATCTATTAAAAACACCATCATTACCTATTTAGGTTTTGGTGTTGGAGCAATTAATACCTTATTTTTATATACCGCATTTTTATCTGCAGACTATTTTGGTTTAGTGGTTTTTGTGCTTTCGACAGCAAATTTAATGATGCCAATCCTTATTTTTGGAGTAAACAACACATTAATAAAATTTTACTCATCGTACAAAACAAGAAGGCTTCAGAATAACTTTTTAACCTTCATGTTATTTTTACCTCTATTGGTTATTATTCCTGCAGGTATTTTAGGTTCTCTTTTTTACGAAACGATTGCTAGTTGGTTAGCAAAAGAAAATCAGATTATTAAAGACTATACGTGGTTAATGTTTGTATTAGCCGTAGCCTTTGCTTATTTCGAAATCTTTTTCTCGTGGAGTAAAATTCACTTTAAATCTGTGTTTGGTAATTTTATGCGAGAAGCATTCCATAGGTTAGGTACCATGGCTTTGTTGTTCGCGGTATACTTTAAACAGCTAACTGTAGATGAGTTTATTTACGCAGCAACCATCGTATATATTATACGTATGCTTATCATGATGGTTTATGCTTTTAGTATTCGCTTTCCTAAGTTAAGTTTTACTAAATCTTTTGATTATGTAACCGTTATAAAATACAGTTTCCTCATTATTATAGCAGGTTCTGTTTCTATGGTTTTACTCGATTTAGATAAGTTTATGATTGGCGAATTAATAGAAATAGAAAACATTGCATATTATAGTGTTGCTATTTTTATTGCCACTGTAATTGCGGTTCCTGCTAGAGCAATGCAACAAATTATAAACCCTTTAACCGCATCGTATTTAAACAATAAAAACCATTGGGATTTAGAGCAACTCTATAAAAAGAGTTCTATAAATTTATTTATAATTGGTGGTTTTATTTTTGTGCTAATTATAGTAAATATCAACCAGTTATATGCGCTTTTAAAACCAGAATACGGTCAAGGTTTATTTATTGTTTTTGTGATTTCTATGGTGAAATTAATAGATAACCTTTTAGGAAATAATAGTGCGATTATTTTTAATTCCGATTATTACAGAGTCATTTTAACCTTCGGTTTTTGTATTGTAGTACTTGCTGTAGGTTTAAATTATGTACTTATACCTAAGTATGGAATAGATGGAGCCGCTATTGCAAGTCTAATGGCTTTTACTATTTACGATGGTTTAAAACTTTGGTATGTTAGTTTAAAATTCAAAATCCACCCATTTACTAAAAAAACGGGATACACATTAGTGCTTATTATTGCACTTTGTTTAGGTTTTTATTTCTGGGAGTTCCCTTTTCATCCTATTATAAATATAGTAGTAAAAAGTACAATAGTAGCTTTGTTGTACGCATTTGTAATGCTTAAATTTTCTTTATCTGAAGACATTACAGCACTCGTAAAAAAACTATTAAAAATTAAATAATTTTTCCCGTTTTAGTTTATAGATTTTGAAGTTAGCACGTCATTATCTATTTCTCTATTTTTATTTTCCAGCATCGAATGATTCCTTTAAAATATTAAAACTTTAAGTGCAACCGAAAAATTCCGGTTACAAACAACTTGATAGTCCTTAAAAGGTATCCCATAAAGAAAAACCCTATCCCATTGCTTTGGGGCAAACGGTGATAGGGTTTTCAACTAACCAAATTCAATATTTTATCTTCCTCTTCTAGTGCTTGATGTAGCCCTTTTAGATGTTGAAGTTCTTGTGTTGCTGGCAACTTTTCTATTGGATCTAGAAGAAGTACTAGTTACCTTTCTGTTATATCTTGGAGCATTTGTAGATGCAGTAGATCTTTTTCTAGGTGTACTTGTTACTCTAGGAGTAGATTTTGTTCTAGGCTTTGTAGAGACCGTAGATCTAGGTCTAGGCGTATTAGTCGTTGTCGTTGTTCTAGGTCTAGTAGTATTAGAAGATGTTGTAGCTCTCTTACTACCAGTGCTTCTAGGTTTTGTTGTGTTTGTTTTTACTCTCGGACTAGAATTATTCGATCTAGGCGTATTGGTTGTAACTCTAGGTCTTGATGTTGTGCTTCTAGGTGATGAAGTAGTTACGCCACTTCTAGGTCTGGTGGTATTTGCACGCACTTTATTTCTAGGTCTATCGTTTCCTCTAGTAGCCAAATCACTTCTTCTGTTAATCGTGTTTCCACGTCTGCTAGCAACTGCAGATCTACGTCTGTAGTTATCTGTAAAAGGTCTAGTGTATTGGTATCTTATTGGTCTGTAATTTTGTCTGTAAGGTCTGTTGAATACAACACAATGGTTGAATTGTGGAATTCTAAAATATGCATGCCAAGGTCTATACACATAAAAACGGTTGTACACATTTATAAAACCAGAGTGATGTGAAAAACGATTATGTCTATTATAATGTATGTATAAACCACCAACTTGTGTAACATAACCAAAGTTGTTATAGTTTACAAATACGTTACCAATTTGATTTACACGACCATAGTAATCGTAAAAAACAGGAACGTGTTCTATTTGTACTATTGCTCCAAACTCATCATATTGCACATAAGCGTTGTAATCATAACCAGAGTTAAAGCTAATGCTTGTATTACCATGATTTACGTTAATATTTACGTTTGGTCCATAATTACGCATGTAAAAATCGAACTGTCCATCAGGAAAGATGGAAAATTCTACACCTTGCTCTTCAAATATGAAAGAATTGCCGTAACCTCTCGAAGCTGTATTGGTGTTAATATCATCTCGTGTGGTGGTTGGGTTTGCGTTTGCAGTAAATCCTGAAAAAAGGAGTGCTGTAAAAATTGCTAATATCTGTTTCATAATTGTAAGTTTTAATGTTGAACTTATCAAGTGAATTACAAGCATCGTGCCAAAAAAGGTTACACCTCTTTAAGGTGTTGATTTACAGTTGTTTTCCGATTTTTTATTTTTTTTTAAATGGATTATTAAATTTGATTATGAAAGATTAAACGGTTAGCTTTGTTTAGCTATCCATCTTAAATAAATAAATAAATAGGAATAATTAGAGTTCCTACTCCTTGAAAAAAACTACACTTATGAAAAAATTATGCGTTTTTAATTTACTGTTTTTAATTATTGGACTCCATTTGAATGCGCAAGTATTTGAAGTTAGTTTCGCTTCAGAGGAAATAAAAGGAGATTTTTCTGGTAATGTACTATTATATCTTTCCAAAGAAAAAAAAGCACCAAAGAATATTTTTGTCGGATTGGAATTAACGCCTGTCTACAGAGTGCATGCAAAGAATTTAAAAGCAAAGGAAACCGTAACTTTTAATGACGACGCTATTTCGTATCCTGTAGAATTATCCAATATAGAAAGAGGTACCTATTATATTCAAGCCGTTTTCGACTTAAATCTTGGCGATGCTAATATTGGCACAAGTACAGGCAATATCTATTCCGAACCCATTCGCATAGATTTAGATAAGAACTTTAAAACGGTTTTTAAAATAGAAGCGAATCAAGTGGTAGCACCTACATTATTTAATGAAACACCTCTTTTAAAAGAATTGCGCGTAAAATCTAAGTTGCTAAGTGATTTTCATAAGAAGGATATGTTTGTAAGTGCAGCCGTAAGTCTGCCAGAAGGCTATTATGAAAATCCGGAAGCTACATATCCCGTTGTATATACCATTTCCGGATTTGGTGGTAATTATAAATATTATAGTGGTAAAGGAAAATCACATATAGGCAATCTAGGAGAACAACCTACAATTGTGGTTTATTTAGATGGAAGTTGCTCTGAAGGTCATTCTACATACGCCAATAGTGATGTGAATGGTCCTTGGGGAGATGCCTTTGTACAAGAGTTAATTCCTGCGGTAAACCAGAAGTACCAAACCAATACCGCTAATTTATTACATGGACATAGTAGTGGTGGTTGGACCAGTTTATGGTTGCAAATTAACTATCCAAAGGTTTTTGCAGGTACATGGTCTAGTGCGCCAGATCAGGTAGATTTTAGAAATTATCAGAATAAAAACATCTATGAAACCGATAATATGTTTTATGACGCAGCAGGTAATTTATTAGCAGATGTTACTATAGCAGGAAGATTTCCAGTGATTAGTGCGAAAGATTTTTACAGAACCGAAAACGTGATTTATAGAGGTTCGCAATTGCGTTCTTTTGATGCGGTTTTTGGAGGTTATGATGCGGAAGGAAATAGAATTCGATTGATCAATAATAGTTCTGATGGAACTATTAATAAAAAAGCACTACCCCTTTGGAAAAGATATGACTTGTCGCTTTTACTTCAAGAAAACTGGAAGGATTTAAAAAAAGACCTTAGCGGAAAAATTAGGATTTCGGTGGGTACAAGTGATAACTTTCATTTACATCATGCCGTAAAACTGTTGGAAGAAGAAATGAAGAAAATAGATGCTAAAATAGAATTCACTTATTATCCAGGAGATCATTTTACGCTTTTCACGGAGGACTACAAGAAAGATGGTGTTGCGTTTTTAGAGGCTTGTTATGCAAATTGGTTAGTTGAAAATAAATAAGCACTTTTGATTTAGTAGAATAAGACAACACATTAAAAAGCTTACGGTGGAATAAAATATGTAGTAGGCAGAGATTTATAAATCTTTAACAAAAAAAGCACTTACAAATTTGTAAGTGCTTTTTTTGTTAAAACATATTGATTTAGTATTAAGTAAATTTATAAATCTACAAAACAGCAATACAACTAATCTCTACATTCACAAACTTAGGCAGATTAGCAACTTCTACAGTTTCTCTAGCAGGAGCAGAGTCGTTGTCAAAATACTGACCATACACTTCGTTTATTTGTGCAAAGTTGTGCATATCACTAATAAAGATGGAGGTTTTAATAACGTTCTCAAAAGTCATGTTTGCAGCAGCAAGAACCGCTTTCATGTTTTCCATAACTTGTTTGGTTTCCGTTTTAATATCGTCCATTACCAATTCTCCAGTTTCTGGATGTAATGCAATTTGTCCAGAAGTATATAAGGTGTTTCCAGAAAGAACTGCTTGGTTGTATGGTCCAATAGGAGCAGGAGCGTTTGGTGTAGTAATTATTTTTTTCATATTTAGTACCTGGGAAAGCTGGTATCTCTTTTAATTAAACTTTTATTTATATGGATTCTGAATCCTGTTCAGAATGACAATTGTTTTATAGATTCTTCAACAAGCTCAGAATGATAGTACTAAAGTATTACATTTTACGCAATACAAGTCAAGTATTAGGTTCTTAATCCAGTTCAGAATGACAAATATTTTATAGATCATATGACAAGTTCAGAATGATAAACGAAAATATTCTTCTTCAACTAACAACTAACAACTAACAACTAATTACAACTGATCGTCCGAGTCTTTACGTTTTTCGTATTTGATATCTTTTAATATACTAGATTTAATACCAATAAAGAAATTCCAAGAACTTCGTGTGCTAAAAGGAACCCAAGAAAGATTCATTCGCCAGCTTAATAAATCACGTTCAAATCGCAATTGCGTATAGGTGAAACCTTGATTTTGTAAATCATAACCAGAAGACGCACCAACAGTCCAACGTGGTGCAAACTCAATATCTCCAGAAAACATTAAAGAATGCGATGATATTTCGTTTTGCCTGGCAGCATTAGAGTAATTAACAGCGTAGGCAAGACGCAAGCTCCATGGGATTTTATAATTATAAAACTCGCTTGGTTCTTTATCTTCTTGTTTGTTATTGTTTAATTGTTGATTTGCAAAATCTTCAGTAACACCAAAAAGATCATCTGCTCGTCCACCACTTTTTAACGTTTCTTCTCGACTACTAGTTCTGCTTTCATCTTCTTTGCCATTAAAGGACGAACTATTTAGTGTATAGTTCATGGTCAGATTTGCGCTTGTTAGTCTAAATAAACTTCCTCCGTTATTTATGTTATAGGTATCTACTTTAGCATTATTGTTATCTAAAGCATAAGGATCTAGAACAGCACCAAAATTTATAGACATTTTATCGTTAAGAATCTGTGTACCTCCACTAACTCGCATTGGGCTCCATTGTAACGAGTCTCCTGCAAAATTATAAGAAGTAGAAAAGTTTAAGTTATTCAGTAAAATGATTTTTCTAGCTTCGGTTGCTGTGCTATCTTTATCTCTTACTTTGGCTTCAAAATTATTGGAAAGACTTAAACCCATGGAACTCGAGAAATTTTGATTTGGCGCGCCATAGAGGCTTTCTTCAAAACGAGAAAATTCTACTTCTTCAGCAACATCACCGTCGGCATTTACCACTTCGTATGAATCCCAATATCTATCAAAAGAAGGATTTATATTATAACTTACGGAAGGTCGCATCACATGCCTTATCGCTTTTATTTTTTTATCTTCCCCTTCTTTTTCAAAATTAAACATACCATAAATCGTGGTTCCTAAACTGGTACTAAAATTATAGGTTCTAAAGGAATCAAAACCACTCTTCTCTGTCGTTATTTCTTCTTCTAAATCTGTGTCATAATACTTATTGACGGTTTTAAAAGTCCAATTTTCTTCGTAGTTAGTACTAGCACTTAAACTAAAGTATTTAAAAAGTTTAAAGTTGGTAGATAAAGGAATACTATGTTGAACACCACTTATTGCTTCATCCCACATTTCCTTTTTAAAGAAAAGCGAATCTGTTGTGGTAATTCTGTTTTCTGCACTTAAATTATATTGAAAGTTTATATTTTCAATAATGCCATTTTTGCTTCCTGTTTTGCTTGCAAATGGATAAATTCTACTAACACTTGTTTGTATTGTAGGAAGCGTCATGCTTATGCTTTCTGTATTCGTGTTTTGCGAGTGTGTTGCTGTCGCACTAAAATTTACTTGTGGTTCTCCTTGAAATGTTTTCGAATACGAAATAGAAGAAGATAAAGTGTTATTTAAAAAGTTAGCAACGTTTACTTGGTTGATCGAGTTTTGGTAATATTGACTACTTCCTAAGTTTACAGAGGCGGAGAAACGGGAGTTCGGACTAGCTTTAGTGTCTTGATTGTGTGACCATTGTAAATTGTAAATAGTGGTTTTTGCGTAATCATCAAAGCCACGTTCACTAGTAATTAGGTTTTCGTACCTAAAACCAAGACTACCATTAAATTTATAACGGACTTTATATTTGCTTTGTAAACGCATTCCGTAACTACCATTAGTATAGTAATCACCAAGAACTGCTAAATCTACATAATCACTAAGCGCAAAATAATAACCTCCATTTTGTAAAAAGTAACCTCGAGAGTTTTGTTCCCCAAAACTAGGAAATATAACACCGGAAGTTTGTTTTTTGGTTAACGGAAAATAGGCAAAAGGCAATCCAATAGGAGTAGGTACACCGTAAATAAACATATTCGTTAGGCCGGTTGCTACTTTTTCGTCTGGTACTACTTTTGCTTTACGCAGTAAAAAGTAATATTCTGGATCTTCTCTGTTTTCTGAAGTCGTATATTTTGCGTTTTGTACAAAATAAACGGAATCGTTTTCCTTTTTAGAAATTTCACTGTCAAAAAATCCACCAGCTTGCTCCGTTCTAGAATTAAATATTAATGCTTTTTCCGTTTCTATATTAAAACGGATAGAATCTGGTTCTACTACTTGTGTGCCTTGCTTAAAAACAGGATGCTGTGAGTAAACACCTGCCGAATCTTTAACTCTTCCTGCGTATACTTCGTTTTTACTGTAATCGATAACGATAACACCTGCTTTAATTTCCATGTCTCCATAGATAATTTCTGCTTCATTATATAAGTATAGCTTTTGTTCCTTTTTATTAAAAGAAGTGTAATCTTTAGCTTTGTAGGTTACAATATCGGTAAGAAACTCCGCTTTAGGTTTTACAGAGTCTTTTTTAGTAGAGTCTTGGCCCTTTTCGGTGAGTTCTAGTGTACCATCTTTTGCGTTTGGTTGTAAAACTTGGTTTACATGAACAGCAATGGTATCGCTCTTTTTTACGGGTTCAATCTCTCCTCCAGATTTTGGTCTGTCTTGAGCGAAGCCACACATGTTAATAAGCATGGTAAAACTTAGAGTAAAAAGTATATGAAATTTATTTGTACGCAACGCTTTTAATGTATTTTTGTAAAAGTATGGCTCGGTTTTTGAATTGCCAAAATTACATATATTTTTTATGATTAATTTAATATTAAGCAATTTAAAATAATTCAAGCCTTAAATAGTTATTATCTGTATGCAAACGAATAGATTATTACATTTCTTATCTTTTATAATAGTATTAACAACATTTGTTAATGCAACCGCTGCTTTTGCACAACAAACAGAACCGTTTGTTGTCGTATTAGATGCTGGTCACGGTGGGCATGATCCCGGAAGACCAACAAAAAATGGCTATACAGAAAAAGAGATTGCCTTAAAAGTTGTTCTGCAAGTTGGTAAAAATTTAGCAAACAATAAAAATATAAAAGTTATTTATACTAGAAAGACAGATGTTTTTGTAACACTGCGTGGTAGAGCAAAAATTGCGAATGATGCAGATGCAGATTTATTTGTGTCTATACATTGTAATGCGCACCATACGCAAGCTTCTGGTACAGAAACGTATGTTTTAGGTGTTGGTAATACAGCACGTAACTTTAATGTTGCTAAAGCAGAAAACGAAGTGATCTTTTTAGAGGATAACTACGAAAAACATTACGAAGGTTTTGATCCTAATGCGCCAGAATCCATGATAGGATTAACACTAATGCAAGAAGAATATGTAGACCAAAGTATCATGCTTGCAGATTTGGTAGAGAAAAGTTTTCAAAACAAATTAAAAAGAAAAAGTAGAGGTGTAAAGCAAATTAGCCTTTGGGTTTTGCATAATACCTATATGCCAAGTGTGCTTATTGAAACAGGGTTTATCACTAACACAAGCGAAGGAAAATATTTAAACTCTGCAAAAGGACAACAAGAAATTTCTAAATCTATTAGTGATGCTGTCTTAGATTACAAAGCTACTTTAGATCAAAATATAGGAGCATTTGTTTTTGCGCCTCAAGAAGATTTTCCTAGCGTAACTAATAAGGAGCATGAACAAATCTATGAAAATGTGGTTTTTAGAGTACAAATCGCAGCTAGCTCCAGAAAATTAGCACTAAAAGCATATAATTTTAAAGGTTTATCTGATCTCTCTAGAGAAAAAGAAGGGAATCTTTATAAATATTTTCATGGCTATACATCAGACTATAACAAAGCTAAGCAATTGCAAGTCAGTGCAAAAAACAAAGGATATACGTCCTGCTATATAGTAGCTTTTAAAGACGGAAAAAAAATAGCTCTCGACCAAGCCTTAAAAACAAGTGCTAATTAGAGTCGTTCTTTGTAAATTTATTTCTAATTTTGTTTCATAACCAATCCAATAAACGTTGAAGTTATCTAGAGAAGTTAAAACTGCCATACTTGTTATATCCGGAGTAGTATTCCTTATAATAGGTATTAATTATTTGAAAGGAATAAACATCTTTCAACCTAAAAATGAATTCTACACAGAGTTTGATTACAATGCACTTACAGCATCATCTCCTGTTACTATTAAAGGAAATAATGTAGGAAAGATTAATAGCATTAAATACGACTTTGAATCTGGTAAAACAAGAGTCGCTTTTACCATAGATAAAGGATTGAAATTTTCTAAAGAAAGCAAAATGCGTCTTTATGAATTAGGATTAATGGGAGGAAATGCAATGGCTATCATTCCTGTTGAAGGAGGAACTCCTGCAAAAAGTGGTGATTTCTTAGCTTCAGAAGTAGAAGAAGGCCTAGTGAAAAGCTTAACTTCTAATTTTTCTGGCTTAAGCTCTGGTTTAGATGGGACGTTGCAATCTGCAGATTCCCTTTTGATTAGCTTAAATAAAATAGTAGAAGACGATTCCGATAAAGGATTGAAAAGTGCTATTGGCGAATTAAACGAAACTATAAAATCATTCAAGAATTTATCCTATTCTTTCAACTCTTTAATCGCCAAAAACGATGCGAGTTTAACAGCAGTACTTTCTAACTTTAAAAAAGTAAGTGAAGATTTAGCACTGCTTTCTACCGACTTAAAAGATGTAGAATTATCGAAAACCGTGAAAACTTTAGATCAAACATTACTAAATGTAAATGGCCTTTTAGCAGGTTTAGATAAAGGAGAAGGTACGCTTGGTAAATTGTTAACCGATGATGAGTTGTATACTAATCTAGAGGTGGCATCACAACAACTACAAGAATTATTACAAGACTTTAAATTAAATCCAAGTAGATATATTAAAGTGTCCGTTTTCGGGAAAAACAATAAAGAAGGATACATTAAACCGGAAAGCGAAAGACAATAAACCGACCTATACATGAATTACTTACCAAATATTATTTTTGCCATTGCACTTATTGTAGGCTTTGGTTACTTTGCTAGAAATGTAAAAAAACTTGTTCGTAATATAAAATTAGGGCAAGATGTAGATGTTAGTGATAAAAGATCATTACGCTGGAAAAACATGATAAACATCGCTTTAGGACAAAGCAAAATGGTGAAACGTCCGGTTTCCGGATTTATGCATGTGGTGGTTTATGTAGGTTTTGTTATTATAAATATTGAAGTTTTAGAAATTATAATCGATGGCCTTTTTGGTACGCATCGTATTTTTTCTAGCGTTTTACCAGAAGCTGTATATGGTTTCTTAATTGGTACTTTCGAGGTTTTAGCTGTTTTAGTATTTATAGCTGTCGTTATTTTCTGGATACGAAGAAATGTAATAAAAATAGCGCGTTTCTGGAAAGATGAAATGAAAGGTTGGCCAAAAAGTGACGGGAATATCATTCTGTATTTCGAAATGGTACTAATGACCTTATTTTTAGTAATGAATGCTACCGATCTTCATTTTCAAGAAATGAATTCTGGAAATATAATTAGCCAATATATAACGCCGTTATTCTCCGGAATGTCAGAAGGTTCTATCCATGTAATAGAAAGAGCGGCTTGGTGGTTGCACATTGTTGGGATCTTAATATTCTTAAATTACCTATACTTTTCGAAACATTTACATATTCTTTTAGCATTTCCAAATACCTTTTACGGACGCGTAAATAATAAAGGAGAGCTAAACAACTTAGCATCGGTTACTGCAGAAGTAAAAATGATGATGGATCCAGATGCAGATCCATTTGCAGCAGCGCCAGAAGGAGCAGAAGACGAAGTGCCAGCAAAATTCGGTGCTAGTGATGTGCAAGATTTATCTTGGGTACAATTACTAAACGCATACACATGTACAGAATGCGGAAGATGTACCAGCGAATGTCCTGCAAACCTTACCGGCAAAAAGCTTTCTCCTAGAAAAATTATGATGGATACCAGAGATCGTCTAGAAGAAGTTGGTAAAAATATAGACGCAAACAATGGGGAATTTAAAGACGATGGTAAGCAATTGCTTGGTGACTATATTACCAACGAAGAAATTTGGGCATGTACTAGCTGTAATGCTTGTGTAGAAGCTTGTCCCGTGAGTATCGATCCATTATCGATCATTATAGAAATGCGTCGTTATTTGGTAATGGAAAAAAGTGACGCACCAACAGAGTTGAACAATATGATGACCAATATTGAGAACAACGGAGCGCCTTGGCCATACAACCAACAAGATAGATTAAACTGGAAAAACGAGTAATATAATTTGGGCGTTACCACAAGGGTCGCGCTTTCGGCAGTCGCTTTTTTTGAGAAAAACAAAAAAGAGCTTCAACAAATGCCTCAATCCCTAACGCAGTTTCTCATAGAGAAGACGGTCTCGTAAAGAGCAAAGGTATAAGTATAAAAAAATATAGAAAAAGTTTCACATGCTAAAGGCTAAAAACCTAAAATTATGAGCGAACAACTTAACGTGCCAACGATGGCAGAACTTATGGCAGAAGGCAAAACACCTGATATTTTATTCTGGGTTGGTTCTGCAGGAAGTTATGATGATAGAGCAAAGAAAATTACCAAAGCATTTGTTAAAATATTAAACAAAGCAGGCGTGAATTTCGCCGTTTTAGGAGTCGAAGAAAGTGCAACAGGTGATTTAGCGAAAAGAGCAGGAAACGAATTTTTGTTTCAAATGCAAGCCATGATGAATATCGAATTGCTAAATGAATACCAAGTAAAACGAATAGTAACTTGTGATCCACATTCTTTTAACTGTTTAAAAAACGAATATCCTGGTTTAGGTGGCGTTTATGAAGTGGTGCATCACACACAATTTATAAAGCAATTAATAGATTCTAATAAATTAGATATTAAAGAAAGTGATTATAAAGGAAAGCAAATAACCTTTCATGATCCTTGTTACCTAGGTCGCGCAAACTCAGAATATGATGCGCCAAGAGATGTTTTAAGTACACTAAACGCCAATTTAGTGGAAATGAAACGTAGCAAAGCAACCGCTTTATGTTGTGGTGCAGGTGGCGCACAAATGTTTAAAGAACCAGAAAAAGGAGATAAAGATATTAATGAGCTTCGTACAGAAGATGCATTAAAAACCAATCCAGATATTATTGCAACTGCTTGTCCGTATTGTATGACTATGATGTCCGACGGTGTTAAGGTTAAAGAAAAAGAAGCGCAAATAAAAGTGATGGATATTGCAGAGTTAATTGCAGATTCTCAAGGGTTATAATTCTTAAAAAAAATCTATGTTAAGAAAAACTATTTTATTCCTTTCTCTTTTTTGTGCCTTGCAATTTGCAAATGCACAAACAGAAGAAAAAGATGCATTACTAAATCAAATCTCCTTAGAAACTTGTGAATGTGTAGAAGACAAAGGCTTAGACTACACTTCTAATAATACCACTAAACTAGAATTAGAATTTGGTTTGTGTATCATGGAAAGCTATGGAAGACATAAAAAAAAGGCAGAAAAACTTTTAAATGTTTCCTTAAATGATGAAGCTTCACTAGAGCAATTTGGGGAAGATATTGCTTTTAAAATGATAGATAATTGTCCAGATGTTATTATGGCGCTTGCAGGTAATTATGCAGCAGAAGAGTTTGAAGAAGTTAAAGATGATTTAACTTTAGAAGGAGAATTCGTAAGTATAGAATCTCTACAATTCAATATGGTAGAGATTAAAGGGGATAATAATAGAACGCAAAAACTAATATGGTTGCAATACTTTGAAGGGGAAGAACTTCTAAATAATACCAAGAAATTAAAAGGAAAAAATCTAGAAGTTATTTATCTTCAAAAAGAACTTTATGATCCTAAGATTAATGAATACCGCAATTTTAAAGTAATCAAAAAAATATCCATTTTATAAATGTTAGTAGACTTTAATACATTACCAGATGAATCTCGCGTTTGGATTTACCAAGCGAATCGCTCTTTTTCAGAAAATGAAATAGAAGAGATTTCTAATAAACTAAATATTTTTGTTGAAAATTGGGCTGCGCATGGTGCGGACTTACAGGCTGGTTATGATGTTGTTTATAAGCGATTTATCGTGATTGGTTTAAATCAAAACATGAATAATGCAACAGGTTGTTCTATAGATGCTTCTGTTAATTTTATTCAGCAATTAGAAAAAGATTACAACGTAGATTTAATGGACAAAATGAATGTTTCTTATAAGCAAGGAGAATTCATTGCATACAAAACATTGATCGATTTCAAAAAAATGGCTAAGGACAAAGCAGTGTCTAAAAACACTATTGTTTTTAATAATTTAGTAAATACAGTAGCCGAATTTAAAGAAAACTGGGAAGTCCCTGCGAGCGAAAGTTGGCATAGTAGATTTTTATAATGTTAAAAGTAGAAAGGAACAATGGCTAATGAAATTTTTTTATTAAACATCTCTGGAACAGATAAACCAGGTTTAACGTCAAGTTTAACAGGTGTTTTAGCAGATTACGGCGCTAAAATTTTAGATATCGGTCAAGCAAATATTCATGACACACTTTCTTTAGGATTTCTATTTGAAATTGGGACTAAAAAAAAATCAGCAGCAGTTTTAAAAGATTTACTTTTTAAAGCATACGAACTTGGTGTAAAAGCGAAATTTACACCTATATCTCTCGACGATTACGAGAAATGGGTTTCTCTTCAAGGTAAAGATCGCTACATTGTGACCGTTTTAGGAGAAAAACTAGTAGCAGAACAGATTTCTGAAGTTACTAAAGTCATTTCCGAACAAAACTTAAATATTGATGCCATTAAAAGACTTACTGGTCGTACTTCTCTAGTGAAAACAGAAGAGTATCCTAGAGCATCTATCCAATTGTCTATTCGTGGAAGAATAGAAAACAAAGCGGAATTGACCGCTAAATTCATGCAAATCTCTCATGACCTGGATGTAGATATTGCTTTTCAAGAAGACAATATTTATAGACGTAACAGACGTCTAGTTTGTTTTGATATGGATTCGACGCTTATTCAAACCGAAGTTATTGATGAGCTTGCAGATTTAGCAGGAGTAGGAGAACAGGTGAGAGCGATTACAGAATCTGCAATGCAAGGCGAAATAGACTTCAACGAAAGCTTTATAAAACGCATGAAGCTTTTAAAAGGGTTAAAAGAAGAAGTGTTACAAGAGGTTGCAGTGAACTTACCAATAACTAAAGGAGCCAAAAGACTTATTGATACTTTAAAAAAATACGGATTTAAAACAGCCATTCTTTCTGGTGGTTTTACTTATTTTGGACATTACCTGCAAAAAGAACTGGGGATAGATTACGTATATGCCAACCAATTAGAAATTAAAGATGGTGCTTTAACAGGTGGTTATCTTGGTGAAATTGTAGATGGAAACAAGAAAGCAGAATACCTTAAGGAGATTGCAATAAAAGAAGGTATTGATATTAGCCAAACTATTGCAGTTGGTGATGGAGCAAACGATTTACCAATGCTAAATTTAGCAGGATTAGGTATTGCTTTTCATGCCAAACCAACAGTTAAAGACAATGCACAAAGTTCTATATCCAGTATTGGTTTAGATGGTGTTTTATATCTTTTAGGGTATCACGATAGACATATTGATTTAATAGAGTAAAGAGTAAGGGATCTTCTTTTTTTCGACTGTGTAACCATTGTTACAAAATATATTCAAGGCATTTCCGTTATTTACATATTAAAATCTACTAAATGAAAAAGATAATCGTTTTAGCGTTTTTGCTTTTCCTTTCTGGAAATAGTTTTGCGCAAGAATGGATAACAAATTTTGAAGAATCGAAAACGTTAGCTGCTCAGAACAATCAAAAAATAGTTTTAGTTTTTCAAGGTTCCGATTGGTGTGGACCTTGCATAAAATTAGATAAAGAAGTTTGGAGCACAGAAGCATTTCAAACATTAGCAAAAAATAAGTTTGTCATGTTGCAAGCAGATTTTCCTAAACGAAAAGGAAATAGGTTATCTCCAGAACTACAAGAACACAATAATAAGTTAGCAGAAAAGTATAATCCAAATGGCTACTTTCCTTTTGTAGTCGTTTTAAATGCGGAAGGAAAAACTTTGGGAACTGCAGGTTACGAAAAATCTACTCCAGAAAAATACTTTAACAAACTAAATAACTTTTGAAAAATATCCTTTTAATAGTTGCTTGTTTAGTCGTTTATAATGCTTTTTCGCAAGAAGTTTATAGTAAAACAATCAAGCTTATGGGAAGTCGTTTTGATATTTCCGTTGTAGCAAATTCTAAGGAAGAAGGAGAAGCGTTTATAAATATTGCGGTAGAAGAAATTACAAGAATAGAACAACTAATTTCCTCTTGGGATGAGAATTCACAAACGTCATTAATAAATAATCAAGCAGGAATAAAGCCTATAAAAGTAGCTTCCGAATTGTTTCAATTAATAGAACGTGCTTTAAAAATCTCCAAATTAACGAATGGTGCTTTTGATATTAGTTATGCATCTATGGATAAAATTTGGAAGTTTGACGGTTCTATGACAGCTATGCCTTCCGAAGATATAATAAAGCAATCGGTGGATAAAGTGGGATATCAAAATATCCTCTTAAACCACCAAGAGCAAACCGTTTTTTTAAAGCGTAAAGGAATGAAAATTGGCTTTGGTGCAATTGGTAAAGGGTATGCAGCCGATAAAGCAAAGGTTATATTGCAAAGCAAAGGAGTTAAAGCTGGAATAATTAATGCATCTGGTGATTTGAATGCTTGGGGAAAACAGCCTAATAAAAAAGATTGGATGGTTGCTATTGTGAATCCGTTAAATAAGGATAAAGTATTTTCGTGGTTACCAGTTAATAATCAGGCAGTAGTAACTTCTGGGAATTATGAAAAATATGTCCGCCTTAATGGGGAATTATACTCGCATATCATAGATCCTAGAACGGGTTACCCGAGTAAAGGAATTTTAAGTGTTTCTATTTTTACTAAATCTGCAGAATTAGCAGATGCTTTAGCAACTTCGGTTTTTGTAATGGGAGTAGAAGTAGGTCTAGATTTTATAAACCAACTAAAAGGCGTAGAATGTATTATTGTAGATGGTAATAATCAAATTATTACTTCCAATAATATAGCGTTAAAACAAGATAAAGATGATTAAAAAGAGCATATTATTTTTGGGGATAATAGCAACATGTAGTTCATGTGTTGCTGTTAAAGAGTACGAAAAAGTGTATATAAACGATCCGGATATGAATTTATCCCAGAAGAAAGTAGATCGTTTTGAAACCAATTTTCAAGTATATCGTGAAGCTGCTTCTGGCGCAAATGGTGGAAAATCTGGTGGTGGTTGTGGTTGTAATTAAGTGAAACAAGTTTTTGTTTTATAAAAACGTGTAAGTGGAACTTATCCCATTGTAAAATGGGATCTCATTATTTTAAAAATAGTTATGAAAAAAATAATATTAATAGTAATCCTTTTTTCTTTTGGAAGTCTTATTGCACAAGACGCCACAACGGTATATAAAAAGCGAGTTTTAGAAACTACAGAAGTAGATTTTCTTGCTAGTTATTATTCCCAAGATGGAGATAATGCTTCGGTTACAGGAGGAATTGGTACCGAAGAGTTGACCGATTTTACACCAACCATAATTATTAGTTTGCCATTAAGTGCAGATGAAGTTTTAACCATCGACGCAGGAATTTCTACATATAGTTCTGCTTCTTCCAGTAATTTAGATCCATTTGATGGGGCTAGCGAAGGAAGTCCGTGGGTTGCTTCTTCAGGCGCTTCACAGCAAGATACTTGGGCAAATATTAACGTTGGCTATTCGCATAGTTCTGAGGATAGAAATAATATTTGGAGTGCAAATGTTTCCTTTGCTAATGAATTTGATTACACTTCTATTGGTTTTGGTGGTGGATTTGCAAAACTCTTTAACGAGAAAAATACAGAAGTAGGAGTAAAAGCTAACGTATATTTAGATACATGGAAGCCTGTGTATCCCATTGAATTGGATATTTATAAACAAACAAATGGCAATTTAAATCAAGGTATTTTTCAAGGAGTAGATATATTAGATCAAAATGGGGATGTAAGTTCTGCTTGGAGTCCAGTAGCTGGTTTTGATTACATAAAGGATAAGTCTAGAAATTCGTATTCCTTGTCTTTTAGCTTTTCACAAATTTTAAGTAAAAAAGCGCAAATATCGTTGTTTTTCGATGTAGTGAAACAAGATGGCTGGTTAGGAAACCCAATGCAACGTGTGTATTTTGGGGATGTAGATAATTATTATGTTGGTAATGCAGCAAGTATTGATAATTATACTTCTTCTAGTAATAGAGATGTGTTTCAGTTAGCTGATGCTATAGAAAAATTACCAAATAGTAGATTTAAAATTCCGCTAGGAATGCGTTTAAATTATTACATAAATGAAACAATTTCCTTAAGGACCTATTATCGCTATTACTTTGATGATTGGGGAATTAACTCACATACCGCCAATGTAGAATTGCCAATAAAGATTACTTCTAAATTTACAGTATATCCTTCGTATCGTTTTTATAATCAAACTGCTGCAGATTATTTTGCTCCTTTTGAAGAAAACCTATCTACGAGTGCGTTTTATACTTCCGATTACGATTTGTCAAAATTTTCTGCCAATCAATATGGTTTCGGAGTTTCATATACCGATATTTTTACCAAATTTAATATCTGGAAATTCGGATTAAAGAATGTCGACTTTAAATACAATAGCTATAAGCGAAATACAGGATTGTCTGCAAATATTTTTGCAATTGGTTTTAAGTTTGTTTTAAATTAATCTATAGGTTTCTTAGAAAAGCATTCCTAAAAGCTGCTTAACTTGTTGTTTTTAACTATGGAAGTATTATTTTAACCAACACTTTATTTCCTGAAATAATTTTAAAAGAATGGATATAAATGAATGTATGTTAATGTGGATCTGTTTTTAAATGAGTAACAACCTAGTCTATATGCTTGGTTCTAAAAGCAAAGCGATCTGGTGTCTTTTGTTGCACTATAATGATTATTTATAAAGCGGTTAATAATTCTTCTAAAATCTATCATAAAGTCTGTAAAACTTCGTTTTAAAAATGTTATTTTGGCATAGTTTTTATGCTATATTTATTAAACAATTTTATGCGTCGCCACTATACCTTACTTTCCATATTATTTTTCACCATTTTTAGCCATGCACAAGAGAATAATCCGCTGTTGAAAGGAGATGGTATCTCCCAAAACAAATGGGTTGACAGCTTATATAATAGCATGACACTTAAAGAGAAAATCGGACAACTTTTTATGGTTCAGGTTTTTTCTAATCAAGAGGATGCGAACAAATCCAAAGTCGTTTCCCTTATAAAAAATCAAAAAATTGGAGGTATTATTTACTCCAATGGCGGTCCAGTTAGGCAAGCAAAACTAAATAATGAATTGCAAGCGGCTTCTAAAGTGCCATTATTAGTTGGTATGGATGCCGAATGGGGTTTGAGTATGCGTTTAGATTCTACCTATGCTTTTCCTTGGAATATGACCCTTGGTGCTATTAAAGACAATAGATTAGTAGAGCAAGCAGGAAGACAAATAGGAGAGCATTGCAAACGTTTAGGGGTTCATTTTAATTTTGCTCCTGTTGTAGATATTAATACCAATCCTAAAAATCCAATTATTGGAAATCGTTCTTTTGGGGAAGACAGAGATAATGTAACCGAAAAAGCGTTGGCTTTTATGAAAGGGATGCAAAGTGCTGGCGTTTTAGCAAATGCAAAACATTTTCCAGGTCATGGTGATACCGAAAGCGATTCCCATAAAACTTTACCATCTGTGCTTTTTGATGAGAAAAGAATAGATTCTGTAGAATTATATCCGTACCGTAAATTAATTACAGAAGGATTATCTAGTGTAATGGTTGCACATTTAAATGTACCTAGTTTAGAAGCACGAGAAGATTTTCCTTCGTCTTTATCTAAACATATAGTTACAGATATTTTAAAAGAACGTTTAGGTTTTAAAGGGTTGATATTTACCGATGCTTTAACCATGAAAGGTGCTGCTGATTATATTGAAAAATCTTTAGACGGAAACAGTACAAAGGTATTAGAAACAGGAGGCGAAATAGATTTAATGTCCTTTTTAGCAGGAAATGATGTCATGCTAATGTCTGAAGATCCCGAAAAAGGAGTAGCTAAATTTATGGATGCTTTTTATAAAGGACAAATTACGGAAGAACGCTTAGCGCATTCCGTTAAAAAAATATTGCAAGCAAAGTATAAAGTAGGCTTAAATGATTATTCGCCAATAGGAACGATGCATTTAGTTGCGGACTTGAATAGAATTAAAGACGATGCGTTATATGAGGAGCTTTTAGAAAATGCAATAACAGTTGCCGAAAATAAAGCGGGTGTTTTACCATTGCAACAACTAGAAACGAAGAGTATTGCGTATGTGAAATTTGGGGATGACGATGGTTCGGTGTTTTTAAAAGAGCTTCAAAAATATACCCAAGTGCATGAAGTGAAAGCAGATAACTTAGAGGAGCTTTTAGGGAAATTAAAATCCTATAATACCGTTATAATTGGTTTGCATAGATCTAATGATAATCCTTGGAAAAGCTACAAATTTACTAAAGAAGAGCTTACCTGGTTGTCTGAAATCTCTAGAAATAATACCGTAATACTAGACATTTTTGTAAAACCGTATGCCCTTTTAGATGTAGATCCAATTAACAATATTAAAAGTGTTGTGGTTAGTTATCAAAATAGTGATATAGCACAGCAAAAGTCGGCACAAATTATATTTGGAGCATTACCAGCAAAAGGAACTTTGCCTGTTTCAGCGGGTGTAGATTTTAGCGTTGGGCAAGGAGATTTGTATAATGAAATTAGCCGTTTGTCATACACGATTCCAGAACGTGTTGGTATGAGTTCATATCGATTAAAAAAAATAGATTCTATTGCAAACTATGCTGTAAATGGCGGAATGACTCCAGGGATTCAGTTGGTGATTGCTAGGAAAGGAAAAGTGATTTATAATAAAAACTTCGGAA
The DNA here is from genome assembly GCF_053601575.1 of Lacinutrix sp. MEBiC02404. Classification (NCBI taxonomy): domain Bacteria; kingdom Pseudomonadati; phylum Bacteroidota; class Flavobacteriia; order Flavobacteriales; family Flavobacteriaceae; genus Lacinutrix; species Lacinutrix sp. MEBiC02404. Next base: position 248,892 of record NZ_JBSHNV010000206.1, on the reverse strand, counting down.
AGCATACCTATGATAAAGATGCGGAAGAAGTGAAATTTAATGACATTTATGACGTTGCTTCCTTGACAAAAATTCTTGCAACCTTACCGTTGTTAATGGAAATGGAAGAACAAGGAATCGTTTCCTTAGAAAGTAAACTGTCTGAAATGCTTCCAGAATATAAGACTTCTAATAAAAAGAATGTGACAATTAAAAGGATGCTTTCGCATTATGCCAGATTAAAACCTTGGATTCCTTTTTATTATGCAACCTTAGACTCGGTAACAAAGCATCCAGATCCTAAATATTATAGAAAGCATTTCGACCCAGAATTTAGTGTGAAAGTTGCGGACGAATTGTACATGCGTAAGGACTATCAAGACTCCATTCAAAAAATAATTAAAGACACAGATCTACTAACTAGACAGCGTTATCGCTATAGTGATTTACCATATTACATTTTAAAGAAATTTATTGAGAAACATTACGACAAACCTTTAGATGAATTGGCTAGAGATCACTTTTATGAGTCGTTAGGTGCAAATCATACCATGTATAATCCGAATAATAAAGTGAGTAATAAGAATATTGTTCCTACGGAGGAAGACGATTATTATAGATTTCAGAAAATTCAAGGATACGTGCATGATATGGGAGCGGCAATGCAAGGCGGTGTTGGCGGGCATGCGGGTGTTTTTAGTAATGCCAATGATGTCGCTAAAATCATGCAAATGTATTTGCAAAAAGGATATTATGGCGGAAAACGTTACTTAAAACCAGAAACGATAGATAAATTTAATACTTGTTATTATTGTGATGATAATAACCGAAGAGGAATAGGTTTCGATAAACCGCAATTAGGAGATGCGGGTCCTACATGTGGTTGTATTTCTATGACGAGCTTTGGGCATTCTGGATTTACAGGAACCTATGCTTGGGCAGATCCAGAAGAAGAAATTGTATATGTATTTTTAGCGAATAGAACCTATCCGCAAGCAGGGAAGAATCTATTGTTAAGAGAGGATATTAGAACCAATATTCAAGCAGCTATTTACGAAGCTATTATAGATTAAGTGAAAGTTCTTCGTGTTGAAAAGTTATAAGTACTTATATTTATAGGTGTTTATAGTTGCAAAGTTAAAACGTATCGTAAGATTTTTAGTTTTAAATAAAAAGTTTAAAACTATTCATAAAAGTTAATTACGCATTGCTCTCCTCTTTTTTTTTAGAGGAGAATGAATTTTGATTTTTCCCAAGGAAGATTAAAAGAAAGAGGAGTTCAATAAAAGTTTAATTAAAAAGATACCTGCTTTTGCAGGCGTAATAATGAAAATAGGAATTGTTTGTTATCCAACATTTGGAGGAAGCGGAGTAGTAGCCACAGAATTAGGTATACAACTATCTAAACGTGGTCATGAAATCCATTTTATAACCTATAACCAACCAGTTCGATTAGAATTGCTTGGTAACAATGTGCATTACCATGAAGTAAATGTACCCGAATATCCTTTGTTTCATTACCAACCTTATGAGTTAGCATTATCTAGTAAATTAGTAGATATGGTGAAGCTTCATAAAATTGAAGTATTGCACGTGCATTATGCGATTCCGCATGCCTATGCTGCATATATGGCGCAAAAAATGTTACGAGAAGAAAATATTTATGTGCCAATAGTTACTACGCTTCATGGTACCGATATTACCTTGGTTGGTTCACATCCTTTTTATAAACCAGCAGTAACTTTTAGTATCAATAAATCGGATGCAGTAACCGCGGTTTCTCAAAGTTTAAAAGATGACACTTTGCGTTTATTTGATATTAATAATGAAATTGATGTAGTTACCAATTTTATAGATATTAGTAAGTATAATCATGGTTTTACAGATTGTCAACGAGGCATGATGGCGAACGAAGATGAAAAAATAATTACGCATATTAGTAATTTTCGTCCGGTAAAAAGGATTGAAGATATCGTGAATATCTTTTATAATATCCAAAAGGAAATTCCTGCAAAACTAATGATGGTTGGCGAAGGTCCTGAGAAAGAAAAAGGAGAGCTACTTTGTGAAAAATTAGGTATTTCGGATAAGGTTGTGTTTTTCGGACAAAGTAATGAGATCGATAAAATTCTTTGTTTTAGTGATTTATTCCTATTGCCAAGTGAAACCGAAAGTTTTGGTCTAGCAGCTTTAGAAGCAATGGCTTCCGGAGTTCCTGTGATTTCTAGTAATACAGGAGGAATACCAGAAGTAAATAAACAAGGAGTTACTGGCTTTTTAAGTGATGTTGGCGATATAGAAGAAATGGCTAAAAATGCAATCTATGTTTTAAGCGATGAAAATCGTTTAAATACCTTTAAACAAAATGCAAAAATAGAAGCCGCAAAGTTTGATATCCATAATATCGTGCCGCAATACGAAGCTATTTATGAAAGAACTTTAAGTCGATGTCTTATTAAAGATTAAATATCTTTTTATAAAAAAAAAATCTTAACAGTACTTTAATTTCTACTTTTAAATTCTCTTGTAGGTCTTTTTGCGTCCATACTAGAATCATTTATATATGCTTTATATGCTTCTGCATATTCCGGATCACTTCCGTAATATAAATCTACGAGCTGGTCATTTGTTATAAAGTATAAGGCAGTAGCTATGATTCCTATAAATAGAAACCTAATATAATTCAGTTTTAGAAATATATTTCTGTTTTTTACAAAGTATAAAACCAGAATAATAACAACTAAAAAAGCAAACAGTTTTAAGCCGATTTCCAATCCTATATGGCCATAAGGCCAAAACATTAATTTGAATAAACAATAAATAGTAAGTATTGAAAAAACGAAACCTGTAGCAATAGCTCCATTAATTCTTAATTTAGAAATGCCTGTATAAGGTTCTGGTTTTAAAATATTTATTAACCTTATGTTATTAAAAAGTGCAAAACCAAAGCCCAAATAAAGTAAAGATAAAAAAACAGTGCCAAGCGCAATTATTTCTGAATTATAGGGCCAATGCATTAATTTAAAAATAAAGACCAATAGTATGAAGCCTGCCAGAAGCATTTCTGTTTTCTTCATATTTTAATGGGTCTATATTGGTGGTTTTTTAGAACTAAAATGTATAACGCGCACTAACACCTACATCTAAATCTAGATCGTTATTATTATAAGCGCCATCTCCAAAACCTAGTTCTGGTCTAAGATCTAAAGATAGAAGCAAAGGAAAATCAAATGTATATTCTACGCCAATATCTCCAGATGCAAAAACATAAGCATCTTTATAGTCATTATCTCTATATCTGTAACCATCAAAAGTATAAGACGAAAAACCTGCTCCTGCGCCAAAATACCAATTAAAATCTCCTTGAATCGGTTTTACCCATTGAAATAATCCTACTGCTTTAACGCCGTGATAATCCTTTCCGTTACTCCATCCAAAATCTACTTCTAAACGGTTGTTATCTAAAATAGCACGTTGGTAAGAGATGCTTGCACCTAAACCGTTTGCGTCTCCTAAACGTAAACCAATAGCATTTTCTGCGATTTCCTGGGCTGTTGTGGTTATCGCAAATCCAAATAAAGCAATTCCAATTAAAAATTTAGTTTTCATGTTTCTGTATTTTTATTCTTGGTAAATAATAACGTATTAGTTTTATAATTATTGGCAAACTAACCGTAAATTTAAACCTTAAATACATATCCTTTTACTTTCTGAAATTATTAAATGAACAACCCTATTAACAATGCTTTAAAAAATCTACAAACCCAATTACTTGGCGAATTGTTTGTCGATGATTTAATGCGGTCTATTTACGCAACAGATGCTTCTATTTATAGAAAGTTGCCTTTGGCTGTGGCGTATCCAAAAGATGCGAAGGATATAAAGTTACTCATCGCTTTTGCGAAAGAAAATAACACATCACTAATTCCTAGAACGGCAGGGACATCTCTAGCGGGACAATGTGTTGGAGAAGGCATTGTGGTCGATGTTTCTAAATATTTTACGAAGATTATAAGTGTAAACGAAAAGGAGCAAACCGTTACCGTGCAACCAGGAGTGGTTCGGGATACTTTAAATAATTATTTAAAACCTTTTGGTTTGTTTTTCGGACCAAATACGTCCACGTCAAATCGCTGTATGATTGGCGGCATGGTAGGAAATAACTCTTCGGGAACTACCTCTATTCAGTATGGAGTTACCAGAGATAAAGTGGTAGAATTGCATACTATTTTGAGTGATGGTAGTGCTGTTGTCTTTACGGAATTGTCTTCGGAAGCATTTAAAGATAAAACAAAACTAGATACTTTAGAGGGTGAAATTTATAAAACCATATATTCTGAATTAGCTTCAGAAGCAGTGCAACTTCAAATAAAAAATGAATTTCCAAATCCAGAAATACACCGAAGAAATACCGGTTATGCAATAGATGAATTGATAAAAGCTTCTGTTTTTTCAACTTCGAGTTCGAATTTCAACATGTGTAAATTGCTATCCGGAAGCGAAGGTACATTGGCGTTTACAACACAAATCACTTTAAAATTAGATGTGCTTCCGCCAACCGAAAGTATTATGGTTGCTGCGCATTTTAATAGTATTACAGATTGTCTTAAAAGTGTAGAAACAGTGATACAACATAATTTGCATACCTGTGAAATGATGGATAAAACCATTTTAGATTTAACAAAACATAACAAAACGCAGGAGGAAAATAGACAGTTTATACAAGGAGATCCAGAAGCTATCTTAATGTGTGAAGTAAAAGGAAGTACTATAAGCGATGCAAAAAACCAAGCAAAAAGCCTTATAGAAGCCATTGTACAACAGGGTTTAAGTTACGCAAATCCAATGTTGCTAGGTGAAGATATTGATAAAGCTGTGGAATTGCGAAAAGCAGGTTTAGGTTTGTTGGGTAATATGATTGGTGACAAAAAAACGGTGGCATGTATTGAAGATACGGCAGTTGCACTACCGGATTTATCAAATTATATTGAAGATTTTACTGCGCTCATGAAAACCTATAACCAAAAAGCAGTGTATTATGCACATGCTGGTGCTGGAGAGTTGCATTTAAGACCCATTTTAAATCTAAAGGAGAAAGAAGATGTGGTGCTGTTTAGAAAGATAACAACAGATGTAGCCAAGCTAGTTAAAAAGTATCATGGTTCTATGAGTGGTGAGCATGGCGATGGTATTGTTCGTGCAGAATTTATTCCTTTAATGATTGGCGCTGCGAATTATCAAATTTTAAAACGAATTAAGGCTGCTTTCGATATCGATAATATCTTTAATCCTGGTAAAATTGTAGATGCTTATGCCATGGATGAGGATTTGCGTTATGCTCGGGATAGAGAAGAACCGCAGATTGAAACACTTTTAGATTTTTCAAAATCGCAAGGCATTCTTCGGGAAGCAGAGAAATGTAATGGTTCTGGAGATTGCAGAAAGCTTCCGGAATTTGGAGGAACGATGTGTCCCAGTTTTAGAGCAACCAGAAATGAACAAGATACCACACGAGCAAGAGCAAATGCGTTACGTGAATTTTTAACCAATTCAGAGAAATCTAATAAATTTAATCATAAAGAATTAAAGCAGGTTTTCGATTTATGCCTGAGTTGTAAAGCTTGCGCAAGTGAATGTCCGAGTAGCGTAGATGTTGCTAGTTTAAAAGCCGAGTTTCAGTACCAATATCAAAAAGAAAATGGCGTCTCTTTACGTACCAAATTATTTGCTTACAACAACCAATTAAACCATCTTGGAAGCCATTTTCCAAAGCTTACAAATTTTGTGTTTTCTAATCGTTTTACGTCTTCCGTATTAAAAAAATCTTTCGGAATTGCAGAAAAAAGAAACCTGCCTTTAATTTCAAATAAAAGTTTAAGTAAGGTGTTTCAGTTGATTGATAATCAAAATATTAATAGTAATTTTGTTAAAACAGTTTATTTGTTTAACGACGAGTTTACTAACTTTTTAGACACACCAATTGGTATAGACGCTATTGAGGTTTTACAGCAGCTTAATTACAAAGTAAAGCTTATAAAACACGAAGAATCTGGTCGCACTTTTTTATCCAAAGGATTGTTGCAACAAGCCAAAAATGTGGCGAATAAAAACGTGGCAATTTTTAAGGATTTAATCACAGAAGAAACACCATTAATTGGTATTGAACCTTCTGCAATTCTTTCTTTTAAAGATGAATATATAAAGCTTGTGGACGATAAAGTTTCCGCAGAAAAAATAGCAAAAAACACCTTTCTAATCGAAGAGTTTATTCAGCAAGAAATAAAACTAGGAAATATAACAGCTTCGCAATTTACTAAAGAAGTAAAAACGATTAAGTTTCATGGGCATTGCCATCAAAAAGCACAAAGCAATCAGCTCTCTAGTTTTGCCGTTTTAAATCTTCCAGAAAACTATAAAGTAACCATTATACCAAGTGGTTGTTGTGGTATGGCAGGCAGTTTTGGATATGAAAAAGAGCATTATGACGTGAGTATGCAAATTGGGGAACAAACGCTATTTCCAGCAGTGCGAAAAGCAAGTAAGGAAACCATTATCGCAGCAAACGGGACGAGTTGTAGGCATCAAATAAAAGATGGCACGCAACGTCAGGCATTGCATCCTATCACTATTTTAAAAGAAGCGCTAATCTGATTTCTTTTTGTTTTGATCTACAATAGTTATTGCGGCAATTAAATCTTTCATTTCCATTTCTTTAATGTCTTCATCTGCAAAAAAAGGGGAGAGTTTATCTTTGTTATAGTGGTAGATTTTCCAACGTTTAAATTGATATTCCAGTGCGGTGAAGTTTTCCACCCAATCTCCAGAATTCAAATACATAGTCTGACCATTCTTATTGGCTTTAATGATCATTTTTGGTTGGTGTATATGTCCGCAAATAACATAATCATAACCATTTTCAATAGCAAGGTCTGTAGCAACTTCTTCAAAATCACTAATATATTTAATGGCTCCTTTTACGCTGTTTTTTATCTTTTTGGAAAGGGAATAACGTTCTCTTCCTAAACGTACTAAACACCAATTTACAAAGCGGTTTATAACAATTAGAAGATCGTAACCATAACCACCAAGTTTCGCTAGCCATTTAGCATTTTGTATAGAAACATCAAAAACATCGCCATGAAAAAACCATGCTTTTTTGCCATCTAATTCGGTTACATATTTATCTACAATAGAAATTTTACCAATTTGCGCATCGCTAAATTTTCGTAGCATTTCATCATGGTTTCCAGTAATGTAAATAACTTCGGTACCATTAGAAGCCATGGTAATTATTTTCTTAATTACTTTTAAATGTGCGGGAGGAAAGTAGCGTTTACTAAATTGCCAGATATCTATAATATCTCCATTTAGAATTAATCTTTTAGGTTCAATGCTATTTAGATAGGTTAATAATTGCTTGGCATGACAACCAAAAGTGCCCAAATGTACATCGGATATTACAGCAATTTCTACTTTTCTTTTCGTTTTCAAACTAGTACCGTTTTCGTTTAATTAATGGTACAAATAACACACTTGTATGTTATTTGAATATTACCTGTTAATTATATAATTACTAGTTAATTGTAAATTTTATGTTACGCGTTTTTAAGAAGACAAGACATCTTGCGTTTCGAAAAATAGGAGCCATTAGAAAATATAAAAGCCTCGAATAACGAGGCTTTTAAAGTAAAAATTATGTTTTGTTTGCTTAGTTTATTTGTGCAGTACCACTAATAAGTGCATTTATATTGGTTGTAATGCTTAATACATTCGAGTTAATCCCTTCAGTACCACTGATTGGTTTTAAGAAAAATGGCGTAGTTGCATCTGCTGAAAGATCTGGTTCAATAGAAATAACAACAGGTAAGCCATTAATGTTTCCATCTACACCAGCAGGTAAGTTAGATAAAAAATCTTCACCTGGAAATAAAGGAGCAGGCTCGTTTCCACTATATGGAGAAGCGCTATCTACACCAGAAGCCATGGTGAATTTTCCTGTAGTAACCGGAGTTGCTCCAGTATTAAACACTACCCAACCTTCATATTTCCATCCAGTTGCTAAGGTTGGTAAATTAATTAAACCCGCAGTTGTTGGGTTTTGAATAAACCAAATACCAAAGTCGTTATTACCATTATCAATTCCTCCCGTATTATCTGTAGGAGTCGCTTTTACAAAAGATCCAGAAAAAGGATTTGCAGAATCTACAAAATTACCAACCATAGAAGTAATGCTTAATGTTGCTGCATTAGCAACAAAATTACCGCTCAATATTTTAGTATTTGAAGGCGCTGGATCATCATTTTGAGTTGGCTCAATAGATAGAATAAAAGCAGTTGCTATGTCTAAATCTGCAGTTGCTATTCTAAAACTTTTAGAGGTAGATGCAGAGGTTGTGTTAAACCTTCCTGTAGAAACAGGTAATCCGTCTACCATAATCCAACCTTCATATGTTAAATCGCCATCTAGTGGTTGTATACCATTAAGATTTACTGTTAAAGTAGACTTTGGAGTTGAAGGTGAATCGTCACTACTGCAAGCTGCCATAAGTAAAACAGAAGCAAATAATAAAAGTGTTTTTACATTTTTCATATTAATCAATTTTTTTAAGCGACAAAAATAAGCTTAAATTATTTTAGTCCAAACTAATATTTAGATAATATTTTGAATCTTAAGGCATTAAAAATATTGGTAGAATTAATTTTTTTATTTCTCTAATAATAGATTTACATTAGCACAAATAACTATTAGCAATATAATAATGGCTGGAAATTCTTTTGGAAATGTATTTAAAGTAACCACTTTTGGTGAATCACACGGAATTGCAATTGGTGGTGTAATTGATGGTTGCCCTTCGGGATTGCAATTAGATTTGGAAGCTATTCAGAACGAATTAAACCGAAGAAAACCAGGGCAGTCCGAGATTGTAACACAACGTAAAGAACCAGATACGGTAGAGTTTCTTTCAGGTATTTTTGAAGGACAAACCACAGGAACGCCAATTGGTTTTATCATAAAAAATGCCAATCAGAAATCGAAAGATTATACCCATATTAAAGATGTGTACCGTCCTAGTCATGCCGATTATACCTACGATCAAAAGTATGGCGTTCGGGATTATAGAGGTGGCGGACGCAGTTCTGCAAGGGAAACCGCTTGTAGAGTAGTTGCAGGAGCAATTGCAAAACAAGTGCTAAGTAATGTTAAAATTAATGCATTTACCTCTTCGGTTGGAGAGATTTTTATAGATAAACCATATCAAGATTTAGATTTTTCTAAAACGGAAAGCAATATAGTACGTTGTCCAGATGAAGCAATTGCAGAGAAAATGATTGCTAGAATTAAAGAAATAAGAAAAGAAGGAGACACTATTGGCGGAACCGTAACTTGCGTTTTACAAAATGTTCCTGTAGGTTTAGGCGAACCTGTTTTTGATAGATTACATGCAGAACTTGGTAAAGCGATGCTTTCTATAAATGCGGTAAAAGGCTTTGAATATGGAAGTGGATTCTGTGGTGCTAAAATGAAAGGTAGCGAACACAATGATTCTTTTAATCCAGATGGAAGTACGAAAACAAACCTTTCTGGAGGTATTCAAGGCGGAATAAGTAACGGAATGGATATTTATTTTCGTGTGGCTTTTAAACCTGTTGCCACTATTATGCAAAAACAAGAAACCATAAATAACAAAGGAGAAACGGTAGAGATGCAAGGAAAAGGAAGACATGATCCTTGTGTGGTACCTCGTGCTATTCCTATTGTGGAAGCAATGGCAGCATTAGTCTTAGCAGATTATTATTTGCTGAATAAAATGTACTAACAAATTCCTACGAAAGTAGGAATCTCATAAATTTATTATTTGTATTCCGATGAAATCTGAAATTTACTATACTGCCCTAAAAACGTATGATTCAGATAATACCGATGGATTTAGCTGGAAAGAATATATCGATTGGACCGAATTATTTCATGTCAAAGAATTGGTTTCTTTGGATGGTAATTTGAATCGGTTAGCATTTGTATTGGATTTGGATGCTCCCGAAGTATGGGATTTTATTATATCTCATAACGGAATGCTCATGTTCTATTTTAATTCCTTAGATTATGTGTTGAATAATGTGAAAGATATTCCCTTTTTTAATTTGCTAGCTATAATTAAAGAACCGGAAAAAGAAAAAGCAGATTTAAGTGCAACCTATGATTTTATAGGGTATGATTTAATCGAAATAGGAGGAGACACAAGTGCTTTGACTAATAGTGGTGGTTTTGATGAAACGTTTCTGCCAAACGATTTAAATGCGTACGGACTAATTTCTGAATATGATAAAGTGAAAAGAATACAGAAAGAGTTACCCATTAATAATCCAGAAGAACAGCATGCAGGTTGTTATCTTTATGAGGTTTGGAGACATAAAACAATAGGAAGAAAAACGAACTAACGAAGTTTCCGCCTAACGGAAATGAAAAACAAATAACATGAAATTAGCACTACACTGGAAAATAATAATAGGAATGATATTGGGTATCATTTTCGGATTCATAATGAATATGTATGATGGTAAAGATTTTGTTTCCGATTGGATTGCACCTTTTGGTAAAATCTTTATTAACCTTTTAAAGCTAATTGCTGTTCCGTTAATTCTAGCTTCGTTAATTAAAGGGATTTCCGATTTAAAAGATATTTCTAAAATTAAATCGATGGGATTACGAACCATTGCTATTTATATTGGTACCACGCTAATTGCTATCATTATAGGATTAACGATTGTAAATACCGTGAAACCGGGAGCGGGAATGTCTCAAGATACAATTGCTAAAATTAAAATGAAATATGAAAATGATGCTGGTGTTACCGATAAATTAGCCAAAGCAACAGCGCAAAATGATGCTGGTCCATTACAATCTTTAGTAGATATTTTTCCAAGTAATATATTCGTTTCTTTAGGAGAAGCAAAAATGCTTCAAGTTATTTTCTTTGCTTTGTTTGTTGGTATTTGCTTATTACTAATCGCAGAGGAGAAAGCAAAACCGTTAATAAATTTCTTCGACTCGCTCAATGAAGTCGTAATGAAAATGGTCGATTTAATTATGTTATTTGCGCCATATGCCGTATTCGCATTAATGGCAAATGTAATTATAGCCTTTGATGATACCGAAATCCTTATAAAACTATTAAACTATGCCGGATGTGTAGTGTTAGGTTTAGCCTTAATGATTGGTTTCTATTTAGTGCTCATAAAGTTTGTGGTAAAGAAATCGCCACTATGGTTTTTAAAAGAAATTTCTCCTGCGCAATTATTAGCATTTTCTACCAGTTCGAGTGCTGCTACTTTACCAGTAACTATGGAACGTGTCGAAGAGCATTTAGGTGTAGATAAAGAAGTTTCTGGTTTTGTATTGCCCGTTGGAGCGACGGTAAATATGGATGGAACGAGTTTATATCAAGGAATTGCTGCGGTATTTATTATGCAGGTAATTTGGCCAGAAGGATTAACATTTACCAACCAATTAGTAATTATTGCAACGGCATTATTAGCTTCTATTGGAAGTGCTGCTGTACCAAGTGCAGGAATGGTAATGTTAGTTATCGTTCTAGAATCTATAGGTTTCCCAGCGGAATTATTACCTATTGGATTGGCCTTAATTTTTGCAGTAGACAGACCTTTAGATATGTGTAGAACCGTTGTTAATGTAACTGGAGATGCTACGGTTTCCATGATTGTTGCTAAATCTTTAGGAAAGCTTCATGACCATCCGAAACCAAAAGAATGGGATGATAATTATGATGCTGTTAAGTAAGCAGAGAACACATTTTTTTATTTAAAAAAAATGTTGTGAATCGCTTATCCTGAGGAACGAAGGATCTCTTGCTATTTATGAGATCATCAAAGTAAGTGAAGGGTCTCCTGCTATTTTGGAGAGCGTCAAGAGCATGAAAGGATCTCTTGCTATTTATGAGATCATTAAAGTAAGTGAAGGATCTCTTGCTATTTATGAGATCATCAAAGTAAGTGAAGGATCTCCTGCTATTTTGGAGAGCGTCAAGAGCATGGAAGGATCTCCTGTTATTTTGGAGAGCGTCAAGAGCATGAAAGGATCTCCTGCTATTTTGGAGAGCGTCAAGAGCATGGAAGATCTCCTGCTATTTAAAAGAACATCAAAGAAGAAGCTTTATAAATTTGAATTTATTTTTAGTATTTAAATAATTATGGTGCATATTTCTATTTCAAAACCTGTAGTTTCCGTAGGCTGGTTATATAAAAACCGAGCTGCAACTAATCTTGTCATTTTAAATGCTACCATTCCAAAAAGTGTGGATGGTGTTTCTGTTTTTCCGGAGGAAGTACAAATACCAAATACGCGATTTTTCGATATAAAAAAGAAGTTTAGTAATGTAGAAGATGCTTTTCCTAGCGCATTTCCTTCCGAAGCACAATTTACAGCTTCCGCGCAAGCATTAGGTATTAACAAAGATGCAGCAATTGTTGTTTACGACGAAAAAGGAATTTACTCTAGCGCCAGAGTTTGGTGGTTATTTAAAGCTTTTGGTTATGAAAATGTAGCGGTTTTAAATGGCGGATTTCCAGAATGGAAGGCAAACGAATTACCAATAGAAACAAAACAAGTACACGAAGTAGTGCCAGGGAATTTTGAAGCAAAACGACAATCTGGTTATATGTTATTTTTTGAAGACATCTTAAAAATTCAAGAAGACGAAAACTATACTATTTTAGACGCAAGATCTGCAGGAAGGTTTAATGGGAGCATTGCCGAACCTAGAGAAGGACTGCGAAGTGGAACGATACCAAACTCCATAAATCTTCCGTTTCAGGATGTACTAGAAAATAAGAAGCTAGTATCCAAAGAAGAATTACAAGCGGTTTTTAATCAAGCTACCAACAAAAAGGAAAACGTTGTTTTTTCTTGTGGTTCTGGTATTACGGCTTGTGTTTTAGCACTTGGAGCAGATATACTTGGCTATAAAAATATTGCTGTTTATGATGGTTCATGGACAGAATACGGATCCTTAATTACAAAAGAAAATACCATGCATTGGACTAAAAACGAACTCGTTGCTTACACTTTATTATACGCTGCAAATTCTAATTTTGAGGAAGATAATAAAGAACGAAACCTAATCATTGAAAAAGTGGATATGCAGACTTTTCAGAAAATTCATGATGAGTTTGATGCAGATAACGACTATCAAAGTATTGAGAAAATACAAGCAGGTTTAAAAGAACATCATTTCACAGGAGAAGCTATAGATACGTTGTTAGCAGAAATTAAAAGAATGTTTTTTGCCGATGGTGAGTTTGATGTTTACGAACGTACCATGTACAGAAGTTTAAGCAAACTATTACATGTTTAGCGATGTGAAAACTTTCGGTAGCACCAATAATTTCTAATAGTATAGGAAAGCTTTTGCTAACCATAAAAATCGCTTTGTCCTATTTAAATTCTATAGAATCTCTAACAAATAAAGCCTTTTGCGTATCTGTAAAACATAGCGCAGATTCGTGTATGGCCAATAGAAACACGAATAAAACCATCGTTTTTATTTTAAGTAGCTTGAAATAAGCTTGTTGTTTATCGATACTTTTTACATAATTTTTTTACTTATCTAATTTACTCGTTCTATACCGAGTATATTTTAGCATACTAAATACTAGGAGTATATTTATAGTATTAAATTAAAGGTCTCATGAAACTAGTAACTTCCCTCTTTTTATTTTCATTATCTATTTTTGCTGCATCTGCACAAGAATTAGAAATTGTAAATGAATTACATATAACTCCGCTAACTATAGAAAGTATTTCTGTACCATCGATTAATGAAACAGAATTATTCTTTACGGTAGATAAGAATACCATTACTAGAAAAAAATCGTACAAGTACATTATTGAAAATACACTTTCTGGTAGAAAACACTTAATTTTTAAAACGAAGCGAGGTATTAAAACTTGCTAATACGAGATATATCTATAAGTTATTAAAATGAAAAGCACCATAAAATTAAGTTTCGTTATACTGTTAACTATTGTTTCTACCTTATTTTCTTGTAGTAGTGATGCAGACGATAGCCAAGATGAAACCAATGCCTTAATTGGGGAATGGAAGCGTGCGGATTCTAATAGTAGTTTTGCAAATGGCTTTGTTTTTCTTGCGGATAATACTGGAGTTAAATTTACTTCGGAAAACCATGATGATGGAACCGCTATTTCTAATGCAGTATCTTTAGAGTGGAATTCTTCTGCTACCAATTTACAATTAATGATGTACGAAGAGATAAACACACCGTTTTCTTTTAATGAAGAAGGACAACTTATTTTAAGCGCCATTTCAGAAATCCCTTTTAATAGAACCGACTAAGCCATTAGCTTAAAAACTTACCTTTCAATTCCGGAGTAGGAATCATACAAGCATCCTTTTTGCCATACCATTTATACCTGTTTTTGGCAATATAATTATATACGCCATTTCTTATAAAGGTTGGCACAATCAAAAACACAGTCATTATATTATTCGGAAAACCTAGATGCTTTGCAATATACAATGCAGCAGTAGATTTTGCTTTTAATCCATTTTCATTGGAATAGAGTAGAATAGAGTCTGTTTTCTCGGTATCGATATTGTATTTAGTTATGATTGTTTGACCAATATCACTTTGTAAGGCAGCAAACCGAAACACATCGTTTTTATCGTGTTTTATCACATATTGTACTGTGCTGTTGCATAGATTGCAAACACCATCAAATAGGATTAGTTGTTTGTGTTTTGGTAATTGGTTCATATTTCTTTCCTGCGTAGGCAGGAATCTTTTGTTAGTTATTCTTTCTTTTTTTGAGATTGCCACGTCGTAAACTCCTCGCAATGACATAGCTATTGTTCATTTTGCCAACAGCCAACAGCTACTTCTTCACCGCTTCCACAAGTTCCAACATGCTCACACTAACATTAGTCGTAAAAATACCGTAATTCACAACTGCTTTATTTTTTTCTATTTTATCAATAGTTCCAACGGCACGACCATCTTCCATGCGCACGCGATCGCCAACTTTTAAAATGGCTTTCGGTTTGTCGGGAACGATTGCTTTTTTCTTCGCCTCCTTTTTCTTTTCGCGAATGACTTCTACTTTCTTTTCTACTTCTTGTTTGACCTGTGTCTCTTTATGTTTAATCGCTTTTTTCTGCTTGACTGTAACTTTCTTACGTTTCGAATTTTCAATCTGAACCAGTTTAAACAATTCAGCCATTAATTGCTTTTTCTGTTTGTTATCGAAAAACTTTTCAGCCAAGTCATTCACCTTGGTTCCTAGATACACCAAACGCTGATTACTATCGTATAACTCTTGATAGTTTTCTAGTTTTTTCTGCACCTTCGCATTAATCTCTTCTAACTTATCTGCTTCGGCAAGTTTCTTCTTTTCGTTTTCCTTTAAAGACTGTCCGGTTTTTTCTAGTTTACTTCTTTCTTTTTGAAGCTTTGCAATCGTAGCATCAAAACGTACTTTACCACGTTCTATTTTCTTTTTAGAACGGTTGATTAAACTAAAAGGAATGCCGTTTTTCTGTGCTACTTCAAAAGTAAACGAGCTTCCTGCATTACCAATAATCAGTTTGTAAATAGGCTCTAAACTTTTTTCGTCAAAAAGCATATTTGCATTCTCCATAAAAGGTAGCTCATTGGCTAAAAGCTTTAAGTTGGAGTAGTGTGTGGTGATAATTCCGAAGGCTTCCCGATGGTAAAACTCTTCCAAAAAAGTTTCGGCTAAAGCACCACCAAGTTCTGGATCGGAACCGGTTCCAAATTCATCAATTAAGAAAAGCGTGTTTTTATTACACTTCTTCAAAAAATAATTCATTTGTTTTAGTCGGTAACTGTACGTACTTAAATGATTCTCTATGGATTGGTTATCGCCAATATCACTTAAGATTCTATCAAATAAACACACAGAACTGCGTTCATGCACCGGAATTAGCATCCCGCTTTGCAACATGACTTGCAGTAAACCAACGGTTTTTAGCGTAATACTTTTTCCTCCAGCATTAGGACCAGAAATTACTATAATTCTGCTGTCTTGTTTTAATTCTATAGTCTGCGGAAAGGTTTTTTCTTTCTTAGCCTTATTATTTAAAAGCAATAATGGATGGTATGCATCGCGTATAAAAAGCGTTCTGTTTTCGTTAATTTCCGGAAGAATGGCATCCATAGAACGTGCATATTTTGCTTTTGCAGCAATCACATCAATGGCAATTAAAAACTCCTGGTACTTTTCTAATAAAGGTAAAAACGGACGAATAAAACCAGTAAGTTCTTTTAAGATTCTTACAATTTCTTCGGCTTCTTCAAACTCTAAATTATTAAGTTCTCTGGTATGTCTTAAGGTTGCTTCTGGTTCAATATAAACAATACTTCCTGTTTTGCTACTTCCCATAATAGCACCTTTAACCTTACGTCTGTACATGGCTTTTACCGCAAGTACACGCTTGTTTTCTACTACCGATTCGCGAATATCATCTAAATACTCTAATTGGTGGTATTGGTTTAATGCCGAAGAAAAGCTACCGTTAATTTTACCTTTTAGCTTATTGATGCTTTGTCTAATTTCATAAAGTAGGGCAGAAGCATCATCTTTAATATCGCCAAAACGATCTACATTGGCATCTACCTTTTCAATAATTTCGGTAGTCACTTCAATATAAAAAGCAAAATCATGTAGTTTGGGATAGTACTCTTGAAACTTTTTAAGGAATTTTACAATTTCATTACAGGTTAAAGAAATAGAAACTATTTTTTTAAGACTATGAATTTCTAAAAAGGTATTTTCAATTCTTAAAAGCTTCAGTTCTTTGGTAATGGTATCAAAACCATGATTTGGTATGCGGTTATCATTGTGAAAAGACGACAGATATTCGTCTACCAATTGCAAGGCTAATTGTAATTCTTCTTTAGATTTAAAAGGTGTGATTTCTAATGCTCTTGCATTTCCTAAAGGTGTAACACAAAGCTCGCTGACTTGTTGTAAAACGGTAGAAAACTCTAAATCTTGTAATGTTTTTTCTGGAATGTTTATCATGTAATTTCTTTTCCGTGAAGACGGAAAATCCTCAATTCTTTTATTAATCTTTTTTATAGCATAACAAAGTTACGGAATTGCCATGAGACTTCGAATTTTAGTTACCGCTTTACCGGTTTCTAAAAAATACGTGCTAAGGCATCTTTTTCGACTTCTATAATCAGGTCGATTAGGTTTTGCTGGTCTGCTAAAGACAAACGGTTAAAAAGCGCATCGCCCTCGGTAAGCATTTCTAGTCCAATTTCTAGTCCGTTAATTTGACTAGGCGTATAGATATTTTCCTTTTTGCGCATCATTTGGATAAGATATGCAATAATCCCTTTTATTTTTTTAATAAGCACTTTATCATGCAAGACTTCAAATAAAGATTCGGAAGTATGAATAAATTTCTCTATTTCTTCTCGTGATAATAATTTTATCAGCGCATTTATTTTTTCTGGATTATAAGGTCCGTCGATCTTGTTTTTAATCGCTTCATCCACCAGATTATTTTCAAAATTATCTGCAGCTTTAAAAGATTGCATGGCTTTTAATCCGGTATTTAATATTTTAGGAAGATGTCTTCCGTATTTAAAAATTAGTTTGGTAGCATCTAATGCTATACCGACTAATTTTTTAGGATGCTTGGTAAATTCTTCCAGACTATTAAAAGCGCTATTTAACTCTTGTCGTTTCGAAAATTCGGGATACATATACTTCAGAAAATATTCCCGAAGCTGGTCTACGGTTTCGGCATCAATAGATTCTGGAAGTTGGTAATTGTCTTTAATGTTTTCATATTGATAACGTTCCGCAATGGTATTTCTATACCCTGCAATGATTGCTTCCAAAACTTTTTTCCTTATCATTTACTTGTGTTTTTTATGCTTTTTTGAGACAACAAATTTACGGAATTGGGTTGGGAATAGGAATGTTAAGAGATAAATTGATTTGTCATTTTTATTAAAAGGATTAGATCGTTAGGAGTATTTGTAAATAGGTAAAAACCTAGAAATAGAGGTTGCATTTTGTAGGTAATAATTATCACATGACTTATATCATATTAATTACTAATGGTTTAGGTTAAATTTAACCAATAATTTATTTCTTATATTATGAAAAAAATTCCTTTCTTTATTTTTCTTATCTCCATATTTGGGTATTCGCAAACAACTCAAATACCAGATGCTAATTTTGAACAAGCTTTAATAAATTTAGGTATTGATACTAATTCAACGATTGATGGTGTAGTACCAACTGTTAATATTAGTAGCGTAACACATCTAACTGTGTGGGAGTGGAGTATTGCAGATTTAACAGGTATAGAAGATTTTACTGCTTTGACTTATTTGGATTGTCAGTGGAATCAATTGACAAGTTTAGATTTGAGCAATAACACAGCTTTGGAGCGTTTATTTTGTAGTAATAATCAGTTAACAAGTTTAGATTTGAGCAATAATACAGCTTTGACCACTTTGTTTTGTATAAGTAATCAATTATCTAGTTTAGATGTGAGTAATACTGCTTTGAATTATTTGGATTGTGAGAATAATGAATTACGCAGTTTAGATGTGAGCAATAATACAGCTTTGACTGATTTGATTTGTTTCAATAATCATTTACACAGTTTAGATGTGAGTAATAATACTGCTTTGACTAAATTGCATTGTTTCAATAATCAATTACAAATTTTAGATGTGAGCAATAATACAGCTTTGACTGATTTGTTGTGTTTCAGTAATCAAATTACCAGTTTAGATGTGAGTAATAATACTACCTTACATCGTTTGCGGTGTTTCAATAATCAATTAACAAGTTTAGATGTGAGAAACGGAAACAATACAGCTTTGACTGATTTTATCACAACTAACAATACTGATTTAACCTGTATTTTAGTGGATTCTGCTGTATGGAGCACTGCAAATTGGACAGATATAGATGCTAGTTCTACATTCGTGAATAACGAAACAGAATGTTCTAACTTACATGTAACAGACCATTCCTTTGAATTTGCATTATCTGTGTATCCAAATCCAACAGATAGTTACCTAAACATAGAAGGGAATGAAAAGCTATTAACTATTTCTATTTACAATTTATTAGGAAAAAAAATGATCGCAACGAAGTGCACTAATAAAATAGATGTACAAGGATTACCAAGTGGAGTTTACTTGATTAGACTTTCAGATGGTATGCGTCAAACAACCAAAAAGTTTATTAAACTTTAAATCCTTAAGTAATCTCAAAGCTGGTCTACGGTTTCGGCATCAATAGATTCTGGAAGTTGATAATTGTCTTTAATGTTTTCATATTGATAACGTTGCTGAATCGTATTTCGATATCCTGCAATAATTGCTTCTAAAACTTGCTCTCTTACCATTTGCTGTATGTTCTATTCCGTGAAAACGAAAAAACCTTATTGATTCATTTTTCAGAATAACAAATTTACAAAATTGACAACATGTTCACGCTTTTTAGTATTAAATTTGCAAGGATTTAGAATTCCTATTTATGAGAATATTATTCGTACTTATTATTTCTGTTTTGTGTACTGGTTGCAGTAGCAAATATGATACCTATAAAAAAACACCAGCATATATTACCAATGCAAGTGCTTCGGATAAAGCCTATTTTAAAGCCTATGACGAAACCCTAAAGTTATGGGATGTTGCTTTTGAAGAATTATACATTCCTACTACGCATGGTGTGGCGCATGTAATCGTTAGCGGACCAGAAAATGGGGAATCCGTGGTTTTATTGCATGGTATGAATGCGAGTTCTACGATGTGGTACCCAAATATAAAAGCACTTAGCAGTAATCATCGTGTGTATGCTATCGATTTTCTTTTAGAAGCAGGAAAGTCGCAGGTATATAGCGATATGGAAAATGTAGATGCAGTGATCGATTGGTACCAAGAAATATTGTTTGTTTTAGAATTAGATAGCTTTCATCTTATTGGCGCTTCTCGTGGCGGTTGGTTAGCGGTAAACCTTGCTTTAGATAACCAGAAGAGTGTTAAAAGCATGATTTTATTGAGTCCGGCGCAAACCTTTACCTGGATTAAACCAAGTATGAATTTACTTAAAAATGTTGCTTCGTTACTTTCTTCTAAAGAAAAACGTATCGCACAAAGCCTAGAAAGTATGTCTAGTAATGTTGCTAATATTAGCGATGCCTATTTGGAGCAATATTATATCGCTACCGAAAAAGACTCGGTAAATCAATTTATGTCTAGTATGCAACCGTTTTCTAATGACGTGCTAAAATCATTACAAATGCCGGTGTTGGTTTTAATTGGGGATGACGATATGATTAATGAAAGAAGAACCATAGAAATTGCAAAAATGCTACCTAAAGGAAAAGGGGAAGTTATTCATAATGCAGGACATTTCTTATCTATCGATCAAGCGGAAGTAGTGAATGAAAAGATGTTGGGGTTTTTGGAGTAGGGAAGAAGGGAATTGTTTTTGTTCTAGGAAATGATTTGAAACTGTATTTGTAGAAAATAGTAAAGCACAAACTAAGGTTTGTGCTTTTGAAGTTTTTAGGGGAGTACTAGCAATTATTTTATAAAGTGTTAGTAAACGAAATTTTATTCTTTTATAAACTTAAATGTATTTCCATTCTCCAATTTTAAAAGGTAGAAACCATTTGCATAATTTTTAATATCAATTTTTTCGTTATTAGAAACATTTCCATTAGCTACTTCAGAACCAAGAATATTGTAGATTTTATACTTCTCCGTATTTGTTAGTCCAGATATTTTAATAAATTGATTTGATGGATTCGGAAATAATTTTAAGTTTATATTTGAAATAGTGAAATCCGTATTACTTAATGTTGTACCTAACACAATATCATCAATACCAAAGGTTTCATTTCCACCTCCATTTACAGTTAATGTTATTGCAGTTATTCCAGTCCAGTTAAGAATTACTACTTCTCCAGCGGATTGTGATATACCTTCTGTAACTACAGAATTACTCCCACCAGTTGGTGTAAAGTCCATAGTTGTCTCTGGTCCTACAGTACCATCAGCAATAAAAGTATACATACTAGCAATATCAATGGATGCGCTAAATGTAATGGTTAATGAGGAGCTAGAATCTGAGTTTTCGGTAAAAGCAACATTTCCAGAAGAGCCTTCAAAACCTCCACCATTAACAAGTTGAGCATCATTGTTGGATGTAGTTACTGTTGCTGTAATTCCACTTACTGTTTCGGTAACATTAGTTCCATTGTCGGTTCCTGATTCCCAATTAAATACTTGAGAGAATGACATAAGACTAATTAATGTAAAAGATAAAGTAAAGTAAATTTTTTTCATGGGTTAAATAGTTTGATAGTTAATATTTGGGGTTTATTTGTTCTAACCAGTTTCAAAGTAGGTGGTGCGAAAATATAATTTAAATGCATTATATGCAATACGTATTTCTACGTTTTTTATAGAAAGTAATTGTGGGAATGGTATAGGACATGTATTTGTAGGAAATGGGAAAGCACAAACCTTAGTTTGTGCTTTTGAAGTTTTTAGGGGATTAGGTGTTTTTATATTAGTTATGATTTGAAAGACTATTGTTTATTTGAATTGAAACGTCTTTCAATAGAGGAGACCAAGTTCCTGACCTTGAAAATGTGACCATATCATATTCTATATTTCTTACATTATATTTTGAAGAAAAAACTTTATTTTTATTTGCAGTTTTTCGATAAGTAAGTTCTGAATATACAGTGTTTCCTAAACAAACTATAACTTTAGGTTTTAGAATGTTTATTAAATCAAAAGTCCTTTGTCTAAAGAAGTTTTTCACTATTGATTTTGTTATTTTATTCTGTTTATTATGGCTCCAATGATTTTTTAGGCTTTCCTCTTTAGAAAGTAAGGTGATGATTTTTTCTAATTCAGTAGTTGATTTAGTCGCAATCGGATTTATATTAGAGTATACAATTTTGTCAATTATTTGTTCATTAAATTGCTGTATAAATTGTTCTGAATTTGATTCAATATTTTGCCCTAATTTTAATTCACTCCAATAATAGAGTAGATCTATCATTCTTGAAGGAAAAGAATTATTTATTTTTCTATCCCTTTCATACCATTCATAACCAAACCATTTTCCTTTTACTTTTTCACCTCTTGAAACACCTTTTTTTAGCCAATCAAGTTCTATGTTTGATAAATAATCAATGTTAGAAATTAATTTTACAGGGAACTTAGTTTTATGGTTTTTAGATTTCTGATTCATTTCTATATATGCTCCTTCTCCGGGATTAATTCCTAAGAACAGGATATCTGGATTGTTTACAATTTTACTCTGTATAGAAATAATTCCTTTATATAAACCGTGATACTTATTCGAGTTATTAGATTTTTCTATGATTTCCTTTATTGGTAAATATTTCTTCTCAATATTTTGAATGTTTTCAATAATCTTATCTTTCATAAAGTACAGTAATGTATAATAAATGGAAATGGTTGTGTAACAGATTTGTTGAGTGATTAAGTTATGGGTTTAGTAAATAATTCAAATAGAAAATCCGCGAGGGTTTTCGTAAGCAGGCGAGAACTAGCAATAAATTGTATACGGTGTTATGCTCTGTTTTAATTTATTTCTTTTATTAATCAAAAAGGTTTGATTTAGAAATCTGTCTTGAAATATCATCTAATTCGTTATAAACTCCATTATCATCGGCAGTTCCAAAAAAGGCTATCACTAAATTTCGAGAAGGTGAAATGTAAAGACCTTGTCCGCTAAAACCACCTTTATAAAAATCTCCATCTTCCATTACTTTGTCCCATTGATAGGTATTGTGATGAACAACTTCTTTATCAAGCGTGTAATTTTCAGAACCGTATGCAGTAATCAAATGAGGACGACCTTGCTTTTGAATTTTATAGAAATATTCATTTGAAACGAAAGTATTATCACCTGAACGACCATCGGTTAAAAACATATAACCAAATCGAGCTAAATCTCGAAGTGTAGAACTAATTCCTGCGTGAGATACACTCGTGCCATTTGTTTGCGTAATAAATGCATCAGATTCCGCACCAATTTTTCGCCAAATTTCACGCTCAATATTTTCTGCATAAGAAAGACCTGTGATTCTTTCTATGAGGCAAGAGAGAACGAAAGTGTTCACTGAAGTATATTCAAATATTTCTCCAGAAGTTTTTGCAGATGATAAGGTTTTAATGTGCTCAAAAGCATTGTCTGCGGTTTTTTCTGTTCGTTTTAAAAATCCAAGAGCTGCTTCAAATTGATAGTAACAAGTTTCAGGGTTTTCAAAAGCGCCATCAACCCATTCACGACAATCAATTCCTGAAGCCATATCAAGAATGTCAATTATGGGTACACCTTCCCATCCAGACCCTTTAAGTTCAGGTAGATAATGTTCTATTGGTTTTGTTACATCAAGTTGTTTTCTGTCTTCCAAAACTGCTATAAGAGTTGAAGCAAATACTTTAGATACTGACCAGTAAAGATGCCTATCGTTTGAAAACATTCTTGGGTAGGCTTCATATACAATACGGTCTCCTTGCAATATTATCATACCATCCACTTTGTTGCAAGTTTTGACATAGTCTTGAAGTGTCATTTGTCCTAATTCAGAAGTAACAACAAACTCCTCGATTTCTTTGCGGTAATCTTCTTTTAGGCTTTTAACATTTCCTTCTCTATCGATTATGGCGTGAGTCCAAAATTCAGGCATATTTAAAAATATATAACGAGATATTTCACCTCCATCATCCCAATTATCCATATTCCATTGCTTAAATACGGACTGAATTTCCTCGTTTGAAAAACCATCATAAGTTTGAGCAAATAAATTTGAATAGGAAACAATTAATAAGAGAAGTAATAGTCTGAAATAGTTCATTTTTTTCAAGGATTTTCATTTTAGAAATTGAGCATAACGTGTATGTATATGAGCTGTGGCGTGTTTTGGCACGAACCTCTCCAAATAAAAAATAACTTTGGGAAATCTGTAGATTTTCCAAATAGGCACAGGTCAAACCATAGCTTATATACTGTGTTGTGTGCAGTTAATTACACATATTATCATAAAGTTCTTCTCGGATAGTGTTTGGCCCGTATTGTAAAGGTCCTACAGATATTGAGGTAGATAATTTATTTTTCCCACAAGGGTTTCTATTTCCGTGTTTAACGAATATAGTATAATTTTGACCTTTTTTTACGCTTATTGAAACGTCATTATTTGGTGTAACAACTCCAACAAAAATGTAATCTTTACATCTATATGTTCCTCCTGATTTTACTTTATATACTGAATAAGTACATTTTTTACTAGTAAAAATTTTAGTACTTGTAATTTCATTTTGTGCAAAACTAGAAAATGATAAAAGAAATATAGATAAAAGGGTTATTGTAATTAAATTTTTCATTGTAATCTTATTTAAGTTATTTAATTTATTCATTAAGATAATTCTTTATGTTATTCTATTGCAAGTACAACAGAACCTGAACCTCCAAGTCCTTTAACTCTGCACCAAATGCTTTGACCTTTTATATATTGTCCTTCAACTAGAGTATACCATTTACCTTTATTGTTAATTCGATATTGGATAATAACTACGCCTGAAGTGTTGTTTTCTTTTAGAGAAACTTTACAACCTGTTTTTTCGCCAAATACAGAGTACACTTCTACAGAAGAACTATAATTTCCAAAGTTAGGAACTCTTATGTTTATTAATTTTCTTTCGAAAATTCCTTCGGTAATGTCGTGACTTGGAATATTTAAAGACAATACAATCAATATAATTAGTGTTTTCATATTTAATAGTTTTATAATTTGAAGTCGCTATCATCTGGGTTGTACTTTTTAACAATATATACTGCCGTAAATGATTTATCACTGCACAACATAACGTCTCCAATATTCCATTCGCCTGCATATTTAAGCTTATGTTTTTTAATAGCAGAGCAACTTGCAAATGGGCTTTTTCCTGGTGAATAGTAAACTTTTAATTGAATTGAATTACCTAATTGGTAATTTTTATTATTTCCGTGTTTATTTTTAAATACATATCCATTTTGACTGTCATCCCAATATAATTGGACTGCATCACAAGCATTTCCTTTACATTTAGGTAGGAAAATTTTTGTATTTTCCTCATCACTTATTTTTTCCATTGGAACTCCTATAAGTGTTACAAATATTATTAAAATTAATGTTTTCATATTTTTTGATTTAAGTTAATCCAAATTAAATGATTTAAATAAAACAAAACAATACCCAATAGTAGGTAGTTTGCTTGTCGTCTAATTGCACACAACTCCTTATATAATAACTAAACTTACTCATTGCCTATAAACAGAAATCAGTAAGGCTCTTACAATCAAAAAGTTAATAAATCTAATGTACCATTTAAAATGATTATATTCAATACGTACTTCTACGTATATTTGCAAAGTAATTAACAGTCTTTGACAACTCGAAGGTATAACAAGAAATGCTGTTTTCATTACGGGAAATCGTATGGTTGCGTATGTATTAAAAACAAAAAAGCACAAATTTTGTTTGTGCTTTTAAGTGTGGTTTGGTGTTGTGGGTTAGAGGAGAAGCTAGTGATTAATTATACACTGTGTTCACAACAGTATTTTATCGATAACGAATTTCGTAAATTCTGTCGGCTTCTTTCTGCCAATCTTGTGGTCTTCCCCATTGGATGAGTTCATCGTTGAGGAAATATAAGTAATACACTTCTTCGACAGTTCCTTGCCCATAAATTAAATAACGGTCTTGGTACATTCCAACTTCAATCACACCATATTCATAAGCCCTTGAACCTATTATTTTCATTGGTATATGTTCGCCCATTGCAGTTTTTACTTCAGCTTTTGTCATTCCTAAACTCATCCGATCGGGATGTAGAGCCATAGATGCTTTGCATGATGTAAGCAATACCATTCCAAAAATTAAAATCAATATTTTTTGCATTTTTTTTAGTTTTAAATTCTTTCCAAAGTGATTGTGTATCATTTTTACGGAATCAGTTGTTAAAACGCACAGCGAGCTTTATTTAAGCACTAAACCGCAATTTTTTTTTCGGTGTTGTAAGTAGTTTTTCTAATTTTTAATAATTTGATTATAATATTTTCTTCTATATTCAGAACTTACTTGTTCAATTTCTTTCGCTTGTCTTATCAGCCTTTCAAGTGGTGTATTTAATATGGTTCTGTAATATTCTACGTCGATATAGCTTTTCCAAACTTTTAGCATAATTTCGTCATTTTCACAATCAAGACAATGTTCATATCGAATCATTGAATTAACTTGACTTATAGCTTTTCCTAAATTAGTTTGAGTTCTGTTAATTGCATAATTATCAATTTCTTCTAATAAATCGATACAGGTTTTAGCATATTCTAGGACTTTCTTGTCGTATGTGAAATTCTCGATATTTCTCGGAAGCCAAGTAAAATAATTAAAATCCGTTTCCATAAACTTCCTTATTGTATAACCCTTATATTCTGTAAAATGTAATTCACATTGTAAAGAATATTGTCTTGCACGTGGTATATCGTTATCGTGAGTAACTATTTTAATATATGTCTTGTCGAATTTTTGGGGCGAATTCAATTCGAGTTCATCGTTTTTCCGTGTTCTTTTTTCTCTAAAAACTGAAATCATATTTTTGTTACATCGTTTATATTCAATTGCTTAAAGTGGTCTTGTGTATGAAAAGCAGCGCTCAAAATAAGCGGTAATTTTCGGATGAAACACAAGCCTAATTTTGAAATTTATTAATTAGTTATTTTTCCAAATCATTTTCAATTTGTTCTAATAATTCTTTTACAAATTCATTTCCTTTTGCAACTGAGTTAGTTCCTCCCATGGAGTCATAAACTATGAAAGTATTTTCTATTGCATTATTAACTATCAAATCTGTCATAGAAGTAATGACCACGTTTCCAATTTCCTCAGTATTTGGATGTAATTTGCCACACAAAATAGCGGTAACATACATCGCGACGTGAAATTTAATGTCTCCAATTTGTGGACGAGAAAGTTTCGGACTATCAAATGTTTTTAATAAGGATTCAATATTTTTTTGAATTAAAATACCTTTATGATACATATCTAAAGACAATGACTCATTGAATATATTTTTATAATCATTATTGTTCTTAATTAATGTGGATGGTCGAGCACGAGCGTAATCTGGTTTTTGATTATAAATACCAGTAATAATTTGAGCTAAATATGGTATACTAATTATTTTATTTACAGGTTTGCCTTGATTTTTATGATAATTTTTTCTGCGGTCATAAAAATAACTTTTTGAAAATAAATAATCTTCTATATCTCTATGGATTGGGTCTGTCGCTCGTAATGATGCTGGTGGTATATTTGTTTGACTATTTGTTGCTTTTATAACATTTAACCTACTTTTTTCATTATCAACTTTAATAATTCTTAATAAAACATTTCTATCCTCTACATCAATTTTATTTTCCGAAAAATATTTATGTATTTCAAAAGATGTTTGAAGACCATTAACTATTTGTGGGTCTTCTATATGTATTTTTTTACTTGCAAAGGTTGCATCAACTGCTGTTATTGTAACTCCATTATTTAACCACCAAAAGTCTTCATTTGCGTTTTGACTAATTAATGTTTGCCTAATTTGTTTATTAACATCTACATTAACTTGGTAGTCCCTAATATTTGCGTCAAAAAAATAGCGAATTAAATTATTTGAATCATCAGTTATAAAATCAAAATAATTTTTAATTGGGACAATTGCTACATATCCACCATCTTGAGTTGAAATCGGATTATCATTCAAAACAACATCCTTGCTCCTTAATTGTTCTTTTCTCGAAAGATCAATCAATTTTTTTGCAGTTACAAATTGAAAATTTACTTCTGCTTTATCAAAATGTGCTTTTATAGAATTGACTAAAATTTGAATCTTTCTCTCAACATTTGGATGAACTTCTGAACCTTTTGTTATGTAATAATAGTGAAATTTGAGAATTGGAAATTTTGAAGCTAGATGAAGAAATTGCTTTCTGAAAACTTCAACATTTGCTAATAAATCTGAATTATAAACAGCTCTTAATGAATCTATTGATTTGTTTAAGTCGAAAATATCAATAGCAGAAGAATTACATTTTTCTATTGGTGTTTCTCCAAAACTATTTACATTTTTCGATTGTAAAATGAAAACATCTATTACAGCATTTCTCTTAGCGTCAATTAATTCGCTATCTCGTTGTACTAATTCTTGATTAACAAATGTGTAAATTGAGTCAATTCCACCATCGCCACCATTATCAACAATACCTTCCTCGATTTCATCGTATGAAAGTTCTAAATCTTTCATAACTTGTTCTGTTACAAATAAATGAAAATACTCATTCAGAGAAAGTTCAGGATATAATTCTTTCCTTGTTTGCTCAATTAATGTTTGTAGTACTATTTGATTATTATCAGCCATATTTTTTTATAATTAAGCACAACGTTCGTGTATAAGAATAGTAGGGCGGAAAAAAAGCGACTACTATTCGGTTGAGCACAAGCCTAATTTTTAAATTTTTCTTAATATTTTTTTTTCAATAAGCCAAAATTTAAAAATTTGTCGACCTTGCAAAGGTGCGGTTTCCATTGGGTTAAGCACTCATTGTCCTATTATTTTTATACGTTGTTGTAAACAGTAATTTATATCTCAATTTTATATCTTTTTTTCATTTTGTCAAAGTGCTCACTGAAAATCGAATTGTTATATGATTTCCAAAAATCATTATAGGTTGTACTAATAAATTTCAGGTCTTCATTTTTCTTTATTTCATTTTCAAACTCAATTAGGTCTTTTTTATGCTCAACGAAATTTGGAAAAGACTTATAATTATCAGGAAGCCAATATAAATATACAAGGATTATTTTCTTTTCAGGATTTTCCCTTTTGTAGTTAATTAGTCCAATTGAGTGTTTTATTAATTGAGCAACATCAAGATATGAATTATAGTCTGTGTAATCTCTGATTAATTTAAACCAAAAATCTTTAAGATAATCCAACTTTTCTTTATTGTATGAATCCACAAACTTTGCTTTCTTTCTTGTTGTTATTTCAAGATATTTAGATTCAATTGCTATTACGACTTCTTCGTTTTCAATCGTAAAATCAAGATTTGGTGGTGTTCCGCCTAATCCTGTTCTAAATTGTCGTTCAAATTGAGCATTATCAAAATTTGAATAATCAAAACAATTAAATTTTGAAGGATGTTTTTTAACAATTGAAAAATTATTGACAGCAAGCGCAGAAGATGAAAATATTGCATTGAATTTGCTTTTTAATTCATTTCCACTTCCACTCATTAAATCGTTCTGAAATAAATCAATATCAATTCCATCCAGTAAATTTTCGGAATTATTTAGAAAATAACCATTCTTATTTACTTTTGGATTCTTACATTTTGCTATAATAGCTTTTTCAAATTCTTTTCTTGTTGCCATTATTGTTTTCGAGTATTGGATACAACGTCTTTGTATATTATTAATTGCGAGTTTGTATGCGAGTATTTACCGATAGAAAATCAGACGTAACAAAACAAGCAACTACCTCTAGCTAAACTCTAAGCCGCAATTATTTTTATACGGTGTTAGCAATAGTTATTCTTTTAATTTCTATAACAGTTAACTATAATTATTTAATTCAACTCTTTCGGTGAACAAGCCCAAAGTTTTAGATGTTTCTCTGCGTTTTTTGTTTTAATTTTCTTTATTAGTTTTGGTGCAGTATCATAATTGATTATTAATGTTTTAATAATTTCAGAACATAACTTATCTAAATTTTCTTTATCAATTAAATAGACTTGACATATTTTGTTTTTTGTTTGTCTTGATAGTCCTTTAACATCAGTTGAAGGATTTTGGTCTTTATAAGCTGTTAATTGTATTTTACCAAAATCACCAATAATTGTCAATTCGTTATCTTTTTTTATTGATAAATTTTCACGTGATGTAGAATTATCACTATCAACATATCTTGTATGTTGTAAATAAATCAATAACTCGTCTTCTGTAGATTTTCCTGCATATAAAGCAATGATATCTTGGAAACCTGTCAATAATGCTTTGGCTCCATCGTCAAATATTATTCCTCCAATCAATTTTGTATATTCAATATCTGTATCTGCATCATATTCATTTGAAATTATTGTTCTACATTTTTTTTGGGCTAAAATGTGTGTTGTACTAAAAAGTAAAAAAGTTAAAATTAATGCTTGTTTAAGAATGTTTTTTTTCATCGTATTTGAGTTTAATAATTATTTTTTTATTTTAGAATTGGCGAGTCATAATTAATGCCAACTCGTTATATAATAACTAAACCTACTCATATCCTGTAAACACGCAGTAGCAAAACGAGTTCTAGTTCTAAAATCCTAAAAGCCAAACTACTATTTAAAACAGCAATTTACAATACGTAGTTCTACGTATATTTATAAAGTAACTAACAGTCGTTGACCACTCGAAGGTATAACAAGAAATGATGTTGTCATTACGGGAAACCGTATGGTTGTGTATGTATTAAATAAAAAAGCACAAATCTAGGTTTGTGCTTTGAAGTGTATTTTTGTATGGTGGGTTAGGAGTAAGCAATATATTTATATAGTACTATTTATTACCTTTTTACACTATTATTGTTCTTCACCAATATTTACATTTTCATCCCATTGCATAATTGGTTTCATACAATGAATCCAAATCATTGCGATAATTGGCATTACAAAGCCAAAAAAGCCCCAACCTCCAGTGCTCCGGTTTAATTCTTTCGCTTTATTTGAACATACCAATGTTCCAACTATTCTTAAAGTAAGTTGAATAATTACTATTGCTCCTCCGTCCATTTTTAGTTTATTTAAAGTTAATCATTAGTTCGTTTATTGCTCTTTCTTTAAGTTCTGTCAATTTCTTAAAATCTCTTCTGCTTTTTGAAATTTCTTGAAAGATTTCTTCTGAAAGTTTTTGTTTATCTGAGTTTATAAATCGGTCTGGATGACAAGTCCGACTCAATTCTTTGTATAAATCCTTTGCACCATTTATACTGTTCATTAAATTATCCATATCCACGTTAGACTCTTTTGCATTCCGCATTTTGTCTTTTGTTAAATCACCAAATTTTAGTTTATTATCTTTTTTATTTAATCTAAAAAAAAGAAATGCAATAATTATAAATTCTAATATTGCAATCCAAAACCAAATTGAAAAGGATGTTGAATCAGCTTCGGGAATTATTTCGGTAACAGTGCTAGCTGTTTTTATTTGTGAAATTATATTTATCATAAAATTTTAGTTTAGGAATCCTCCAATATTGGCATAATCTTTTAAGGGCCATTTTAATCCATTATAACCATGGTTTGCATGGACTTCTAAAGTGTCCCAACCTAATGAAATCATTTTTCTTGTTAGTATTTCGTTGTCTAAAACAACTCGTCCTATTTCTATAAGTTCACTTTTTTCAAGAGTCCGACCAGAAAGTGCTTTAATTCTAAAACCTCCACCCATCCATTTTGAAAATGCGTGTTTATAGCTACTGTCTCCTTTTGTAATTTTGGCCTCCAAAAGAGTAGGTGCAATTCCTGCAATAAATGAGTTTTTAGCTGCTCGATTGAAATCTTTTACTAATCGATAACGTTCAGCCATTTCTCCAAACCATTCTGTAACTTCCATTATTTTATACCACATATCTTCTTCTATTCTATTTTTTATAAATTGTAAATAACTCGTTATATAAAAACTAATCTTCCATATGCTTGTAACCATAAAGTAATTAACATTTTATATTGATTAAGCCAAAGTATAACAACAAATTATATTCTCATTACGGGAAACCGTATGGTTGTGTATTTATTAAAAATAGAAAAGCACAAATCTAGGTTTGTGCTTTAAAGTGTGTTCTGGTATGATGGGTTAGGAGTAGTAATAAATTATATAAGGAATAATAAAGAAATAGACTATTTTATGGGTTTCATTATAAGTCAAATTTTATGTTTGAAAGCAAATTTGTAATTATTTTATGAATCACATAGTTAAAAAATTTATTTAGGATGTATTTATGTTTATTTAAAGTATATCAATTCTTTCTTATCAATTATAAATACAGCTTTTAATATGTTATTTTCTGATTGTCTAAACTCATAAGTTGAATGGTTGTTTTCTATCCAGGTTGCTTCTGGAAATGTATAAGGCAATGCACTTTTATAAGTGTTTGCGTTGTTATTTATTTGATTGTCTATTTGGTAGAAAATTTCATTTGTTTCATCCTCTGATAATAAGTACTTTATTGTTTTTTCATCCTCATAATTTACATTAATATGATTGAAGTCAATTCTTAATTCCGCTGGAATCCATTCTGGTCCATATTTGTTTTTAAATCCTTGAGAGAATACCCAAACAAGAAAAATAAAAAACAGAATGACTACACATATAATAATTAGTAGGACCCAAAACATATTCATTTGCTATTTTTTTTTTGAAACTTAGTTTTCCTTTTTAACTTATAGAAAACGTTGTATGGAAGATTAAATTCGTTTTAAAAAAATATAATTTAGGAATTAAAAAACGAATAGAAAGTCCGCAAAGCTTTTCGTAAATTGTTTAAAACCAAAAATTCATTTTAAAAGGTGTTAATTTAGCAACTAATTATCGGCCATGAAAAGTCTGCGAGGACTTTTGTAAGTAGCTTAGAATCCAGGAATAAAGGATATGTGGTGTTGCTTATCGGTACCTTTTAATCTTTTATTTTCCGCATTTCCGTATTCAAATCATTTAAAAAGTTTTGTTGTTTTAGGTCTTCACTAAAGTGTCTGTTCATTCTACCACAACCTTGAATATCTGAAATATTTTCTTTGTTAAAAGACCAATCATTTATGTCTTTCACTTGTATTGCTAAAGCACTATTACAACTTTGCCATAGATTAGAAAATGGAGTTTCTTTATTTTTATTTAATTTAGTAAAATCAGCATTAACATTAAAACCTATCATTTTTGGATTAAAAAATTTTTCTATGGAAGTAATTGGTACTTCTCCCCAATATATTACTTCATTAAAAGAAATCTTAAGAATATTTTTCTCTTTAAGAAGTTCTTTTTGTTCCTTTTTCTCCCAAAAGTATTGTTTTTTATAAGTGATTTTAGTGTCTTTTGGTACGCGTATATTTTTAACCATTATTGGTTGCGTAGTTATAAAAAAAGGACTTTCATCAGGTTTGCTGCCAACAGCATACATGGCACCTAATCCTTTTGCATAGAGATAAAAGTAACCAATAGCAATAAGTACTATTATTCCAAGTACTATAAATATTTTTTTTATTTCCATTCTTTGTTAGAAGTTTCGCTTCCTATTGTAAGCAAGGTATCGGCTATGGTTAGTAAGGGAATTAAAAGTAGTTAACTTTCGATTACGCACCAAAACCCGTCTTAATTATAGCCATGATTGGCGTGTCGTTTTTATTTAATAATTTTTCTGATTTTTCCTGTTTTATTGTCTACAATCACTTTATCTATTCGCTTACTTTGGTCGTTTTTAGATATGAATTCAACATCCAATTCATTTACCAAAACAGTATCGAAAATGTTAAAGGAATACCTTTCATTATCATATAAATTGTTATGTTTCCATTTATAAGTGCCTGTTGGTAAGTTTATTTTCCCAACAAAGCCCATTGCAGAAACATAAACATCCTCTTTGTAAATTATCGGTACTCCCAAGTTGAAGCCGTAAATTTGCGTTATATATTCAGATTTTAAAGGTTTTTTTTTGATTTTTTCAATCCAACTTGTTGCTGCATCGCCTTCTGTATCTGTAAAAAAAACATAATAGTATTCCTTTGTTTCGTGTAGATATGCGGTGTCAACTATGAAATCGGTTTTTAGTTGTATCGCATTGTTACTATTTACTTTAAATAGTCCGAATGGACTTATCATAAAATCTTTATAATTCGTTTTTAAAATCAGCGTATCTTCCGTAGCTCTATTTGGACTCTTAAACTCAAATTTTTTTGCACTAATAGTTTTTTCTCCAATAATGTTTGGTTGCATTGGCGTTGGTTGCATTGGCGTTGGTGCGTTCTTTTTCTCCATCGAAGGTGCATTTGTCGACTTGTTTTCAGTCTTTGCAACCTTGTTGTTACAACTAAAAAGGATAATTGCTAATAGGTATATTATTTTTTTCATGCTGTTTTCATACGCGTTAACTATTTATATAATAAGTAAACTTGCTTATAGCCTCTAAATATAAGGTAATGCAAGACTTTTTAGTTCTAAAATTGATATGGCCAAACTACTATTTAAAAGAGTGCCTTGCAATACGTAGTCCTACGTATAATTACAAAGTAAGTAACAAGTTGTGTTTATTGGTCCAAAGTATAACAACAAATGAGATTTTAATTACTGGAAACCAAGTGGCTACCATGTATTAAAAACAAAAAAGCACAAATCTAGGTTTGTGCTTTTAATGTGTGTTTTGGTATGGTGGGCTAGAGGAGAATCGAGCGATTCATTTTATACCTTGTTAGGCATCGTTTTTACTCATTTCTTATTTTGTTTCTATGGGTTAATCCCCAATCTCTCATTGTTTCAATTACCTTATCTAATGATTTTCCGTAATCGGTAAGGCTATATGCAACAGTGACAGGCATAGTGTCAAATACCTCTCTGTTTATTAAACCATTTATTTCTAACTCCTTTAATTCCTTGGATAACATTCTTGGGGTTATTCCTTCAATTTGGCGTTCTAATTCTTTAAACCTATGAATTTTAAAAGATAGCGCTATAATAATTGGCAATCTCCATTTTCCTCCAATTATGTCTATAACATCTCGAACAGGAAGAATAAATTTTTTGCATTCTGTTGGTGTATATATATTCGTTTCACTCTTTTTTTTGGCCATTTTTAAATGCATCTTAATAATTAGATATACTAAAGTATACCGATATACTTTAGTATAGTAGTATACTTTATATAGCAAATTTAGCATAAATTTGTTGGTAATAATAAAAGAATATTAAAATGAAAAAAACATTAATTTTAAGTTATACTCCAAGAGATAATTCCAATACAAAAAAAATGCTTGATTTCTTTATAGAAAACAATCAAGAAAAAACAGAAATAACATTTGTGGATTTAGCAGAAGAAGCTCCAGATTTATTATTAAAAGAAAATTTGAATCTTTATGTAAATAGAAATTTTGGAGGTGTAACACTTACGGATGAACAACAGAAAGTTTTAGCCAAAAATGATAAAATGATGCAACAATTATTGGATACAGATTTTGTTGTTTTGGCAAGTCCGATGTACAATTTTTCAATTCCTGCAACAGTTAAAGCTTGGTTTGATGCTGTGATACAGGCTGGAAAAACTTTTGGATATACAGAAACTGGTATTCAAGGATTCTGTAAAAATACAAAAGCTTTGATATTAATGACAAGTGGAAGTGATTTTGGAATGGAACCTTATAAAAGTGTTAATTTTGCAACTCCTTTTTTAATAACAGCTTTTGATTTTCTTGGGATTCCTGCGGAAGCTATCAATAAGTTTGGTATGATACAGTATGCAGTCAAAACGGAACAAATGATAGCGGATGCAAAAGAAGAAATTAAAGTTGTAAGTGATAAATGGTATTAATTCGAATTAACTTTAAGTTGCAGAAATAGTAATAAGTTCATGAAGTGTTTCCCTTTTCAGTCTGTTGTTTTATTCCAAAGTAATTTATTTCGGATTCTGATTGGGGAATTATGCCTAACTTTTTATATAATAAGTAAACGTACTTATAGCCTCTAAATATTGAGTATTACAAGACTTTCTAGTTCTATTGTTAATATAGCCGAACTACTATTTAAAAGAATGCCTTGCAATATGTCGTTCTACGTATATTTATAAAGTACGTAACAAGTCGTTTGCAATGTCAAAGTATAACAAGAAATGATATTGTCATTATGGGAAACCGTATGGTTGTGTATGTATAAAAAATAAAAAAGCACAGATCTGGGTTTGTGTTTTAAAGTGTGGTTTGTTGTGGTGGGTTAGGAGTATTGATTCTTTTATATGGTGTTGTGCTTTCGTTATTTGTTTTTAAGTTCCAGATTAATCCTTACTTTTAATTCTTTTATATTAATTAGCATATCGTTAAGGGCTTTAGTATTGTTAATTTCAGTATAATATTTTAAACCTAATGCACCTTCAAGTGTCAAAATAATTTCTTCTATATTATCATGGATTCTTGAACCTTTATACATAGGTTTTTTCGTGTTTAATCTAAGAAGACCTAATTGAAGCGGTTTCATTAACGCATTTAAGTATACTTCATTATTGCCATTAGACACTTTACTGAAGCTTTCTTGAGAGCGCTTTACATCCAGTAGATGATTTCGAATAATTTCTGGCATTAATTTTATATCTCCTGTCGATTCTAATGTTTGAATAGTATTTGTGTTGAATGATGCGTATCTCGATACTCTATTAATTTTAAGTAATTCCTGCATAATTTGATTAGGCTCTAAATCTAAAGTCTCCATATATTTGTTGTATGCTTCAAAAGAGACAGTGTTACTTTCTAAAAAGGAAATTCGATTCGTAATGTTTTCTATTTCTTTATCCAGATCCACTAAAATCTGACTATAGTAGTTGTGCCTTGTTTCATCAAGTTTACTAATTTCTTTAGCATTGTTTAATTGTAGCGCAATTAATATTCCAATAACAACCAGTATAATTTCTCCAACTGCATACATTAGATATTTACTGAATTTGTTTTCAGAAAGTAGTCGCTGTCTTATGTGTCTAAAGAACTTAATCATATCTAAGGTTTTGTAATTATCCTACAGGAAACGTTGTTTGTGTTATTAGCGCCATATGCCTTCAGGGATTGGCTTTTCCTCTACTATTTCTACTAGCAGACCATCAAGACCTCTAACGAAAAAACTTTTCATACCATACATAGGATCTATTTTTATATCCTGTACAATGTCTAACCCAGCAGATCTCATTTTATCCATTACTGGTCCAATATTTTCGAATGAAAAACTAATATGATCGATTGCACTACCATCTGTTGGTTTCATTTTTTCTTTAGGCCACCATGATTCTTCCTCCACTGGTTTGCCAAATACTATGATATTAATATTATCGACGGTTAGTAAATTCCATTTCCACCGAAGCTTGTTGTTCTCCCATTGTTTTGCCTTTTCATATACAGGAAGCAACCCCAAATTAGATTTGAACCAATCCATAGTTTTATCCACATTAGTGGCTAGTAAGTGTATGTGTTCAAATCGGTGGTTTTTATTTCCGGTATAAACCTCTATAACTTCTTTTTCTGGACCAAGAAAGTACATCCAAAAATTATCGTAAAGTGGCGTAATAGGTGTATGAATCGCTATTCCTTCTTTCACTCTCCAATCAAATTCGGATTGCCCATCTACACCAGACCAACCAATATGCCATAAACTAGAACCTAAATGTGTTGAAGGTTTGTTATCTATAAGATGCATGAATAGAAAGGATTTCTCCGTAAACAGAGCGTCCGCTTGGTCTCGGTATTTTACTCGAGTTGCGCCAAAGTATTTTTCATAATATGCTATGGTTGAATCTCTATCTCTGACATTGAGATGTACATGATGAAAACTCGCTAGGAGAGCATTTTCATTCGCATCCGCATTTTCAGATACCTTTTTACAGCCAACCATTTGAAATAGTAGCGCTGCAAATACAAACAGGGGAATTCTAAATTTTATTTCTAGGAAACTATTCATTTTTTTATAATTACCGTTAACCGATTTGTATATAATTAGTGGCGTTGTTAAGCACCTAATTTAGCAAATAAATGACAGATAGAATATTCCGTAGGAATGTTTGTAAGTTGGTATTCGCTTGAAAATTAACGGTGTACGTTGTTGGTCTTTCGTTAATTTGCTAATTTATTGTACACTACATTACCATTAAAAATGGTCATGACGATTTCCGTATTTAAAATCTGATTTTCTACCACGGTCATCAAATCTTGATTGTAAATGGTAAAATCGGCAAGCTTACCACTACGAATAGAACCTTTAATGTTTTCTTCGAAGGCGCCATAGGCAGCATCTAAAGTATATGATTTTAAAGCCTGCATTCGTGTCATTTTTTGTTCTGGCTCATAACCGCCTTCCGGAGTTCCTTTAAGTGTTTTACGACTTACACTAGCATAGAAACTAGCAATAGGATTAAGAGGTTCTACAGGTACGTCCGTTCCGTTAACAATAGGAACGCCACTCTGCAATAAATCTTGCCACATGTAGGCACCATCTTTGATTCGTTTTTCACCTAATCGGTCAATAGCCCAAGGTCTATCTGAAGACAAGTGTATTGCCTGCATTGCAGGAATTACATGCAGTTCTGCAAAACGAGGAATGTCATCTGGATGTAGATGTTGCGCATGTTCAATACGGAATCTATGATCGGTATCTAACATATTTAATTCCTTTAAAGCTAATTCATATTGATCCAGAATTTCTCTATTAGCACGATCTCCAATGGCATGTGAACAGACTTGAAAATTGTGTTGCAGTCCTTTTATTGCTACTTCTTTTACTATATCCATTGGAAGCGTTTCATGGCCATAGTGCCCTTTACGATCTGTGTAAGGTTCTAAAAGCCAAGCACCTCTGGAACCTAAAGCACCATCACAACTTAATTTTATAGAACGTATAGTTAACC
The DNA here is from genome assembly GCF_053601575.1 of Lacinutrix sp. MEBiC02404. Classification (NCBI taxonomy): domain Bacteria; kingdom Pseudomonadati; phylum Bacteroidota; class Flavobacteriia; order Flavobacteriales; family Flavobacteriaceae; genus Lacinutrix; species Lacinutrix sp. MEBiC02404. Next base: position 210,129 of record NZ_JBSHNV010000206.1, on the reverse strand, counting down.
GATGGTCTGGATCTATCCTTGGACCTTTTTCTAGCCATTCCTCAAGTAATTCTTCACCACCTCTTAACATAGCATACATTCTAACATTCATTTTTCCAGCCGATTGCATATCATCGTAGAGCGCTATGGTATTTTTTGAAATACCTGCGTCATGAAAACTAGTTATACCATTTTTATGACACGCTTCCATAGCTAGATTAAAAGCTTGCATGTTTTTTTCTGGTGTCTCTTCTGGGATATACTTGTAAATCAAAGATAGCGCACGTTCATTGAAAATACCTGTTGGCATACCAAATTGATCTACAATGACTTCTCCTCCTTCCATACTATAAGTATTGATTCTCTCTTTACGTAAGCCATTTAAACCTGCAATTTCCATAGCCTTAGCATTTGCGAAGCCTGCGTGACCACTTGCATGACTTAAAAAAACGGGGTTATCTGGTGATATTTCGCTGAGTAAATGATGCGTCTGAAATCCTTTAACTATGTTTGCTGGCATACTGTCCCATTTGCTTTGGTGCCAACCTCCACCAAGAATCCATTCGCCTGGTTTAGACGTTTTCACTTTCTCTGCAACGGCGTCTACAATATCTTGATAGCTGGTTGTATGCATAAGGTCAAGCTCTAATTCATTATAGCCTAAGCCCATAAAATGACCATGACCTTCAATTAAGCCAGGCGTCATCGTCTTACCTTCTAAATTTATAAGTTCCGTTTGTTCATTTTGATAGCTTTTGGCTTCCTCAAAACTTCCAGCAAAGAGAATTTTATCCTTTTTTGTTACCACGGCCTCCACTGTTGTCTGTGTGGAGTCTACTGTATAAATGGTTCCTCCATGAATAATCATGGTGCCAAATTCTTTTTTATTATTAGCACAGGAACTTAAAAAAAGGCAGGCTATTATTATATTTAATTTGTAAAATCGTAGTGTCATAATAGTTGAAATTACTTTTAGTTAATTAATATTCGTCCTATAATTTAGCTAGAGTAATCTAGAGTAATATAGAATCTGTCGTTTATTCTTTCTTAAATCTATTTTTAAATCAAACAGTACTTCTTGCATAATTTGTGCTTGAAGTCGGTTTCTGATAATGAAGCATAACTTATTATATAACAACTAAGGTTACCATTTTCTATTAATAAAGTGCTTATAATCATGTAATTGACGAAACTAAGTTACCATTTAAAATCCCTTTTTGCAATACGTATTTCTACGTGTATTTGTAAAGTAACAAACAATAGTTTGTGATTGGAAGATGTACCAAGGCTTTGTTATTACCTTATAGGAAACCGTATTTGGCGTCTTTTTTATAAAAATAAAGCACAAACGAAGGTTTGTGCTTTTAAATATTGTTCAAGTTTATTAGGTGCTGGCTAGTAAGTCATTATATCCCTATTAGAAAACGTTTTTTATTTTTCACCATATCCTATTATTGCAGAATGTGGAAAGGAATAACTATTTCCTTTTTTAAAGGTTTCACAATTTTTAATGAAGTCGTTTTTAATATCTTTTTGTTTATCTTCTGGGAATAAAGCTAAATTCCCCCAATCCCAACAGCCATTAATTAATGGGGTTAGAGAATCCATATTCCAATTTGTATTTCGTTTTTCTAATTCGACATTTTTTAAACCCGCTGTTGTTATGAGTTTATTATAAGTGTCAAAATCGGTAACTCCAAATAGTGGTCCGTGAGGTAATGCAGACATTTCATGATGGTTTGCAAACGCTTGAAAAAAAGCGCCTAAAGAACTTTGTTCTTCATTAGCACCACAAACTGCAAAAGCAAATTTTCCATTTGGTTTTAAAATTCTGTGTATTTCTTTAAAAACTTTATTGGGTTCCGCAAAATGATGCACTACAAAATTTGCTATTACCACATCCATGGTGTTATCTTCTAGTGGAATATTTTCAGCATCCGCTTGTTTAAAGGTAATATCTTTATAGATGGCATTGGCTTGGTCTATCATTTTTTGAGAAAAATAAATTCCTATTACATGCGCTCCTGTTTCCCTAATTTTATTGGTTGAATTTCCAGCACCTAACCAATATCTAGTATGGAAAGATTAGAATGAATATTTGTTTTGTTTATTAATAATGAAAGTGTTTCATTGGTTAAAGTTGCCCAAGTTTCATTATAACTTGGTGCGCATCTCGTCCAAGTATCCAATTCATATTCGCGAATAACTTTGTGATTGGATTGTTCCATACTATTCCTTTTATTGGTTGGTTTTAATTATTGCCAACTCCTTATATAAGAACTAAACTTATATCCTGTAAATAAGCGCGTATTGGGCTAAAGTTGTTACACCCAATTTACTATTTAAAATAGTGATTTGCAATACGTAGTTGTGCGTGTATTTAGCTAATAAACAGTTCTTTAGTTCGGTTTATTGTAATATATAATGCTGTTGTCATTTCAGGAAACGGTATGGATTGTACTTGTATTAAAAATAAAAAAGCACAAATCTAGGTTTGTGCTTTAAAGTATATTTAGGTGTGATGGAATAGAGGAGAACCTAGCAATAAAATATATACGCTGCAGTGTGTAGTGCTTATTCCAAGCTTTTATTCGGTAATTTTTATATTCCATAATTGATTTTTAATTTTAGCATAAATCCTAAATGTAAATATGTCATTTTATCGTAAGTAAATGTGACAATATTTCATAATTATGACAAATTTACACAGAATAATGAGTAATAATTTCGATAAAACCTAGTAAATCGATTTTGGTATTTAATTTGTTTAAAGGTTATTGAAGTCGTTAAGATTTCAAATTTGAAATAATGTTTAATTTAAATTTTTTAATTATGAGCAATTTAGTAACTGTTCCTAAAAATGGAAGTTTAGCGAGCAGCAATTCAAATCAAAACTTCCCAACTTTGTCCAATTGGTTAGATGACATCTTTAATAGGGACCTACCATCAGTATTCACTTCAAATTTTAATACTGGAATTACTTTGCCTAAAGTAAATATTAAAGAAACGGCTGATGCTTTTATGGTTGAAATGGCAGTTCCAGGTCTAAAGAAATCAGATTTCCAAATTGACCTTGATAATCAAGTATTATCTATTTCTACGGAAACAAAGGAAGAAAGTGAACATAAGGAAGAAAATTATACGCGTAGAGAGTATGGTTACTCCTCGTTCAAAAGAACCTTTAATTTACCAGAAAGTGTAAACGATGAACAGATTAATGCAAATTATGATAATGGTATTTTAAATATTCTTTTACCAAAAAAAGAAGAGGCTAAACAAAAGCCTGCCAGAAGCATCAAGATTTCATAATTGTTTCACTAAATTTTAGAGTAAAATATTAAGAGGGATGCTGATTTTTTCAGCATCCTCTTAATAATAAGTTTAATTCTTTAAAATTTTATGGATATGCCAAGAAAGTTTAAATCTGGGGAATGGGTAAAAGTTAAAGGAAAACTTACCTCTCCGAAAATGCAAGTAATTAAATATGTTCCAAAAAAGGATTCCATATTCGGTTTGGTTGATAATGACAGTTATTTGGAATGTATTTGGTATAAAAATGGGGAACGAAAATCAGAAGTGTTCCACCAAAATAGATTGATTAAAATGATAGAAACTGGTGGTTTGTTAAAAACATTTATAACAAACCCAAAATTAAGTTTAACTTAAAACTATAGTGATGAAAAAGTATGTTTTATTGTTGCTGGTTGGCTTGTTAAGCGTTAGTTGTAAAGGACAAGAAAATGAAAACCAAAAAGTTGAAAAAGAAGAAAATAAGACTTATATAGTTGAAGAGCCTAAAGGGGCTTGGAAAGTTGATAAAGAATTGGATGAAAACGGAAATTTAATTAGGTACGATAGCATTTATTCTTGGTCTTCCAATGATAGGTTCGATAATCTCTCATTGTCAGGTAAAGATAGCTTAATAGAATCTTTTAAATCACGTTTTTTCTCAAACTATTCAGGATTCGAAAATCAAGGATTTGAAGATGTTTTTTCTCCAGATTCCCTTTTTAGCAAACATTTCTTTAATGATGATTTTTTGGGAAGCAATTTTGGTAATGACTTTATGGACATTGATAAATTAAGGCAACAAATGCTTGCAAGACAGAAAAAGTTTTTAGAAAAATATCAGTCCGAATTTATTAAACCTGAAGACGAAAACTAAATTGTTTTCGTCTTTTTTTTTCTTGTTAGTTCGGATTTTTCTGGCATTACACACAAAAGTTTTTTTTACTAAAGTATTGTAAAGTGTTGAAAGCTAAATTACCATTTAAAATAATGGTTTGCAATACGTATAACTACTTGTATTTTAAATTTTCACTAGTTAAAGTATAACCGTACATGATATTCGAATTTGGTAAACGGTATTGCTATGCCTTTATAAAAAACAAAAAAAGCACAAACCGAAGTTTGTACTTTAAGAATTTATGTATTTAATCTTTTTCAGAATAGTTCTAAGAAAAATCCTCCTAAATGTTTTCCGCGAAAGCGACTATTTTAGGCTTTTACCTTGCATCCTTTTGGTAACCAGGATTGAATCTTTTCTAATTCGGCAGGAGAAATTCTAGTTTTCTTAATATTCAATACTTTCAGGTTTTTCAAATTTTTAATGGATTCGGGAAGTGTACTAATCTTAGTCCAACTTAAGTTTAATTTTTTCAAATTGGTTAGATTACCAATCTCCTCAGGAATACTAGAAACAGCACTTGACGAAAGATTGATTTCCTTAAGGTTGGTCATATTACCTATTTCTACAGGAATGCTTGTAAAAGAATAACCACCAGAAAACACTAATCCATCTACATCCAATTGTGTAACTTCTAAAGGAAACGTATTTAAATCGCCATCATAGATAGACATCATGACTAATGTTGATCCATATTGACCTTGTTTAATGTTGGTTTTGTAAATACTTCCTCCATTGGCAGCAATATCGGCTTGCTTTTTATTGTCTTTAGCATACAAATGTTCGCGAGCTGCTAGTTCACTAGCCATATCTTCTCCTACATCTTTTATCTGGATATTGGCTGTGCCCATACCTTTATACTTTAGATTCAAAGCCTCAAAATCATTTGATAAATTTGGGTTTTCCGCTATTCCTTTTTGTTGTTCAGAGATAAGTCTAGAAAGATTATTTATGTCTGAATCTGTAACTTTAATAGTAGCGTTTTTATACGTTTCCCCATGAAGTTCTATGTATTTTAAGGAGTTATCTAAATCGTTCATATGAAAGTATGCGGAAGCTAAATTGATATATAAACCGCGTGCTACTTTTGCGTTAATCTTTGCCTTTTTGTCGTCTAAATTAACTTCGTCCATAGTTTGTAACCAAGTAGTAACAGGAACCATAAGTTGGTCGATGGCCTTTTGGGTAATTGTGCCTTCGCTAGCTATTTGGTTGTACACAGCAAGTGCTTGCTTTTGTGCGTTATCTAAGGAACTATAATCATTTCCTTTGCCTCCTTTACCGGTATACACAGGAAGCGAATAAGATTGATAACCAAAATTAAACTTGGAATTTGCACTTCTTTGTGCCTTTTCAAAAATAAACGCCTTAATATTTTTCTGTTTTTCTTTTTTCCAAACGTCTTGGTCTTCTTTCCATGCCATTTCCAAAACTTTAGTGGACCAATAGCATTTGCCGTCGCCATAGAATAGTTCGACAGTTTCATTCATTAAGCTGTTTGTGTTTTTATAACCGCGGAATTTTTCGGCGGAAATTATTTCGCCTTTGGGTGTTTCAATGATAAGAAAAGCATCTTTTATTTCTGCTTCAACACTATATTGATATACTTTTATTTTTTTAGCGTCTTTTAACACATTATTACTTCCAGCAGACACACAAACTTCGTCGGTTTCAAAGGACTTAGGTTTCTTAAAACTCGTTTTCCCCATAGCAAAAGAATATTTGAATGTATTGGGATTGGTTTTGTCAATGTTGTAAGAAGGGATTACAAAATAGACAGAAGAAGCTGTTTTAGAGCTTGCTCGCTGCGAAATAACGGATGTACTATATAAAAATAGGAATAGTAAAAAGATGTTTTGAAGTTTAAATGGCATATTTTTTTGTTTTTGGATTAATTAAGTTTTGGCTTATCTCTAGTTTTTCTTTTTTTTTAATGGAAGCTTTGAAGTTAGTATTTGGATATACCAATCAATGCATCCGTATTCTCTAGGTACTTAATAAATTCTTTCTTGTTTTTATTACCTCTTATTTCACAAATAATTTCATCGCCAATAATTTCGCCTTTAAATAAACATTCTCCAATGCTATTGTTGTAAGACATGGATGTACCAGGTGTTATAGATAAATTATTAGCGTTTAGTACTTCAAACTTTATTCTTTGAGTAGCAATAAATAGTTCTGGTTTTTTGAAGATTACTTGATTTGCTTTACCTCGTTTGTTAGTTACTATTTTTTGTAACTCTAAACGTATTGGTTTATACCTTAAAACGAAAGACGAAACGTTGGTATTTAAATCGCTTAAAGCCGAAGTTAATGCCTCTCTTTTATTCATTTTTTTATTATATGATTTGCTTATTCCCGCAATAGTTAAATCATAATGAAAAGGTACATTTTGAGGCTCTGTATAGGTGCCATTTATTTTAGCTTTCAGGTAGAGTTTACATTGATATCCTGTTTCGCTAAATTCAAATGTTGCATTTTGAATACTAAATTCTGCAATTTCTTTGTTTTGGGAACTGTTAAATATATCTTCTTCTATCTCTGTATGCCTATTCGTTTTAGATACTGCAGAATAGAATATTTTCTGAACTTGGTTTACAACCTCATTTCTTCCGGAATAGTCGGAAGATTTTTTTAAAGTATACTTGGAATACGTTTTACCAAACAATGGTACATTATCGGTTTTTAGGTGCTTAGAAACAAAAGAAACAGGTGCGGCATCTGGTTGCTGCCAATCCAATTCTTTTTTTAATAAAGCAATAGCTATCGCTTTTTCTTCCGCTTGCCTTTTTCGAATTTCCGGTGTTAAATAATCGGAAGCAACAATTTTGTAATTTTCAGGAATAAAATCTCCGTTTCTCCATCCATTATCTGTTTCTTCAAAACCAACGGCTCCTGTAAATAATACTCTTTTTCCTTTTTCAAGTAACTCGGTTCCAGGCTTGGATTCTAATGCATATGAAAAGTCTAGTAAAAAGTCGCCACTGTGCACGAGGTCATCTCTTGAATTTTCAACGCGTATATAAATATCGGTAGTAGTTTCTATTAATAATTCATATTCAATTTCGTAAATCTGTTGTCCATAAAACGTTCTTTTTATGCCATTCACTTTAGTGATACCAATAAATTCTAAATCGGATCTTTTTTTTAATAAATAAGGTCTGAAAACATTTTCAAGGTCCAATTGACTTACTCCTGATGATTCTTGTATTGGTTCCTGTTTCGTAGTAATCTCTTCTTTTTCCGTTTTTAAAATTTCTTCCATTTTATAAACAAATAGAGAGCCATCTGCTGTTTTAATTTTAATGCCAGTTGTTGGATTCATTTCTATAATAGAACCTTTTATAATACTACCATTTTTTAGAAATAAAACATCTCTAGATTGGTTTTGACTGCAAACAGTAAAGAAGCTTATTAAAAGGATAAAAGTTATTATTTTTTTCATAGGTTTTATTTTAATTATGCCAAACAGGATATATAATATGTTGTTTTACTTGTTTTTTGAAGCGTCTGGAATTCAAGTATATTCCACATGAAAATAGCTATGGTGAAATTACTATTTTAGAAAACGGTTTACAATACGTGTTTCTACGTGGTTTTTTTGCAGATAGTAATTCTTGATACCGAATATGGTCCCTGTTTTTTGCTTTGCCATAAGGTCATGCATACCATTAGCAATGCTAGGAGCGTAGTAATTTTTTTTATGTGGCTCAAGTTTATCTTCTAATAAATGGAAGATCTAATCCGAAAGAATAAAAGAGAGACAAGTTCTAAAATACTTTTCCAGTTCCATAAATGAAATCAAAAGTCCGCTTTCGAAAGCCGACAGAAAGATCTATTTAACAGTTCTAAAATTTCTGTAAATTGTTGCTACTAGCAATACTCCAATTCCTATTCCAACGAAGGAACCTTTTGCAAAATCTGGTAATGCGAAATAATGAGAAAACACCTGTGAAGCTGCAATTACGAACATTCCAAGAGGTATAAGAAGTAGTGCTTTTCTTTTTGTTGTTTTTTTCATTTTATTTATGTTTTAATAATTGGTATGTCTATTTTTAAATTTGTTACATAATTTCTTTCTAATTAGTACCAATTCGTTAAATAACAAATGCTTGTATCTTTTACTTACGAAGTATCTTTTACTAAACTAGTGGCTAGTTGTGTTCTTTTCTAAAGTATAGAAATATATTTTATACGAATAGATAAACAACAAACTATATGAAAATGCGTTTGCAAAAGAGAAAGAGAAAAGAACTCCTTTTAAGAACTAAGCAATACACTATTAAACACATGAAAACATTTTTTAAAAGAATGCTAGTCGGTATTCTATTCATATCTACAGCTTCTTTAAGCGCACAAGAGATAAATAGTAAAAAAGGCTACGACACACAAATAGGTGTTATGGTTTATATGCTAGAAAATTTAAAAAGTGACATTATTACCTATACAAAAAGATACAATCAAATGGAAACAGATTTTCATTTTGACGACAAAGCAAACTCGGTAGGTGCAATTATTATGCATCTATCAGCTGTAGAGGCAGCTTATCAGGAAACTTCCTTCGGCGCCGATGTTTTTAATGCATATAATGAGGAAGAAAAAAAAATGTTAGAAATGGCGATCAACCTAGATGATTCTAGAGAAATATTAAAAGAAAAACCAATACGTTATTACTTAGATATCTATAAAAAAGTACGAAAGAAAACATTGCAAGAATTTAAGCTGAGAAATGATGATTGGTGGACTAAAGATACCCATTGGGCTTGGTTTCACGTGATGGAACATCAAGCGCACCATTTGGGACAAATAAAATTAATTTCGAAAAGATTTCCCACACAGTAATACAGGCAGCTTCGTTTTAAATGTGCAGAACTATATTGTGATTGCAAACACCAATTTGCGCTTTGTAATTTTCGGTGTCTTTGGTTAACTTCTAAAACGTATAAGCATTCCTGCTATTCCATTTAAAGGAAAATTTACGGATATTCGGTTATATTTTTGTTACGTGTTTTGCAAATTATTTTTAAAATATAATTTCCTTTTTTAGAAGGTTTTGATTAATTGAATCAAGTACACGATAGAAATACTAATGGCAAGACCAAGACTTACTTTTGCAAAATCATTAGCAATGAGTTGGTACGAACTTTTTAATTTTCCTTTATTAAGCAGGTAGTTTATTGCTATTTCTCGTCCGGCAAGAATACCAATAAAAGTCCAAGTGGTGCTCATTGGTATCGCATTATAGTTTCCGTATATAAATAGAATAATACCATAAAAGAGGTCAATGATGGTTGCAGAACGAATATTTCTAGTATTTACTTTCTGATTCACCATTTCTTGAATTTTACCACCGCGGTTTTTGAAAATATATGCCATAATAGATAAAATGACTACTAATGAACCAAGTAATTCCCAAATGGATAATCTTCGTGGTAGGAAAACATAGATGTTTGCAAAATCCTGAATAAGCCATTGCGACCATAAAAAAGCCGTGGAAGCCCATTGTGCCACAATCCAAAAACGTTTTTGATTGGTTTTGTGTACTTTTTCTAAAGAGGCTTTAGATTCTAGTTTTTGGGCAATTAAAAGATAAATTAAAAAGGCCGTAATCACAGAAATACCATAACCATACACCGATTTTAGAATCATTTTCTCAATAAATTGCTGACTAGAAAAAACACTAAGAATCATAAATGTGGTACTCACTGGGATACCGAAACGAGTAATTACTAATAAGGCAAGAGGTGCTATTAAATGCCACCATTTTAAGGTTTCGGGAAGGGTAATGCTATTTAATCTTTGGTAAGAGACGTCGCCATCATACATATACCAACCAAAAATTAAAGTGGCAGATAAAATAATACCGGCAAATCCCCAAAGCACCGTCCAATGTGTTTTGTTATTGGAAGAAATAAAAGTCCCTAATGTTTGTATAACATCATTTCCTATTACTGCATAGGCTGCAAGTAAAAAACCAGTATAAAGTATAAGTAATTCCATTTTGAATATAGCGTTTGTTTTTACCTGCTAGCAGACCATCAAAAGTATAACAATTCATGGTATTATAAATTCGGGAGTTCGCACTATTATGCATTTACTTATAAACAAAAAAACACAAACTTTGGTTTGTGTTTTATTAATTGGTTGCGGTATAAGGCTAACCGGTTTGTACTAGATATTCATAAGATGTATCATGACCTATTCTTTAGATTGTGAATTTTAAAATGGTGTTTTTTGAAGTCGGAAACAATAAATTTTTAAACGGTTTACATCCAGGAAAAATTTCCTTTATTATTATGAGGAAGAAAGTCCGTTGACAACAAATATTTTATTATTTTGTAATCCGATAAGCGTTTTATAGGAAACGTTTGGTAATTTCTAATTTAGGAAGAAACACATTTATAAAATGAATTTACTACGTATTAAAATGTCTAAGGTATTTTTCGTTACCACTATTATTTCGTTTTTATTATTAGCCGAAAGTCTTTCCGCACAGACTGCTATATTCTTGCCAGATTGGCTTGGCGTTCGAACTCAACAGGATGTTACGATTAAAAATGTGAGTCATGATGCGGAAGGAAAGCCGAAAGGGGAATGGCGTTATACCAATAATTATCAAGCTACCAATCAGCATGCACTGTTTAATTATGATACCTATGTGTATACTGAATTTAGGGTGCATAAAGGGAAGGATTATGTGGAAATAGAAGGCATGTATAATAAAGCATTTGAGAAATCTGGACTCTGGAAGCATTACCACGATGCTAACCAAGTTTCTATGACCGGAAATTATACAAACGACTTGAAAGAAGGTTTATGGAAACACTATGATAAAAAAGGAAATACTACGTTAGAAATAAACTATAAAAAAGGAAAGCGTAACGGACCTAGTAAAAGAATAGAAATAGAAGGCGGGAATATTTTTACGTTGGAAAACAATTTTATAGATGATAAAGAAGATGGTTTAATGCGAGTAATTGTAAATCCGGAAGATGGCGAAGCCTATCTGTATAGAGATGAAACCTATGTAAATGGTTTGGTTGTGGGAGAAATGAAATTTTACAATTCGGATAAAAGTATAACAGAATCTTTCTCTTACGATGGTAGTAGCGAAGAACCTTTTGAAAAGAAAGTATATCATCCTAACGGACAGGTTTACGAAATTTTAAGTATCACAACTTCTAGGAGAATTAAAGACGGTATGAACACTATCTATTATGAAGACGGAAAATTAAATATGAAGCTTTTCTGGGTAGCAGATAAATTAATGCGTGTTATTGCGATGTTGGATGCACAAGGAAACGAGTTGGATCACGGAACCTTAAAAGATGGTAATGGTACCTTTTTAATTTATGATACAGAAGGTAATAAAAAAGCGCAATATACTTTGCTAAAAGGCGAATTTATTGATAAGTTGGAATTTTAAAAAGCACTTAATTAACCTTTTTTTTATTCTGAAATTGCTTTTACTAGGCAAATCTTCTTGAAGTTCTTTGGATCTAGGTTCTTTCTATTTATAAAAAAACTATAGTTTTTTTTTAAGTAGCACTACTAGATTCTTTTAAGTGAGAACGATTATCTATCCAACTTTTTATTTTGGTATACACCAATAAATATAAAGTAGCTGCACCAAAGGAAATCAGGGTTCCTAGATAGATGCCATACAACGGATATACAATAGATATGGTTAAGGAATAAATAATCAAGGAAAACATACCTATGGGAACATTTTTAATAATGGTATGCACATGTTCTTTAGAATAGGTAAAGTGAATGATTATCATTAACGGAAATAGAGTAGTAGGAAAGGCGGAAAAAAGTCCTGCCCAAGTAGGACCAACAAATTTTGGAACGGTGGTAATTAATAAAATGATTAAAGCAGCAAAAAAGGCACGAACAAATAGAATTCTAAAATTAATTTTTGCTTTGGTTTGAATGCTAATATTTTGAATATCTCTAAAAAGATATATACATAGAAATGAAAAAGAAATTGGTATTAATATGGCGATATATTTATTGAGTTCCAAATGTTGTAATACTGCTACCATTACAAAATAGGCAAGTATTGCAGTTAAAGAGGATAGGAGAATGGTGTGCTTTTTAAAGTAGGTAGATGCTCTATAATACACATATACAAAGGTTAAAGCTGCAGTTAAACCAATCATATTAAATACGGCACTTTTTGCAGCGTATTCCGGACTTACTTCTAATCCGAAGAAGAATAAAGTGATCGCAGAACCTGTTGGATATCCAGATAAGATTCCTGCAACTTTCGGACTCACATTCTCAGCAAGATAAGACAAGCCAATAACAAATGTAATGGCTACCACTAATTTCACTAAGAATAGGAATTCTATCATTTTTTTTAAGCGCAAAAGTAGTATAAGCTATTCAATTTTAAGGAAGGAATAATCTTAATATTTTACCAATTTAAAAGCAAAAAGCACAAATGGGAGTTTGCGCTTTTTTAAGTCGGTTTATGTTGTTCTTATTCCATGATCCAAGCTATGAAATCCTTTTTGTCAATGATAGACCAACTATGTGGATGTCTTTCTCCGTTCGATCTATATCCTTTATTTTCTGTTGGTATGTATTGTATATGCTTAAATCCTGCATTTTTAAGACTTTCAGAAAGCTTTTGAATGTAGTAGGCGTTCATTTGGTCGTAATCTGCTTTTCTATTTTCTTGCCACCAAAGTGTATCTGGTTCGGTGTATAATCGAATTTTTGTGTTTTTTAAACTATTCCAATTGGTAATTGTATTTGTTTTTGAAGTATAAATCGCATGTTTTTCATATTGCGATAGATTCGTTTCAGGCGTTCCAAAATTATCTTCTAAGGTTGCAATGATCCACTTGGATTCTTGTATTGCAGGTTCTGAAAAATTTCTTTCTATGTTTTTTTCGGAACTTATATACAACGCAACTAAGTCTATTGGGGAGTCTACTATAAAAACACCTTTTGGTACTATCTGAAAATTTTTATTTTCGGTTAGGAAAGCACTCATTAATACAGCAACGTTTCCACCACTTGAAAATCCGCCAATATACGTTTCATTTGTCGGAAGTTTATTCTCTAGATATATGTTTTGTAGTCGTTTGGCAAGTGTTTGCTTTTCGTTTTCTTCTAACCACAATTTTTGATTGTAGTTCATATAAAGAACGGCGATATTCTTTTCTTTTGCGAGATCGAGGATTTTGAATTCCCGTTTAATATCTTCTGGTGTTTCTGGATATCCGCCAAAAAGCACGACTACTTTTTTTGTGTTTTTAGTAGGTGCAAATAAATGATATTGGTGGTTTGTTATTTCGGTGTATTCTGCTTTTACAATGCTTTCTGCTTTTTGTTTCTCTGTGTTTTTACAAGAAATGCAAGTGATTGCTAGTAATAATATAATTAAAAGTTTATGCATAGTTATTCCAATTAGTGTGCAGATTAGTCGTGAAAGCTTTTTAATCCTATGAAACTACAGTACAAAAAACACTGTAGCGACTAAGAAATAGGATATTAATAAACTCGTTTTATGCTAACGGAATCGATTCCGCGAAAGCGTTATTTACAAATAGCTAGAAACGGTCATAACTATTAAAGTAAAGACTATTAGTATGATGAATAAAGGCATCACGAATTTTAACCATTTGTTGAAACCAACTTTTACTACTGCTAGCGAGGCTAAAATTAAACCTGTAGGATTCACAAAATAGAAAAGTCCCATACCGTATTGATATGCATTTACTACAATTTCTCTACCAATACCAACGCTATCTGCTAATGGCGACATGATTGGCATGGTTAAAACTGCCATACCAGAACTACTTGGAATAAAAAAGGAAAGTCCGGCGTAGACTGCAGTCATGGCACTTGCAAAAATTCCTTTGTTCATGTCTTGCGTCATCGAGCTTGCATAATGTAAAAGGGTATCACTAATTAATCCGTCGGCCATAATAACGGTTACACCGCGAGCAATACCAATAATTAGTGCAACACCTAATAAATCACCTGCGCCTTTTACAAAGGTGTCTATAAAATCTGTTTCTTTAATTTTGGCAATAAAACCAATAAGAATCGAGCCTACTAAAAAGGTTGCTGTCATTTCTACGAACCACCATTCTAGAGCAACAACGCCGTAAATCATGATGATAAAGCAAAGGGCAAATACAATTAAGGATAGACGTAAACGGGTTGTAAATGCTATAATTTTTGCGTCTCCATGCGAAAATAATGCTGCTATTTGTTCTTGTTGGTCGTAAATTATAGATTTTGTAGGGTCTTTTTGCACACGTTTACCATAGCGAATAATGTATATTAATGCAATGGTTAAGCAGGTAACTAACATAAATAGTCTTCCGCCAAGTCCTGTGGTCCACGCTATTCCTGCAGCATCACTTGCTATAATCGTACTAAACGGATTTATAGTAGAACACATGGTACCGATAGAACTTCCTAAAAAGATACAAGCGATACCAACCATGGCATCATATTTTGCTGCTAAAAACACGGGAATTAGAATAGGGAAGAAGGCAATGGTTTCTTCGGCAAAGCCAAAGGTAGTTCCTCCAGCTGCGACCAATGTGGTAACTAAAATAATAAGGATAAACTCTCGCCCTTTAAATGCATTGGCGAGCCAGTTTATTCCCGCATCAAAAGCACCGGTACTATTAATAATACCAATGAGACCTCCAATAATTAAAACAAGGAAAATGATGTCTGCAGCCTCTATAATCCCTTTTACTGGTGATTTTATAAATGCTAAAACACCTTGTGGTTTGGATTCTAGTTTCTGATACGTATTAGGTATGTTTATAGGTTTGTAAATATCGCCATTTGTGAATTTCTCTAGTGGAATCTTGATATTTAGTGTTTCTAAATTATCCTGCGTTGCAGGAATGGTTTCCGAATTATCTATGCTAATTCTAGTGAATGTATTATCGTCTTTATTGTAGCCTAAAGTTTCGTATTTACCAGCTGGAACGACCCAAGTTAGTAGGGTAACTAATCCTGCTATTATAAATAAAATGGTTTGTGCAGATGGAAATTTTAATTTTTTCATATATAATAAATGCTAAAAAGGGTATCAAGTTTAAAGATAGTATTATTTTAGACTTTCTTAAAATTTGGATAAAAAGATGCAATATAATATAGATTCTAGTTGGAAAGCACATTTAAACGAAACGTTTCATGCTCCATATTTTAAATCTTTAATGGCATTTGTGGAGGAAGAATATAAACATCAGGAATGCTTTCCTAAAAAGGAAGCTATTTTTAATGCCTTTAATATATGTACTTTTGAAGATTTGAAGGTGGTTATTATAGGTCAAGATCCGTATCATGATGTGGGTCAAGCGAATGGATTGTGTTTTAGTGTGAATGCTGGTATTGCGATTCCGCCTTCTTTAAAAAATATTTATAAAGAGTTGGAAAGTGATGTAGGACATGTAGTTTCTAATTCTGGTAATTTAGAAGCTTGGGGAAAACAAGGTGTTTTATTATTAAATGCTACATTAACGGTTAGAGCACATCAAGCAGGAAGTCATCAAAAAAAAGGTTGGGAAACGTTTACAGATAGTGTAATTAAGTTAATAAGTGCAGAAAAAGAGCATGTGGTGTTTTTACTATGGGGCGGATTTGCTAAAAAGAAAGCGAAGTTGATAGACGAAAAAAAGCATACTATTTTAACTTCAGGTCATCCTTCTCCATTAAGTGCTAATCGAGGATATTGGTTTGGTAATAAGCATTTTAGTAAGACTAACTGCCAGTTGGAGCAAGTTGGCTTGAAACCTCTTTCTTGGTAGGTCTTACACTAACTACGCCTTTGTTTTTATCTAAAGCTTTTAAGCGTTTTGTTGTTTTATTACAACTAAATGCTAATAGCATAAAGTTGATTAAAACTAAAGAAATAATAAGAAATGTAATTGTTGATAGCATAAGAAACTAATTTAATATTTGTAGGTTTGGATGGCAAATATACGATTTTAGTTAATTAAAGTTAACAAAAATTAACAGTCTTAAATAATTAAGTGGTTAAACAGCAGGTTTTTAAGGTTGAAATGCGCACTCTTAGTAGAATTTTGCGGTTTATAGTTTTGTAACTAATTGTTTGTATTTCCATTTTTCAGGAATGATATCTAAATCAAACAACTTTTCTTGTACGTTAGCTATTGTGTTTTCGTCTATAACATCTTGCGACCATTCGGTTAAGCTTAACCATTCTTGAACATCTTCTAATTTTTGATCGTAGCGATTCGCTATCGTTTTATCGATAGAAGGAATATCTTTAAATTCACTGGTGGTGTTATTAATGATATCTAAAATGGTTTTTACATCGTCTTTATTGTTTTCTAAAAACTCGGTTCTTACTGCAATAACAAAACAAGGCCAGGGCGAAGGGCAGTTAGCGATACGTCTAAAGGTACCATCATCTACTAAAGGTTTCGTGGTAAATTTCTCCCACATAAAGTAATCGGCTTTGTCGTTGGTTAGACCTTCTACAGCGCCATCTAAGTTTTTAATAACCTCAAAATCAAGATCTTTATCTAAGTCCCAATTATTCTTTTGCGCATTAATGTACGCCATTAAATGCGACCCAGAACCATATCTACTAATGGCAGCTTTGGTTCCTTTTAAGTCTTCTACTGTTTTATAATTGGAATGCTCTGCAACGTGAATTCCCCAAATTAATGGCGATTCTACAAAGGTTTGTACAATGGTACTTGGGTTTCCGTCAATGATATCTTTTATAATTCCTTCGGTAAGTATTACCGCTAAATCTATTTCGCCTTCCCGAAGCGCTGTACACATTTGTCCGGTACCACCAAAATAATCTTTCCAACGAAGATTAATATCTTCGTCTTTATATTCGCCATTTTTAAGTGTAAGGTACCAAGCTAAATTAAAATGTTCTGGTACACCACCAATTTTTACTGTCTTCATATTTTTTCCGCGAAAGCGTTCATTTCAAGAACCTGTCTGTTACAATCAGAAATGAAATTAATACGCTACTATTTTGTTTAAAGTATATTCTATCAGGTTGTTAACTACTGCCTTAGGATCTTCGCTAAATTCGCCAGTTGCACGGTTTGCAATAATAGCGTTCACAGATAAAGCATGATGACCAAGCAGCTTAGATAAACCATAAATAACAGAGGTTTCCATTTCCAGGTTGGTAACTCTAAAACCCTTAAAATTAAAAGTATCCATTTTGTTATTTAATGCGGTATCTGCGAGTGGTAAACGTAAAACGCGACCTTGCGGACCATAAAATCCTCCAGCTGTAGCTGTGATTCCTTTATGTATTTTATCGCTGTCTAGTAAGGCTTCTAACTTTTTACTGTTATTTATAAGGATAGGTCTTGCTTTATTTTCACTCCAATTTGTAAATGCAATAAAGGCATCTTCTATTTCTGGATTTGTGATATTATTTAATTGGTAAAAATGAAGCATGCCATTTAAGTCTAAACCATGCGTACTCATGACAAAGGAATCTACTGGAATATCTTTTTGAAGCGAGCCAGAAGTACCAATACGCACTATATTTAGACTCGTAAGTATTTCTTTTGGTTTTCTAGTTTGTAAATCGATATTTACTAAAGCATCTAATTCATTAAGTACAATATCGATGTTGTCTGGACCAATTCCTGTAGAAATTACAGTAATTCGTTTTCCTTTATAGACTCCGGTTTGGGTTTTAAACTCTCTTTTTTGAATAGAAAATTCAATACTATCAAAATGCTCGGTGATTTTTGCCACTCGATCTTGATCTCCAACAAAAATAATGTCATTAGCAATATGTTGTGGTTTTAAATTTAAATGATATACACTTCCGTCAGGATTTAATATCAGTTCCGATTCTTTAATTGCCATGTGTTATTGTTTTTATAAGTTTGTTTTCTTTTTTGTTAAACTGAAAGTCCAATCGGTTTACGTTACCATAAATCATATTATCATTTATTTCGGAAGCAAAATTATGATGATTAAGCAGTACTTCGTGTCCTTTTCTATTTAACTTTATAGAGTCCTTTTCTTCTATATAAAATAGCGCAAGGTTTTCTATTATTCGCATTAATTGTATATCGCCAAACCCATAATAGCCTTGGTAGTTTAAAGCGTATCCTAATAAATGATGTTTCGATTTTATTTCGTACTTATCTATTAAGCTTAAAATATTTTGTTCTAAAGTACTCAGTCCGTTTTTAGAATCTGGAAAACGTTCTAAATGCGCTTTCAGGCAAATACCTAAATATTCAAAAGAGGACTTTTTAGTGATGTATTTCTTCAATAAATTATGATCGGTACCACAATAGATTTGCCAAATACTAACCGCGATATCTTTATCCGATTCCTTTAGTTTTATTCTATTTTTAAAATGATTGTCTAGTTGCTCTGGCGTAAGTTCACATAAACCTTTTAGGCTATCTTCATTCGCAATTCTACCACTACAAACTAAAGTAATTGGTGTTTTTATTTTCTTTTCATTTAAAAGACTAAGCACAGCCAACATATTGATGTGGCAAAATAAATCGTATTCAAACCACAATACAATTTCAGTATATTTATCTGTATCGTCTAGCTTATGTAGTTCTTTTTTATATTGAGCTTCATCGACTTCAATAGCATAAGATGCTTTTAAAAAGTCTTTTCTAACTTTTATAAATGCATCCGAATTAATCAGTCGATTTGCCGGACCTTCACACAACATTTCGTGCCAAGTTAAAAAATCTCCTGGATAGCTTAGGTCTCTTAAATAGCTAGTTAGATTATCGCCATTAGTAATATGTAAGATGTTCTCCGTCATTTATCCGCCAACTCGTTTTACATTAAAACCTTTGTCTTTAAGCATTGCCATAATTTTATCTCTATAATCCCCTTGAATGATAATTTTGTCATCTTTAAAGCTTCCGCCAACACTTAGTTTGGTTTTAAGCTCTTTTGCTAAAGCTTTAAAATCTTCGGTTGCTCCAGTATATCCCTCTAAAATAGTAATGGGTTTTCCCTTACGCTTTTCGTATTTACATAGAATAGGATCGTCTTGAAGCCAAATATCATTTTTATTAGCATCTACTTCTTTCGGAGTTTCATCTACATGATCTGGAAACAAGTTTTTAAGTTGGTCTTGTAAATCCATATTTTTTAGTGTTTAGTAGGCAGTCTCCAGTCGCGTGTTAGAGTAAACACGGCCTACTGAATACTGCCTACTTATTTTTTTATAAGTCCTAAGTCCACAAGACGTTCATGTAAAAATGCACCAGCAGTAATATCTTCATATTGCTTTGGGTTATCTTCATCAATACAGCTTTCTAATACATCTAATTTCATATCACTTATAGGATGCATGAAAAACGGCATAGAATAGCGAGAAGTTCCCCAAAGTTCTCTTGGCGGGTTTATTACTCTGTGTATTGTAGATTTTAGTTTATTGTTGGTATGACGAGAAAGCATGTCTCCAACATTTATCATTAATTCATCTGGTTCTGCAATGGCATCTATCCATTCTCCATCATGCTTTTGTACTTGTAAACCTCTTCCTTGCGCTCCCATTAAAAGCGTAATTAAATTAATGTCACCATGTGCTGCTGCACGAACTGCATTTTTAGGTTCATTAATAATAGGAGGATAGTGAATTGGTCTTAAAATAGAATTCCCATTATGTATATATTTATCAAAATAGGTTTCTTCTAAATTTAAGTATAAAGCTAAAGCACGTAAAACGTATTTCGCCGTTTTCTCTAACATTCTATAGGTCTCTTTACCGGTTTTGGTAAATGCTGGTAATTCGTTAACAGAAACATTTGCAGGATATTCTGCTTCTAGTTTTGGATCATTTTCTACAAACTGTCCAAAATGCCAAAACTCTTTTAAATCACCTTCTTTTTTTCCTTTAGCACTTTCTTTTCCAAAAGAAATATAACCACGTTGTCCGCCAATACCTGGTACTTCATAACTACGTTTCGTTTCTACAGGAAGGTCAAAGAAATTTTTTACTTCTCCGTATAAATTATCTACTAAAGTATCGTCTAAAAAATGTCCTTTAAGCGCAACAAAACCTATGTCTTCATAAGCTTTACCAATTTCTTCTACAAATTTTTGCTTTTTTGCTGGATCTCCTGAAACAAAGTCGTTCAGGTTCACACTAGGTATTCTATCCATAATCATTATTTTATAAGTCGAATTACAAATGTAACGAAAATCTTGAGTAAAATTAAACTAAAAAGTGGCATAACATTAAAAATTACTTACATTTGATATATAAAAATAAAGGTATTGGAAACGTTTTCTAAAGCTATAATTAGCTACAATAAAGAAGGTTTAAAAAAGGAAACCTTAATCGATTTATATAAGAGTATGCTCAAGCCTAGGCTGATAGAGGAGAAGATGCTCATTTTATTAAGACAAGGAAAAATCTCTAAATGGTTTTCTGGTATTGGTCAAGAAGCTATTTCTGTTGGGGTTACAAAAGCCATGTTAGCAGAAGAGTATATTTTACCCATGCACAGAAATCTTGCTGTTTTTACAACGCGGGAAATCCCATTATTCAGGCTTTTTGCACAATGGCAAGGTAAGGCTAGCGGATTTACAAAAGGTAGAGACCGTAGTTTTCACTTTGGAACACAAGAATATAATATTGTGGGTATGATCTCACATCTTGGTCCGCAATTAGGGGTTGCAGATGGTATTGCTTTGGCAAGTAAATTACAAAATAAAAATCAAGTTACCGCTGTTTTTACTGGAGAAGGCGGAACTAGTGAAGGAGATTTTCACGAGGCTTTAAATGTAGCTTCTGTTTGGCAATTGCCTGTTTTATTTTGCATAGAGAATAACGGTTATGGCTTATCTACACCAACTAGCGAGCAATATAATTGCAAGGATTTAGCAGATCGCGCTTTAGGTTATGGTATGGAAAGTCATATCCTTGATGGAAATAATATTTTAGAAGTATATACTAAAGTGAACGCTTTAGCGGAAGACATGCGTAAAAATCCTCGTCCTATTTTACTAGAATTTAAGACCTTTAGAATGCGCGGACATGAGGAAGCTAGCGGAACAAAATACGTGCCTCAAGATTTATTAGATGCTTGGGCAAAGAAAGATCCTTTAGAAAATTATCAAGAATTTTTAAAAAATGAAGGTATTATAGACGAAGCTTTTGAGGTCGCCCTAAAGAAAGAAATCATACACGAAATAAATGAAGCTTTAGATCAAGCAGGTGCGGAAGAAGCTATTGTTGCTTCGGAAAGTGAAGAGTTAAGTGATGTATATCAAGATTTTGAATATCAAGAAATTATACCAAATACGAAGTCGGAAGAACTACGTTTAATTGATGCTATTTCCGAAGGTTTAAAACAAAGCATGGAACGTCATGATGATTTAGTAATCATGGGACAAGACATCGCAGAATATGGTGGCGCTTTTAAAATTACAGATGGTTTTGTAGAAGCCTTTGGTAAAGATAGAGTGCGCAACACACCAATCTGTGAATCTGCAATTGTAGAAGCAGCAATGGGACTTTCTATAGCAGGAATTAAAAGTGTTGTAGAAATGCAGTTTGCAGATTTTGTTACTTCCGGATTTAATCCTGTGGTAAATTATTTAGCAAAAAGCCATTACAGATGGAATCAAAATGCAGATGTTGTGCTAAGAATGCCTTGTGGAGCAGGAGTTGCTGCAGGACCTTTTCATAGCCAAACCAATGAAGCTTGGTTTACTAAAACACCAGGTTTAAAAGTAGTTTATCCAGCGTTTCCTTATGATGCTAAAGGACTTTTGGCAACCGCAATTAACGACCCTAATCCTGTGTTATTCTTTGAGCACAAAGCTTTATATAGAAGTATTCGTCAAGAAGTACCAACCGATTATTTTACATTACCACTTGGTAAAGCTTCTCTTTTAAGAGAAGGAAATGACGTTACTGTAATCTCTTATGGCGCAGCAGTACATTGGGCTTTAAATACTCTAGATAAACATAGCAATATACAAGCAGATGTTATCGATTTACGCTCACTGCAACCTTTAGATACCGAAGCTATTTATGCTTCCGTAAAGAAAACGGGTAAAGCAATTATCTTGCAAGAAGATTCTCTTTTTGGTGGAATAGCAAGTGATATTTCAGCCTTAATTATGGAAAATTGCTTTGAAGAATTAGATGCTCCAGTAAAACGTGTGGCTAGTATGGAAACACCAATTCCGTTTATCAATCAGTTAGAAGATCAATATTTATCACGTGATAAGTTTGAAGGAGAATTGCTGAAGTTGTTGGCGTATTAGATTTTGGAAAGTAATAAAGATTAAAAATAAGAAAACGAGGTAAAAAGAAAAAAGGCAGCACTCACGCATGAAGAGTGGATGGTTTTTTTCTTTTTGCCTTTTTTTACGCCTACACCTAAATATAAAGAAGAGCCTTTTTCTCGATCTGAACTAGAAAGATTTAGAGCGCATGGTTTTGATAATAAAAGTAAAGAAGCCCTAAAAACTAAAAGTCAAGGGTATGTCTGTTGGTTTTTATTTTTGTTATAATAATGTCTTTCTTTTTATAAACAGGAAATAGATTCTGTAGTAAATGTTATTAGAAACACGTGTTTATACTTGATTTTTAATGAATTACATTTTTTTTTATTATTAATTCACTAAATTTATTTGAAATATTAATCCCCCTTATATAATATGAAAACACCTATCTATTATCTATTTGCTTTTTTGTTCGTTTTTGTTGGCTGCAAAAACAAAGAAGAACTTATGGGACAGAAAACTACAGAAGCTCCTGTCGCTAAAATAATCCCGAAAGAAATAATCACACACGGTGACTCTAGAACAGATAACTATTTCTGGATGCGTTTAAGTGATGCACAAAAAAATGCAGAAACTCCAGATGCACAAACGCAAGATGTTTTAGATTATTTACATCAAGAAAATGAATATACAGCTAAAACTATGGCGCATACCGATGCGTTTCAAGAAAAACTTTATGATGAAATGGTTAGTAGGATTAAAAAAGACGATGCCTCCGTTCCAGTAACAGATAATGGGTATTCCTATTATACACGATATGAAGAAGGAGGAGATTACGCTTTATATTGCAGAAAGAAAGTTGCAGAAAATGCTACAGAAGAAATTATGCTTCACGGACCAGAAATGGCAAAAGGATTTGCTTATTATGGTTTTGGCCCTCAAGCTGTGAGTCCGAATAATGAGCGAATAGCTTTTGCTATTGATACTATTTCAAGACGTCAATACACGATCTATTTTAAAGATTTAAAAACAGGAAAACTCTTAGCAGATAAATTAAGTAATACTAGTGGTGGCGCAACTTGGGCTAATGATAATAAAACTATTTTTTATTCCACAAAAGATCCAGAAACATTACGCTCGAATAAAATTTTTAAGCATGTTTTAGGTACAGATCAAGCACAAGACGAGCTGGTTTTTGAAGAAAAAGAGGATACCTACAGATGTTTTGTTTGGAAATCTAAATCTAAAGCCTATATATTTATTGGGAGTATGCAAACGCTATCTACTGAAATGCAATACCTAGATGCCAATACACCAAATGGGGATTGGAAAGTAATTCAGCCTCGTGAAAAAGTTTTAGAATATCAAGCAGATCATTTTGAAGACCATTTTTATATTCGTACCAATTTAGATGCTAAAAATTTTAAATTAGTAAAAACACCAGTTTCAAAGACTACAAAAGAAAATTGGGTCGATGTTATTCCGCATAGAAGTGATGTTTATCTTCAGGGTTATGAACTTTTTAAAAATTACTTAGTTGTAGAAGAGCGTAAAGCTGGATTAATTAATATTCGCGTTAAAAAATGGAAAGGAGAGGAGCATTACATTCCTTTTAACGATCCTGCCTATCTAGCGTATATAACTTCTAATTTAGATTTTGATACCAATATATTGCGATATAATTACTCTTCGTTAACCACTCCAGATACCGATTTTGAATATGATATGGACACCAAAACTTCGGTAGTTTTAAAACAACAAGAAGTTCTAGATCCTAATTTTTCAAGCGATAACTATGTTTCTGAGCGTAAATTTGCTACCGCTAAAGATGGTACGCAAATTCCAGTTTCTATAGTCTATAAAAAAGGCTTAGATAAAAACGGAAAGAATCCGTTATTGCTGTATGCATATGGTTCTTACGGCGCTAGTATGGATGCTGATTTTAATTCTTCGCGTTTAAGTTTATTAGATCGTGGATTTGTGTACGCGATTGCGCATATTCGTGGCGGACAAGAAATGGGACGCCAGTGGTATGAAAACGGGAAACTATTAAAAAAGAAAAACACCTTTACCGATTTTATAGATTGTGGCGAGTTTTTAATAACCGAAGGATATACCAATAGCGATCATCTATATGCTATGGGTGGAAGTGCAGGAGGGTTATTAATGGGAGCAATTTTGAATATGAAACCAGAATTATGGAATGGCGTAGTAGCAGCAGTGCCTTTTGTTGATATTGTTTCTACAATGCTAGATGAATCTATTCCGTTAACTACTTTTGAATTTGACGAATGGGGAAATCCGAAAATTAAAGAATACTACGATTATATGAAATCCTATTCGCCTTATGATAATGTGGAAGCAAAAGCATATCCTAATATATTAATAACAACGGGATATTGGGATAGTCAAGTACAATATTGGGAACCTGCAAAATGGATTGCAAAATTACGAGCCTTAAAAACAGATGATAATCTATTGCTTATGGACTGTAATATGGAAAATGGACATGGAGGTGCTTCTGGGAGATTCGAGCGATATAAACGTACTGCTTTAATGTATAGTTTTTTCTTGGATTTGGAAGGAATCACAGAGTAAATAGTAATACCAATATATGTAAAAGCCTAGATTTTTAATCTAGGCTTTTTTTTTTTTTTTTGGAATTGCAACTACTGTTAAACGAAAGTGTTTGGTAACTCGCAAATATAATTAGAATGTGCTCCTCGCTTTAGGTAAAGAGAGGTGGATTTATTGAAAATAAATTCGGAGAGTTTGGCTTAAAATGCGAAGCAATTTTCTTAATTTAAAACAAGGATAAAACCATTCTTCTCTCCTTATTTCGTCTCTGCTTCACTTATTCTAAAAGGATAAGCTTCTCTAATTTCCTTCATTTCTCTCGGCGTTAATTTGTCTTCTGTTTTGCGGAATTTATTTTTACTGTAGGTGCTTCGTAATTCATAATATGCTTTTGTGATTTCATCTTGTACTT
This sequence comes from Lacinutrix sp. MEBiC02404, assembly GCF_053601575.1. Classification (NCBI taxonomy): domain Bacteria; kingdom Pseudomonadati; phylum Bacteroidota; class Flavobacteriia; order Flavobacteriales; family Flavobacteriaceae; genus Lacinutrix; species Lacinutrix sp. MEBiC02404. Next base: position 184,756 of record NZ_JBSHNV010000206.1, on the reverse strand, counting down.
GTACAAAAAGGTTATAGCTTGTACTTCTATCATTTTGAAGAGAAATAACAGCTTCGGTAGGTTTGTCTGAACCATGAACTAATTGTTTTCCGTTGCAATACAAACAAGTATTTTCTCCATTATTATCAATAAAATCTTTGGTTACATTTTTCACCTTTTGAAGGGGTACTAATTCATTTTCAATAAGAATTTCATCTTTTCCATTTAGAACAATTCGCAATACATTTCGTTCGTTTAAATCTACAGAACAATTCACATTTGGTGGACATTCTCTGGGTAATTTCCTGTTTATGCCTTCATCGGAAGCTATTGTGGTGGTTACTAAAAAGAAGATTAATAATAAAAATGCAATGTCTGCCATAGAACCTGCATTTACTGTTGGTGAAGATTTTGAGTATCTCATGCTAGTAAATATTTAAGATTAATAGATGTAGCTATTCACAAAAACAATACCGTAATTCTTGTACATAGCAAGATTAAAGTCTTTACTGGTGTGGTTCCGTTTTTACGGAATCGGAGAGTTAGTGTAAAAGATGCTTTTCAACTTAATTGCTTTAACTCCTCTTTCTTCCAGTTTTCTAAGGAAAACTAGAATTCATTCTCCTCTTTAAATAAGAGGAGAGCCACATGTTTACAGAATTTTTTCTAAGAACTGGCTCCTCTCTTTTGTTAAAGAGAGGTGGTTCCGTTTTTACGGAATCGGAGAGTTAGTATAAAATACACGCTTAAAATGAATTATTTTAACTCCTCTTTAAAATAAAGAGAAGAGCTATTTGTTTTGTAAGATCACATACAAAGCAAAAAAAAGCCAGTTAACATAGTTTGTTAACTGGCTTTTTAAAGAGTGACTAATTCTTTTAATGTGCGAACCTGCTGGTTCCTTTCCAAAGGGTAGTGTTAGAATTACAAAAACGAATAACATGTCTATTTATAAGGTTTTGCTCTTCTACAATACCACTTACTTTTTTAGATAATTTTGCTAATGTTCTCATAATTCTGGTGGTTTTTTGATTGATTGATTGATTGATTGATTGATGCTTTGAAGGAATATTTATCTGAAACGTCTTTTGCTATTCCAAGCATGACTTTTCGTGTTGTTTAAAGTTCCTGATAATTGGTTGTTGTTTAAAGTTCTCATAATATTTGTTTTTTGATGGATTGATGTGGTTTTATGAAATAATTATCTAAAACGTCTTTTACTGTTCCAAGTATGGCTTTTCGTAGTATTTAAAGTTCCTGATAATTGATTGTTGTTTAAAGTTCTCATGATATATGTTTTTTGATTGTTATACCTAATAGACGACACATATTTCAAATTGTTACAGTACTAGGTAATACATAATAGTAATTTAACATTTTTTAACATAAACGAACTGATTTGTTTACGTTAAAGAGAGTAGAAGCATAGGGAAAAAGCGCAGTAAGTAGTTAAATAAATCAAAAAGAGTATATTTTAATAGGAAATTTGAAACTTAGGAACGATTTTTGAAATCAGAGAATAGAATTATTCCAATATATTATGCGATTACTCTTTTTAATTATTTTATGTTTATTCAGTTTTACGCTTCAAGCGCAAATAGATAGTGAGCAAAAATCCGTTACTATTCCTGTTATAGAAAGTGAACAAGGAGAAATACAGGAAGAAGTTAAAGAAGAAGGGAAACCTATAAATAACCAAGGTTTTATTATTCCGAAGGAAGATAATATAAATGGTTTAACTGTTCCTAAACAAAATCAACCTACAGATTTACCAAAAGAAGAGTTTTCTATGTTTAATAAAGAAGAATTTGGTAATCCTGGGGAATTATATGAAGATCGAATTAAAAAACATGCCAGTTATACCGAATTAAAAAGGGAACAACAATATAGAGGGAATACAACCACACAGTTTTTTGGGGATCATACAACAAAGTCCAAGAATATCAATATAGTGTATAGAGATTATGGTGCTTTTGATGGCGATCATATTCGCGTATTTATAAATGGTGATGTTGTAAAAACATCTGTCCTATTAACGCCAGACTACAGTGGTTTTAAATTTAAATTAGTAGATGGCATTAATAAAATCGACTTTTTAGCTTTAGATACCGGTCAGGTTTCACCGAATACCGCAGAGTTTCAAATATTAGATGATTTTGGGGATGTTATTTCTGGAAATCAATGGAATTTAGCCAAGGGAGTTAAAGCCTCTATTATCATTATAAAGGAATAATTAACATTTATTTTTTAACTTTCTTTCCAAATACCCTTTAAAAACACCAAAAAGATGTTATTTTTGCACATCTTAAAAAACTATGGGGAACGTTATTACAACAACAGAACAAGAAGAAAATAAAGCTGGAAAAGACCTTTACAGCTACCAAAGAGGTGCAATTAACAAAATTTTTAAAGCATTCGAGGATGCTCCGGAAGACTATCATTTGTTATATCAATTACCAACTGGTGGTGGAAAAACAGTTATTTTTTCAGAAATTGTTAGGCAATATTTAAAACATCACAAGAAGAAAGTTTTAGTGATGACACACAGAATTGAATTGTGTAAGCAAACTTCGAGTATGCTTACTGGTTTTGGTGTAGAAAATAAAATTGTAAGTAGTAAAGCAAATCTAGAAGATCAAGAACAATACGGTTGCTTTGTTGCAATGGTAGAAACGCTAAATAATAGATTACAAGAAGGAAAACTAGATATTTCAGATATCGGATTAGTAATTATTGATGAAGCGCATTACAATTCTTTTACTAAACTTTTTAAGTTTTTTGAAAAGTCCTTTATTCTAGGAGTTACAGCAACGCCTTTAAGTTCTAATATTAAGCTCCCAATGAACGATAACTATAATGAGCTTATTGTTGGAGAAACTATAGAACATCTTATTCAAAATGAATTTTTAGCGCAAGCGGAAGTCTATTCGTATAATGTAGGATTAACTTCCTTAATTGTTGGTGCAAATGGGGATTATACCGTGAAATCTTCGGAAGATTTATATACCAATACCGATATGCTTTCTAAGCTTATTCAATCGTATGAAGAAAGATGTAAAGGAAAGAAAACACTAATCTTTAATAATGGTATTAATACTTCTTTACACGTTTATGACACGTTTAGAAGAGCAGGTTATCCTGTTGCTCACTTAGATAATACCAATACTAAAAAAGAACGTAAAGCTATTTTAAAATGGTTTCATGAAACTCCAGATGCCGTTTTAACTTCTGTAAGTATCTTAACTACTGGTTTTGATGAACCAACAGTGGAAGCTATTATCTTAAATAGAGCTACAAAGTCGTTAACACTGTACTACCAAATGATTGGTAGGGGATCTCGTATTTTAAAGAATAAATCGACTTTTCAAGTTATTGATTTAGGAAATAATTTACACCGTTTCGGACCTTGGGGAGCAGATTTAGACTGGCAACGTATTTTTAGAACACCTAATTTCTATTTAGATGGTCTTGTAAATGACGAAGAGCTAGAAGAAGCTTTTAGATATGAAATGCCAGAAGAACTTCGTGCAGAATTTTCTAATTCTAAAGATGTGTACTTCGATATTAAGAAAACATATATTGCTTCTGTAACCAATGGAGAATCTTCTAAAGTGGTTTTAGAACGTTCTATAATTCATCATGCAAAAATTTGTATTGAAAATTCAGAAGATGTTTATGATGCGCTTGGTCTTGCAAAAATGCTTGGCGACGATATCGATTACAGAATTGGCAGATACACCAAATGTATTAGTAAAAGTACGTACAACTTTGTCGATTGGTTAAAGAACGATTACCGACTAAAGCTTCGTGCGTATTTACGTGATAATTTTGATACCGTTTTTGAAGAAATTCACGGTAGAAAACCAGAATAAATACAAAAACATTATTTTATTTAATAGTTTAAATAAAGTATTTTAATACATTAAAAACCAACTATATAGTTGGTTTTTTTTTGTTTTATACTTCCTATGAAAAAAATATTGATTTTGTAGCATAGAATATTGTTAATTGCGTAGAATAAAAGATGCTTTGACAGCAAAAACCATTCAGGTCTTTTCTGTATAATACCTACAAGGTTTTAAAAACCTGGCAGGATATATTAATTGCTTAATATTTCAAAAACCAATTCTTTCGTGAGCTTTTCATTTCCCTATTTCCTGCGAAGGCAGGAATCTAATAAAAAAAACTTTGATTTTGTAGCATAGAAGATCCTTTGACTGCAAAAATCAGTTAGGTATTTTTTTTATAATACCTGCAAGGTTTTAAAAACCTTGCAGGATATATTAACTGCTTAATATTTCAAAAACCAATTCTTTCGTGAGCTTTTCATTTCCCGATTTCCTGCGAAGGCAGGAATCTTATAAAAAAAACGTTGATTTTGTAGCATAGAAGATCCTTTGACTGCAAAAATCAGTTAGGTTTTTTTTTATAATACCTGCAAGGTTTTAAAAACCTGGCAGGAAATATTAATTGCTTAATATTTTAAAAACCAATTCTTTCGTGAGCTTTTCATTTCCCGATTTCCTGCGAAGGCAGGAATCTAATAAAAGAATATTGTTAATTGCGTAGAATAAAAGATGCTTTGACAGCAAAAACCATCCAGGTATTTTTTTTATAATCCTGCAAGGTTTTAAAAACCTTACAGGATATATTAACTGCTCAATATTTTAAAAACTAACTCTTTAGTTAGTTTTTCATTTCCCGATTTCCTGCGAAGGCAGGAATCTTATAAAAAAACTTTGATTTTGTAGCATAGAAGATCCTTTGCCAGCAAAAACCATCCAGATATTTTTTTTATAATCCTGCAAGGTTTTAAAAACCTTGCAGGATATATTAACTGCTTAATATTTTAAAAACTAACTCTTTAGTTAGTTTTTCATTTCCAGCTTTCTTTCTTAAATCATCAAAAGTAAATATAAAATCACAACCAGATTTGTAAGCAGAACATCCATAAGCCGTTTTTCCTTTTATGACGGTTCCTTGTTTACATTTCGGACAAGTCAATGTATCTGGAATGGTAGCTTTAGCAGCCTTTTTTGGTTCTAATACCAATTGGAAACTTTCATTAAAGCGCAGTAAACCTTCTGCTGTTCCACTAGCTGTTTTAAATCCTTTTAAGTTTACTGTAGATCCTTTTTGAAATAATCGAATATATTGTTTTTCGGAAATGGTTTTACCTTCAAATTTAAACGGGATTACAAAGTCGCAAGTTTTCTTGAATTCGGAACAACCATAAGCCGATTTTCCTTTAATAATACTACCATTTTTGCATTTGGGACATTTCTCAGAAGTTAATCCTGATGCCTTTTTTACCGTTTTTTTCTTCGCTACAGTTCCAGTAGGTTTATTATTAACGGAAGATATATTGGCTATCTTCGTTTCACTTCGAACTTCGTATACCAAACGATCTACCATTTGTTTCATTTGTTTAATAAAACTTCCAGCACTAAAGGTTCCTTTTTCAATATCTTTTAACTGTTTTTCCCATTTCCCGGTAAGTTCGGCAGATTTCAGCATTTCATTTTGAATGGTATCAATCAGCTGAATTCCTGTAATTGTAGGAATCACTTGTTTTTTATTTCGCTTTATATATTTCCTTCTAAATAACGTTTCAATAATATTCGCACGTGTAGAAGGACGACCAATACCATTCTCTTTCATAATCTCACGCAATTCATCGTCATCTACTTGTTTTCCTGCGGTTTCCATAGCGCGTAGGAGGGAAGCTTCCGTATATTGGTTTGGTGGTTTGGTTTGTTTTTCTAAAAAAGAAGGCTCATGCGGCCCTTTTTCACCTTTCACAAAAGTAGGTAGCATTCCTGTTTCTTTAGAAGTAGCATTAGGTGTTTCAAAAACAATGCGCCACCCTTTTTCTAGAATTTCTTTTCCTGTAGTTTTAAACTTTACTTTTTCCGCTTTACCAACAACAATAGTATTAGATACTTTACAATCTGGATAAAACACAGCAATAAAACGACGGACAATAATATCATACACTTGTTGCTGATTGTATTGCAAGTTCATTTGCTGCCCGGTAGGAATAATAGCGTGGTGATCGGTAACTTTACTATCGTCAAAAACCTTTTTTGTTTTCTTTAATTTCTTACCATGAAGCGGTTCTGTTAACGCTGCATATTTTGTTAGATGTTTTAAGATACCTGGTACTTTAGGGTACACATCATTTGGTAAAAAGGTAGTATCTACTCTTGGATAAGTCACTACTTTTTGTTCGTATAATTTCTGAACAATCTTTAACGTTTCGTCTGCACTAAATCCGAATTTCGTATTACAATATACTTGTAAACCGGTTAAATCAAATAGTTTTGGTGCATATTCATTTCCAGCTTTTTTAGTCGTGGAAACAATTTCAAAATCATGTTCCTTAACAATAGATGCTAGTTTTTCTCCGTCTTCCATTTTAAGAAAACGTCCTTCTTCATAACTAAACAAAGTATCGCGATACATGGTTTGCAATTCCCAGTAGGGTTGTGGTTTAAAGTTTTCAATTTCTTTAAAGCGATTCACCAACATAGCAAGCGTAGGTGTTTGCACTCTCCCAACAGAAAGTACTTGCTTGTAACCACCATGTTTTACGGTGTACAAACGTGTTGCATTCATGCCTAAAAGCCAATCCCCAATCGCACGAGAAAATCCTGCGTAGTATAAATTATCGTAATCTTCGGATGGTTTTAAGTTGTTAAAACCCTCTTTTATCGCCTCGGTGGTTAAAGAGGAAATCCATAGTCTTTCAACTTTACCTTTATAACCTGCCTGATTTAAAACCCAACGTTGTATAAGTTCTCCTTCTTGTCCTGCATCCCCACAGTTTATTACAACATCTGCTTTATCAAATAAACTCTTTACAATTTTAAACTGCTTTTTTATACCAGCGTCTTTAGAAACCTTCGTTTCAAAACGCTCTGGAAGCATGGGTAGATTGTTTAAATCCCAACTTTTCCAATACGGTTTGTAATCTTTTGGTTCTTTTAATGTACAAAGGTGTCCAAATGTATACGTTACTGCATAGCCATTGCCTTCATAGTAACCATCACGCTTCGTATTTGCTCCTAAAACAGAAGCAATTTCTCTAGCAACACTGGGTTTTTCGGCAATACAGACTTTCATTTAGATATTATTAATTTTTTATTAAAGGACACATATTGTATTCCTTTAAACCGTTTATTAAACTATTATAATCAGGTATGAATGGTTCCTTTTAATAATTTTTAGAAGTTGCAAAATACATAAATTAAAATAGTATTTAAAGTGAAAAGACGTATCCGTTTTATGGAGTTATAAACAATATATTAGAAGGGATAAAATAGAATATATGGGATATTAACACTTTAATAATTTCATGGAATAATTATTTGTGGTTATATTTCGTTGCTACTGAATTTTGCAGTACTAATATCCTTTTTATGCAACACAAAGAAGCTATACTAGCTAGCCACCAACGTATTTTACCATATATACATCAAACTCCTGTATTGACTTCGGAAGGAATTAATGCTATTTGTGGCGCCAATTTATTTTTTAAATGTGAGAACTTTCAGAAAATGGGCGCTTTTAAAATGCGCGGAGCAACCAACGCTATTCTGCAGTTAACCGAAGCACAAAGAAGTAGCGGAGTAGTAACCCATTCTTCCGGAAACTTTGCACAAGCATTATCTTTAGCAGCAAAAAACTTAGGTGTTCCTGCCTATATTGTGATGCCAGAAAACGCGCCTCAAGTAAAAAAGGATGCGGTTTTAAGTTATCAAGGGAAAATTACAACATGTGCCTCTACTTTAGAAGCTAGGGAAAGCACTTCCGATAAAATAGCGAAAGAAACAGGAGCCACTTTTGTACATCCTTCCAATGATATGGATGTAATTCATGGTAATGCAACTGCTTGTTTAGAATTACTTCAAGCATATCCAGATTTAGAAATGGTAATTGCACCTGTTGGAGGTGGTGGGCTACTCGCAGGAACAGCGTTGGCAACCCATTATTTTAGTAAAAACTGTTTGGCAATTGGTGGAGAACCAACGGAAGCGAATGATGCTTTTAGATCGCTTAAAAGCGGGAAAATAGAAGTAAATATAACCACAAATACGATTGCAGATGGCTTAAGAACCCATTTGGGAGCCATAAATTTTTCTATTTTACAGAAACATGTACATAAAATTATTTGCGTCGAGGAGCAAGCTATTTTAGAAGCCATGCAGCTCATTTATCAACGACTTAAAATAGTAGTAGAACCGTCTAGTGCTGTGGCTTTGGCAGTCGTTTTAAAGAATAAGAATGTTTTCAGAAATAAAACGATAGGGATACTACTTTCTGGTGGAAATGTAGATTTACAAAAATTACCCTTTTAAAAAAAAATGCATATACATGTATAAAAGTAAGCCGTAATTTTTGCTTACAAGTAAGGAAATCAATATCTTTGGGACTTATTAATGAGTAAAAACATATTTTAGGTAAATTAATGGCAAAATCACAACAGACATTTAACAAAAGCGAGAAGGAAAAAAAACGTTTAAAGAAACGTGAGGATAAACGTAAGAAGATGGAAGCTCGTAAATCGGACAGAGAAGAAAATGGAACAGAAGGAATTCAGTTTGCATACGTAGATCACAACGGTAATTTAACAGATACGCCTCCAGATCCTGCTTTAAAAGTTAAAGTAAAAGCTGCCAATATTGAAGTAAGTATTCCTAAAACTTTAGAAGGAGATAAAGAAGCATTCGATCCAGTTAGATCTGGTAACGTTTCGTTTTTTGATACCTCAAAAGGTTTCGGATTTATTATTGATTCTGAAAACAACGAAAAATACTTTTGCCATGTAAGTGGTTTAATAGACCAAATTACAGAAGGTAATAGAGTTTCTTTTGAACTTGAAAAAGGACAACGTGGTATGAATGCAGTAAAAGTTAAAATACTTAAATAATCTATATTGCGACAATATTAAAAAAGCCTCTTATGCATTAAGAGGCTTTTTTAGTTTATATAACAATCGATGTATTCTTAATTGAAGTTGCGAAAGGAGCGGAGCAGAGCATATTTTCTCATGAACCGAAACAATTATTTTAGGCCTTTGTAATTCCGGTAGTAAATTCGAATATTTCTAAATCAAAATACGGAACAGCTGCTAAGCTGTGGTCAAAGATATCAGAAATGATATATTCATAATTTGCCCAGCGTTTATCACTACTAAAAGCATAAATTTCCAGCGGTAAACCTTGAGCTGTTGGTGCTAATTGCCTTGTCATAATAGTCATGTCTTTATTAATGGCAGAATGGTTTTCAATATAGGACTGTATATATTTTCTAAAAACACCAAGATTGGTAAGGTTACGACCATTAATTAATACCGATTTATCTATATTATGTTCTGTATTATAGGTGTCAATCACATTTTTTCTGTCTTTCAGATAATCTGAAATAAGTGCAATTTTTTTAAGCTTTTCAACGCCTTCATCCGTTAAATAGTGCACACTTGTTGCTTTTAAAAGAATAGATCTTTTAATTCGTCTACCACCAGAATCACTCATTCCTCTCCAGTTTTTAAACGAATCGGAAATAAGCGCATAGGTTGGAATGGTAGTAATGGTCATATCGAAATTCTGCACTTTTACGGTAGAAAGATTAATTTCTATAACATCACCATCTGCGCCATAGTTATCAAAGGAAATCCAATCACCAATACGAACCATATCATTAATGGATACTTGAATACTAGCTACAAAACCAAGAATAGTATCTTTAAAAACTAATATAATAATAGCAGAAGCGGCACCAATGGTGGTTACAAATTTCCAAAAAGAAATACCAGAAATAATGGCAAAAATGGAGAAAAGACCAACCATCCAGGCAAAAATCATAATTACTTGAATGTAGCTATCAATAGGTTTATCTTTAAAACGAGGAAGTGTTTTAAGATAATCTTTAATGGATTTTAAAACACTTCGCACAATCCAAAGTGTTAATATAATACCGAAGATTTGCAGCCCTTTTTCTATAATATTCTCTAGGAAAGGAAAATCGTCAAATACAACAGGAATGAACTCTAAAGCGATGATAAGCGGAATAATGTGCGCAATATTACGAGGTACTTTATTTTTAATAAGAATATTATCAAATTTTGATTTCGATTTTATTGCAAAAACATTAAAGGCATTAATCAGTATTTTTCTAATAAGAAAATCGATCACAAAAACCACAAGAAACAATGCGATTAATAAACCAAGCATATTAAGGTATTTGGCAGTGTTTTCCGATAAACCTAAATTAATGAGGTAATCGTATAATAGATGTTTGAATGATAAAAGATTTTTATAAGAATTCATGTATTGAAATTAGACTGCAAAAATACTTTATGTTTAACGACTATACGATAGATTAATTTTTTATTAACGTTTAAAATTAGAGTAGATAAAGTGCGAACTTTAAAAATCTATAGGAGATAGAATTCTAGGTTCCAAAAGGCGAGGAGTATCTATTTACAGTAAATTAAAAACAACGATTCCATAGGCAAAAATACGTACGATTCTTAGCGAACCATAAAGGATTACTTTTTTAAAAGGAAATTTTATAATTCCGGCAGTCATACAAGAAACTGCGAATGGTACAGGTAATAATGCACCTATAATAATTAGAAATCCGCCCCATTTTTTAGAATTGGCAAGCTGTTTTTCCATTTTCACTTCTAAATACCTATGAAAAGTTGGGTTTTTAGTACACAGTTGCCCTAAGCCATACGCTAATAAACCACCAAAATAAGACAGAATGGATAAGATAGAAAGAAATAGCCATGGGGTTCCCATTTTTCCTGCCCAAGCAATAAACATTTCTGGAGGTATAATACCAAGTATCGTTTCGGAAATGAAAAAGAAACCTAATACGCCATAAACGGGTAATACTTGTGTGAGATGGACTAAGGAAGCATTAATATCTATAAAGTGATTGAGCGTAATAAGGATACCGATTAGCAGCATTAAAACGGGTATTGCTTTTTTTAGGACCTTTAGAATGAAACGATACAATCCGGAATATATGTTGTATTCATGTACTATTTGTAGACGCGTTTTATCCACTTTAGAAGGATTTCTTGTAGGTTTCATTAGGTTAAGGTTTAGGTATTATTGGGATTAACAAGATACAAATATTCTATACAAATCGGATTAAAAGCGTAATTAATCGATTAAAAAACCGTTTTTTTAACATTAAAAGTATGGTTTAAAAGGAATTTCTTACGGTTTATTAATGTTTTGCTAGTTTATTTGTAATTAAGGATTTGTCATAATGTGGTATGAAATAGTAAAGATTAAATACTGAATATAGATTAAATATCTATGTTTTTAATACCAATGAAATCTATAGAGTAGTTCTTAAAAAGTCCATTTTACATACTATTAAAAATATAGATTAAGTATCTATGTTTTTAATACGAATTGGAACTAGATAGTGGTTCTTATAAATTCTATTTTACATAATATTAATTATAGTACAAATTATATGTAATACAATTAGATAGCTATAATTCAATATTATGTAAAATATCCCACAATCTGTTGTATTCACAATAAACGTTTGTACTTGGGTCATTAAACATTAGCTACAAGTATATTTAAGCTTTGTCATAACTTTCATATTCTGTACAATTGCTCAAGTATTTTTAAATACACGATTTATCAAGAAGCTTCAGAACTAGAAATTTGAACTATAATTAGTCGTTATGTAAAATATCCGCTGCCTATGCGCTCGATTGTTTTATTAAATCAAATTGCTCTGGCAATTTATTTAAAACACAATTTCCAACCGCATGCCAGCGCTATTTAAAAGCTAGAGTTTTCTTCGTTAGAAAATTCGCAGATTCAAGGAAATGTACGTAATAAAAAATTTTACGAGATTCTCGTGGATTGCCACAAGAGTATAAAATTTTCCCTCGCTCAAATCCTTGCTTAAAAATTTCTATACACTTGTTAACTGTAGAACTTCAATTAATCCTTTTTTAAAAATATTCTTATCTTTTTTTCTTGATAAAAAAAGAAACAAAAAAATCAAGGCTGCATAAACTTTTGGAAACAATTTACGGTTCATTCGCTATATTTTAGGAAACATTGGAACTCGTTTACATTGCTTTGAAATCCCTTGTATAATTGAAACATTTAAGAAACTGTATTACTAAACCCCTAAAATATCGACGCTCACTTCACCTTATTGTTTTACCAAAATTTTATGAGGCCAAGTTAAAATCGAGATTCTATTTTACATAATGTTATTAATCAATTTTAAGTCAGCATCAGTAAAATTACTCCATAAACCATTATTTACGGAATAATTATTTTGTTCAATAAAATAGATGTATTCAGATATAACAATTAATTTGAAGTCATTAAAGGTTTTTGATTCCTTATAATGATTTACTTCTAAATATATTGAACCAAAATTCTGGTAGTACCCTTTTTCTTGTTCATTAAGTATATCTAAGCAGCAAACATCAATATTGATATTTTGACAATTACTAATCGTAATTGAAAAATCGCCTTCAATTGAATGGAACTCTGTTAACAGGTCATCAATTTCATAATCCTCTCCTCTACCAAACTTCTTCTCTACTCCAATTAAAAAAGGAATTGTAAGACCAGAACCTATAGGATTCTTTGTAAAGCACCAATAATATAAAACTTTATACCATAAAAAATCTTCCATTTTATTATTATCTATAATTTGAAATTCATAATAGTATAAAACAAAAAATCGCAAACATTTCTTATAGCAAGCTCTTGGTCTTTCTCCTTATCTATACCAGCTGCATTTTTATCATAACCCCAATCACATACTCCTTTTATCAAAAGCCAATCTACTTCTTCTCTGTGACAAGCACTTACCAAACCAGCTCCTTCCATTTCACCACCTATAGCTTCTGGATATTTCAAAATAAATTTTTCGACTAGTAACTTATTATCAACTAACTTTTCTCCTGATAATACTTGGCCAAATCGTATGTCTCCATCATATTGCAAAGCTGCGTTTTCAAATCGACTCAACAAATGTATACTTGCAGGTATTGTATCACTTCTTTTGATTTCTATATTATCTTCTTTAACCTTCATTAATTCATAAGGTTCAATTTGTTTAGATGTTAAAACTGTACCTATTTCTTGACTATTTTGTTTCAGGCCAAATGCAATTCCAGGCATAATAACAAAATCAGGAGATATTTTTTTAATGGCATCTCCAATTGTAAGTGTTGCTCCAGCTGGACCACCAGAACCCATATTGCCAGTTTTTACCATTAGCAATTCACTATTATTGATTCTTCCAAGATTCCAAATAATCAGCTTTTCATATGAATCATTAGGCTGTGGTTTTTTACCATAACTTTTAGATTGTTTGAGCAGTTCTTTAGCTTCTATTTCAGTAGCAACAACTAAAAGAACCTTTTTATAATCTATATTTTCATAATCAGTATTTACAAGTATTGCAGCTTCATAATTTGGAATTTCAGTCCTATTATACTGAAAAGTTTGTATAAGAGGATGAACGTTCGGTTGAATTTTACTTCCAAAAATAAAAGCGCATGCAACTGGTAAACTAGCAAACAAATTTATCCTATTAACATTCGGATAGTTTTCAGAAATGCTTTTTAAAATTTCATGTGTTTTATTAGCGAAATCTGCCAAATCTCTTTGGCTAGAAAGAATATCATAATCTGGATTAGTTAATCCAAAGCTAATTTCTGCACCTACACTATCTATACTTAACCCTTCTAATGATTCTTTTGAAACTTTATTGGAAATAGATACGGATAAATTGAGAGTGTCTGCATTTATATTTAGTTCTTCAGTCTTTATGTCACTATAATTCAATTGTTTAATGGTGTCAAAAGAATAATACCATTTATGGTCTTCATGATGCTTAAAGAGACATATAATTTTGGACCAATTACTAAATAAAGATCCTAAATGTACTATTAAAGGTATGGGAGCAAACCCAGCATATACTACAGTATAATTTGGATTTAAGTCTAATTTAATTTTAACCTTTTCATCAAATTCCTTTACCTGTTTCCTAGATATATCATCCCAGTTTAAATTAGAAGCCTCTTTTATATCTATTTTTATAGGAGAGATTTTAATAAAATTTCTTGGTATAGTTTTTAAATTATCCGGAAGAGCATCAAGAATTTCCTTTTCTGATATTTCTGCGTGCACACAATGAGCTATTATTATTAGTCCTTCGGGCATATTATTATCTAATTTATTCATATTAATCGATTAATGGAGATGGTATTGTGTTTTCCAGACTTGCTTTAAATAAATCAACTGAAAAAGGACAGTCTAATTCAATGGCTTTGTAAATAGCCTGTTTCGTAACACGATGTATTAAATCAGAAAAACTATATGGAATATCTTGATCTTGAATATAACTTACAATATTTTCAAATTTAGAACTATCATATTCGATATCTCTCAATATATATTTAATAACTTCATCTACTTTTTTTCCAGTCGGGCGTTCAAAAATTAAATGCAATGATGTCCTTCTTCTAACAGCTGGATCGAGAGTATCAACTCTATTTGTTATTAAGATAACTGCAAGATTAATGTCATCTTTTCGAATTAAGTCAATTTGTTTAATTAACACATTAAGACCAGCTCTATCTTCATGATGAGCTTGATTTTGTGACCTACTGGTTGCAATGTCATCTGCTTCATCAATAATTAAAATTCCAAATTTATCTTTACCTAATTTTCTTTTGGCTTGCTCAAAAGCTTCCGTTATTCTGTTTGATATTTCACCTACTAATCCACTACCTCTTATATTAGATGGTGTTTCAAAAACCGTAATTTTCTTCTCTAATTTTATAGCTAATGGAGTTGCGATAGATTGTGCAAGTGCTGTTTTTCCACAACCTACATCACCAGATAAAATAACCAAAGGAGTACCTGAATAAATCTGATTAACTATAGATATTTCCTTTTTATGGTGTTTCGATTGCCAATCCTTAATTTTGTTACTATCTAATAAAAGGGATAATGAAGAAAGTAAGTTAGATTTATTTTCATCTATTCCAATTAGTTCAGCATACTCTTTTTTAGAGTTTTTATTCGGATGGTCAATATTAAATAAATTTACCATGTTCCAATTTTACTTTGATTTAAGCCATATCCATCTTTAGAATATGATTTCAAAACTTCACGAGTTCCTGTTAAAGCACTACCATTTCCCCAACCCCATTCTTCTAATTGTTTATCTACTTCGTCAATATTTTCACTACTTCTATTGAGCTGTACTAATAAATTTACTTTTGTATCACTTGATAATAACCAATAATTTATTCTTCCGGAATCCTCATCGGAATGGATTTGACCACTCGATTGCACTTCATAATGTAATCCGCCGACTTCATTTCCTTCAGGAGTCTTAAATTGTAGTTGAAAATATTTTAAGGCTTCTTTATTTAATAAATAAAGAACATCCTTTTTAATACTATTAACTCTGTCTAAATTAATAAGTCCTCTGCTCATTAAACCTAACAAATCTTCCTGTACTTTGCCCATAACATATCTGGCTCTAGCTTCTGTATATGTTGATGATTCTGATCTCGTGTAACTTGTACTCATAATTATACTGTGTGATTTTTAAATGAATTACCAAAAATTTCAACTAATTGATCCATTGATTTAGAATCGTCATTCTCTAAATCGTACCTTATTATTCTACTCCAATTATCCCTTCCATCTTCTAACCAACTTGCCAATTCATCTATTTTTAATGAATTCCAATTCTTTACAACGTTATTTTCTAGGTTAACAGGATCCATAACAGTCCATAAATTATGGTCTTTAATTGGCGTATTATAATCTGTAAATAAAATAGGTTCTCTTGATCTAACCATATGTGCTAAATACCCAAACCACATAGCAAGGGTTTCTGCATAAGTTTTTTCTACTGACAATTTATCAAAAGCTTTGGCTGTCAATAAATTAATTAAGAAACTTGATGGAGAATTATCTCCACCCAATGTATAAGAATCATTTGCTTGTGAGTCTCTCCACCACTTGAATAGTCTTAAACATTCATTATATTTTACTCTGCCAACTTCATCATTACTAGCGTTAGTTCTTTTTTTTATAAACTCAACATGCTTTTTAACTGACGTTCTAATTTTTTCTCCGTTAGAACGTATTAATACTTGCTCGTGAATAGTCTCAGCTTCTAACATCGGAACTATGTCTAAATTTATTTTATCAGGAAATTTAAGCTTAATTGAACTTTTCGTTTTCTCTTTTTCTACGTTTGGATAGCAATCATCAACAATTCTAAGGAAAATATCTAATAAATTATATAATGCATAACCATCTTGATTATCTTGAATTACGAAAGGTAAATCAACATCAAGACCTTCTACTTCAGCATCACCTCTAAAGTGTCTTCTTAAGCCAGTTTTTGTAGTAAATGAACCTGCATTAGGAGTAGAAACTACAACTAAATTGTAGCCGTTTGATTCTGCCTTAATTTTAATGTTTTCTCGTACTTTGTTTGATCTTTCTTTAATTTCATCTCGTTTTTCTGATTCAGGTTTTACCCAATCAACAAAGGTCGTTATCTTTTTATGTAATACGCTATATGTACTTAATTCACTCATTTTTCTTTTTTTTATTGCTCTAAGTTTCGCATTGAAGAAGTCAATCTTTGTGCCATAAAAAATTACGCAAAAAATTAAGGATTAACAGTAAATATTATCGATGTTATTCAATAATTATTGTCATACTGTCAGGTATAATTAAAAATATATAAAGTATTGTCATTCCACACATATTACGCTTACCTCCTACGTCGTCGCATAAAAAGTGTTCTATTAACATTATAGAATAAACTTTTAGAATAAATTTTTTCAAAAAACTTTAATATTTACTTTCGCTTTTAACCAAAGCTCAAGTTACATAACGCGGGCCATTATAGTACAAATTACATGTTATACAATTTGATAGCTATAATTCAATATTATGTAAAATATCCCACAATGTGTCGTATTCACAATAAACGTTTGTACTTGGGTCATTAAACATTAGTATTTTACTTCTCGTATAAATTGAATATTCTGTACAATGGTTCAAGTTTTTTCAAATACGCGATTTATCAAGAAGCTTCAGAACTAAAAATTTGAACTATAATTAGTCGTTATGTAAAATATCCGCTGCCTATGCGCTCGATTGCTTTTTATAATAAAATTGCTCTTGCAATTTATTTTAAACACAATTTCCAACCGCATGCCAGCGCGATTTAAAAGCTAGCGTTTTGCTTCGTTAGAAAATTCGTGTATTCAATAAAATGTACGTAATAAAAAAATTTAGACGATTCTCGTGGATTGCCACAAGAGTATAAAATTTAAGAAAAATAAATTTCTATACACTTGTTATATGTAGAATTTAAATTAATCTTTTTTTTTATCTTTCATTATCTTTTGTCTTGAAACAAAAGAAACAAAAATTCAAGTCAGCATATAATTTTGGAAACAATTAACGGTTCATTCGCTATATTTTAGACTATTTAGCGTTAAGAAAATGTACGCAAAGTACATTTTTAGCTAAATACGATTTGAAGTAGCCTTTTAGTAAAGTGTTGTATCCAAATACAATCATCCACAGGATAATTACATTTGTATAGCCTAAAATATGGACGCTCATTTCTCCTATTGTTTTGACCAAAATTTTATGAGGCCAAGTTTAATATCGGAATTCTATTTTACATAATGTTAAAAATCAATCTTCCCATACAAGACTAATAACAGTATTGTATGCTGGCGTTATTATACAAAACTCATAAAAATTGAAGTCATTATCATTCTCCCAATTCTTCAATTCTAACCAAGTGGATTTCCATATAGGTTGCTTGGATTTTCCTTTCATATGGATTTTTCCTTTCTCAAAATATTCCATTGCTACAGAGTCTTCAGGTGGTGCAAGTTTAGTCTTGTCCATAATATAGTGCGGAAAATCATCATTTCTCATCCAATATTTTACAACCTTATTAAAAGAATGAAACAAACAAATAGGATGATCTCCTAACTCCAAATATTTAAAAGCAACAGAAGTAAGACTTGTTTTGAAATAACTTGATAAATCTCTTAATAGTTCTGGTGAAAATTTTTTACCTTTTTGTTTTTCATAAAAAATTATGCTAGGCATTAAAAGTTCTGATGCAAATTGATTTGCCTCATACTCTACTCTACCATTTCTTGCTTGTTTTTCCTTGTTATTGAACCAAGACATAGTTGCTTCATTATCATTGTGTATATCAATTCCTTTGTGCATTACTAAATGCCCTATTTCGTGTGCAATTGTGAATCTTTTTTTTTCTTCAAAAAGAATACCATCATTAATCTCAATAATTGTGTTTTTTTTTCCAAAAATGATACGTCCATCAGAATTGGTCATTGGTTTATGTATAATTGTACCACCTAAACCACTAGCAAATAAATCTAATGGGAAATCTATTAAATTATCAAATCCATTATCACATAATAAATCTCTAGCACACGCAGAGCCTTTTGTGTATTTAATCAGTTTCTCCATCTAATTCGTCCATCAAGTCCACTAAATTTTTACCTTTAATTATCTCTTTTATTTCTTCTTCAGTCAACTTATCTAAATTTCTGAATTGAACTGAAAGCTCTTTAGCTTCAATTAATTTTTTAAGAGAAGCAATTGGTTTATCAATATTATTTTCAATAGCTTCTTGAAATTTAGAAACAATAGTTTCTAATAAATTATCCGTTTTTTCTTTTATTACGATGGCTTTATTCATAAACTTAATCCTCTTTGAGAATTTAGATATTTTCTCATCTTCTTTTATTACATCTACTCCATCATCTTTTAAAGATTCTTTAATAATATCAACATCTAGATTTAAATAAAATTCTGTGACGCCTTTATCTATGTTATTCTTTAATTTACTCATGATTTTTTTTGTAAAATGTTCTTACGCCTTTTTTGCAAACGTTTTAAGGCATTGTAAATTTTGGCTACATCTAACTCAAGAAAATCAGCAATTTCTTGAGGTTTGAATATTTCATCACACCAACACTCAAAGATTAATATTTCAAGGTCAGTTGCTTCTGAATCTTTTAGTTTTTCTAAAAAGTCTAGTTTTTGTGTTTTGTAATCTATTTTCTGTATTGTTGTATCTTCAAATCCAACTTCATCTGAAAATACAGGGAGGTCTAATATATAAGATTCATCTATAATTTCTTCATTGGGAATTTCTTTACGTCTTTTTTGCTTTTCAATTGAAGCAGAAATATCACTTTTTAGTGACCCAAAAACGAAACCTTCAAAATCAATTTTATTTTTATCCCAATTTCTAACACCAGAAAGAGACTTTTCAAATACAGCGAATACAAAATCTAATGGTTCTAAACCATCATAGTTTTTTTTATTATATCCTAATTTGCTAATAGTAAATGCTTGCATTCTTCTTATCAAGCTATCTATATCACAATTTTTTAGGACTTCAGATATTTCATTGTTAATTTTTAACATAGAAGCGCTTTCTATTTATTATATGCTCATGGATTTTATTTTTTCGCCATGCATATGGCAAATTATGAAATATTATGAGCATAGTACTTATAGATAGCATTAATAATTTTAAAAAAAACAAAATGGCTAAAAACAAACCAATTGGAGACAACGCAAGAAAAGGAGCAGTAAAACAACGCTCTCAAGTACTAAACCCTAAAACAAATCTTTATGTAAAACGAGATACAGAAACTGGAAAATTTATGGACGTAAAAACATCTGGAGGTAAATTTAAAGGAGTTAGAAAAGAAAAATAATTTTAAATAAAAAAGTATGAGTAAAAAATTACAATTGAATTCTCAATTATATCCAGCAGATGTAATTGTAGCAAAAAAAAAAATGGATTAGGTAGAATACTTAATCATTATGTTGTTTATGTAGGAAACGAAACATTTATAGGAAACCTTCAAGATGGTGTTAAAGTTTTATCTGAATCAGAATTATCTGATTTATTAGTAGACTATGAGCCTGTAAGAATAAAACCATTTGAAGGTACAGATTTTCAAAGAAACCAAGCGATAAATAGAGCATATCATAGATTAGGTCAAAAATACAGTTTGCTAAATTTTAACTGTGAGCATTTTGCTAATTGGGTACAAAAAGGCAAAGAGAATAGTGTTCAAGTCAAAATTTTATTGTCTGTTTTGGTTTTAGGGTTAACATATAAATTAATAAAAGTTAATAATGGGAAAAGAAGGTAAACGACTTATAATATACTTTGTAATTCTCATTGTATCTACAATTTATCTTTTTGTTAGATATTTTGTTTTAACTAATGTTTCTGATTTTCACAAAGAAATACTTGTTGGATTAGCAGTAGCTGGTGTTACATCTTCTGTTGTTGGTTTTTATGAAATAATTAATTCTTATGGACGCTATTTTTGGAAAGCATTGAACTGTTCTATTTTTATTCCTAATAAAAAAGTATATGTATCATTAAGTTACCTCTTACGAATAAAACTTCACGGAAGCGAAAAGTATTTATTGGTAGGAGGTAGTAAAATTGATCAATATCAACCTGTTGGTGGTGTGTACAAATTAGTAGGTAATAAATGTATTATTAAAGAATGGGAAGCTGAACCAAAATCTGATAAGAAAAACCAAAAAGATTTACGCTTTTTTGTTAAAGCAAAATATTTGCCACAAATCATTAAGTGGTTTAAATCTGGGAAAGATAGAGAAGTTGGGATATGGAGAGAGTTTTTTGAGGAGCTTGTAGAAACAAAAATTGTTAGCAAAAAGAATTTCAGCACTATAAATGCTGAACAAATAAAAACTGTTGATAAACTACTAATTAAGGAAAACCGCTTTAAAGATGAAACTTACCATACTTTAATCTATAATATTTTCTCGGTTGAACTAAATAATAAACAGACTAAAGAATTAGAAAAATTAATGACAAGCAATTCTATCACAAATGATTACGCTTTTGTCACTAGAGATGAAATTGAAAAGGAATGCTTTAATAATAGTAAAACAAGAATTGGACAACATACTAAACACATTATATAAAAATGAATTTACAACAATATTTACATGAAAATGGTCTACAAAGAGAAGACATATTAACACGAATTGCAGTTTCGTTAGAATTAGATGAAACAAGAAAACAGAGAATGGAATCGGCTTACAATGCGGTATATGATATACTAGAAAAAGATGAAGTGTTTTTTTCAAAAGTTGATTTTTTAGTTTATCCACAAGGTTCAAAAGCAATAGGTACAACTGTAAAACCAAGAGGCAAAGAAGAATTTGATTTAGATATTACTGTTGAAATAAGAGATCCTTATTATAATTATACTTCATCAGAAATATATAATCACTTAATTAGAGTTTTAAGTAATAATGACACATATAAAGAGAAATTAGTTAAGAAAAATAGATGTGCTAGAATTGATTATGTAGGAGATTTTCATATGGATGTTCTTCCTGGTTGTATTGTAATTTCTGGAGATAGTAAAATTATGGTTCCAGATAGAGAATTAAGTTCTTGGACTTCTTCAAATCCAAAAGGCTATGCAAATTGGTTTACTCAAAAAGCAGAAACCATATCTAGTTCAAATTTAAATAAAGCATTTAGAACATTCTCCGCTTTAAATGAGGCAAAAGCAGAACAAGAAGAATTACCAAATGATGATGTTTATAGCAAGGAACCTCTTAAAAGAGCTGTGCAATTAACAAAAAGATATCGAGATATCTATTTTGAGAAAAACCCAAAACATAAAACTTCAAGTATTGTTTTAACTACAATTTTCGGAGAATTATATGAAGGAGAGTCTTCTATTTATCAAACTATAGATAGTGTTTTAAATAAAATCGTAAAACGATATGCAGATTATCAATATTTATTTGAAAGCAAAGGTGTATATAAAAGAATAAAAGTTTTGAACCCAGTAAATTCAGATGAAGATTTTACTGAAAAATGGGACAAAGAGAAAGAGTACTACAATCAATTTATTGCTTTTGCTAAAAGTTATAAGGAGAAATGGGAAAAACTAAAAAATGGAGATTTTGGAGTTGCTGAAGAATTGTTTGGAAGTGATAGAATTAAAGGAATCCTTACAGAGCAATTAAAAGAGTTAGCAAAAAATGAAGGGAATCAATTAGAAGCTGCTGGAGTAACAATAATGTCTGGAAATGCTTTCGTGGATAAATCAGGGAATGTAAACAGTTCTACAGGCTATAAAAGTAAAGAAAATAGAAATTTTGGAGATATTGAGTAGCATTATGAATAAAAAATATAGACCGCTAGATATAACAAAAGACCTCATTAGTGTACACATTCAGCAAAAGTTAATTGAGGATAACTTTGATTGGATTAAATCATTTGTTAAAGATGGGAAACTTATTGGAGGTGGGAAAATTAAGCCCAAAGGTTGCAAAAACAATTATGAAATAGTTTTCGAGTATGACCCAAACAAAAAAGGCAGAAAAGAAAACATTTTTGTGATAGATAAGGCAATTAAATTTAGGAAAGTTCCACATTTATACAATAACCATAGCCTTTGTTTATATCATCCAAGTGATTTGTCTCCATGTATGCAATTTAATTTTGTAGATACAATTCCTTGGATTTCAAAATGGCTTGTTACTTATGAGTTGTGGTTAAAATATGGTGTTTGGTTGGATAAAGAGTTTAAGCATTAATTTTTATTCCACACATATTATTTTTTCCTACTAAGTTGTTGCATAAACATCAGGACTAAAACTTTTTAATTAATTTATAAAATCGAATTCGTCTAAACTATTCTCATAGAAAAAAGTTTCACGATGAAAGTATACCGATTTAAAAATTCTTGATATTTGACCTGTCGTGAAATTGTCCATGCAGTTATCTGGTATATACCCCATGTAATTATCATTAGGATCATTCCCTGGATCATCTAAGCATGAATCACATGGCTTACCATTACAATCGCAAAATTCATCATAACAAACATTTTGAGCTGGTGTATCAGTAACTCTATCTCCCCAATAACAACCATTATTCGCAATATCTTTACAATCTCCTCTTCCATGAAATGTATGCCACAATCCAAGATAATGACCTACTTCGTGTATTAATGTTTTCCCTTGATTGTTTATATAATTTTGTTTTTCATATACGCCAGGAATAGTCCGACAATTTATTACTACATAATCATCATATCTACTTGAAGAATCATCCCATGGAAATGATGCTTCACCAAGTAGTGAACCATTATTTCTTCCATTTATTATATATAAATTCATATGTGTTTCAGGTTCTTTAGCTAAATCATAAACCATGTCATCATGCAATTTATCAGAATAAAATTTAGCACCAGAAACATTCCATTTTGTATTATTAATACTATCAATTGAAGTCAATTCAAATGATATATTAAATTTATTGAACTCATTGTTTAACACCTGAATTTGTTTATTTATTTGTGATTCAGTAACACTAGCATTAATAGACTTAAGCTGGCTATCATTTTTAAACATATAGCCAAAATTATTATTGATAACATGAACATGAATAGGAATATGAATTTTAGCCATTCCGAATAAAAAGAAACTATTTTTCTTTTCTACATTTGAAACAGGAGTTCTTTTTGCTTTCTTACTTGCTCTATCTATAGTAGCACATCTAACAATATTAGTATTATCAGTAGACGAAAAAGTTGTTATAGAATCCATATATTCAGGTAAAGCCACCCATTGTTTCAATGTTGTTTTTTCGTAATTCAAAATAGATTTAAAACTATTTTTTTGAACTTCAGATTTTTCTATTTTTGGTGATAAATCTTCTATTTCATAATTTTCAGAAATCGTGTAAATTTCTTCATAAGTAGTAGAGTCAATTCCTTTTAATTCAACTTTATTTATTTCGTTTTCTAAACTTTTACGATTTTCAGCATTCTTACATTGAAAAAAAAGCGTTAATACAAGCAAAAAATATACTAATTTTTTCATCTATTTACTTATTGGAAGTGATAAACCAGGAATAACAAATGTGAAGAATATAGCAGGTTTTCTTTCAAAAGTTATAACATCAGATATATCAGATATGTTAGTAGCAGCGTCACCTGCTTTTAAATCATTTTTTAATCCAGTTGCTGTCCGTAAGAAACCATAACCAACACCAAACCTAACCCAGTTTCTATAATTTACATTAGCGTTAAAGAAAAAATTGTCAAGTTTATCTTCAGCAAGAGCGAATCCAATTCCTGTTCCTAAAGAAAACTCTTTTTTTTCTCCCCAGTTTAAAAGATTAAGATTTAGCGTTGCACCAACACTAAAATTAAATTCTTCATTGCTAGCTTCATTAATTAATCCATTTTCAATAGAAAACAACTTCCCATCTTTGGATTTATGCATAAGTGCCATTGGTACTAACTCTAAAATTGGTCTTTTAAAATATGGTGTAAGTTCGATGGTAATTAATTCCTCTCCAGTTTCACGAATATTAATGTTTTCGTTTTTTGCTTTTACATTAAGAGTTATTTTATTTATTTTTGAATTTAAAGTAATGGTATAACTTTTAGTAGTACTTACATCATTTCCATACGAATTCTTAATTTCAATAATTCTATTCGCCAAAGTCTGGATATGATTATCATATAATTCCATTAATGTTAGTTCCAATTCAACCGTTTTATCATAGAAATATGGTGCCTCATCGCTTTTAACTTTATTTTTCCAATCCTCAACATATTTATTTAAATCTTCAATTTGAATCAATTCAATTTTTTTCAGTTCTTTTTGTGCATAAAGAAAACCTCCATTTGTAGAATATAATCGTGCATCGTTTATGTTTTTTGGTGTATCAGATGCTCTTATTATTTCATCTGCTTTCTTAATTGCCTCTTTAAATTCTTTAATTTTAGTTGAGTATAATGTTGGCCAATTTGTTGTTCCTCCAGATATTCTGGAACTTGCTTTGTCACCAGAATCAATTTTTAAATTAGTTGTTAATACAGATATAAGTCCAGTTATGTCTGGTGCATCAGGGTCAGTAATTTCTATTTCTTCATTATTAAATTCATAAGTGTATAATGCAGGATGTGCATTAATAACCTCAATCGTAATTTCATCACCTTGATGGTACGAAAATTTACTCTTTTTTTCATTATCAATTATTGTTGTTGTTCCTTTCAATCCATGGTAAATTTGAATTGTTTGGGAATAAGTAACAATTGTAAATAAAGTAATAAAAATTGTTAAAATAGTTGGTCTTGGATATTTCATTGGATTACAATTTTAATAGTTAATATCGTTACATGTAGCAAAGTAATCAGATTTAATAATTACTGAAATACCCAATAGCAGGTATTTTTGATTTGCTAATAATGCGCTATTAAAATTGCAAAAGGGAGAGGTTAATCACTAAATATTAATGATTGATATAAATATAAGAAAAATATTTCAATTGCCATTCCACACACATTTCACTTCTCTCCTATCCTACTTCGCAGAAAAAGCTTCGTAGGACTTGACGTCGTTTCGTAAAAAAAGTGTTCCATTAACATTGTAGAATAAACTTTTAGAATAATTTTTTTTAAGAAACAGAAGTAACAACTTTCGCTTTTAGCCAAAGCTCAGGTTACATAACGCAGGCCATTATAGTACAAATTACATGTTATATAATTTGATAGTTATAATTCAATATTATGTAAAATATCCCACAAAGTCTTTGTTTTCATAAGTAGCATTTGTAGTCGGGTCTTTAAACATTCGTTACAAGTACAATTAAGCCTTTGTCATAACTTTCATATTCTGTACAATCCCATACATGTTTTTTTAAATACACGATTCTCAAGAAACTTCACGTTTACAGATTTGTAGCTATAATTAGTCGTTATGTAAAATTGTCTCTTGCCAAAAACGCTCGATTGCTTTTTAAAAATAATTATGCTACGCAGTAATTTTTCTAAACACAATTTTCCAACGCTTGCAGCCGCACAAAAGCTAATTTTTAGATTTCTTCATAATTTGTAAATCCAATGTAATTCTCGTTGTATTTTTTTCTAATAACATATAAATATTTAATAAAGCGAATTTTCATAAAGTTCTCTTAAAAAACATGAGGTGTTTAAGTCTTGAAATAACACTTTATCGCTTCATAAATTTCTGAACCTGTTTTTCGTTACCTGATTGAATTTCAATAAAATACATGCCACTCGACAAACCTTCAACATCTAATTCAAACTCTAAACTTGGAACACTTAGAGCCTTCGTTTTTAATGGTCTCCCATGTAGATCATAAATAACTATGGCATCAAAACCTGCTTTACTTTGTATGTTCAGATGATGAGATACAGGATTTGGAAAAATCTTAAAACCTTTAGCATTAAACGTTTCTACAGATAAGGCACTAACAATTTCAGTTGTTGCTGTATTGGTTATAATGGCAGGGTTAAAATCGAAATAGATATCGGCCGTGTTGTAAAAAACATCACCTAAAACCACATTGGCTTTTGGTTTTATTCTATAAGCAATATAGCCATGAGAGTTGGGTTCATCAGTCGTGCTATCTGCTAGATTGATATTATCGAATACAAAGGCTACGTTATTTCCGTCTGTAATTTCTACGCGACCGTTATGACTTAAGCTCTCTAATTGCATGGTATCCCAATCTAATTTGTTTTCTAATATATTTTCAACTCGCACATTGATAGCACTTGCGTTTCCTGTATTTTGAAATCTTATCAAGTAATGTAAGTATTTATCTGCCTGTTCTATGGTAATTTCTTCTCCTTCTAAAACCGTGATATCATTTGGATCGTAAGAACCAATAACCCTTTGGCTTAAGGTGAATGTATTATCTGCTTCGTTATCATCTCCAGTTATGGGGTTGATAGTGACTGTAGATTGCAACACATTACCAATAGTTGTTGTGGGAGGAGGAAATACATTCATTTGTATCTCTATGGTTCTAGATTCAAATGGGTTTAAATTGGCATAATCGAAGGTTAACGTATTACTGGTTTGCGAGCTAGTTGTTTCACTAGCTGTTAAAAACTGTATTTTGGCTTCATTATATTCAAACGTTAAGGTTCCACTAGCTTGCGTGCTACCAAAATTGCGATACACTATTTGGTAATTTGTATTAAAACCAGGTCTAGGGTTGCCTGAAGTTGGTAGAACTGCAATGCTTAAATCATTATAGGTACCAACCGGTTCGATACAAAAATTAGCTGTATCCGTATTATTAGAGCCCACAAAGGTTGAATTGTGTTCCTCGGGTGTCATGGTAAAATAACTTGGTAACGTGTTAGGTACCGTGGTTGTAAAATCGCCAGCATTGGTAAATAGTTGATAGCTTCCATCGCTTTGGGTAAATGTTTCAAAACGATTAGGTCCATTATTTGTTTTTACTCTATAATTCTGAACTGGAACATCCATGGCATCACAGCCATTAGCATCTACATCCAATAGAATGGTGCCCGAAATTTCATTGCTTAAATCGACCACATTTTCATAGATGCGTACGTGACCAGAACCCGAGCCATTAGTAGCATTATATCTTGCACCAATAGCAACCTTAGAGCCATCTGCACTTAAACTCAAAGACCATCCTGATCCATCATAAGGAGCCTCTCCGTCCATATTTTCTCCTACTTGTAGCCAGGTATCCCCTGAATATTTATATACACGCACTTGACCAGAATTAATACCATTATCGTCATTGCGAGTAGCTCCTATAGCAACTATACTACCATTAGAACTTAAACTCACGGAATACCCTAAATAATCACCTTGGGCTTCTCCGGCTATTCCGGAGCCCATTTGTGTCCATACGCCACCTACATTTTGATATACATATACTTTACCAGCCGTATCATTTTGTCCAAACGCACCAATAGCAATAATACTACCATCTGCACTTAAGCTTACAGAGTATCCAAAAGCTGAAGCCACTCCTTCTCCATTGATATTGGTACCTATTTGTGTCCAAACACCATCTACATTTTCATAGATACTTACGAATCCAGGGTCATCACCATCGGAGTTATTAAAAGGAGAGCTAAAAGCTACTATATTTCCATCGGCACTTAGGATTACATCGCTTCCAATATAATTATCTGCTCCAACGAGGTCTGCCCCTATTTGTTCCCAGGAATTCCCTACTTGTTGATAGACACGTATTAAACTAAAAAGAGTTGCGGGATTACTATTATACTTTTGGGGGGATTGTATGGCTACGATGTTTCCAGCATCATTTAAACTTACAGTAGCATTTTTAGAGAGAGTACTATCTATAACATCATCCCCAAGAATATCTGACCCTATCTGCGACCAATCGCCTCCAGAAAATTCATATATACGTGCATAAATAGGGTAATTCCTGTTCTTAGCAAGAATAGCTAGTTTATTACCAGCCGCATTAAAACTGACGGAAATTCCAAAATCATCATTATATTCTTCACCTACTATATCTGTACCTTTTTGTGTCCACATGCCTCCTATATCCTCATAAACACGTACAAGACCTTTACTTTCACCAAAAGGCGAACCTATAGCTACCAAGCTGGCATCGGCATTTAAACTTACGGAATACCCTGAAGATTCATTTACTTCTTCTCCATCTATATCTAAGCCTGTCTGTATCCATTGGCTATGAGCTAGAGTTATAAAACTGAACGTGATGAGAATAAAAAGTAATGATTTTTTCATAGGTAGGTTTTAAGTAATGATTGCTAAACTACTACTTTTTTGGGAAATTAAATGCACTAAAATAAAAAATGCGTGTTTACTCGCACCTCTCCTATTTGATAAATAGGTACTCGTGAATCTTGAATAGATTTGGCTAACGCCTAATCTCATTCTTCGATTTATTCACAAGGTTAATATTGTTTTAGAGGAGCTCATGCATCTCGCAAACTCGATGTCATTAACATCGTAGAGAAAAATTATAGAAGAAAAAAATAAAGAAAAAGTAGAATGCCAATGCGCCAGCTGGCTCATTCACTAAAAAGGTCTACCAGACCTTTTCTTAACGCTCTGCCCTGCTTTTACCAAAGCAAAGTGCACATAACGCAGGCCATTATAGTACATTTTATAACAATTAGCGAATAGCACATTTGAGTGCTATTTTACATAGTTGCAGATATAATTCTTTAGACTTATATCGATAGCAATTATGTAAAAGCTAATTGTGACTTCGTTAGTACTTTATTAATTATTGAATTATGATTTTTTTTGTGACACTGCCTTTATCAGATAAAATATGTAATAAATAGACTCCTTTATGGAAATCGCTTATATTTATTTCATTGTTAGGGTTTTCATCTTTTAATAATAGTTTTCCAGTGATGGAATACAAAGCAATTTCTTCAATTTTTAATCCTTCTTTAGAAGATACATGAATTTTATCGCTTGTAGGATTTGGATATATATAAATAGAACCTTCAAAATTAGAATCTGCTATACTTAATGTTGTTGCAATTTCTGTATTAACTGTATTGGTAATAATTGGTAAGTTATAATCAAAGTATATATTAGCATTGCCTGAAATAATATCTCCTATTTGAATATCTGCTTTTGGCTTTATTTTAAAAGTTACAAATCCATGGCTATTAAGTTCATCATCTTGAGATGCTGGCAACTGGATATTTTCAAAATTAAAATCAACAGAATTGCCATGATGTATTTGCACATAATTTGTATGACTTGCTGATATTGGTCTGAAAGTATCCCAATCAAGATTATCGCTTATTACGTCTTGTATTCTAACATTAACAGCACTTGCTGTTCCTGTATTTTGAAAACGTATTCTATAGTGAAGATAATTATCTATTTCTTGTATTGTTATCTCATCGCCTTCTAAAACATATTTGTCATTAGGATCAAAAGAATTAACTGCTATTTGATTAAACGTAAACACATTGTTTCCTAAATCATCATCTAATACATTGCTATTTATGACTGATGTTAATGTTAAGATATCATCTGAATTAACAATTGGAGGCTGTTTTGTTTTTAAGATTACATCAATATAACGCGTTTCAAAAGGCTGTAATGCACTGTAATTATAGGTTAGCGTATTTGATGTTTCAGTATCTGGTGGAGTTTGAGTTCCTTGAATATATTCTTGTAAAGCATCATTGAATTGAATAGATACGTCTCCATCAATAATTGTGGTACCTAAATTTTCATAAGTAATTCTGTAAGCCGATTCAAATCCTGGTCGTGCATCTTCTAGAGGCATTACTGAAGTTGCAACATCATTTACTGTTACTATACTAGAAACACAAAAATTTACTGTTATTGTTTCAGCTATATTATTAAATTCAATTTCTTCGCTAATTGGTGAGACTGCAAAACGAGCATCATTTATAACAGGCTGTACAGTATATGTTCCATTTTGAACCAGCACTTTAGAGAGTCCATCTATATTAGTAAAACCTACTTGATTACCATCTACATTAAGAATTTCAATTTTCACATTATTAGCTAAAACAGATCCTGATGTACAACTGTTATTGTTTGAATCGAAAGAGACTAGGCTAAATATGGTATTGAAAGTTATATCGTATATTCTAATTTTTCCTTGCCCATCAAAACCATTGTCATCATTAAAAGGAGCTGCAGCGATAAAGGTATTGCCATCTGAAGATAACGAAACTCCAGCTCCATACTTTTCCCAAGCAGTTTCTCCAATAATATCAGAACCTAGTTGTGACCAATCTCCATCAAAATCATCATAATTATAGATTCTAACTCTACCATATTCACCGTTAAAAAATCCATCTCCTGTCCAATCATATAATGGATTACCAACAGCTAAACGATTACCATCAGCTGATAATGAAACTCTAGATGCTGGGAAGCTAAAATAATTTTCCGTCTCCCATTGGGAACCATTATAGTCATATATTATTGCAGAAGGCGCAGCTGCTCCAGGTACATTAATAGCAATGCGATTACCGTTTGCAGACATAGAAACAGAAGCTCCAGTACTTCCTCCTTGATTTGCTGGACCGAAATCAAAACCTAATTGTATCCAGTCTGTCCCATTGTATTCATATACTCTAACATTTCCTTCAGCTAAGCCAGATCCTGGAGCTCCTACACCAATCCTATTACCATCTGCAGATATTGTTACTGAAGATCCAAATCTTTCATCTATGGTTATAGAAGTCGCTAGACCATTTATAACTGGTCCTAATTGCTGCCAATTTGTACCATTATATTCATAAATTACAACTTGTCCTGTGCCAGACCCATTATCACTATTTGTGGCATCACCAATAACTATTCTATTTCCGTTACTTGATAATGCTATTGCATTCGGTGAATAATATCCCTCATTACTTAATTTTACTATATCTCCACCTAACTGTTCCCAATCACTTCCATTATATTTAAAAATCTTAACATAATCGTTAATAAAATTTGCTGTTACTGCTAAAATAGTTCCATCAGACGATAACGACACAACACTCCCAAAATAATCACCTGTATTTCCACTAATTGTACTACCTAATTGTATCCACTGATCATTAACATTACTGTATACTTTAACTTGCCCAGCGTCTACTCCATTTACATCGTTTCTACTTGAACCAACTGCAATTATTGAACCATTATCTGAAATAGCCGAACTTCCTAATAATTCTATTGATGCTTCTCCATCAATATCACCTCCGATTTGGACTTGGGCATTTATAAATTGGAAAAATAAAATGGATAGTATAAAGTAAAATTTTTTCATAAAAAGTAGTATTTAAATATTCAACAATAATAATTATAATAAAATGATCGACCTAATATTTATTTTAACTAGTGCCACTCCTCACACATTTACTCATGCATGCTTATTGCTAATGGAAATTGTGAATCTTCAATTTCACCTCTCTCCTATCATCGTTTATTCATAGTAACGCCTAATCTCATTCTTCGATTTATTCACAAGGGTAATATTGTTTTAGGGGGAGTTCTTGAATCTCGAATAGATTTGGCTAACGCCTAATCTCGCAAACTCGATTTATTCACAAGGGTAATATTGTTTAGAGGAGTTCATGCATCTCGCAAACTCGATGTCATTAATATTGCGACTACACAATAAACTTTAGTATTTTGGTTATTAAATACTCAGGATGTTCTTATTTAAAAAGTATGTAAAATAACAAAACCACTATGGGTTTTTAGCCTATAGTGGTTTTGTTATATTTTAGAATCTCTAATTACTATGTATTAATTTACAATAACTTGACTACCACAAGCAGTGTTAGCGGTATAACATTGAGTTCCTGAGCCTTTTTTACTGAAACTATAAGAGTAATCTCCGTCACATTCCTTATCTGTAGAACCGTTATCCCATAATTCTGTTCCCGAAAATGTTCTATCATCTCCTTTTTCAAATACATAAATAATTCTACCTGTTTCATTCCTAATAGTTACTTTTTCACCAGCCCTCTTTTTATGGAAAGCCATCGTTCTTTTATACTCAGGTGTTGCTTTAATAGAGTCGTTATACTTTTTTAAATCAGCCTCGCCTCTATCTCTAGCAGCTATTATGTTTTTATCTCCCTTTAATTCAGCAGATGTTCTGGCATCTTGCTTCGCTTTCATAGCCACTAAGTAATCCGTAATCATTACATTTAAATCTTCTATTTTTATGACTTTATATCCACTTGATACATTATTTGCTTTAGCTTTAACTTTGTCAAGAAAAGACTTTTTCTTCTTTTTTGGTTCTTCCTCACCTTCAGTTGTTTTTGAAGCTGTACCAGCGCCTTCTTTTATGTATATTTTATCAATTCCTTCAAAAGATGTATTATCATCAGAAATACCAGCAAGCAAGATTACATAATCGCCGATAGATACAAATCCATCCTTTTTATATTTATGTTTTAATATAGTTTCGTATGGGTATCCAGAAGCCAAATAGTAATTGTCTATAGCATTATACCTGTGCTGCACATTTCCTTTATTATTGCCTTCTTCTTCAATAACAACTTCTATTTTATACCCTTCTCCAGTAGCAAGATACTCAGTTTGAAATGATACAGGAAAACGCTTATCGGTTACTGTATACACTCCATCTCCATTTTCATCATAAACTGTCCAATATTCTTGATATTGATCTGTGGTAGATATATTAGTAAATAAACTGTTTTGTGCTTGTGTTATGATTGCTACTAAAAGTAAAGCAACCGCTAAAATTGTTTTTTTCATTTTTAAATTGTTTGTTATTTATAATACCGTGTCGTCGTCTTCTTTTAAGACACGGGTTTGTTGTTTAGTATCTTTTTTGAATACTGGTTTTTCTTTTGTTTGAAAAACCCCGCAAGTATGACACTTACGAGATTTAAACAAACAAACTTTTTCCTTACTTTTTCAAGAATTTTTTTGTGGAGATGCTTCCGTTGTCAGCTTCTATTTTAATTAAATACATCCCGTTTTGTAAGTTTGAAACTGGTATGTTTTTAGAAGTTGTTTCTAAAATTTTTGCTCCTAAAACAGAGTATATAGTAGCACGTTTTAAGTTGCTATTCATTTTAATATTTAAAACTGTAGTTGTTGGGTTTGGGTATAATGAAACTTCGTTAAGTATAAAATTATCTACGCTTAATGTGCTACAATTGGTACTATAACTTGCAGTAGCATCAATGTATATCCAGTTTGTAGTACTATATGCTACATCATCTACTTGGATACACGTTAAGTTTGGGTTACCTGTGGCAAAGAAATCAGTACCTATATAAGTATTATTACCGTTTGCTACATTTAAACTTGTCAAGGCATTATCATCAAGGTATATTTCAAACAAATTTACATTTGCTGAAAGATCTAAAGTGGTTAAAGAAGCCTCATAAGCCCAAAGAATGCTTAAGTTAGTGTTATTAGACAAGTTTAAACCCGTTAACGGATTATCATAAACATACAAGTGTGTAATTGCTGTGTTATTAGAGATATCTACAAATGGTATTGAATTAGCTCCATACGAAAACTCTTCTAGTAAAATATTATTAGAAACATCTAAATTAGTTAAATTGTTATACTGAGCATATATTAAAGTTAAAGCTGTGTTGGCAGAAACATCTAAACTTGTTAAATTATTACCACTACAATTTAATTGTGTAATATTTGTAAACGCTTCTATTCCTGTTAAATCTGAAATTGATAAACTAGCACAATTGATTAAACCAGTATAAGCAGTTGCTTCGCTACATTGTATTTCTGTATCGCCATTTGTATTTATTGCAGAGTTACCTACTAAATAAGCTTTAAAGTTTGCATCTGGTATGTTTACAACGCAAGCTGAACAGTTTGTACTAAAACTTGCTGTGGCATCTTTAAGCCAATTACTAGGTGGTGTAAAACCAGCATCAATTTGAATACACGTAAGGTCTGGGTTATTTGTAGCTTTAAAGGGTTGAAAAGAAGGTGGTGGAAAGGATGCATTATTACCATTAGCTACATTTAAACTAGTTAATGAATTACTCGTACAATCTAAAAATCTTAAATTAGGATTTCCCGAAACATCTAAACTGGTTAATGAATTAAAACTACAGTATAAATCATATAAATAAATATTTGCAGAAACATCTAAACTTGTTAATAAATTTGCATAACAATGTAAAGATGTTAAGAGTGTATTAGAAGATATATCTATACTTGCTATTTGGTTATTATGAAACATTAGTGCGTCTAAAGCTGTATTACTAGACACATTTAAACTTGTTAATGAATTATTATCACAGATCAAACCTTCTAAAGCAGTATTATTAGACACATCTAAATTGGTTAATGAATTATCTCCACAGACTAAATAATCTAAAGCTGTATTATTAGAAACATCTAAATTGGTTAATGAATTATCTTCACAGTCTAAAAATTCTAAAGCAGTATTATTAGACACATCTATACTTGTTAAAGCATTGTCACTACAAGTTAATCTTGTAAGATTAGTAAAAGCTTCTATACCTGTTAAATCTGAAATAGATAGACTTGGGCAGTACATATTTCCTGTAAAAGCAGTAGCTTCACTACACTGTATTTCTGTATCGTTGTTGGTGTTAATAGATGTATTTCCTACCAAGTAAGCTTTAAAGTTTGCATCTGGGATGTTTACAATACAAGCAGAGCAATTTGTACTAAAACTTGCTGTGGCATCTATAGCTGTAGACCAATTTGCATTACTCCAAGCTACATCATCTACTTGAATACAGGTTAAATTTGGATTGGTTACTGCGTTAAAATAATAAGAAAATGTATTACTTAAATTTGCTGCATTTAAGTATGTTAACGCGTTATTTGAACAATCAAATTCAGTCATAGCAGTATTCGTTGAAATATCTAAACTTGTTATTTGATTATTGTTACAATATAAAGTGTACAAACTATTGTTAGAAATATCTAAACTTGTTAGCGCATTATATTGACATTCTAAATTTCCTAAACTTGTAAGAGATGAAATATCTAAACTTGTTAATGAGTTGTTTGAACAATATAAACTTGTAATATTTGTAAATGCTTCAATACCCGTTAAATCTGAAATTGATAAACTAGTACAATTAATTAAACCAGTAAAAGCAGCCGCTTCACTTACTTGTATTTCAGCATCATAATTAGTATTTATTGCATAATTACCTACCAAATAGGCTTTAAAATTAGCATCTGGAATAGTTACAATAGGAGCTACATAAGGTGTAAATACAATATCATCTACAGCAAAAGTACCTATTGTACCATTTGTTCTTGTTATTTCAAGCACCTTTACATTAGTAAAATTTAGAGTAATAACACTTGCTGTATTAGTTACTGTAGCAGTTGTTGTACTAGTTACATTTCCTCCTGCATCTTTTCCTTTAAAAGTCCAATTTTCATTACTTGTATCGCCAAATACTTTAATAGTTTGTACATTTATAGGATTACCAAATGTAGCATCAACAGAGGTTTCGTAAGCTGCATTAAGAACCGACAATCCTGTTGTGCCTTGCCCAACATTACTTAAGTTAATAGGTGTGGCATTAGGTGTTGTAAAAATTACTGACTCATAAGGTGTAGTAAATTGTTGGATAACTCTATTGTTTGTGTATCCAGAACCATTAGGAGTATCTGCACCGTGATATGCTGTTTCCCAGTCAAAAGTTTGCGCATGTACTCCTATACATATAGTTAGGAATGTTAAAATTGATAGTACTTGTGTTTTCATAATATATAGTTTTATTTGTTTGCTACAAAACTATTTTGAATGGTGCTTTTACAGCATTCAAAAACTATCTATTCAAACCACAAAACGACTATTTGATTCAAAATCTAACTATTTGGGTCAAAATAGATTTTAGAGCAAATAATGCCTTAAAAAAAGATATATTTACAGCACTAAGCATGGTTTAATTTTATCATTATGGTTGCTTTTTTCTTATTAATTAATACCTGTATTTTTTTAGGTTTGATCTTTACTTGTTTTTATGAAAAAAAAATATGAAAGTATAATTGCATTAGGAACTAAAAATAGTTTCTCGAATAGCCTCAATAAAAGAATCCGTTTATTAAATACCTATTGTTTAATTTGGGGACATCTAATACTCTTTTTTTATTCTTTAGAACTGATAATTGGTTTCGTGATGGAAGCTATTAATCAAACTACTATTACGTTCTCTTTTTTCAACTTATATTCTTTTTTTTCATATTTATTTTTAGTTAGTTCTTTAATTAGTATCGTATTTCTTAATAAATCCTTTCATTTTAAATGGGGACGTTTTGTATTTATTAGCACTTTTATTATTGTTAATGCCTATCATTCTCTTATTATTATTCCAGGTCACTATATTGAATATTATTTTATATTGTTATCTCTTATTGCTATTACTCTTTATGAGAAAAAAAGTACATTCTATCTTTTTTTAGCTATCGGTTTTTTCTGTTTTTTAACGCCCTATTATATGTATGTTGTGTATCCACAAGAATATATTGATAGATTATTAATTCTAGAAGCAGCTACTATTTTTCTAGGGACACACTTAGTGGTAAATTATTTTAAACAAAGTAATGCACTAAGTGAACGGCTTTTAGCTATTGAGAGAGACAGAGCACTTTCAGATAAATTTATTTTAGAAAAACAAGAAGCAGAATTACGCGAATTGAATGCGTTTAAATCGCATTTTTTTGTAAATCTTTCTCATGAAATACGTACGCCTTTAACATTAATTCAAGGCTACACCAACCAATTAAACTTTAAAGATTCAGACAAAGAAAACAAAGAAAAAACGGCTATTATTAATGAACAATGCCAGCAAATGCAAAATATTATTAATAATATTATGGATTTAAGTAAAATGGAAAGCAATCAATTTCAGCTTATAAGTGCTCCAGTTGAAATCCATTCTTTTTTAGAAAAACATGTTATTAATTTTCAAAGTCTGTTTATTAAAAAAAATATAACTTTTACATTTAACAACAACACATTAGAAACAACTATTTTAATAGACCAAGAATTATTTTCTAAAGCCATAACAAATTTACTTAGCAATGCTTTAAAATTTACACCTACAAATGGAAGTGTTTCTATTAATACTTCTTTTAGTAATGAAGGTCTTAAAATTAATGTTATAGATACTGGTATTGGGATTAAAAAAGAAGAAAGCAAATCTATCTTTAAACGTTTTTATCAAGTAAAAAACGACATTACCAAAAGCCAAGGTAGTGGTATTGGGCTAGCTTTTACAAAAAGTATTATCCAGGCACATCAATTTTCTATTACATTAGAAAGTAGTTTTGGCAAAGGGTCCTGTTTTACAATTTCTATTCCTAATAACTATGTAAGTTCTAGTACTAAAAAAGTGCCAACACAAAAATTAGATACTATTAATACACTTAAGTCTAATACCACCTTTATTGAAAACCTGCCAAGAGCAAGATCTAAAAACAATAAGACCATACTTTTAGTAGAAGATCACAAGCTAATGAGAAACTACTTAAAAAAAGTCTTAAACAATTACACGATTACTGAAGCTGAAAATGGAAAAGAAGCGCTTGACATTATTAAAAACAATAGTTTCGATTTAATATTAACAGATTTTATGATGCCAGTAATGGACGGAGAAGCCTTAGTAAAACAATTAAAACAACAAGAAAACAAAACACCCATAATTGTTCTTACAGCACGATCAGACCAACAAGGAAAATTATCTATGCTTCGTTTAGGAATAGATGGCTATTTACAAAAACCTTTTATGGAAGAAGAACTTTTAATGAATATTAAAAATTCTATTACTCTATATAAAAATGTAACCGATTTTGATAAAAGCACACCTGTTGAAGAAGTTAAAATACTAAATGCGTATGCCGATAAATTTAACACTAAAATCACGACTTATATTAACAAAAATATAAATTCGCCACTACTTACGGTAGATTCTATTTCAGAATATATGCATGTTTCAAGAAGTACATTAAATAGAAAAGTTAAAAGTATATTAGGGCAAACTGTTACCCAATTAATACAAGAAGCACGTTTAGAGAAAGCTCGTAATTTAAGAGCCGAAGATCCATTTGCAACTAAAAAACAAATTGCAGAAGCTGTTGGTATTACAAATACCACTTATTTGTTTGATAAACTAAAAGAACGTTATGGCGCGTAAATCTAATTTCATCTTTGGTGCAACTGCTAGTTGGCAAACGTTTTGTCTGGTTTACTATAGCTAACATACGGGATTAAAACATGGTTAACCCGTATTAGACCCACAGATTACCCGAAGTAAACCCCAAGTAGATACGGAGTTAACCCGAAGGAGCTACGAGGGAACCCCCAAGTAAACCCCAGTTTCTATGAGTTTATAGCAGATGGATACACTGCATAACCTGCATGTTTTTTAGGCGATGTATTTGGGAACCTTCTTGTTTTAGGAACTGAATTCCAAACCAAACCACGAGAGATATATTTGAAGAAACTTCTCTTTTTACAGGGGTTTTGAGTTGAATTTGAAGATTTGTATGCTCTATTTTACACAATAAAGGCTCTGTTTTTTGACTGATGCCTATGGCATTTTGTTTTGGAGCTACTGGTCTGTATGCTTTTTGGTTTGGACGGCATTTGTATTGAGATACCATAGACAAAGCTGCCGTAAGCTGAAAATGTGTGGCTGTTTTTGGTTTGTTTGCCAGGTGGCTTTGAGAACTTTCTGGAATGCTTATGGTAATGACACGTCTGTTTTTATGGCTTGTAACTATTGGAGTTGCTGTATATACTTGATCGAGGTTTTTTTTTGGGTTAAGTTGAAAGCCTATTAGGGCTTGTGGCTTGTTAGTGAGGTTGGCTTCTCTTTTTCCAATGGCACCACTCCCCTCTTTGATTATTTGATAACAGACCCCAGTTAAGCGACTTGCCATTTTAGGATCTTGAAAGTCTTTTACTGTTTCTAAAACCCCTGTTCTTATGGCTTTTGACCATCTAGATGCCATACCGAATTCTAGATTTCTTGCTTTTAATTGTGCGAAGGCTGGATCTGTTTGAATGCGCTCTTTGGAAGGCCCATTAGCCGTACGGGAAATATATATGCCTTTAAGCGGGTAATAGCTTTTACCGTTTAGTTTGCCATGTATTAATATGATTCCTTTTTGCTTAGGCATTTGGTTCTTAGGTATTTGGGTTAGTCTAAGATAAGGAAAAAATGGATATGTTGGTGTTGGGTTTGTTGAAATGTTTGAAACTGGTTTCAGAATGAGATTGTCTAAATCTTAAAATGATGGCTTATGTATTGCTAAGATAGTTACAGAAGTACTTTAGTAAAAAATTAATATATTTTTACTTGTTTTTTAGCACGGTAGCTCGTTGGCAGTAGTTATTTTATTTTGCTATGCGTTAATTTGATATCCTTAATTTCGTAAACATTGGTTTTAAAACATTCTAATTTTTCAGGATTAAATATCGCTATATTATAACCTTCCGAATTGAGTGAACTTTGATATTCCACACCATCAAAACCTAAAGATTTAATAAATTCTGATATATATTGAGTTGGAATATAATCTAAAACTTGGTCTCGTTTTCTAATTGGTAATGATAATTCCTTTTGAAGTGTTTGTATGAATGGAATATAAATTAAGTAATTTTCTATTTCTTCAATTTCAGACCAATAAATTGGGTCGTCTTTGGGATTTCGAAGGTTCAATATTTTAATGTCTTCTTTTAACTTAAACTCTCCAACAGTTACATAGTCAAAAAGCGAAGCTCTAGTCTCATACATTGAGGTTTCAAGACTGTCAGCAACATATAAATATGAAATTCCTTTTGGGTTTGCTCTACCACTTGAAGCTAATTCAATTGGCGGGTTTCCCATTTTTTCGCAAGGAAAACCATTTTTATCCGAAACTCTGCATCTAAAAAATATCCGCCCTTTTTTTATATTTCGATAAAAACTCTCGTGTAAAAAAAACGTTTCTAACTTTTTTAGGTCAATTGTGTTCTGAATATGATAACGATTAACAAATTTAATTTCTTCTTTAAATTCATTCCATACATTATGTATGTTATTTGCTTGAGTTTCGAGAAAAGGTCTGCTTATTAAGGAAACATTACCATTGAAAATTAATTCAAAATCTTCAATTTCATCTTCAAAAATTGCACGCAACAATTCAATAGGATTTTCAACAATTGGACTTAATACATTAAAATCTTCTTTTAATGATTCAGAGATTTGTGAATTGGAATTTTCGTCTTGTACGTAAAGAGAAAGAATATTTCTAAAAAAATCGGATAATTCTCTTGCTGAATAAATAGATGTATTTGCAGTACTGCAAAAGTCACAAGTTCCAGTTCTATCGTCACCATTAATAATGCTAATTAAATATGAACTTGTAAAGCAGTTAACACAACAGTTCATAACTAAATATTGTTAATTACTAATTCTATATGGTTCATTATAGATAGTTTTTTCAAAGTACCTAAACCTGGAAAATGTCCTCTTTGTTGTAAATCTCGAAATTCGTTTATAGCAGAAGTATTTAAATCATTCTGGTTACACCAA
The DNA here is from genome assembly GCF_053601575.1 of Lacinutrix sp. MEBiC02404. NCBI lineage: Bacteria > Pseudomonadati > Bacteroidota > Flavobacteriia > Flavobacteriales > Flavobacteriaceae > Lacinutrix > Lacinutrix sp. MEBiC02404. The sequence continues at coordinate 143,757 of NZ_JBSHNV010000206.1, read as the reverse complement.
ATAACTAATTTATTAATGGCTTCTGAAAATTTACCACCAATATCTGCTACATCTTCATTAGAGTCAGAAACGAAATGTTTTACTCTAATTTGATTATTTTCCAAATAACTTAAATGTATTGCTACTGCTCTTGGTAAAAAACCTGACTCAGAATAATTATCACCAATTGTTAGGAAATCAGAAAACCCAACAAAACCATCTTGAATATAAAATCTATATTCTTTTGAGAAATCACTTTCTTGATTCAAATAATCTGCGTTCCTAGATTGCTCTATAAAATAATCATCTAGACTAACAAGTGTGTTGGCTTCAAATTCACGATAATATCTGCGACTAGTTTTTTGAAAATAAATAACATTATAAACTATGTTCAATTGATTATTTAAATATTCAATATTTTGGCTATTTATTTCCGTTTCGTGTATTAATGTAATTCCATTATAATTTAATTCTAACGCATTTACAAACTCAATTAAAGTTCCAATGTTTCTTTCAGTTTTAGAGTCAATTATAACAGCTATTTGGTAGTTGTTATACTCTACAGGAATAGAAGAAGTAATTATTTCAATAATTCTTTCATATTGTCCTTCTAAGTCTCCAACTCTTGGATTTATTATTAAATTAAAATTTGCCTTTCGATTTACGAATTCAGCTAGAGTAGATTTTAAAGTACTAGAAGCTTTGACAGGTTCAATTATTGGGGAAATCTTATTCAATTCTTGCGGAAAAAGAGAACACAATTCTCTTAAGGCAATTAATTCAAATTGTTTACCTCTTAAATATGGGAAATACATATTTTGCTTTTTTGATTAAGAAATGATTCTAATTTTTCATACTCTTTTTTTGAAAAATCTAATGAATAACAAATATGTTTTAAACTCTCTGGAATTCCTTTTTCTTGAATTTTTTTCGGATTAGAAATATTTCTAGATTTAAGTTTTTTAACAACTAATTTTTGAAACAATGAAATTTCAATTTTTTTGGCTAATGTTAAGCACTCTTTGAAAATTCTTGTATTTGAAACTTCAGGTACAAAGTTGTAGTATTCCTCAATTATATCTAAATATTCCTGTTTTCTCAAGGTTTTAAAGAGTGTTTCGTAGCTAAAAGTAGCTTTATTACTTGTAGCTTCTTTTATTGGCTTCAAAGCGTTTCTTGAAGTTAATTCAATAATTCCAACTGTAGAATTGTAATAAAGTTCAATTAGTTTATTTATATGTTTTGAACTAGTTACTATGTAAACTTTGTCCCCAAATTTGCAGTAATCTAATATTTGTGTATCTAATTTTTCAAGATTATCAAGCTCTGTTTTAATTTCGTAAATTCTTGCTTCTCCGTTTAATAAAACAAAGTCAGCTATTGACTTTCCTATATTGAATTCGTTTAACGCTATTGTATTTTTTAAACTATACTTTTTTAGAAGTAATTTGTTTGTAAGTATATTTTTATAAACATACTCATTCTTATAATTTTTTAAAAGCGAATTGTATATAATATTTATAGCATCTAGATTGGTTGTTGAATCTGTAACTGTCGTATATTTTTTTATTTTGTAAAATGTAGAATAATAGTCTCCTTTTCGCACAATCTTTTTAAAGTTAGATGGCGAAATAATTTTTGATAGACTACGTATTTTATTTATATCAGTTACTATTTCCATTTAAAAGCAAAGTTACAAAATTTTAATTATCGTTTTCTGTTAATTTCGATTGTTGATTCGAGAAAGTCATAATTTTTGACAACTTTTATGTATAAGAATAGTTGTGGGTTTTTATATGGTGTTGTACGTAGGCTTTATTTGAGAAATAAGAGTAGTGAACCGCCTTTGTTGGTTACATTAATATTTAGGCTAACTATTATTCCAATTTAAAAATGTAGTTACAAAGTGTTCTTTTTTTCTAAAGGATACTGGTATTTTTTTACCATTTTTCAAATGAATAATTCCAGATTTCTCATACTTATCAATAAATTTTAAGTTGACTATAAACGATTGATGTGGACGAATAAAATTAGCTGTAATTAGTCGTTCTTCAAATTCCTTCAAGGTTTTGGAAACCAAATACTTTTTATTATCGCTACAATAAAACGTGGTATATCCTTTATCTGATTCACAGAACATTAATTCCTTTAAATCTACCACCTGAAAGCTATCATGAAGCGATAATACTAAGGTGTTATCTTCCTTATTCCAAGCTTCTTTTACGGTTTGTATTTGCTGTCTTTGTGTGGCAATAGGTAATTTTTCAACTTTTTGTAATGCTAGTTCCAGTTCTTCTACATCCACAGGTTTTAAAAGATAATCTACAGCTCCCATTTTTAAAGCTTGTAGTGCAAATTCTTCATAAGCGGTTATAAATATTACTTTAAATGCTAAGTTTTCTGTTTGTTCTAAAAAATCGAAAGCAGTACCATCTAGAAGATTAATATCTAAAAAAATTAAATCTGGTTTACAAGCATTTGCTACTATAACGGCATCTTTTACAGATTCGCACTCGCCAATTACTTCTACTTTGGCATCTATTAATTGCAATAAATTAAGCAGTCCTTTTCTAATATATGCTTTATCTTCTACTAGTAGTGTTTTCATTAAGCTACTGTTTTATACGGAATTATTAAAGTAACAATGGTTCCTTGTTCGTTATATTTTTTTCTATCTTCTATAGACACAGAACCTTGCATATTAAAATCTTTAGATAATACTTCTAACCGTTCCGAAGTTATTAGTGTAGATAATGATTTTTTATTTTTATTCTTCCCTTCTTTTTTAGATGCAACTCCTACCCCATTATCTATTATAGTACAAATTAGCTTTTTTTCTAAATAACTTAAACGAATATCTATTTTTCTGTTTTCTTTTTGATCTACAAAGGCGTGCTCTATAGCATTTTCTACAAAGGGTTGAATGAGCATTGGTGGTACTTCAAATAAAGGAATATCAATACTGTCTTCGACTAAAACAGTAGATTGATAGGCGTCATTTTCTAAATTCTGAAGGGCTAAATAATTTTGAATGGCTGTCAATTCTTGAGATAAGGAAACCGTTTTATCTCTAGAGTTTTCTAATATAATACGGAGTAGTTTTGAAAATTTCGAGAGATAATAAACAGATTTTTTTTCTTCTTTATTTAAAATCATGCCTTGCAAAACGGAAAGCGAGTTAAATATAAAGTGCGGCGTCATTTGAGAACGCAACAACTTTTGCTCGATAACTATATTTTGTGTTTTAGATTTTATATTTTTTAATTTTTGATAGAAAATAATGCCTCCCAAAAGTATGGAAACCAAAAGAAATCCAATAATTGCCCATAAATAATCTTGCTTAGATTTTTGTAAATCTTTACTAGTCGCTGTTACTACTTTTGTTAATTGTAATTCTCTAATACGAGAAGAATCTAATTGTTGCTTGTACTTATATTCATATTCTAATTGCGTAATCTTTTCAATATTTTCTTTATTAAAAAGGCTGTCCTGAAGTGCTTTAAACTTTTGATGGTTTATCAAAGCTTTTTTATAATCTCCTTGATGTTCGTAAATTTGAAAAAGTAATTCGGATGCTTTTTTTTGAGAAGGAAGCACCTTCAAATTATTAGCAATCTCTTCTCCTTTTAAAGTATAGGAAAGCGCTTTTTTATATTGCTTTTCCTCTAAATAGGTTGCTGCAATTCCTAAATAGTTTTCCGCTAAGCCTTGCTGGTCACCAATTTCTTTACTAATATTCATCGACTTTATATAATTCTCTCGTGCAATCGCTGGTTTTTTAAGCAGTAAGTGAACTTCAGCAATGTTCTTTAAACAGATAGAAGTTTGTTTTACAGCATTAATATCTTGACTTATCAGTAAAGATTCGTTAATAAATTGAAGCGCTTTAGTGTATTCCTTTTTGCTTTTATATATAAGACCTATGTTTGCTTTATTGGTTGCTATTAGGCTTTTACTTCCGTTATTGGACTGAAAATCTATAGACTGGTTGTGATACGCTAGAGCTTTATCATATTTACCCATAGATCTATAGACAGTACCAAGACTATTGAGTGCATTTGACATGCCAATGGTATCTCCTTCTTTTTCTAAATACGCAAAAGCTTGCTTATAATGTTCTATAGCAAGTGGAAAATTTCCTAAATATTTATAAACGATACCTAGGTTACTAAGCGCATATGGAATACCATATTCGTGGTTTATTTCTCTACTATAATTTAATCCTTTTTTATAATTAGAAATAGCTTCCGGATATTGTCCTGTTTCTGCATATATAGTTCCTATGTTTAATAAACTTGCAACCAGTTTTTTCTTAGCATGCATGGCTTCATATATTTGCAATGCTTTATTGTAATAGTTTAATGCCTCATCATACTGTGATTGCTGATAGTGTGAGACTCCTATTGCATTATATAAAGACGCCATTCCCTTTTCATCATTAAGACTGTCAAATAATTTAAGAGACTGCTTATAATAATCTAACCCGGCAGCATAGTTAGACTTTCTACTTTCAATAATGCCTTTTATATAAAAAATATTAGCTTTCCCTCTCGTAAAGTTTAAGCTATCATTTATGGCTTCGGCTTCGTCAATATATAAATTTGTTAATTTCATATCTCGTTGAAAATAGGTAAATGCCAAATCGTATAAAATATCTGCTCTTGTAGTATCGCGTTCTTTATGATTTTGTAATTCTACATGAAGACTATCCATATATTTATTTTGAGCAATAGCGGAAACTGGAAAAAACAAGGAGATTATTAAAAATACAATAAGGATGTTAATGATTTTCATAGGAAACAAGGACGTATTTTAAGCTAATTAACAATATAATCTTAATTGTTATTTATAAAAACCAGAATATAAGATATCTGATAGAAACAAAAAACTAAATAAAGAACAAAACCGCAAGCTCTTTAATTAAAACGCTTGCGGTTACTAAAATAAAGGAAACCAAAGTAGCTAATAAAATGATTAATAGCATAATAAGTAATTTACTTTGCAAACTTTTTAGTAAGTTTCCCTGTATCAAAATTAAGTTCTAAAATATAAACCCCGCTAGACATTGCATCAATTGCTATGGTGTTTTCTGTACCTTCTTTTACTTTAGCACCAGTAATACTGTAAATAGTATAGTTTTCTAATCTAGCTGCACCAGATGAGATTATCTTTAATGCATCCAAAGTAGTAACAACTTTTACCTCGTTAGCTAACTCAAAATCAGAGATACTTAATGCATCTTCTGTTACCGACATAAAACCAGTCCATAAAGCACCAGCATCGGTAACGTATGCTCCCATAGTGCCAGCTGGTATGTGTAAATGAATACCACTACGAAGACTATTAATAGTACTACTACCAAAAGTATCGTTAGTTCCTGTAATTATAGTAGGTGGTGTTGCGCTTTCAGAATAAACATCCGTTAAAGATAGATTCTCCGTAAAAACGGCAAACCCCATATAGGTAACACTAGCTGGTATAGTAATACTCGTCAAAGCAGCATAACGAAAAGCAGCATCACCTATACTAGTAACGTTATTACCAATTATAACATTATCTAGATTGTAATTTTGGACAAAAGCACCAACGCCAATTGTAAGAACACTGTCAGGAATAATAACACTAGTTAAATCATTATTTTGAAATGCAGTAGTGCCAATAGCAGTAACACTATAAGTTGTTGTGGCATTATCAACAGTTGCAGGAATAGCAACATCTGAACCACCATTAGCGAAATCATAACCTGTAACTTCAACAGTATTTGTACCAGAAACGGTATACTCTATAAAATTAGCATCTGTAAACGTTTGCGAATGCCCTATTATAGTTATAAATAGAGCCATTAAAATAAGTAGTGATTTTTTCATAAGGAAATAGGTTTTAAAAGTTTATTTAAAGCCAAAGTAGATGTATGAAACACAGTAGAAAATAGGAAATCTTTTTTTGTTAGGTTTTAAACCATAAGCGTTAGGATGTACTTAATATGCGTAATTTTGTTATGGGAAGCTATTGGTGTATCGTAGAAGTCGTGTTGAAAAAATAAGCGTAAAGGCGGATTTTTGTAGTATTGAATTTCATTCGAATAATTTAATGAATCATTCGAATGAAATAGCCTGATTTTATGAGGTGCAGTTTAACATCTAATTATTTTTTTTTTGACGAAATCCTATTAATTTATCTTTTACAATAGGAATTCTTAACAAGAATCCTATGCCCACAATTATTGCATAAATCAGCCAAGTTTTATCTAAAAGTGCCACGTGCAGTAAACTTAAAAAGATGGCAGCATAGGAGAAGCTCTGTAGTTTTTTCCAATTTCTTTTTAGTCGCTTCATGGATTTTCTATTGGAAGTAAAAAATAAAGGAATCATGATTAAAATTGCTATAAATCCCGCAACATAGTTTACTTGTGTAAACGTTTCCATAAATCCTTCTGCTACAATAAAAATAATGAAGTGTAAAAAACTCCATACAGGAGTTGCGATACCCATAGCTTGTCTTACAAAAAGATTGTTAATGCCAAAGAGAATAAAGAACATGTACATGTTAGTACAGCCGTCATCCAACGTATAGCGAATTCTCCAGAAACATGATACAACATTTCTAAAGTGGTCATTTTATCTCCACCAGCACCTTCCAACTAAAGTGATTGGGATTCCATTGGTAAAATCAATGTTTATCATATTGAAAATTACAAATAGTGGTATTATAGCTAATATGGTAACAATCAGCCAGCCATAATTCTTTTTGATATACTTCATCTTAATATTATTTTCTATTACTAATTAATCCGTTTTCCGTTTAGATAGTAGGGAATATTCATTTCCGTTACACTTTTTAACCCTTCGCCTGCAAAAAGCACAACGATAAAGATTGATTATAGAAACGTTCTAATCTATCTTGAGATTCATCAGATTCAACTATAATGTAAGAATGAATAGTATCAATATAACGCACCATTTCTGTAGAATCTATAACTTCTTGTCTAAAATCAATCTGGTTTTCTACACGATAATCTGTAAAATACAAATCCATCATAGCACACACTAAAGTTGTTTGTGACGTTAAACAAAGTGCTGTTCCTAGTGTAAAATATTCAAGTGAAGTAGTCGCTAGAGGCTTGTCATTTTTGTCCATAAATTCATCTGCGTAGATTTCCCATGTTTCTCCTGAAGACGTTGAAATAGTTACTTTATTTAGATATGGTCTTTCGTTGTTATCAACTGATTCGGAAATAGCGAATATTTCGAATTCTAAATTATCCATAGTACTTAACATATTAAATATGCCTTCATTTTTTTGTTCTTTTAATTCTAAATATTTAGGTTTTTAGGGATGTTAGTAACAGATGTCAATAAAAAATCACCATCAAGAGATACATCTGAATTAGATGTACCAGGTGTTGCTTTATAGGTTTAAAATTATTTTACAGGAATAATTCTTTACGTTCTGTCCCACTTTTACCAAAGCAAAGAGCCCTAACACAATCTATTATAGAGCAGAAATACTCTATAATCTGATGTTATATAAAATAGCGAGAAGTTATTACAAATATTCCAGATTGACTTTTTTTTAAAGCATCCGATTTTATTTAAATAACAAACAATTATGGAATAGAACGTATTTTTAAGACGTTAAACATCTGAAAAACAATACATTTACAAAAATTAATATTTAATCAATTTAATATGAAAAAAACGCTATTTTTTTTAACACTTATGGGAATACTTAGTATTCCTAAATCTTTTTCGCAATTATCGGCAGGAGATATTGCCTTTATTGGCATGAATGAAGACGTTTATTTGGGGACTCAAGATAATTCATTTTCATGGATTTCTTTAACGGATATTGCTCCAGGAGAAGTAATTTATTTTACGGATCAAGGCGTGAATATAAATTCGAATACTTGGTTTGACAACGATGAAGGACATTATTCTTGGACTGCTCCAACAGGAGGAACGGCATGTGGTACAGTAGTATATGTTTATGAAGATGGATCCTCTAATAATTTAATAGCTTCTTCTGGGGTATGCAGTTTAGTCGCAGGTTCAGGTTGGGATTTGTCTAATGGTGATCAAGTTCTTGCTTATCAGTCCGCTTCAGCAAAACCGGCATCCATATTGTCAGCAACTTTCATCGCAGGAATTCATAAGGAAGGAGATGGTTTTGCTGGGGAAATAAATAGTTGGACGGATCCTGTTTATGCTCAGTCAGATGCGCAATACTCTCATTTGCCTCCCGGATTAACAAATGGAGTAAATTGTATTTCTGTTTTTGACGCGGGAATAGAGTATGATAATGTAAAATATACAGCAACTTTAACGGGTACATCAATAACGTTATTAGAATTAATTAACGATGCATCTAATTGGACGATTGATACAACCAATTATATTGCACAAGACATTACTGTTAGTGCATATGCACCAGCAGTCACTTGTGTAACCCCTTGTACACAACCAACAGTGCCTGTAGTAATTTATCAACCTGAAACAATTTGTGAAGGAAATATGGCTTTAATTTCAATCTCTGGCGAATTAAATTACGCTACAGAATGGAAAGTTTATACGGGATCTTGTGGTGGTACACTTGTAGGTTCGACTTCTTCAGACAACTTAATAGTAAGCCCACCTAGTGGAACAACAACCTATTATGTAAGAGGTGAAGGTGGATGCGTGACTCCCGGTTTGTGTGGAACAGTTAACATTACCACTACACCAAGAGAAGATGCTTCTTTTAGTTATGATGCTTCTGCTTACTGTGTAGATACTGTAGACCCTACGCCTACAATTACTGGTGTACCTGGCGGTTATTTTTTTTCTACTGCTGGATTATCTATTAATTCTGCAACAGGTGTAATAGATGTTTCGGCTTCCACACCTAATACCTATACTGTGAATTATTATACTTTAGGTATATGTGATGGAGCAGGAACAGCAAGTGTTACAATTAATGGATTAGAGGATGCTTCGTTTAGTTACGCTGCTGCTACTTATTCTCAAACAGATGGCGATCCTACAGCAACAATTACAGGTCTAGCTGGTGGTTCATTTTCATCAACTGCTGGATTAAGTATTGATGCTGTAACCGGTACAATTGATGTCTCAGAGTCAACACCTAATACCTATATGATTACTTATACCACAGCAGGAAATTGTCCAAAATCTTCTAGTGTTTCTATTGAAATTACTGCAGCCTTAGGTATTGTTGATAATACATTAATAGGTGACGCTTTCTATTTTGTCAATCCTGTTTTTAATATTTTAACTGTTGAAAGTTCAATAGAGATAGCATACGTAAAAATCTATAGTTTACAAGGGGCTCTGGTTGCTTCTGCTAAAGATAGCAAAGTTGACGTTAGTTTTTTATCATCAGGTGTTTATATAGCCTTGATTAATACTTCAAATGGCTTGGTTGCTAGTAAGAAAATGATTAAATTATAATCTTGTAAAAATTAAATACCAATGCAAAGTAGAAAGAGCCTGTCTGAAAAGACAGGCTCTTTCTATTAAATGATTTTTTTTTTAACTGCAATCTATGCTCTATGCGATGTACTAAAAACCTCGCTACCTTCTTGGTATAGGGTGATATTTTATTTTTTAACGGCGTGATTTATTTAGTTCTAAATGGATTTACATACTTTTTTTACATGTTGAACTTCCCTAACTAATCCAACGTTCTGTTTTGTATAATTTAGAGGCTATAAATGCACCGATAATCATTTCAGTCCATGCAATAGGAAATATAACAGCTGCCGCACTCCACGCTCCCAAGCCTGTATTTACAGTGGCTATCCAGAAAACACCTATGGTTGCTAAAGCTGTAGTTGTACCAGAAATAATAATTGACTTTAAGTTATTCCCAAAAGCTACGGAACAAAGCCAAAATATAAATACTAAAACAGCAGTCAATAAAGTATCCCAAATTCCCCAAATCAAAGCATTACTTACTTCCATTGCACCAACTGGTATTCTGCCGGCAATAAATTTTTCTATTAATGGGAAGGCCACTAACATAGCTCTTCCTATTTCTGCAATATGTATCCAAATACTTGTTATTAAAGTGATAATAACAAATTGTTTTAAATTAAAAACTTTATTTTCCACGGTGATTTGATATTAAAATGTAATACAAAGAAGAGACAAATGGAAGAAAATATACGTTGATATTTGCTAAGAAATGGATTTCATTGTACTTAATAATGAGCTTGGTGTCGTTTTGTGAATTTTCACATCTGAGCAATTATTAAAGCTTTTAAACGCCTCTAACTCTTTAATAAAAGCAGCTTCAAAATCATCATTAAAAGAAAAGCTTTCTTCAAAAAATAAATGATTAATAAGAAGTGTTGCAGTCTTTTTATCAGCCTTACAATCCATTCTTGCCACTAATTTACCATCCCAAAGAATGGGTAATGAAAAATAGCCGTATTTCCGTTTCGCAGCTGGAGTATAACATTCAATCTTGTATTCAAAATTAAATAAGTGCTGCATGCGTTTACGCTGAATCAATAAATTATCAAAAGGAGATAGAATTTTTAACTGACTATGAATAGGGGTATTTAACAAATTCATAGCATTAGGTAATGCGTAATATATTTGTCCGTTTACACGTACTTGAACTAATTCATTGTTTGATTGCATCTCCTTTAATTCAGAAACGACAAGTGTTTTGGTATTTTTAAGTAAATAGGACATTTCACTTGCTTGGCCAATACCATTAGCTCTTAGATAGCTTGTAATTAAATACCGGATATGCTGTTGTTGCGTAGGGCATTTATCATCAATGTTATCGGGTAAAACGCGTTCCGTAAGGTTATATACCTTATGAAAATTCTTCCGACTAGAAATCATCAAATCCCCTTGCATAAACAAATTCTCTAATGCTTGTTTTGCAGGTTTACTTTCCCATTCTCTAACTTTAGCCGTATGTGCAAAATCCTTTGCCATTAAAGGCCCTTCGTTTTCTATGCGTTTTAGTATACTATCCATTAGTTTGACATCTTTCTGAAACCAATGGCTTTGTTCGTTTTTTAAAATAGCCTCTTTACGGGGAAGCGAATACTTATAATCGCGCATGGGTAAATATGCTGCCGCATGCGACCAATATTCAAATATCTGTTTAGATTCGATTAACGTATCAATATGAGAAAGTTGATATTCAGGATTTCTATTCCATAATGTATGATGATGGGCACGTTGAATAGCAGAAATGGTATCTATTTGTATATATCCAAGGTGTTCAATACTGACCAGCGTATTATTTATTGCAGTGCCGTTTAATGTGTCCGGCAAAACGCGTTGAGAAAGTAACACTAGCTTTTGTGCTTCTAGTGGGGAGAGTATTTGTTTCATGCTGAATCCCGTATTATTTTTCTAATACGACTTAAATGTTCCGCTGAAACACCAATAAAAGATGCAATTTGATGTTGTGGAACTCTCGAAATAATTTGTTTATTATTTTTTAGAAGGTCTAAATATCTTTCTTTGGGCGTTTTTAGGATAAACGATTGTCGTTGTTCTTCTACTTTCATAAAATTAATTTTGAACAATTGAAAACTCATTCTGTGAAATCCAATAATTTCTGAATTCAAAAATTCAATCGCTTCCATTGTCATTTCTATTGTTTTGATAGCACTTAGCGCTTTAATATTTATTTGAGAAGGCTTGTTTTGTAAATAATTTAAATAATCGTAGCTGTGGTCATTTTCAAAATAAAAATTGGTAGTAAATTCTTTTCCATCTTTAATATAAAAACCCCTTGCACAACCTTCCAGAATTATCTTAACCACATTAGATTTATCTCCTTTTTTAAATAAGAAATCGTTTTTTAGATATTCAACCTTCTCAAAACCTGAGATAAATAGTTCCGCATCTTCTACAAGCATTCCCAATGATTTAACAAGATGCTTTACATAATCATTCATTGTAATATGTATTTTTTTTGATGAAAGCTAAGGTTTTATAAATTAAAAGTAGCAGATAAGTTTAAACAAAAATTAAGATTTATCTCTTTTTTGTTGATTTTAAAATTCCTGTATTATAAGACGAATTACTAATTTATTTATATCAAAATCTGGTTGCTCTAATAGCACAAGCTATCTAAATGCAATTATCCCAACGGATAATCACATTTAGATACTATGAGAAATTACTTTGGAGCGTATCCAAAACGGCACAGGATTTAATTTTCCCTACGTAATACTTCTAAAGGCGAACTTCGTAATACGGTTTGAATATTGCTTAATCCAATCCCTAAAACCAATAGTGTAATTCCGGGTAAAAAGACCAAAAACGGAATTACCGATGGTATAAAAGGTTCTTTAAAAACAAATACTGCCAAACATAAACTACTAAGTAACGCTAACAGCAAGCCAACCAAACTCCCAAGTAGCCCTAAAAAGAGATATTCGAAGGCAGAAATTTGTAAGATTTGTTTGTTTTTAGCACCTAATGTTCGCAACAAAACACTCTCTTTAATACGTTGGTATTTACTGGTTCGTACCGAGCCAATCAACACAATAATACCAGTGAAAATACTAAAAAATGCCATAAAATTAATTACCCAAGATACCTTGTCTAATATATTATCTACAACAGTAAATATTTGTCGTAAATCGATTATGGATACATTTGGGAATTTGGAAACTAAATCTTGCTGTAATGCAGCCGAACTTGCATCATCTGGCACATAAGTGGTAAGCACGTTAAACTGTGGTGCTTGCTCTAAAATACCTGAGGGAAATACGATGGAGAAATTGAGCTGTATTTGTGACCAATCTACTTTTCGAATGCTCCCAACAGTCGTTTCCATCAGAACGCCTTGTACGTTAAAAATTACTGGATCACCAACGTTTAGGTTCGCATCAGCCGCTAAATTATCGGAAATGGAAATCACAATAGGTGCATCTAGTTTTACGTTAGGAAGCCACTCGCCTGCTATTAATTCTTCCGAGGCTATCAGGGAATCCCGATACGTAGTTCTAAACTCATGATTTAAAATCCATCCTTTTATTTGTCTTGTGCTATCTTGACGTAAAGTATTCACCAATTGCCCTTTAATGCTTTGCATACGCATGGTAACCAAAGGAATATTACTAAGTACGTTTAAGTTTTTAGTTGTAATACTTTTTGCTAGGGCATCCCGCTGTTCTGGTTGCACATCTAAGATGATAATATTGGCATTTTGCTCCGTCTGCCCTACCTCCGTTTTCGCTAATAAAATGTCCTTAGTAAAATATAGGGTACTAATTAAAAAGGTCCCTAAACCAATGGCTACAACCAAAACGACGGTTTGGTTATTTGGTCGGAATAGATTTAGTAAACTTTGGCGCATCGTAAAACTCCAGTGTTTTGGAAAAAATCGTTTTATGGTTTTTATAAAACCTATAGCCACACCTGCCAACATGGTAAAGGTGAATACCGTAGCAATAATAAAAACCAATGCATACAGTGCATCTTTAATCAACCAAAAGGAAAACAGAAATAGAAATACCAACAAAAGGGCATACACCATAAATCTTACTTTTTGTGGTTCTTGAGATCCATTTTCATCCACACGTAATACTTCTAATGGGGAAACATACCAAGTACGAAGTAATGGCAAGAGCGCAAATAAAACGGACATAAATAGTCCTAAAAGAACTCCAATTAAAATGGGTTGTGCAGTGATTTTAATTTCCAACGCAAAAGGTAAAAAGTCTTTTAACAGATATGGAAATACAGCCTGTAGCCCGATACCTAGCAACGATCCAATAATACCACCAATAATTCCGATACCTGCAATTTGGATAAGGAAAATGAGAAAGCTTTGCAGTCTAGACGCTCCCATACATTTTAAAATTGCTATGGGTTTTAATTTCTCTTTGATATAAATATGTACGGAACTGGCAATACCAATACAACCGAGTAGTAATGCAATAAATGCCGCTAAATTCAAGAATTTACCCACATTATCATAACGTTTACCTAAACGTCGGGTGGTACTCGTATGCGTATCTAAATCGGCATTTTCTAAATCGAGTAATGGTCCTATTTTATCTTCTAAATGTTTTAAGTTTACCGTATCAGAAACTTTATAGAAATATTGGTATTCTTTTCTACTTCCAAACTGAAGCAATTCGGTAGCTTTAATAAAACGGAATGGAATAACTACTGGAGGTGCTACAGAGCTAGATATTGCGGAATTTCCTGGCATGGATGTTAAAGCACCTGCAATAGGCAACGTTAGTTGTCCGATTTTAATAGAATCTCCTGGTTGTATGTTGAATTGCAACATTAAAGTTGCGTCCACTAATGCGCCACCAGATGCTTGATAACTACTTGCAGCACTGGATGGTTCTGTATTTATTTTTCCGTAAAAAGGAAAGCCTCCTTCCATGCCTTGTACCTTCACTAATTTGGTGCCACCATTCTTAGGAAAGGCAATCATAGAGACAAAGTTCACTTCCGAAGCATCCGGTTGTAAGGAATCGATGATGGCTTGTGCGCTTTCGGTTGGTATTTGTTTGGCATCGATAATATAATCGGCACCCATTAAGGTTTTGGATTGGCTTTGGATATTATCCTTTAAATTGGTGCTAAATAACTGGATAGAAACCACCGCTGCTATTCCCAAAATAATAGACGCCATAAATAACAATAAGCGTACTTTACTAGCCTTGGCATCACGCCATGCCATTTTAAACAACCAGCGTACTTGTAAGTTTTTAGTGTTCATATAGATTACAGTGCTGTAGTAGATTGGTTAGTGACTATTTTTCCACCTTTTAGTTTTAAAATCTGTTGTGTTCGGTTTGCTAATTCCAAATCATGTGTGATAATCACTAAAGTAGTTCCATTTTCTTTATTCAATTCGAAAAGTAATTGCACCACCTTTTCACCAGTTTCATCATCCAAATTCCCTGTAGGTTCATCTGCAAACAGAATGGATGGCGCATTTGCAAACGCCCTAGCTAATGCCACACGTTGCTGCTCGCCACCAGATAGTTGCGACGGATAATGATGTACTCTATCTGAAAGTCCTACTTTTTCCAATAAAGCCCTACTTTTTGTAGTAGCATTTTTAGCGCCTTGTAATTCTAAAGGAACACTTACATTTTCAAGAGCTGTTAATGTGGGTAGTAATTGAAAATTCTGAAAAATAAAACCAACTTCCTTATTTCTCAACTGTGCGCGTTGGTCTTCATTTAACGCGCTCAAATCCTGTCCGCATAATTCCACAGTACCTGCATTTGGATAGTCAAGGCCAGCACAAAGGCCTAGTAAGGTTGTTTTTCCGCTTCCCGATGGACCCACAATGGAGAAGGTTTGTCCTTGCTCCACATCAAATGAAATATCGTGTAAAACCGTTAATTCTTTGTTACCACTGGTATAAGTCTTTTCCAAACCAGTAATCTTTAATATCTTTGGCATATAAATTCAAATTAAATATAGACGAATGTCCAAGGGTCAAAATAATCAATTACAGGCATATTTACCAATTCTAAGAGAGTATAAACTCTTAAATTTTTGTTATTTTATTTTAGTGGTTTCCCTCTTTTCTTGTGGAGATACTAAAGCGGACAAAACAACAGCAGTGCAACCAACGGAAACACGGAAGGAAACCGTAGTTACACCTGTAACAAAAAGCAAAACCATTTTGTGTTTTGGAGACAGTATCACTGCAGGTTATGGTCTTGACGATACTAATGATGCATATCCAGCAGTGTTGCAACAGACCATAGATTCTTTACAATTGGACTTTACGGTAATTAACTCTGGTGTTAGTGGCGAAACGAGTGCTGGTGGTAAAAGTCGTATTGATTGGGTGATTAAACAAGCACCTAGTATATTCTTATTAGAATTGGGTGCCAATGATGGTTTACGTGGTGTCCCTTTAACAGAAACCCGAGCCAACTTACAAGCCATTATTGATGTGGTGAAGAATAAAAGTCCGGAAACCGTTATTGTTCTTGGCGGCATGGAATTACCTCCAAACATGGGACAGGCTTATACTACCGAATTTAGACAGTTGTTTGCCGATTTAGCAGAAAAAAATAGCATCGCTTTTATTCCTTTTATTTTGAAGGATGTTGGTGGTATTGCATCTCTGAATCAACAGGATGGAATTCATCCTAATGTTACTGGTCATAAAATAGTTGCAAATACGGTATGGGAAGTACTACAACCTTTGCTATAGTGATGCTATAGATCTGGAAATTACCAGTATTCAAATCCTAAAAAAACCTATTCAAAACAATCGTTTGAATAGGTTTTTTTTATAGATAGATATTTAGAATTCTCATTTCTGGATACGCATTATTCATACTTTGGTTTTTGAAACCATATATCAGATAAAGAAATATTGATGTTTAGTGTATTAATATATTCTTGTATCAGTAAGCTCTCTGTAGTTCCTTTTTTTGCAAGAGAATAGGAAATGTTTAGAAGAGATCTTCTGCCAATAGGTAGACCAATTCCAATAGAAGCTGCGTAGGCATCAATTTTGGTATCCTCCACTTTTAAATATCCCGAATTATAATTTAAGCCCATTCGATAGTCTACACGATCCCAGTATTTTTGACTATTAGGATTTTTAGTATATCCAGCACCAAAGCCAAAAGTATTTTGATCTGTGTACTCTCCAATAGCATCCGACTGATTGGTAGAAGACCAAAAGCTTTTGCTATAATCCGCAGTTAATAGAAAGTTTTTAAACCTAGTGCTATAACCAAAACCAAGTTTGAATGGTAAGTAAAAATCATCTATATTTTCTCCTTCGGTATCTTCTAATAAGGTATAAGCAGAGCCTATATATTTGCTGATTCTCACATCTTTAGTTCCTTTTAAAACGGTTGGAAAATCTAATGTCACCCCAAAATTATGCTTCTCTAAATATTTATATTGTAATCCTAATCCGAACTGCGCACCATGGTAATAATTTTCTTCGGTAATATCCAAATAGCTATCCGTGGTAATGGTCGTTTCCGTTTCCTCTATTTTTCCGAATAAATAGGAAACTTTAGCGCCAACGTTTAGGTTTTTGTTTATTGTTCTTGCGTAGTCTAGTCGTAATTCATTTAATCCTCCAGATCCTTCAATATTGGTTGTAAATGTTTCATTACTTCCTTCAATATTACTTTGTAGCCCTATTACAGAATATCCAACAGTAGTGGCTGGTTTTAATGTTAATCCCATACCATACTTGCCATCTATATTAAATCCTAAAGAAATATTAGTAAAAGTACTGGTTAAATTTTGCTCTTCAGATCCATCGGTAGAAAGATTAATTAATTCTGCAGAACCTCCAAAATCGAATACAAATTCATTTGGTGTTAGGGATGCAAACGAAGCCGAGTTAGAAAGATTAACACCATAACTAGCATCTAGGGCAACTCCTGTTTTACCAAGACCACTATTTCTACCAGTGTTCGCGTTGTTTTCTACTCCTAAACCAAAAAGGGAATATGGGGAACTTGTAAGGTTATTAGATTGTGAATATCCACACTGCCCAAGCATCATGGCCAAAATAATGATGTACTTCAATTTATTCATATACGGCATAGGTTATAATTAATTTTGTATTAAAGTTTGATTTCTGACTGTCGTTAAATATTATTTTATTTATAGTGGAAGTATAATCGTTAGGGATTAGAATTAGAGCATCTTCGGTTTCTGGACTTTCACTTAATTTTTTATCTAAAAATTCTGTAACCGGAACGGTGTATGCTATTTTATTAAACTCCGAACCATCCGAACTAAGCGTCGCAGTAACCACATCTACACTATTCGAAATTTGATCTGCTAAATCATTATTTTGATCTATAGTATATAGTAATAATTCTTCGCTTAATGGCAGAAAAGTAGAATACGAATCTGCATTAGGTTCTATATAAAGTGTTGCTTCGAGAATGGTCCCCGAACTACCAATATTATAAATATCTTTTATGGTAGGAAACTCTATTTTAGTTACATAACCGGTACCTGCTTGATTATAGCTGATATTGTTACTTTCGAGGGAAGAAAGATTATCTTCCTGATCGGTTAAAATTTCTAGAGGTAGTCCGCTAACATCACTTTCTATATGATTAAAATAGGTATCTATGGTCATATCATAAGTTAGTTCTTCACTTTCTAACTCTCCTGGAATACTGTAATAAAAACGCATATACGTTTCTGCGCTAGTTGTTGAAAAACCAATTATAGCAGCGTTTTCATTCGCGTCTGGACGGATTGTAAGACCTTTTAGTTGTTGATAAAAAGATTCATCATCTGTAATTGTATTGTCTCGAATACCATTAAATATGTTTGCCCCAAAATTGTATGGTAACGTTACAAGAAGCGAATCTTTATTAGGAGTTGGCGTGTATGTTTTACGTACCAAAGGAGTTGCTTCATAACCAAATTCTGAAGTGTTATAAAAATAAGAATCATCAGAACTTAATTTATCCGTTAGCTTATATACATTTAAGGAAGCAACTTGCGTCGTATCACTATACGAATAGGTATCATAGCCAAGAATTAATCCAACACTATCTAAAACAGCTTGATTATCTATAGCATAAATATAAGTGCTGAGCTGAAAATATGCAGAACTGTTTATAGTTCCCATATCATCATCTGTATAATGACCAATCAATAATCTATTATTAGTTGATGTTATTATGGAATCAAATTTCATGGTGGATAATGTCACCGAAAAAGTATCCATAGAAAAGACTCGAATGTTGGTATCTGTAAATTCTTCGCCGGCTAAAAGACTAGAATCTTCGGTTTCTGAGGAGCAAGATATTATAGATGCTATAAC
Organism: Lacinutrix sp. MEBiC02404; assembly: GCF_053601575.1. Taxonomy (NCBI): domain Bacteria; kingdom Pseudomonadati; phylum Bacteroidota; class Flavobacteriia; order Flavobacteriales; family Flavobacteriaceae; genus Lacinutrix; species Lacinutrix sp. MEBiC02404. Next base: position 124,995 of record NZ_JBSHNV010000206.1, on the reverse strand, counting down.
CGTTATAAAGGTTATGAAAGGTATTACGTGTGCTTTTAATTTAAACATAGGTCTTTAAGTATTTGCACAAATCAACTACCCTTTGCACCTAATAAAAAGTATAATATACGTACAGCTACTATTCATCTACAAATACCATTATTTATACTATAAAAAGCCATAGCCATGTTTGTAGATTAAAAACCTGTGTTTGTCTACAAAAAAAGAGGATAGGTATATTTTATAATTAACCTAAGGAATGGAGGTAGTATGTTAGCACTCGATGAGTAAAAAACCTTTATAATACATGAGTAAAAAAACGTTACATTATTTAAGCTTTAGTTTGATTTCCTTAGCTTCTTATGGACAAGAAGTTTTCACAATAACAGATGTGGAAGATTTGGTAGCTTTTAAATATGAGATATATCCTAGTTTGAATGATGTTCAAATAGAAGAAAAAACTATTGCTATTAATTTCTCATCGTTATTAGACAAACCAAAAATAAACTTTGGTCTAAGCTATACCAATAATAGTATAGATTTTAAAGACCATGATCTGTATAATGATTTTGGTGCATTTGAAGCGTTGCATAGCATGCAGGTGTATGCACAATATAAAAAAAACTTAGTAAAGAATTGGAGTTTAGACCTAACCATAGCTCCTTATTTATCTTCTACATTAAAGGAGAAAATTTCTAGTGATGATTTTGTTTTTAGTTACAAAGCTAACTTTATGAAAAGCTGGGATAACAAAGGACTTCCATCCTATTTAAAGATTGGAGCTGGTTATGGAACCTTATTTGGTAAACCTAATTTTTACCCACTGATTTCTTATGAGAAGCATGTCAATGAAAAATTTAAATATGAAATAGGTATTCCAATTACCGGAGCTTATTATAAATTAAATGACAAGAATAGTTTTGATTTTACGGCACAACCAGAATCTATATACGCGAATAATGCTTCGGGTTTTATTGTAAATAACAATGACGTTTTACACCATTCCAAATTAGAATTCAAAGCGGTGAAATTAGCTCTTGGATATAAATTGCATCTAGATGAAAATTGGACAACAAATTTTAACGTGGGCTATTTAACCAATAGTGAACTTACCATAGATAATAACGACAATAAAATATATGATTTTGATGCTAACGAATCCTTATCATTAAACGTAGGAATTAGTTTTAATTTAAATAAAAAAGTGAAATGAAAAAAATGATTAACAAAACAAGCTTGAAATTTGTGTATTTGGGTGCTATACTTGCGCTATTTAGTAGTTGTAGTAATGACGACGACGATGATGACAATGTTGGTAATTGGGTTAAAAAATCGACTTTTAACGAAGATGCTAGAAGTAGCGCCGCAGCGTTTACTATAGGAAACATGGGTTACATGGGAACCGGCTATGATGGGGACGATTATTATAAAGATTTTTGGAGCTATAACATGGATACGAATTCTTGGCAACAATTATCCGATTTCCCTGGTATCGAGCGAAGTTCTGCCACATCGCTAGTGATTAATAATGAAGGCTATATAGGAACAGGTTATAACGGAGATTCTAACGAAGAATTATCCGATTTCTACAAGTATAATGCGAATACTAATGTATGGTCACAAATTGCAGATTTTGGAGGTTCTCCACGTTATGGTGCAGTAGGATTTAGTTCAGATAGCTATGGATACGTAGGTACTGGTTATGATGGAAGTGATAAAAAAGATTTTTGGAAATACGATCCAATAGCAGATACTTGGCAAGAAAATTTTGGTTTTGGAGGAGATAAAAGAAGAGATGCGGTTACATTTACAATTGGGAATGATGCCTATTTAGCTACCGGAATTAGTAATGGTGTGTATGAAGAAGATTTTTGGGTTTTTAACTTAGATACAGAAACTTGGACAGAGTTAGAAGATCTAGACGATGATGACGATGACGACGATGATTATGATATCACTAGATCTAGTGCTGTAGCATTTACTATTGGTGGTAAAGGATATATTGCTTGCGGTGAATATGTAACTAGCATAAGTACAGTATATGAGTTTAATCCTTCAAACCAAAATTGGGAAGAAAAAACAGATTTTGAACTTTACGCAAGAAGAGATGCTATCTCCTTTACTAATGATGAACGGGCATTTGTAGCGCTAGGTAGAAATGGTACCTTATATCTAGATGATAATATGGAGTTTTTCCCAAATCAGGAACAAGATGATGATGATAATTAATAAATAACAAACGAAGAGTCAGGGTACGAATAGAATCCTATTTTACTTCTGACTCTTTTTTAAATTCAAATGTTATGAAAAATATTTACAAATACATTGCAATATTTTTAACCGTTTCCATGATTACCATGCTGTTTTTTTATTTTCCATCGGAATACAACGAAACAAACATCGTGAAAGCGTCTCCGTATTCTTTAAAGGTGGTGGCAAAAGATAGCTTCTTTATTTATGAGGTGTATAACAATGATAATTTGTACATCCGACAAGAATATATTCCGGCAGCAAAAGGAAAACAGATTTTTAAAACTAAAGAAGATGCCGAAAAAATAGGAAAAATGGTTGTGACTAAACTTTCAAAAAACATGCTTCCCGGAATAACTATTGTCGAATTAACAAATAATAATATTAAATTCGATAAAATTTAATTCATCTGTAATAATAGAAACTTGAAAATAAAAATATCTTATAAAGAATTTATAGTACACCTACTCGTATGGTTATGCATTAGTATATTTCCGTTGTTCACTGCGTACATGGATTTAGGCAAAATTCCTTCCGGAATGTATTTTAGAGCAGCCATGCATCCCATGGTTTTCTATGCCAATTATTTAGTTTTTGTTCCTTATTTATTACTGAAACGGAAACTACTACTTTACATTTTAGTTGCTATAGTTTTTTTAGTGCTGTTTAATTATATCACAGAAAATTTGATTTTTGACCACTTGGTAAAAGTTAATGATTTTAGAGATATGCCGCGACCAGGAAATAAACGAAGAGGTCTATTTGGTATGCGACATGCGGTACCTATTGTATTCTCTTTGTCTATTTTTCTATTAGGTGGTATTTTTAGCTTAGTTATGGATTTCTACAAAAGAGATCGATTATCTAAAGAGCTAGAAAACAATCAAAAAGATATCAAATTACAGTTCTTAAGAAATCAATTAAACCCGCATTTTTTATTCAATTCTTTAAATAGTATTTACTCCTTAGTCCGAAGTAAATCCGATGACGCACCAGAAGCAGTAATTACTTTATCCGAATTAATGCGCTATATGCTTTACGAAGTGAAAGATGAACAAGTACCATTAGAAAAGGAAATAAATTATATCCAAAATTATATTGCGCTTCAAAGATTACGACTTAAAAATAGTGAAGCTGTTAAAGTTAACATAAACGGGAATACAAAAAACTTAAAAATCTTTCCTTTGTTGTTAATTCCTTTCATTGAAAATGCCTTTAAATACGGAACAGATTATGAAGGGAATACGCATATCAATATTAAAATTGTAGTCGACAATAATACATTGAACTTTACGGTAGAAAATATTGTAGGATTATATAAACGAGATAAAAAGAATTCCGGTGTTGGATTACCCAATATAGAAAATCAACTCCAGTATTTATATAAGAATAATCACGAATTAAAGATAGAACAAGATAAAACCCATTACAGAGCCTTTTTAACCTTAAATTTAAATAATAATGAAATGCATAATAATTGATGACGAGCCTTTGGCGATTGATATTATTGAATCATACTGTCAAGCGATAGGTGGTATTGAGGTGATTTGCACATTTACAAATGCTATTAAAGCTTTAGATTTTATAAACAATAATACTATTGATTTGGTTTTTTCAGATATTGAAATGCCTAATATTTCTGGAATAGAGCTGATAAAATCATTAGAAGGAAAAGTGCCGTACTTTATTTTTACAACAGCATATCCCGAATATGCTTTAGAAGGTTTTGATTTAAATGCAGTCGATTATCTAGTAAAACCGATTCCATTTCCTCGTTTTATAAAAGCAGTGAATAGAGTAAAAGAAATGATTCGACTAAATGATAGCAATACTTCCTTTAATTTTTCGTCTGCAGGTGGCGAAATTGCATCGCATGAAGACAACTTTATTTTTGTAAAATCAGAATACGAAAATTTAAAAATCGATATGCACGCAATAAAGCACATTCAAGGTTTAAAGGATTATTTAAAAATTCATTCCGAAGATGCCAAACCAATATTAACCCTAATGAGCTTTAGAGAAATCCAGTCCAAACTCCCGGAAAGTACCTTCATAAGAGTACATAGATCGTATATTGTTAATGTCAATAAAATAACATCTATACAAAAAAATAGAATTGTAATTAAAGACGAAAGAATTCCTATTGGCGAAAGCTATAAGTCTATGGTCTATAGTCGATTAAATATTTAATTTATAGCTTATAAAAAAAAGTAAATTAAAAGGAGAATACGCTTCGCTCCTAGTATTTTTACTCCTTTATGCTGAAATTTTTACCGTTTAAAACGATGCTTTTTGTGCGCTTTAAAACGTATAAGTTGTTAGTATTCTGATGCTTCACTCCTATTTCATTATTACTTGGTTATTTTTTTATTAAAAACGTATCTTACCAAAAGATATTCGTTCCAAGTAAAAATTAAAAAGAAATGACCAAGTTTACACATATTTTTGAACCATTAGATTTAGGATTTACAACGCTTAAAAACCGAATTCTAATGGGTTCCATGCATACCGGTTTAGAAGAGAAGAAAAATGGCTTAGAAAAAATAGCAGCTTATTATGCCGAACGTGCAAAAGGAGGCGTAGGACTAATTGTTTCTGGTGGAATTGCCCCAAACGTACAAGGTTGGACAGGTCCTTTTTCTGCGCGAATGAGTACTAAAAAACATGCCAAACATCACAAAGTGATTACAGATGCCGTACATAAGGAAGGCGGAAAAATATGTATGCAAATTTTACATGCTGGACGTTATGGTTATCATCCATTTGTGGTTGCGCCTTCGGCTTTAAAATCACCGATATCTCCTTTTAAACCTTTTAAACTGAAAAAATCCGGTATCCAACGTACTATTCGGGATTTTGTAAACTCCGCTAAACTAGCAAAATTAGCCGGTTATGATGGGGTGGAAATTATGGGATCAGAAGGTTATTTAATTAACCAATTTATTGCCGAAAGAACCAACAAGCGTACCGATGATTATGGAGGAAGTTATGCCAATAGAATGCGCTTGCCAATAGCATTAGTAAAACAAACTCGGGAAGCTGTTGGTAAAGAATTTATTATAATCTATCGTTTGTCCATGCTAGATTTAGTCGAGAAAGGAAGTACTTGGGAAGAAGTCGTTACCTTAGGTAAAGAAATTGAAAAAGCCGGAGCTACCATTATAAATACAGGAATTGGTTGGCATGAAGCACGAATTCCAACTATTGCTACATCGGTACCAAGAGCTGCATTTACTTGGGTAACCAAAAGAATGAAAGCAGAACTTTCTATTCCGTTAATTACTTCCAATAGAATAAATATGCCAGAAACCGCGGAAAAAATATTGGCAGAAGGACATGCCGATATGGTCTCGATGGCAAGACCGTTTTTAGCGGATCCAGAATGGGTAAATAAAGCGAAAGCGAATAAATCGGACGAAATAAATACGTGTATTGGTTGTAATCAAGCATGTTTAGATCACGTTTTTGAACAAAAAGTAGCAAGCTGTTTGGTGAATCCTAGAGCATGTCATGAAACGGAACTGAATTATCTTCCAACAGAAAAAAAGAAAAAAATAGCCGTGGTTGGTGCTGGTCCTGCTGGTTTGGCAGCTTCTACTATTGCTGCGCAACGCGGACATACAGTTACTCTTTTTGATGCCGATAAAGAGATTGGTGGTCAATTCAATCTAGCAAAGCAAATTCCAGGGAAAGAAGAGTTTTATGAAACCATTCGCTATTTTAAAAAACAATTAGAATTGCATCAGGTAACCGTGAAATTAAATACACGAGTAACTGCTCAAGATTTAAAAAATGGCAATTTTGATGAAGTAATATTAGCTACCGGAATTAAACCTAGAAACCCCAATATTGTAGGAATCGATCATCCTAAAGTTTTAAATTATTTAGATGTTTTAAAGTTTAAAAAACCTGTGGGTAAACGTGTTGCCGTTATTGGAGCTGGAGGTATTGGTTTTGATGTTTCCGAATTTTTAGCACACGAAGGGGAAAGTACTTCCTTAAATATTGATGCTTGGTTAAAAGAATGGGGAATTGATAAAACCATGGAGGCTCGTAGTGGAACGGAAGGCGTAAAAGCAGAAGTGCATCCTTCGCCTAGAGAAATTTTTATGTTTAAGCGTAGCAAAGGAAAATTTGGTGGTAATTTGGGTAAAACCACAGGTTGGATTCATCGTTCTACATTGAAAAAGAAAAAAGTGCAATTTATCAATGAAGTACAGTACACCAAAATTGATGATGAAGGTTTGCATTATGTTCAAAATAAAGAGCAAAAAGTACTGGCAGTAGATTCCATTATTATTTGTGCTGGCCAATTACCTTTTAAAGTATTATTGGAACCTTTAGAAGCATTAGGTGTAAAAGTACATGTGATTGGAGGTGCAGATGTTGCCGCAGAATTGGATGCAAAACGCGCCATAAACCAAGCTTGTAGATTAGCAGCTATTCTTTAACCAAGATAGATAAAACGAGTTAATACGCCTAAGGATACTAATTCTTTTGAGAAGCAAATATGGAAAAATTCTCGTGTTTATAGTTCTATTATTTCTTTAAAGGTTTATAATAATAATAATAATATATTATAGATTGTATGAGCCATTAAGCTCAAGTTACTAAACACCTCTCTTTTTACTCTTTTTATTTATCGGTATTCCGTGATTTTTGTGTTTCGCCTATAAAAATTAACGGTATATCGATATTATCTATTGAGCTAAATATAACATTGAGAAAAATAAAGCTCTAAAAATAAGGGGTTTAAATCCTTTTTGCCGTAGTCAAACCTCTTTTGGCACTTATATTGCGAAGTGTTTTATAGGATAGCTTAATGGAGATCGAAAAAATAATCCTTCTTAATTAAATATTAATAGAGAATAGTAAACTTGTACTAATAACTAAACCCCAAAAAAACCTTCCTTTTGAAAAAAATTACAAAAAATTTATTGCTACTTATTAGCTTTACCCTTTTTACTTCGATTAATAATAATATTATAGCACAGGTAGGTATAGGAACATTAACGCCAGATGGTTCCTCTATGCTGGATGTAAAGTCCACAGATAAAGGAATGTTAACACCAAGAATGACTACCGCTCAAAAAGCAGCGATATCCAGTCCTGTGCAAGGGCTCTTGGTTTTTGATACCGATTTAAATGGGTTTTACTTCTTTGATGGAGCGAGTTGGGTAAGCCTTAGTACCGCAAGTGGCAGTAGTGGTGATTATACCGGATGGGGAGATTATGTAGATGGAACATATACTTCTGCAAGTCCTTTAACACTAACAGCGTACTCTAAAGTGACTTTGCCTAATGATGCAAGTACTATTAGAGATAGTCAAAAACCTATGGATGTAACAGCATTTTATGATCCTACTACTTCTACTATAACAGGAAGAAATGGAGATGGTTTAAATGTACTAATAGAATTTAAAGTAAACCCTACAGCTAATAAAACAACAAAAATAACAGTAGCAATCGATATTGGAGGTGCTGTTGGAGAAATATATACAAGAGACTTTATTACGTCAAAAGGGGTTGGAGTAGAACATTATTATTTGAGTTCTTTTAATGCATACACATTAGCTACTTGGGAGTTAAACGGTGGAACAGTTAAAATAGAATCCGATTATGCCGCAGAGATTTATGACATCCGATATATATTAACAAGAACCCATAAAGCAAGATAATTTCAAAACATCGTCTTATTTGAAAAAACGATGTACAATAAAAATAAGTTACCATAAGAATAGTTCCCTACGAATAATATTTTTATTAAAAAATTTAGTTTGGATTGATTAATAGCAAAGTTTAAGTAAAATCAAACTATTTTAAAGCATCTCTTTTTGTATTGAAAAGGGGTGTTTTTTTTATTTTGAAAAGAACGGATAAGAATTTACCAGTAATAAAGTAAAGTCGGTTAATCCAAATGAAATAATTTTAAAATTCTGTTAAACAAAATTCAGGGTAGTTAAAATGTTGTAACTTTGTAATTCATATGAAGCAAATATTCCATAAAATAATGTCTTTTGCAATGGCTTTTGTAGTGTTATTCTCTACAATGTCATTCAGTGTAAGCATGCATTATTGTGGTGATAATTTAGTGGAAACTGCTATTTTTAATAAAGCAAAAGGTTGCGGAATGAAAATGGAGAAGCCCGCTACAGATGGTTGTTCCATCACTAAAAAAAAATGCTGTAATGACGAACAGTTACTTGTAGATGGTCAAGACCAACTACAAATTCAATTCGATACTATCTCTTTAGAACAGCAAGTATTTATAGCTTCATTTGTATATACATATAGCCACCTTTTTGAAGGTGTAGACAGCAATGTATCTGCGTATAAAGCATATGAACCACCACTCGTCAGCAAGGAAATCTTCAAGCTAGACGAGACTTATTTAATTTGATTTTTAAACAATAGACTGTATTATCCAATGATTTATTTCATTAGGATGATTTCTTGTATTCGGTGTTTTCCTATTTGGGATAACATCCCTTTCTAACTGTTTAATAATCAAAATTCATGCTAAATAAAAGCATTAAATTCTTAATAGAGAATAAACTCGTAGCCGTTTTATTACTCGTCCTTTTTATAGGTTGGGGAACTGTAAATGCCCCTTTTAATTGGGAAACTGGCTTTTTGCCAAGTGATCCAGTAGCTGTAGATGCTATTCCCGATATTGGGGAAAACCAACAAATCGTTTTTACAAAATGGGAAGGGCGTTCGCCACAAGATATCGAAGACCAAATTACTTATCCACTAACCACTTCCCTACTCGGTATTCCTGGTGTTAAAACCATTCGTAGTTCTTCTATGTTTGGGTTTTCCAGTATCTATATTATTTTTGAGGAAGACATCGAATTTTACTGGAGCCGAAGTCGCATTTTAGAAAAATTAAACTCCCTACCAAATAATGTATTACCAGAAGGTATTAATCCTGCTTTAGGTCCAGATGCTACCGGTTTAGGTCAAGTATATTGGTACACCTTAGAAGGTCGCGATGAAAACGGAAAAGTAACTGGTGGTTGGGATTTACAAGAGTTACGAAGCATTCAAGATTACTACGTAAAATACGCGTTGTCTTCTGCAAGTGGTGTTTCCGAAGTAGCTTCTATTGGTGGTTATGTGCAAGAATATCAAATAGATGTGAACCCAGAGTTAATGCGTCAATACAATATTGGTTTAAACCAAGTGGTAAAGGCCGTTAAAAGTAGTAATCAAGATATTGGTGCACAAACGTTAGAAATCAATCAAGCCGAATATTTAGTCCGTGGTTTAGGCTATGTAAAATCGGTTGCAGATATTGAAAATGCCGTAGTAACTTCCGAAGCATACACAGCCATTAAGATTAAAGACATTGCTAAAGTATCTTTAGGTCCTGCTGCTCGTCGTGGTTTATTAGATAAAGAAGGTGCCGAAGTTGTTGGTGGTGTTGTAGTTGCTAGATATGGTGCCAATCCAATGGAAGTAATTACCAATGTAAAAGCGAAAATAGAAGAGCTAAAAGGTGGTTTGCCTACTAAAGTTTTAGCAGATGGAAGAACTTCACAACTAACAGTGGTTCCTTTTTATGATCGTTCCGAACTTATTGTAGAAACCTTAGACACACTTAGTGAAGCATTAACGCTAGAAATATTAATTACCATTTTGGTGATTATAGTCATGGTGTTTAATTTAAGAGCATCCCTTTTAATTTCCGGGTTATTACCAGTTGCGATTTTAATGGTTTTTGTAACGATGAAACTATTTCATGTCGATGCAAATATTGTAGCACTTTCAGGTATTGCCATCGCCATAGGAACTATGGTCGATGTTGGCGTCATACTTGCTGAAAATATGATTCGCCATCTCGATGAGCAAAAATTAAGATTTCGTGAAGATGGTACCGCGTATACTATTAACGAAATTGTTTATAACGCTACTGCGGAAGTATCTGGTGCAATTTTAACAGCCGTTTTAACTACCATAATAAGTTTTGTACCTGTTTTTACAATGATTGGTGCCGAAGGAAAACTATTTAGACCTTTAGCATTTACAAAAACTATGGCTTTATCGGCATCCTTGGTAATTGCTTTATTTATAATTCCGCCATTAGCCGCTTTTTTATTCCGTAAAACAGTACTTAAAAACACCTTTAGATATTTCTTAAATGCCGCAATAATAGTTGCCGGAATTGTAGTAATCCTATCTGGTTATTGGTTAGGAAGCATTTTAATTGCTTTCGGAATTACAGGTTTACTCATTGTTTTGGGTAAAATAGATGCTAAAAAAGGAAACTTGATTAACATCATTATTTCTTCCGCAGCCATTGTATTTCTACTTGCCGAATATTGGAGACCCTTAGGTTTTGACCGTAGTATTCTAATCAATTTAGTTTTTGTGGCTATTATTTGCTTCGGAATTTTAGGAATCTTCTCCGTTTTAAGAATCTATTACGGAAGCATTTTAAAATGGGCTTTGGCAAACAAAATGCTATTTCTAATTATTCCTGCTACCGTTCTTATTTCTGGAGTTTGGATTATGAACAACACAGGAAAAGAATTCATGCCTTCCTTAAATGAGGGATCTTTTCTATTAATGCCTACTTCGCTACCGCATGCTGGTGTGGAAGAAAATAAAAGGGTATTGCAGCAACTAGATATGGCAGTTGCTACCATTCCAGAAATTGAAATGGTAGTAGGAAAAGCTGGTAGAACAGAATCTGCGTTAGATCCTGCGCCTTTATCGATGTACGAAAATATGATTCAGTATAAATCCGAATATATGCGTAATGCCGAAGGAAAAAGGCAACGTTATAAAGTGAATGGCGATGGCTTGTTTATATTGAAAAACGGACAATTGGCGACTGATGGTAGTGAAAGACTAAATAGAATGTCAGATCGAGTATCACGAGGTACGAGTGATGTATCGAGATCCTATACTTCTCGAAATAATTCGGATGAAAAATCAGAATCACTCGAAGTGACAACCACAGTTTCAAATTCCCAGCTAATCGAAGATAACGATGGTGAATTCTACCGTAACTGGCGATCAAAAATTAAGAACCCAGACGATATATGGAAAGAAATAATAAAAGTCACCAAATTACCAGGTGTTACTTCTGCTCCAAAATTACAACCTATTGAAACTAGATTGGTAATGTTACAAACAGGAATGCGGGCTCCAATGGGAATAAAAGTAAAAGGACAAGATTTAAAACAAATCGAAGCTTTCGGGTTGGAATTGGAAAACCTTTTAAAACAAGCAGAAGGTGTTAAAGTCGAAGCCGTTTTTGCCGATAGAATTGTTGGTAAACCGTATTTGCTAATTGATATCGATAGAGAAAAAATTGCACGTTACGGAATTTCTATTGAAGATGTGCAAAGTGTACTGAAAGTGGCTATTGGAGGAATGGCACTAACCCAAACCGTGGAAGGGCGAGAGCGTTATGCCGTTCGTGTTCGATATCCCAGAGAATTGCGTGGTAATCCAGAAGATATAAAAGACATATATATTCCTGTAGAAAAAGGAAGTCCGGTGCCACTAAGCGAATTAGCAACAATTCGGTATGAGCAAGGTCCGCAAGTGATTAAAAGTGAAGATACTTTTTTAGTCGGTTATGTATTGTTTGATAAAATCGATGGTTTTGCAGAAGTGAATGTGGTAGAAAATGCACAAGCATTGTTTCAACAAAAAATAGATTCTGGAGAGTTAATTGTACCTAAAGGAATCAGTTATAAATTCACAGGAACGTATGAAAATCAGTTACGTGCGGAAAAAACACTTGCTGTTGTTGTTCCGTTGGCATTAGCAATCATCCTTCTAATTCTTTATTTTCAATTTAAATCGGTAACCACTTCGTTAATGGTATTTACCGGAATTGCAGTTGCATTTGCTGGAGGTTTTATTATGATTTGGTTATACGGACAAGATTGGTTTTTTAATTTCAACCTTTTTGGTGAGAATATGAGAGACCTTTTCAATATGAAAACCATCAATTTAAGTGTCGCGGTTTGGGTCGGTTTTATAGCATTATTCGGAATTGCTACCGATGACGGCGTGGTGATGGCCACGTACCTCACACAAACTTTTGATCGTGAAAAACCAACGGATAAAAGGAGTATTAGAGCTTCCGCTTTAGAAGCTGCCAAAAAACGTATTCGTCCATGTTTAATGACCACAGTAACGACTATTCTTGCATTGCTACCTGTATTAACTTCTACAGGAAAAGGAAGTGATATTATGATTCCGATGGCTATTCCAATATTTGGAGGAATGGTAATTGACGTTACCTCCTACTTTATCGTTCCCGTTCTATATAGCTGGAGAGAGGAAATGAAGTTAAAAAGTGAAAAGAGAAAAGTGAAAAGAGAAAAACTAAAAGTTTAAAATCATGAGTAAAAGTATTTTAAAAGATAAAAGTTATGCCTTTGCTATTTTAATTGTGAAATTATCGCAATTACTAATTACAGAAAAAAAGGAATATATTTTGAGTAAACAACTTTTAAGAAGTGGAACTGCAATTGGAGCATTAATTCGTGAAGCTGAATTTGCTCAAAGTAAAAAAGATTTCATAAATAAAATGAGCATTTCGCTTAAAGAAGCAAATGAGACGTTGTATTGGATCGATTTATTAAAAGACACAAATTATATGGATAAAGAGCAATACCAAGTTCATAATGAATTAAACAAAAAACTGGTGGCTATGTTAGTAAGTTCTATAAAAACAGCAAAATCTAAATTATAATGGGAAATCTTTTAAAAAAAGTACTGATTTTAATATCCTCACCTTTCGACTTTCATTTAAAAAGGATAGCTATTTTTAGTTTTTCACTTTTCACTTTTCACTTTATGAATGGTCAAGAATTAGAAACTTATATTAATGAAGCTTTAGAAAATAGTCCTGAAATCCAGAAATATGAATTACGTTATGGCATTGCTTCCGAAAAAGTAAAAGAAGTAAATAACATTCCTAATACGGAATTTAGTGTAGGTTATTTTGTGACCACACCAGAGACTCGTGTTGGTGCACAACGTGCTCGATTTTCGGTAAAACAAATGTTACCTTGGTTTGGAACCATAACCGCAAGGGAAAATTACGCATCCTCTATGGCAGATACAGAGTACGTGGAGGTCACCATTGCAAAGCGAAAATTGGTACTTGCTGTTTCCCAATTATATTATCAGCTTTATGAAATTAAAGCTAAAAAGGAAGTGATTTCTAGCACTATAGATTTGTTAAAAACCTACGAGCAACTTGCATTAACTTCTGTAGAAGTTGGTAAGGCATCTGTTGTAGACGTGCTTCGATTACAAATAAGACAAAATGAATTACAACAAGAAAATGAAGTCTTAACGCAACAATCAAAAGGTTTTCAGGCGGCTTTGAATAGTTTATTGAATCGTAAATATGATTTAGAAGTACCCGTTGTAGCAGCTTTAGAAATACCTAAAGAAGATTTTCAACTAGAATTGGAGACGATTTCCTTAAATCCGGAACTTTTAAAATATGACAAGTTATATGAATCGGTAGCGCAATCAGAACTGCTTAACCAGCGAGAAGCTATGCCAATGTTTGGCTTTGGGTTGGATTATATTCCTGTTTCCGAACGAACAGATATGGACCTAATAGATAACGGAAAAGATGTTGTAATGCCAATGGTTTCCATTTCTATTCCAATTTTTAATAAGAAATATAAATCGGTTTCTAAACAAAATGAACTCCGCAAACAGGAAATCCAATCTCAAAAAGTAGAGCGGCTAAATATATTGCAGGCTAACTTATCCAAAGCCATTTCTCAACGTAACCAGTCGCGAATTAAATTCGACATACAAGCTAAAAATTTAAAGCAAGCGAAAGATGCGGAAACTATTTTAGTAAAAAGCTATGAAACAGGAACGATTGATTTTAACGATGTTTTAGACATTCAAGAATTACAGTTGAAGTTTGAGATGAATCAAAAAGAATCCATTAAAACATATTACGTACAATCCACAATTATTAATTATCTAACTCAAAAATAATGAAACATACCTATCACATACATGGAATGACTTGCAACGGTTGTCGCGGTCATGTTGAAGAAACCCTTTCTAAAGTAAAAGGTGTTTCTAAAGCTTCGGTAGATTTAGAAAAAGCAGAAGCTACCATAGAAATGGAAGCTCATATCCCTTTAGAACAATTTCAAGAAGCTCTAAAAAAGGATGGTGGACGATATAGCATTCACAAATTAGGAGAACATCACCAGCATACAGAAGTTAAAAAAGACGTGCAACCAAAAGGAAATGGCAGCGGGACGTTCTATTGCCCAATGCATTGTGAAGGTGATAAAACTTACGATAAGCCTGGTGATTGTCCGGTTTGTGGAATGGATTTAGTAGAAGAGCAAAATCTATCTATCCATACTGCAGAGCAATGGACTTGCCCAATGCATCCAGAAATTATAAAAGATACCTCTGGCTCCTGCCCTATTTGCGGTATGGATTTAGTACCCATGAAACCAGATATTTCTGCGGAAGAGAAAACCTATAAAAAGCTCTTAAAAAAGTTCTGGATTGCAGTGGTATTCACAGTGCCTATATTTTTAATTGCCATGAGTGAAATGATTCCAAACAATCCATTATATACTATTATGGAACAGAAACAATGGAATTGGATTCAGTTTACACTATCGATTCCTGTAGTGTTTTATGCCACTTGGATGTTTTTTGAACGTGCCTATCGAAGTATCAAAACATGGAATCTCAATATGTTTACACTTATCGGAATTGGTGCAGGTGTATCTTGGCTATTTTCGGTATTCGGAATGTTCTTCCCAGACATTTTTCCAAGTCAATTTAAAACAGCTTCTGGTGCCGTACATGTGTATTTTGAAGCGGCAACGGTAATTCTAACATTGGTGCTTTTAGGACAACTTTTAGAAGCGCGTGCGCATAGTAAAACCAATTCCGCAGTAAAAGAGTTACTAAAATTAGCACCCAATAAAGCAACCAAAATAGTAAATGGCGAAGCTATGGAAGTGCCTATCGATAAGATTGCATTACAGGATATTCTAAAAGTAAAACCTGGAGATAAGATTCCTGTAGATGGTGTTATTACAGAAGGAAATACCACTATTGACGAATCTATGATTTCTGGAGAACCCCTTCCTGTAGACCGATTCGAAGGCGATAAAGTAAGCGGTGGTACCATCAATGGAAACCAAACTTTTTTAATGAAAGCTGAAAAAATTGGTAGCGATACATTACTCTCTCAAATTATTCAAATGGTGAATGATGCTAGTAGAAGTCGCGCGCCAATTCAGAACTTAGCAGATAAAGTTTCTGGTTATTTTGTGCCTGTTGTGGTTCTTATTTCTTTAATCACTTTTGCAATCTGGACTATTTGGGGACCAGAACCTGTTTATGTATATGCCTTTGTCAATGCCATTGCCGTATTAATTATTGCTTGTCCGTGTGCGCTAGGTTTAGCGACACCAATGTCTATAATGGTTGGTGTTGGTAAAGGTGCTCAAAATGGTGTCTTGGTAAAAAATGCAGAAGCATTGGAAAGAATGGCCAAAGTAGATACTTTAATTATTGATAAAACGGGAACCATTACCGAAGGAAAACCAACCGTAGAAAAAGCAGCTGCATTTAATAGCGTTTTAACGGATAAAGAAGTACTGCAGTACATTGTGTCTTTAAATAGCAATAGTGAACATCCTTTAGCCGAAGCCACCGTAAAATATGGTAAAGAGCAAAATAGCGAAGTATTAAAATCAGAAGGCTTTAGTGCTGTTACAGGAAAAGGTGTGGAAGCTACGATAAACAATAAAAAAGTAGCCTTAGGAAATCCTAAAATGATGGATTATGTCCATGCTGAAATTACTTCAAAAATGAAGGGAGAAGTGAAAACCTATCAAAAACAAGGGAAGACTGTTTCCTATCTATCCGTTAACAAAACAGTCGTTGGTTATGTGGTTATTGGAGACAAAATAAAAACAACTAGCGCAAAAGCGATCAAAGCACTTCAAGATAAAGGAATTGCAGTAATAATGCTTACAGGTGATAATCACGATACCGCACAAGCTGTTGCTTCGGAACTGCATCTTGCGGACTTTAAAGCAAGTATGTTACCAGAAAATAAACTACAAGAAGTAGAGAAGTTACAACAACAAGGAAAAGTTGTAGCTATGGCTGGTGACGGCATTAATGATGCTCCGGCATTGGCGAAAAGTGATGTTGGTATCGCGATGGGAACAGGAACAGATGTAGCCATTGAAAGTGCGATGATCACTTTAGTAAAAGGCGATTTACACGGTATTGTAAAAGCGCAACATTTAAGCGTTGCAGTAATGAAAAACATTAAACAGAATCTGTTTTTTGCATTGATTTATAACACGATCGGAATACCAATTGCAGCAGGTGTTTTATTTCCTGTTTTCGGAATCTTATTATCCCCAATGATCGCAGCTTTAGCCATGAGTTTTAGTTCGGTTTCGGTGATTGCAAATGCATTGCGATTAAGAAATATTAAAATATAATATAATGAAAAATAATAAGATAATTAACCTGCAAGGTATTGCTGACAGAGGAAGCTTCCTGGTAGGTTTTAAAAACATAGAAACTTATGAAAAAGTATAGTATTTATATAGGTTTGATTATAGTTGGATTAATTTTAGGATGGTTCCTTTTTGGAGGTACATCAAATGCAGAAGAAATACACAAGCACATTAATGTAGCAGAAACAAACCAAATGTGGACCTGTTCCATGCATCCACAAATTATGAAAACGGAACCTGGCGATTGTCCTATTTGCGGGATGGATTTAATTCCTGTAGAAAATAATTCGGATGGTTTATTAGCGGATCAATTCCAACTTTCAGAAAATGCAATGGCATTGGCAAACATACAAACCTCTATGGTTGGTGCAAGTAATACCAATACGGATTCCGGTATCATTTTATCTGGAAAAATCACGGAGAATGAAAATGAAACAGCTACCATGCCGGCTCATTTTGATGGAAGAATAGAAAAACTATATGTGAATTCGTTAGGGGAACGTGTTAAAAAAGGACAGGCGATTGCTCAAATATATTCACCAGCACTTATTGCGGCACAACAAGAATTAATTACCACCTATAAGTTAAAAGCATCGCAACCACAATTGTATAATGCGGTTAAAAATAAATTTAAAAACTGGATGATTCACGGATCACAATTGGATGAAGTGGAACAGACAGGTCAAGTAAAAAGAAGTTTTACAATTTACTCACATGTATCTGGTGTGGTGACCGAAATTGCAATAAATGAAGGTTCGCATATTATGGATGGAAAACCCATTTTTAAAGTCTCCAACCTAAACACGGTTTGGGCAAATTTTGATGTGTATGAAAATCAAATCAGCCAATTTAAAAAAGGGCAAGCTGTTGTAATAACAACCAATGCGTATCCAGATAAAACATTCCAAGGGAAAGTAGATTTTATAGATCCTATTTTAGATATGAAAACTCGAACGGTAAAATTAAGAGTAGTCCTTAATAATAAAGAAGATCTATTTAAACCTGGAATGTTTGTGGAAGGAAAAATAAAAGGAATCGCTTCTTCCAGTAAAGAACACGAATTATCAATTCCAGCTTCTGCTGTTTTATGGACCGGAAAGCGTTCGGTAGTATATGTAAAAACTAATCCTACAGCACCTGTTTTTGAA
This sequence comes from Lacinutrix sp. MEBiC02404, assembly GCF_053601575.1. Taxonomy (NCBI): domain Bacteria; kingdom Pseudomonadati; phylum Bacteroidota; class Flavobacteriia; order Flavobacteriales; family Flavobacteriaceae; genus Lacinutrix; species Lacinutrix sp. MEBiC02404. The sequence goes on along the minus strand of NZ_JBSHNV010000206.1, from coordinate 107,102 downwards.
ATGCGTGAAATCACATTAGGGAATCGAATAGGTAGTAATTATATCGTTTTAGAAGGTTTGCAAAAGGAAGATGAAATTGTAACCAACGGGACTTTTACCGTAGACGCAGCGGCACAATTACAAGGTAAGAAATCGATGATGAATACATCCAATACAGCAGCATCTAAACCAGCTATGGAACTTATGAAAATGACATTCCCTACCCATTTTCAAAAAGAGTTTAAAGAAATACTTCCTATGTACCTAAAGATGAAAGATGCCTTTATTGAAAGTAATGGGAATACGGTTTCTGATTTTGCAGGTACTATGCATCAGAAAGCACAAAATTTCGATGTAACTGGTTTAGGGAAAATGGAATTAGGACATTTTAATAAAACGCTATCTATGCTAAAAGCGATTTCCGAAACTAAAGAAATAGAAAACCAACGGGAGCATTTTGTTATACTCAATGAAAATATAGTAGCAATAGTTATGAATATAGAGGATTTGAATACCACATTATATGTTCAAAAATGCCCAATGGCAAATAATAACAATGGTGCCATGTGGCTGAGTAATGAAAAAGATATCCGAAATCCGTATTACGGAGAGACAATGATGACCTGTGGAAGTGTCATTCAAGAAATCAAATAAATAATAACATTAAAAACGAATATAGGATGACTAGAATAAAGAAGTTAAATATTATAAGCGTTCTACTTGCTTTAACCGCAATAGCGATGCTTGGTATTGGTGTTATAATGAAAATTCCAGCTCCAGCTTTAACGGGTGTCGGATTTCTATTAATAGTATGGGCTTTACAAGTAATTAAATAAATAACAAATACATAAATTTTTAAACAATGAAGAAAATAGTTTTAAGTCTAGCTGTAATAGCTACAATGGGTTTAACAAGTTGTAAAAACGAAACCAAACAGGAAACAGAAACAGCAACTACCGAAGTATCCAAGGAAATGGCTATGGCCGATATTTCTTTTGGTGTACGCGGAAACTGTGGCATGTGTAAAAGTACGATCGAAAAAGCTGCAAATGCTGTTGCTGGTGTATCTAAAGCAACTTGGGATGTAGATAAAAAGAAAATGAATGTTTCTTTTGATGATACTAAAACTGATGCCATGGCTATTCATAATGCCGTTGCAGCTTCTGGTTATGATACCGATAAAGTTCTAGGAAGTGAAAAAGCCTATGAGAATTTACCGGATTGTTGTAAATATGATCATGAAATGAAAATGAATTCATCTGGAGCTCCGACAGAATAAAACCTTTCACATCCAAATCATAAAGCCAAAAAAGCCTATTAAAAACAAGTATTTTTAATAGGCTTTTTTTAATAATAGAAAGAATACCAATCCTATTTTCTCTTTAGTTAAGGCTTTAATAGAAGAAGTTTTATAAGAAACGTCTACTGTTTGCTTGGTATATAATTTTAATTCAAGATCATATCGGCAGCTTTCTCACCAATCATAATCACTGGAGCATTTGTGTTTCCAGAGGTAATTGCTGGCATTATAGATGCATCTGCTACTCGTAATCCTTTTATTCCATGTACTTTTAGTTCTGGATCAACAACTGCCAAACTATCGATTCCCATCTTACAAGTACCAACCATATGATGGTATGTGGCGCAAGATTTTCTAATATAATCAAGAACTTCTTCTTTGGTTTTATCTTTACCTGGATACACTTCTTCTTTTGTCCATGCTTTCATTGCTTCCGTGTAACCCATTTTCTGACATATTTTAACCGCTTCATACATGGCATCTACATCGGCTTGCTCTCCTAAATAATTTGGATCTAAATGTAATTCGTCATCAGGTTTGGATGACTTTAGTTTTATTTCTCCTCTACTTACAGGTCTAATGATACCTGCGCAAAATGTGAATGCATTTTCCGGACCTTCAAAACCAGGACTGTAATACGGTAATGCCATAAAAAGTGGTTGTAAATCTGGAACTAACATATTTGGCCGACTTTTCCAGAATAACTGCGCTTCTAAAAGGTTTGCTTGCGGTGGTGGTATTTGCTGTTTTGCTTCGAATATAACACTTGTCAATAGGTGATCATGTAAATTTTGTCCAACACCTGGAAGGTTTTTCACAATATCAATACCTAGTTTTTCTAAATCTTCGGCATTTCCTATACCAGAAAGCATTAATAACTGTGGAGAACCAATTGCCCCTGCAGATACAATAACTTCTTTTGTGCTATGTGCCGTAATTAGTTGGTCTACTTTTTTATAACGAACGCCAATACAAGTCTCACCATCAAAAATTAAATTTTGTGCTTGCGCATTGGTAACCACAGTTAAATTTTTGCGAGACAAAATAGGTACTAAGAAAGCTTTTGCTGTAGAACAACGTTCTCCTTCTGGAGTTACGGTTAAATCGTTTAAACCAGCACCCCAAATGTTAGCATTGAAATCGTCTGTTTTAGGAAAACCTAATTCTTCACATGCGGCAATAGCAACATGCGATATCGGGCTTGGTTTTTTTATAGGAGTGACATGCAGTGGTCCCTGATCCCCATGATATTTATTCGCTCCTTTTTCAAAATTTTCTGATTTTTTAAAATAAGGAAGCACGCTTTCATAATCCCAACCTTGGCATCCTTGATACGCCCAATTATCGTAATCGGTGTGGTGTCCTCTAATATAAATCATACCATTAATACTGCTACTACCACCAAGTGTTTTTCCTCTAGGCCAATAACGAGGTGTATTTCCAGCATTTTTTTGAGGTATGGTCATATATGCCCAATCTCTTTTGGTTTGCCAAGTAGCTGGCCAACCCGATGGAGAATGAATATTGGGATCATTATCTGGACTTCCTGCTTCTAATAATAAGACAGTATGATTCGGGTCTTCAGATAGTCGATTAGCCAATACACATCCCGCAGATCCTGCACCAACTATTATAAAATCATATTTCATATTTGCTTTAATTTAATTAATATTCGTTTCTTTTTCTTAGAAAATTTTCCCTGAATGCATACATGTAATACCACATGAATTTCTAGAATGACATGCCAATTACAAAGGGAGCTAAAAAGAGAGTTTTGTTTATTTCTATTGTAAAATTATCAATTATTTACAGCAAAAGTTTAAGTATAGTTCGTTTTAAATTAATTATAATGCGAATTATATAAATTTAACAGTATTTCATTGTTAAATTATAGTATTCTACGAAAATTATTAACTATAATTTATTAGAAATCTCATCCATTCTACAAAACCCTTCCAAAAGATAGCTCTTGTATACGAAATGGGAAAACATGGTTTTTACTTCGCTCCTGCGCAGTCTTTATAGTATTGCTATGTTTTAGCAAATAGAAAGGTTGCATATATTTTGTACCCCCTTTTTACTAATATTTTGTTTTGTTTTGAAAATAATTTTAACATTTCTCGACATAATCAAGAACTAAATCCTACTTTTAACTAAATGAATCTAACCAAAACTTTTGTATATCTAGATTTTAGCAATTATTTTTGCACGGATGGGACTTTTCGCTTTGGTGATATTTTCCTTTAGAGCGGTAACCATTCGTCAAAATCAATTTAATATCAAGCAACATTAAAAAAATCCTATATATCATTTCGTTAAAAAAGCATCCCCACAAATCGTATCGTAAAAAAATGAAAAAGGTAAAATGTTTGTGTTTTCTAATTGCTATAAGTATTACAAACTATAGTTTTTCCCAATTAGGTGATTTAGCTAAAATAGACTACACCATACTTCCTGCAGGAAATTCGAATGTAGAATATACCAGATCTAGAGCCTTATTTAACGTGCCTATAAAACTGAAAAACGAAAAAGAGTACTTGTTTTTAGGATTAGATTATAGTAATTTTAATTTAAGAATGGAAGGAGATGATCGTCCTTTTGATAAAGAGCAACTTAGCGATTTTCAGTCTTTGGATATTAATATAGGATACACCACACCATTAAAGAACGATTGGCGTCTAGGCGCAAGGTTATCTCCTGGATTTAGCACCAATTTATCGGCAACCAGTTTGTCTTTTGAAGATGTGATACTTTCCGGAGTGGTGGTATTTATAAAGAATAAAAAAGAAAGCGAAGACGTAAAGAAACCTTGGCGACTTATTATTGGCGCGTCCTATTCAGGAAATCGTGGTTTTCCTTATCCACTACCTTTTATTAGTTATTACCGAAAATTTCATCCCAAATGGTCGTATAATGTTGGGATTCCTAAAACGAATCTACAATATCATATTTCTGCAAAACATCGCCTAAAAGCCTATGCAGATTTAGACGGATTTACAGCCAACTTACAACGTGGTGTGCTTGTAAATGATGCCGTGGTGGCCGAAAGCGTAAACATGTCTTTAATATTAAGCGGATTGCAATACGAGTTTCATTTCACAAAACACTTACAGTTTTATGCACGGACTTCCTATATTTTGAGTAATTCGGTGCATTTAAGAGATAAAAACAGAGACGATATTATAGATCTAGACAATTCGAATACGCTGTATTTACGAACTGGGATACGGTTTAAGCTTTAATTGGTAATATTTTATCGGTTTGCTTGGATATGAAAATCTTATATCAAAACTCTGTTCTAATCCCATTAGTCTAATTGTATTAAGCAAATTCCATAGCAATTGGTAGTAAGACACATTCGCTTTCTAGTGGTGTCCCAAAGCACCTTGATCTGATCTACACCATCAACTATATATCAAAAAGACCATGAAAACGCTTTAAAAATCCCCTACTTTTTCATACCTTCATACTACCAAATAAAAAGTCATGAAACAAGTATTTATAGTATGTACGGCCTTATTTATAAGTAGCTTATCATTTGCACAATTTCAAGTTTCGGTGAGTTCTGGTTATGCCATAGGAAGTGCCGAGATGAAATTAGGAGAAAAAATCAATTCCTTAGAAACCGAAAACAGCTATGGTAGCTACGGGGAAGGTGCCAATTTTCAATTACGAGGAACGTATTTCTTCGGGGAATCTTTTGGTGCAGAAATAGGATTAGGTTATTTGCATGGTACCGATCAAACCGTATCTAAAGTGAATCTTCCAAATAGAGAAGTCGATGCCGTGGCTAGAGCGCGCGCTTTTGGTGCTTCTGCTTCTATGGTTTATCGATTTACCAATAATATTTACGGTCGTTTTGGTGCCTTAATAAAAGTAGGTGGTAAAACAGAAGCGGTGATCTATGATAAAACCGTGTTTTCACAAGATCAAGCAGATGCTTTTGGTGTGCCGTTAGGTTCGTATTCGGAAACTAATTATAAAGAAGATTTTCACGGACAATTTCCTTTAGGTTTTATTGCTGCGCTTGGTTATAAATACGATTTGAAGAACAACTTAAGCCTTTTTGTAGAAGCAGAATATTACGGGATTAGCTTAAAACGGAAAGATTCCGAGCTTTCCGAATTTAATACCGATATTGTTTTACCAGATGGCACCGTTGCGGTGGCTGGTTTTTATTCTTTAGATAATTTACCAGATGGTTATAATAAAGAAACTACCTACGTAGATAATCTGGATAATAGCAATACCGATGCGTCTAAAAAACTGTCTCAAAAAGTACCGTATTCTTCTTTCGGAATTAATTTTGGTATCACCTATACCTTTAATAAATCGGCTAAAAAGGAATAAGGCTTTTAGAACTTAACAGCGAATAGAAATCCTCTATTTTACTTCATTATCCGCCAAAACGTCTTGGTGGCGGTAATGGGATACGCACCGTTTCTTTAGGAACATTTGGAAATTTACCGGCTTCCCAATCTTTTTTCGCTTGTGCAATTAGTGCTTTGTTAGAAGCCACAAAATTCCATTCTATAAAGCGTTCTTCTGGTAAAGTATCGCCTCCAAAAATGTAAATTGTCGTATTGGCTGCTATTTCAAAACTGCACAATGTACTGTCTTTTGCTACCAATAATTGCTTCGTTCCGTAGGTATGGCCGTCACTCGTGATACTTCCTTCTAAAATATATAATGCGCTTTCTCCAAATAAATGTTCGCCTATGTTTACGGTTTTCGCTTCCGCGGAATGGATTTCCAAAAAGTATAACGGACTGTACACAGGAACAGCAGATTTCTTGCCAAAAGCTGCTCCTGCTATTAACTTAAAATGCACCCCATTTACTTCCCAACTAGGGATTTCTTCGGCGGAAACATGGGTAAACGATGGTTCACATTGCTCTTCTTCTTTCGGTAAAGCGACCCAAATTTGTAAACCATGTAACATTTTATCCGAAGTTCTTAAACGCTCGGGAGTGCGCTCGGTATGCACAACGCCTTTTCCTGCAGTCATCCAATTTACGGCTCCAGCGGTGATTTCTACTTCGGTACCCAAACTATCGCGATGCATAATAGCACCTTCAAATAAAAAGGTTAAGGTAGATAAACCAATATGTGGATGCATGGCAATATCCATATTTTCTTTTTCATCCATGCAAACCGGTCCCATGTGATCGATAAATATAAAAGGACCAACCATACGCTTCTGTCGAAAAGGCAACAATCTCCCCACCAGAAAATTACCAATGTTGGCAGCGCGTTCTTCAATTATTAGTTTGGTATTGGACATGGTTTTATAGTTTATTATACTCTTTAAAACTAGGATCTACAAGCTTCTTCTTTTCGGGATGTTTTTGAATATAACTCAATATATAAGAACAATATGGCAAGACGGTTTTATTGTGGTCTTCTATATATTGTAAGGTTTTTTCTACCAAAGCGCCTGCAATACCGCGACCGCTTAAAGCCGATTCTACTTCGGTATGCAATAATGCAATTTGGTTACCAGTTTCTTTATAGGTTACAAAAGCAATGCTGTTATCGATTTCTATTTCGAAACGTTTCTTTTCTTCGTTTTTATACAGCGGTATGTTTGTAAAGTCTTCTCTCATTTTTTAAATATATAAAAAACAGCTCCAAAAAAGAACTGTTTTAAAGGTTTATTAATCTTCTAAATACCCGAATTTTCCAGTATTGAAATCTTGAAAAGCTTCCATTAATTCTGCTTCGGTATTCATAACAAATGGTCCGTGTGCAGCAATTGGCTCGTTAATCGGTTCGCCGCTTAACACCAATATTACAGCATCTTCAACTGCTTCGATGCTAAAGGTTTCTCCATCGTTTTTAAACATTACAAAGTGATCTTGTGGTGCATCCACAATTTCATTCACTTTTGCAGCGCCTTCTACCATTAAAATACTTGTAGTATAATGTTCTGGAAAAGACAATTGCGTCTTCCCTCCTTTTTTCAATTTCACATTAAACATATTAATTGGTGAAAAGGTAGATGCCGCACCTTTATTTCCTTGAAACTCTCCTGCAATTACTTCTACTTCTCCGGCAGCATCTGGTAAAGCTACTTTAGTTATTTCTGAATTAGAAATTGCTTGGTATTTTGGTGTGCTCATTTTGTCTTTAGCAGGAAGATTTACCCACAATTGTACCATTTGAAATTCCCCTCCTGTTTTGCTCCATTCGGTTTCATGAAATTCTTTATGTAAAACACCTGAAGCTGCAGTCATCCATTGTACATCGCCTTCCCCAATGATTCCACCTCCACCAGAACTATCATTATGCTGCACACGACCTTTATATGCAATAGTTACGGTTTCAAAACCTCTATGCGGATGTACGCCAACGCCTTTTGGTTTATCGGTTGCTGGGAAGTTGAATTTGGAATTATAATCCAACATAATAAATGGATCCATACGTTGCATGGTCGATGTTCCCGGAATAAAATTGTGTACTCTAAATCCGTCACCCACAAAATGTGGTGTTCCTGGTCTGGTTACTTTTTCTATATTTTTAGTTTTCATAATGTGTACTTTTATTTGATTACTGTAAAATTACAGGAAATCTAAAAGTTCTGCATTGACCTATGATAAGAAGTGCCTTTTTAGAAATTATAACTGTTTTGTTATCACTTACGTGAAAAGTTTTCTGCTGCTAAAGCTTTACGCACACGACTTAAACTTTCTGGAGTAATCCCTAAATAGGAAGCAATCATCCATTGTGGTACACGAAGTAACATATCTGGATACATTCCGACAAATTCCAAATAGCGTATTCTTGCAGAAGCTCCTAATAACAAACTGATGCGTTTGTACAAATGCCGAATATGGTTTTGTAGTAAGTTTTCGTTTTGTTTTCTGAAATCCGGATTTATTTTCGCTACACGATTCACAAAATCTTCGTCTAACATTACGGTTAGCGTATCTTCAATGGCATCGATATAGTATGTAGAAGGTTCTTGGAAGAAGACGCTTCCGCGATCGCTAACAATCCAGTTTTCGGATGCGAATTGTAGAATGCTTTCTTTGCCTTCTTCATTTAAAGCATAAAAACGCAATACGCCTTGTTCTACAAAAAAGGAATGGGAACAGATTTCACCTTGCTGTAAAAGGAAATCGTTTTTAGAAACTTTCTTTGTTTTAATAAAAGGTGCTATTTGCGTGAATTCGCTTTCCGATAATCCGCATTTTTCTATAATATGTTTTTTAAAATTGGGTACCTTCATCATAGATATAAAGGTAAATAATTAGAATCTAAGAATTCCTATTTTACGTATTAATAGACATTGCTGTTCTTCTTTTTTTCCAGAAAGCACTTTCTTTCCAACGGTTTTCTAAAGCATATTGCGCTTCTAGTTTTTCCATATAGCCTTGAAAAGCATTTTCAAGCACATAAGTATAAGCTAGCAAGGCATCTTCTTTATTAGCAAAAACACTAGCAAGCGCATGTCCAGCATAATAACCAGATGCTAACGCAGAGGTAATTCCGTAAGAAGAAATAGGATCAAATGTATATGCGGCATCTCCTACTGCCATCCAACAATCCCCAAAGGTTTTAGCTAGTTTACTTGTTCCTGCAGGCATTATTTTTAAGTGCTCTAGATCCAGCACGGCAAAAGCTAATAACTTAGAAATATGCGCTGTATTCTTGAGTTCCGCTTCTGTAAAAGCAATAGTGTTTTTCTTTTCTGGCAAGAAATCACGATCTGTAAAAAATAAAAGTATAATCTCGTTATCCTTTTGTGGCGCAACGTACCACCAACCATTTTCTGTAGCTTCTACTAGAATTTGATGTGGCATTGGAGCTTCCAAAGTTGCTTTAAAAACCATTGCAAACTGGTTATCTAATTGCTGTTTTTTAATTCCTAATTGCTGACAAACGGATGCTTTTCTTCCTGTGGCATCCACAACGTATTTTGCAGAAAGGACTTGTGTTTCATTTTCATTTTGAATACTTACTTCAACTCCTATATTGGTTCGTTCTACTTTCCGAAACTTATAACCGGCCATAAAGGAACTTCCTTGGTTTATAACGTGCATTCGTAGTTGTTCTTCAAAGCGCAATCGATCCAATAAATAGCCATGGCCATAAATACCTGCGATAAATTCTTTTAATTCTAATGCCGAATTTCCCCAACAACTTTTATTACCATAATAAGGTTGATGTTCCTTTGCTTCTACCAAATGTTGAATACCTAATTTTTTTAATAAGGGTTTTGCGTTTGGCGGAATTGCTTCTCCTAACTTTCGTGTGGGGACTAAATTAGCCTCGACAATAACATGCGAAATCCCTCTTGCACCAAGCGTTAATGCTGTAGCAATTCCGGCAGGTCCTCCGCCTATAATAATAACATCGTATGTGTTTTTAACGTTCGCCACGATCTAATGTTCTTCTTTTTCTATTCGTTTTAGGTGCATCTTTACGTAATTCTGCAACTTTTTTCTGTGCATGTTCTAAGTTTTCAACCATAAGCGTTACGCCTACATCTGCTTTTAAATGCGGATCTACTACACTGTCTTTATCTCCTTCGGCATATACGACTTGCGCAAAGGTTGGATCCGGATCTTCCGCGCTAAAATTTCGTCCCATTTCTACCCAAGAAACTTCGGGAAGAAAACCTTCGGTATTATTGGGGATCGGTTTATCCTGTTTGGTGATGATACCTAGTTCATGCCATTCATCAACCATATTGGTGAGTCGTTTTAAATGATCAGCTTCAATATCTCGTAGCCAATCTTGGCGATAATCTAAATGTTTTAAACGTTGTGCAACGCCTACATTCCCTGCTTGCATACGCAAATAGCCATCTTCTGCTAACACCTGATTAGGTACTCGTGCAGCCCAGAAAGATGGTAATGGTAAATAGGTAGAAACAGTATATCCAGAAAGGCAACTTGCTTCATCGGTTTGCCATGGTACACCCATCCACCGGGTTAAAGATCCTGGACCGTTTGTATAAAACGGACCGTTAGCAGCAGTGGCAACTTCTGGTGTTAAAATGGGACCATAATCTAAATGTATGGCTTCTCCTTCCGGAAGTACACGCAAACGATATGGTTCTTTCCACATATGAATAATTCGCATAGTCCAAGTAAGTTCTATTCCTGGATGAAAAGGTCCGCCCAAGCAATCTTCTAAAGGTGCTTGTTTTAATGCGTTTATTTGTTCGGAAAGCGATAGTTTTTCAAAAGGAACAAATGCTTTAGGAGTTCCTGATTTGAAATTACCCAGCATCCATTGTTGTAAACGCTGATATTGCGTTACGGTAATTGGTAAATCGTCTAATGCTATTTTTTCATAATCTCCAAAACCATCGCCATAAAATGGAGGTACTTTTGCTGGTGCCCAAGTTTTTGAGTTCGGATCTCTAAACCATTCGAATACGCGATCTCTTGCAGATTTGGAGGTTTCACTCGGATTTGCTAATACCGCAACCAAATCGGGGTTTGAAAAATCGGAAGGTGAATTATGTCCGAACAGCATATTAAAACCTTGATTCACCCATTGTGTTTGACTCATACGTTCTAATATTGGGTAAATATCTCTGTAGAATTCTACACCATTTTGGGAAGGATTTGGATAGCCCATTTGCGTAATGAATAAATTTTGAACCACATCATTCATCGTTACCACACCATATAATCCTTGTCCGAAATTTGGTGGTGTCACGGCAATCATTGCAGGTGTAGCTTCATAGTCTACACCATTTATAGTAACGGTTGCTCGAATAACACCATCGCAAGTATCATCATGCCAACCATCATTATTTGCAAAAGTGGTAATAGGTAGATTATCATGGGATTGGGCATCGCCGTTTCCAGCGAAGAATAATAAACGACCAGCAGTATCGGTTTCTAAATGTCCTAACTTTACTGGTGTTCCGTAAAACGATCCATCATCAAAGTTGTGCTTGCCCTCTTTTATATTTTTACCACAAATAGATTTGGAACTAGGTTTTATTGCTAGTTTTTCTCGATCTGCTCCTTGTACATCGTTATTTCTTGGTTTTGCGGATTTAGAATAGGTACCCAAATCCATAGCATTCCTAAAATCATACCAAGCAGGTTTTACATTGGCAACTTCTGCTCGCCAAGTAATGGTAGCTTCATTTGCTGTAAGTTCTTGTATCGGTTTCCCATTGGCATCAAAAGCATAAATTCTAAAACGTGCTACTTCCTTTTTAATACGACCTAATGCATCTTTGAAACCTCCTTTTGGAACGGTAGATATTCCTGGTTGTTCTGCTGCTAAAAAGTGTTCCGGAGAGTTTCCTATTCTGGAAATTCCGATAGGTGGATAAATACTAACGTAACTTATTTCTGATGTTTTCATAATACAGGGTATGGATTCTATGTAAAGTTCTACAAATAAAACGAGGTCTACAATCCGTATTTATACCTGAATTTTGGAGTAAAATACTGTTATTGTGACTATTAAATAGAAAACAAATTGATATATCCTATAAAAAAAGGTTCTACATGTTGCCATGAGAACCATTTTTGTTAGGTATAAAAGTGTAAAGCTATTCTGCTTTATAAGAAGAAATAGCCAATAGATACTTGTGCTACACCATTTCTGAATTTGCCAGTAGAACCATCGACATCATTGATATTAGATACTCCTAAGTTATAACGAGCGCCAAAATTTAAACCGTTTTCTAGTTTATACCCCAATCCGAAGTTCACTCCAAGATCTAATCCTTTAAAACTGCTTTTCACATCATCGCCATCATTTTTTGCAGAAAGTAAAAATCCTATTTGCGGACCAGCTTCGACACTAAAACCTTTGGTGATGTAGTATTTTCCCATTAAAGGGACATTCAAATAATTTAAATTCACTAGGTCGTCCTTGCCATTTCCAGTACTATATCCTTGCATAGAATACATGATTTCTGGTTGAAAGGAGAATTTTTCATTGATGTGCATTTCAGCCATAACTCCAAAATTAATTAGGCTTGTTACGCCGCTATCATCTCCATCATAATCGCCGTAAAGGTTCGCGTAATTAATGGCAAGTTTCGCACCGAATTCCATGTCTTGGGCATGTGCTTTTGTAAATCCGATAACGGAAATCACGGTAATAAGTAATAGTTTTTTCATGATTGAAAGTTTTTATTGTTCCTAACAAATGAAAAAAAAATAACTCCTTCTATTTTCCTTTTTATCATAGATTTAACGTTTTTAACCAACTTTAACAGCGTGTTAAAAAGTGCTGATTTCTAGTTGGTTAATTGCTTTGGCGCATTGATTTATCTACGCAAAATATATTTGTAGTTTCTTAAAATTCTTCCGATTTCATAAAATATAAATAAGAAGTATTTTGTCTTCCTTTTTACTTTCCGTTAGAAAAATATTAAAAGGATAAAGCAATACATATCACGAAAGGGAACTATCTTTGAAAAAATAAGATAGAAAAAAGAGTAAGACTATGATCGTTGTAATTGCACCAGAAAAGGATATACCTAATGAAATAGAAATTCTTAATCAATTATTTCAAGAAGGTTTAACCTGCTATCATTTTAGAAAACCGGATAAGGATTATCAAGCACATTGTGATTATTTAAATAAAATAGACCAACAATATCATAACCGAATTGTAGTACATTATCACCATAGGTTAATTAACGACTATAATTTAAAAGGAATTCATTTTCAAGAACAAGAAAGAATTGCGCATATCGATAATCCAGGTCAGTATTTTAAAGGGCTAAATATGTTTGGAAAAACAATAAGCTCTTCTTTTCATGAACCACAAGACGTAGCAGATTGCTATTTTGAATTTGATTACCATTTGTTAAGTCCGGTGTTTGCTTCCATTTCCAAAAGAGATTATGCTGGCCGTGGTTTTGATGTGCATGCGATAGATAAAACCATTATAGGAATGGGAGGCGTTACTGCAGATAATTTAGACGCATTTAAAACATTAGGCTTTAAAGGTGTTGGTGTTTTAGGTGGTATTTGGAACAGTGATACACCCATTACTGTTTTCAAAAAAATGAAAGAACATTTTCAATAATTAGGAATAAAAATAAAGCAATTTTATAAGACAAAATTATCGCTTCGTAATAATTCGTATCCTATAAAATTGCTCTTTATATATTTAAATTTTAGTAATTTCCAGAAAGTTATTCTGTGAAAAACATTTCTAGAAAAACTACAAATAGCAATGGCTATTATGCTTCACCTCTAGCAGGATAGCCTTGTTTTAAAATATAATCGATTCCGTTTAAGACATCTTTAAATTGCGGACGTCCAAATGGCATAGATTGTATAGATTCCCAATATACAGTGCCGTCTTTATGGATTAAAAATAATCCAGGTTCACTAAAATGTTCTGGTTCTTTTTCACTAATACCCTTAGATATAAATAAGCCCCATTTTCTGGCTTCCTCTATAGAAAAACCGTAACCTAAAGGTATATTTGGAATATTCCATTCTTTATAGGTTTCTTCTGCAAGATTTTTGGTGTTGGTACTAATGGCGATTACGTTTACTCCTCTTTCTGTAAAATCGTTAATTTTGGCTTGTAATTCTTCTAATTGCATTTTACAAACCGGACAATGTTTCCCTCTAAAGAAAACAATTAATGTAAAGTTCTCTGGTTTTTGTTCCTGTAAACTCCATGTCGTATCATTTACTAATGAAATCTTTAGTGCTGGTGCTTTTTCTTGTGGTTTTATCATTTTAAAATATTTTATTTTGTGAATAAATGTAATTATCCGGATTCATTTAAAGGTACTGTTAACACTATTTAACATTACTGATATATAGCTGTTTATGTGTTTTTAAAAATTCGACATTTTTTCTTTTTTCTTTGCTAATTGTTTCCCTAAATCATTTATAGATTCTGAAATGGAACTCCTAAAATTATCGTGACTAGCTTCTGCAAATAATCTAGGGCCAAAAACACTTAAGCGAATATTGCAAATCTTACCCGTTTGATCTGAGGTCGTATTTTCTGTTTTAAAAAAAACATCCGCTCTTATAATCATGGAATACTTATTAAATAAGCTTTCTAATTTTTCGATTGCAAATGCCTCTATTTCTTTATTTGCTTCTACGTCGTGATATTCAAAATGTATAGTCATAGTCTTCTTCATTTTTAATTAATTATCCTTCTATGGTAAAATTAATTATAATTAGTCACTAACATTGTCGTAAACGCTATCTATATGAACGCATATGCCAAATACTATCGGTGTCTTTTATTGTAACTCCTTCATAATTTCGGCAAACAATTCGTAAGATCGTATTCTATCTTTTATATCATAAATATTGGTAACTGCTATTAATTCGTCGGCATCCGTTTGTTCCATAAACTCTTTTACTTGTGCTTTTACAGTGGCTTTACTACCAATAAAAGAATACTTAAGCATTTGGTGTACTTGCGGATTCTGCATCACTTGTTTTAAGTCGGCTGTCATTGGTGTTGGTGGTTGCACCGCATCCCGTTTTCCAGTAAATATACCTACAATCATTCGGATTAAAGAGGTTGCTAGATTTTGAGCTTCTTCGTCGGTATCTGCAATGATAATATTCACTCCAACCATTACATATGGTTTTTGTAGTACTTCGGAAGGCTGAAACTCTTTGCGATAAATCTTCAAAGCTTCCCATAAATGCGTTGTAGCAAAGTGACTAGCGAAAGCATAAGGCAAACCTTTTTTAGCTGCTAAATGCGCACTATCTGTACTTGAGCCTAAAATGTAAACAGGAACATCTACGCCTTCAGCAACTGTAGCCCGTACTTTAGCAGTCGCATTTTCTACCGAAAAGTAGGTTTGTATTTTTTCTAATTCGTTTGGAAAAGAATGTGCCGCTTGCATAAAATCAGATCGTATGGCTTGCGCTGTTTCTCTATCTGTTCCTGGAGCTCTCCCTAATCCTAAATCAATTCGATTTGGGTATATGGATCCTAGAGTACCAAACTGTTCTGCAATGATTAACGGCGAATGATTAGGTAACATAACACCTCCAGAACCAACACGAATGGTACTTGTGCCTTGTGCAACATAGCCAATTAAAATAGAAGTCGCACTACTCGCAATATTCGCCGAATTATGATGTTCTGCTAGCCAATAGCGTTTGTAACCAAAGGTTTCAGCATGCTGTGCTAGTTCAAGGACATTAGTATAAGTTTCTTTTAGCGTATGACCTTTAGAAACTAAAGCAAGGTCTAATATAGAATAAGATGTTGTATTGGTTTTCATAAATGCTTATAATCAATTGTAGTATTAAGTTTAATATAGTCGTTTTATCTTAGACAAAATTACATCATTCCGTATGTTTTTAATCCTATTACAAGGAATACTAAAAGATCGGTTTCTATACTTTTTATACTGAAAAATAAATGCTTCCATTTCCAAAGGCTATTCTGTACTTGGATTCTTATAATAGTCGTATTTTTGCAGCGCATTCCATTTTTTGAATGCAGTACACCATAAGAAACAAAGATATGATTATACCAAAATTACATTATATAGCAGCAGGAAATTCATCAAAAGAAATTTTAGAAAACATACAAAAAGCATGTACTTCTGGAGCCGAATTAGTGCAACTTGGTATGGAAAATACTTCCGAAAAAAAGCTCTTAAAAGTTGCTAAAGAAGCGATTAAAATTACATCTGTTTTTCAAACGAGATTAGTAATAAGCGGTTATTATAAAGTGGCAAAAGAAATTAAAGCGGATGGTGTGTATTTAGAAAAAACAGACGTCTCGCCTACTGTAGTTAGAAAACATTTATACGCTTGGCAAAGTATTGGTGGTGCGGCAAATACTTTAGCAGATTGTGAAAAACTATTAGATGCATCTATCGACTATATTGTTTTAGGTCCTTTTAGAGAAACAACAACCAACGCTCATTTAGGTCCTGTTTTAGGAATAAAAGGATTTACTGCAATTACAGATATCTTAAAAACGCCTATTCCAATTATTGGTTTTGGAGGCATCACCACAGCAGATGTTGTAGATATATTAAAAACGGAAATTTCTGGAATTGCTGTTTCTGAAGCTATTACCCAAGATTTTGATGCTATAAAAACCTTTAACCAATTATTAAACGCATCTTCTACCCAAGAACAACGTCATACCTTTGAATAAATGAATGATTTAATACAATCGATAGTCGTAAAAGATTTGGATGGTATTCCAGTAGATTTAATGGAAATCTATAAAAATAAAGTGTTGCTACTTATTATCTATAATAACGATTGTTTGGGATGTACAGGTCGCGCTATACCTTTGGCTTACGACTTTCAACAGAAATATCCAACCATTCAAGTAGCAGGTATTCATGCCGATTTTGTAAATAGAGAAGGCAACAAAGCAAATATTAAAAGCATTTTTACTAGTGGTGAAAATCCGTTTCCAATTTATATCGATGGAGGTCATAAAGTGTACGACCAATTTGAATCGGAAGGCACACCACAATGGTTACTAATCACAGAAAAAGGAGAACTATTTCGTTCTATTTTTGGGTCGCAAGATAATGCGAAGAATAGATTGTATTATGCGCTGGAGAGTTTAGTGGAAAAGGGTAAGGAGCAAGAATAGTTCTAAAATATACATGCGAATTACAAGTTTTTTCAGGAAGTATATTGGTTGTCATAGGATGGCAATTAAAAAGAGAAATTAATTTTTTTTTAGGTTTCCTTCCTCCATTATTCTACATAAAGGTACAAGCACGGAATACTGCCTCTTTGTGGTTTTTCGCATTTCCTTAAAACTGAAGAAATGCACTTAATTTATTTCCAAATTACACTTAAAATGCATTTCCTTTTATTTCTAACCTGCTACATTATAGCTATTTAATATTGTTTACATTTGACTAAGTAAAACTTTTAAAAAAATAAATTAATCGCTTTGAAAAGTCTACGTCGTTTATTTATCATTTTATTACTTTGTGGTTATCCCTTGCTAATGCTTTCTCAAGAAGCGTTAACTAGTGATGCAGCGTACCAAAAATATGAGAAATTAAGTGCCACTATGGCCATCTCTTTTCCAGAAGATAATTTTAAAACCTACCGACGAACGTCCTTTTCTGTGCATCAATTGGAAACCTATCTATCGCAACAGTTTCAGCGTTTAGACTGCTTACCGTTTATTAAAGATAAACATGCATTTGTTATGGATGCATATTTACATTCTGGTAATTGGTTTCATGAAATAGGTTTATTTACGCAATCCATAGCATCGTACACTTCTTTTTTTGAATATTATGAAGCCCATAAAATGGAGTTTACTCCAGAGGAAGTTCGTAAGGATAAGAAAATGATTAGTTTTGCAAATAGTATAATGGCAGAGAATTATGCAAACTTAAACCAATTAGATAGTGCTTCTAAACAGCATATAAAGAATATTCGATTTACCAATACACTTCGTACTATTTCTAATCCTTCTGCAATTAATAACTATGGTTTGTTTTTTTATTGGAATACCAAAGAACTAGATTCTGCTTTAATCTATTTTAATAAAGCCTACGCTATTACACAAAAACAATTTCCAGAGCATTCGCTAAATGGAAGCATTAGAGATAATATTGCAGACATCTATATGGACCAACATAGATATGCGGAAGCAAAAGAGATGTATGCAGCAAACTTTGTATTGTACAAAACAAAACATATAGAAAAAATAGGATCTAGAGACATACCAAGACTTATAAGTGCTGGTGCACAGTTAGTACAAACCAATTTAGCATTAAATGATATAAAGGATGCAAAAATTATTTTTTCAGAATTGGATTCTATTGTAAATGATGCAAAAAAACAAAAGGAATTACTTCCAGATTCTAAACTGGAATATCTTCATGCAAAAGAAAACTTTTATAAGGCGACCAATAATCTGCCACTAGCGTTTACTACCCTTAAATATTCTACTGCTTTTTCCGACAGTTTAGCGACTGTAGCTTCTAAACAAGATAACCAATGGAAAGATGAATTAAATGCAGTTACTTTAGACAGAGTTGCATTAAATTTTGAAATAGAGCGCATAGAAAAAGAAAACAAGATTAAAGATCAAAGTGCAAAGTTGTGGATTATTTCACTGATTAGTGCGGTACTCATTATTTTGCTTATCGTACTTTATTTAGGAAGAAGACAACACCTTTTAAATTCTAAAAACAAACAACTTTTAGCAGAACATGAATTAGAAAATGCAGCATTGAAAGTGGAACAGCTACATTCGGAAATTAAATCGAAACAACGCGATTTATCCGATTTTGCGCTAAGCTTAACCCAAAATCAAGAATGGGCAGAAATGTTGGCGGATAAAATTAAAATGCTGAAAAAAGCTACTTCGGAAGAGCATACTACAATCTTAGAAAAACTGGAAGAAGAAATTAAAAATAAAGTGCAGTTTGATAAGGATAGTATCGTTTTCTATGAACGTTTAGATAAGCTTAATGATGCTTTTTATACGCATTTATCAGAGTTATTTCCTAATTTAACTAAAAATGAAATACGTTTGTGTTCTCTTATTCGATTAAAAATGGACAGTAGAAATATTGCAACTCTTCAAAATATTGCGATTGCATCTTTAAATACTAGCCGCTACCGTCTTCGTAAAAAAATGAAACTTGCAGATGATGTGCATCTAGACGATTTCATCCAGCAATTATAGTCATTTCCTTCTTGAATTCTTACCATAAAATAGTATTGTCTATTAGTTGTCTATTGCTTGTTCATTATGTGTCTATCTAAAAATAAGCAGGTTATCTTGATTATGTTTTACATTAGCCGAAAGGTTTATTAATGAGTTCCTCTAAACTATTGTAATAGCAAAATCAGAATAGTTCAATCATTTTAAAACACAACATCATGAAAACAATGTTTATTACCTTCCTATTCCTAGGATTCGCACAAGTAACGTATTCCCAATCTGACATTGCCTACACAGAAACCACAGACCATACTTTAGAAAGCACACATGTAAAAAAGGATTTTAATTCGGTTTCTGAAAAGATAATAGGTACCTCCTATTTATCTGCAAAAACCAAAAAGCTACAACTACAAGTTTTTAATTACAACATAAAGAATGCGGCAGTGTATGCTGCAAATGTAAATACGACTTATAGTGTACATTTTACCGAAGGCAACAACCATGTAGATGCTATTTATGCTAAAGATGGAACACTTTTGCAATCGGAAGGTATATTTAAAAATGTTCGTATTCCATATAATATTAGTGTAAAAGTTGCCAAAAAATATGCAGGTTGGATGGTTGCAAAAACCTGGTGTTATAACAATTATAGACATAATAAAGATACCGAGGTATTATATAAAATGCAGCTTAGAAAAGGAAATGAAACCAAAGCAATTGAGATAAATCCTATGGATGATATCTTATAAATAATCCCTATAAAACGATGGTTTTTCCTCCCTTAATAGTTTCCTACTATTAAGGGTTTTTTATGGAAAGGATAATTAGGATTATAAAAAAGTAAAATGGTAAAAAAAATGGTTCACTATTCTAATCCTAAAATCTCTTAAAAAACTATATTCGCGGCATGTGGATGTATTTAGGCTTATTGGCCGCTCTTTTTTTAGGTTTACACAATCTGTGTAAAAAACATGCTGTTCAAGGTAATGCTGTATTTCCGGTGCTTTTAGGTACAGTTTCTAGTGGGTTTTTATTTGTAACAGTGTTTTATTTATTATCTGTTTTTTATCCAGAATACGCACAAGAAAACGGTTATCATTTTCAAAATATTTCTTGGCAAACGCATGGCTTTATTTTTATAAAATCGGGTATAATGGCTGCTTCGTGGGTTTTAGCATATCAGGCTTTAAAACATTTACCTTTAACTATTGTTACACCAATACGTTCTGCTGCTCCATTTTTCACTTTTATTGGTGCTATTTTAATTTATAAAGAGAGTCCTAATATCTACCAATGGCTTGGTTTTTTCACCATTATATTCTCGGTAATATTATATTCTAGAATTGGTAAAAAAGAAGGCATTCATTTTAAACGGAACAAATGGATTTTCGCCATTATTGCTGCTACCTTTTTAGGGGCTTGTAGTGGTTTGTATGATAAGTTTTTAATTCAAGATTTACGTTTAAATCCGCAAACGCTACAATTTTGGTTTTTCTTATATACCATGCTTATTTTACTCGTTATCTTAAGCATTACCTGGTTTCCGTATCCTGCAAAACGTAAAACGTTTACATTTCGTTGGTCTATTATTGCTGTAGGTGTTCTATTAGTAGCAGCAGATTACTTTTATTTTAAAGCATTACAAGATCCGGAAGCTTTAATTATGCTACTATCTGCTATTAAAAGAAGTCAGTTAATCATAGCTGTAGTTATTGGTGGTATTGTGTTCAAGGAGAAAAATAAGCGCAAGAAATTAGTGCCTTTGGTTGGTATCCTCATTGGTGTATTTTTGATTCTGTATTCTAATTAAAAAAGAAAAGCCCATCCAAATAAATGGATGGGCTTTGTAAGCTATTCCACAATAAGTTTAAATTGTTTTATCAAGACTTCTCCATTTGGTTTTTTAAAGATTATTCTTCCTAGTAGTACTTGAGAATGTAAAGCACTTAAATTATAAGTGTCTAAGTTTTTATCTACATGAAAATTAGCCGATTTTTGTAAAATTTCCTTTCCTAAAACATCAAATAACTCTAATGTATAGGTGCCATCTATAGAAGCATCAAAGCTAATATGTAATTCATCTTTAACCGGATTAGGAAAAGCATGTACTGTAAAGTCTGTTTCCATAAAAGAAGCGGCGTCTAATGTGTCGTCCATTTCGCATTCTAAATCTGCAATACTTGTAGCAAAGACTTTATCAAATAAAAGTGCATGCCCAGTATCATTTACATGGGTACCATCACCAAAATCTAAACCATCTAAAATGGTTCCGTCGGTATCTGCAATGTCCTCCCAAAAATTAATAGCATTGGCAGCATACGTAGTTAACAAAGCATTCCTAACATCTATTTGGTCTTGTATTTTTGCTGCTGAAAAATTTCTTGGTTGCGTAGTAGCTATCCACATTGGTACTGTGCTATTCGTTGCTTCATTATAGATTGTACTATAATTAGCCAGTTGATCTGCTACAGGATATCCTTCAGCAGTATCATTAGAAGGCATATTGACTATTATAGCTATGGGATTATAACTAAGTGCTTTGGTAATATTCCTATTGGTATCAATAGTTACGCTAACGCCACTTGGTATGCTGGTTCCTGTAGGCAATACGTGATAGGTTGTGTATCCTCCTTTTCCAAGGTTTATCACATTAAGTTTTGTATTTTTCTGATAAATAGCTTCGGCATATAAACTAACCCAAGAATTTTCTGGTGTAGAAGCGCCAGTACCTTCAGCAGTTGAAGAGCCTATTACCACAATGTTACAAGTGGTTGTATCATTAGAAATTTCAAATACAGCATCGCTAGTATCTGTAATAAGATTAGATGTTGCACGTACTAAACAGTTTTCTGAAACAGTGTTAGGAATCGTCCAATCATAACTACTAGTGGTATATGGTACAGTACCCATAGTATTCCAATTCAAACCACTATCTGTAGAATATTCTAAATTAACAGCTGCGCTTAGCCCAGCAGAACTCCAAGAAATGGAAGTTGTTTTTCCTACTTGCCAAAATTCGCCACCATTTGGTGTATTTAAGGTTATTGTAGGATCTGGTGTATATTCTATTGCCATTGCTCCTAAATAGAAGAAACCGTAGGCGTTATTGTTATTAGGTCCTTTATTAACGGTAATAGTTAAAGTACCATCGGCTTTAGGTTTTAAGGTTGTAGCGATCGAGTTATTAATATTATTAATAGCATTTAAATATACTATTTCGGTGGTAAGCCCTTCAATAGTATACATGGTTTCTCTATTGTCCACTTCTACATATTCCATTCTAGAAGAATAAATAGTTAAAGATAAATCGGTATTCGCATCAAAATTACTATACGTTATAGCTCCCGTTGGTTCTGTCTTATCTTGATATGCTACATTATTACCAAAAAAACTATCTGCAGTAGCCGTACTCGGGAAACCTAAACTTTGTCCTGGTGTAGTTGTTCCATTTTCATTAATAAAGTTGAAGTCATCGGTTACCGCTAGGTTTATATTTGTAGTAACACCGCCATTATTTACTAAGTTGTCTAAACTTCCTGTAGATAAAGCATTGGTTAGATTATTCCAATTACCGGATGTTTGGTTTGTATTAATTCCGAAATCTACAAATAGAGCATTGTCAGAATAAATTGGGGCATCTGTAGGGTACACTAGTTTTATAATTCCTAAATAAAAATAGCCAGCACTATTGTTATTATTTATTCCTTTTGCCACCTCTATTGTTGCCGTTCCATCTGCTTTCGATTTAAATGTTATCGTTGCTTCATTGTCTGTATTGTTGGAAGGATCTAAAGAAATAGTTTGTGAGACTTCTCCATCAATAGTATATGCTGTTTCTCGGTTATCACTAACACCGGTACGAGAAGCAAATATGCTGATTGTATATGTTTTATCGATTACTAAATTACTAAGAAGCAATGTGCTACTATTTGTAGAAGCACTAGCATCCGAACCAAAAAAACTATCTCTTGTTGCTGTTCCTTCATAATTTAAACTACTATTTGGAGTAGAAGTTCCAGATAAATTAATCCCTTCAAAACCATCCGTAATAGCGATACTAATTCCAGTATCCGAAGCATTTGTATTTAGAAGGTTATTATACACATTTCCAGAACCGTCACTTGTTATGTTATTCCAAGAAGCAGTACTTTCATATCCACTTATGGCACTACCAAAATCGATATAAATGGTTTCGGTTTGTGCGGACAAAAAATGCATCGAACAGGATAAAAAAAAGAATAAAAGGGATTTGGATTTTAAAAGTAGTTTTGTAGACATAGTTGTAGGTTTTAATTTGGGTGCCGCAAAAATACAGCTTTTTAAGTAAACATAAATAGCGGATTAGATATAATTATCAATGTGCTTAATTATTTGACAGCTAGATGAAAGCAATATATTTCTTCTGTATTCTTTTATAGAATAATATGGTTACTCAAAAGGTATTTTCGTTCAGTCTTTTGTTCTACTCCCATTCTTGCACAAAATCAAGAAATAACTATTATTGGTAAAGTTTTAGAAGGTACTATTCCTGTTGCATTTGCAACTATAGCTTTATTGGATAATACTTCTAAAAAACCAATTACTTCCGAATATGAAAGCCTACAGCAGCTAAGATTGCAGATTCTTCGCAGGGCTCTGAATGATATTGATTTTTAAAAGAACAGAAAAAAAAAGCCCATCCAAATAAATGGATGGGCTTTTGTAAAACTTTAAGTATATATGCCTTAGATAACTTTTACGTTAACTGCATTTAGTCCTTTGTTTCCTTCTTGTAAATCAAATTCTACTTCGTCACCTTCGCGAATCTCATCGATTAATCCTGAAATGTGTACAAAATGATCTTTGTCTACTCCTTCTTCTGTGATAAATCCGAATCCTTTGGTGTCGTTGAAAAATTTTACTGTTCCTTTACTCATAATAATTGTAATATATTTAATTTTAATAATTACTAAATAGAATGCAAATATGGTGCCAAAAAATAATTGGTCCTTAAACTTAGCAAATACGTTTAGCCCTGATTGCAACGGCATCCTTTTTTCTTTTTCAGAAAAAAGATATAGTGAAAAGCAGGAAATGGCTTCAAAAACAAATTATTCTATACGTTCGAAACAACAAAATGATACTACCAATCAATAGGAAAGTAGTCTTTCAAGAATTTTCCAGACCAATGTTTTCCGGTATTAATTCCATCTATTAACGGATCCATAACACGTGCTGCTCCATCTACAATATCTAAAGGTGGTTGAAAATCATGTACGTCTACTTTCTTTTTAGATAATGCTGCAGGATCCTCATCGGTAACCCAACCGGTATCTACGGCATTCATATAAATACCAGATTTAGCAAAGGTAGAAGCCGAAGTATGCGTTAACATATTTAAAGCTGCTTTCGCCATATTGGTATGTGGATGTCTGTCTACTTTTTTAAATCTATGAAACTTTCCTTCCATCGCTGAAACATTGATAATGTGTTTCTTACCTGTGTTTTCCTTCATCATTACATTAGATAAACGATTACATAAAACAAAAGGAGCAACCGCATTTACTAGCTGTACTTCTACCATTTCTGTGGTTTCAATTTCACCCAATTTTAAACGCCAGCTGTTGGTTTTTCTTAAATCTACTTGTTGTAAATCTGCATCTAATTCGCCTTCCGGAAAAACTTCAGCGGTTTGTAAAGAGTTATCAAAACTGTACGGAATTTGAGACAATTCTGCAGAGTTTCGTAAACCAATTCCTGGTTCTGGTCCGTGCCAAGTTACTGGTAAGACATTATTTTTATTGGTTTTTGAAGGACCAACACTTAGGCTCGTCAATTCTTCTAAACAACTTTCATGATCTTTTAATAGCGTTTGCGCCAATTCTGGAAGTTTATTAATAGGAAGCTTTTCATTTTCCATTAAATGAAAGTAAAAACCAGAAGGTCTTCTTACCGTTTGTGCCGCATTATTAATTAAGATATCTAAGCGATTGTATTTTTGCTCTATATAATTACAGAAAATCTCTACACTTGGTATATGTCTTAAGTCGAGTCCGTGAATATGTAAACGATCGCTCCAATCTTTATAATCTTCTTCTTTAGAAAAACGGATGGCAGAATCTGCTGGGAAACGTGTGGTAGCAACTACAGTTGCACCAGAACGCAATAACATTAATGTAATATGGTAGCCTATTTTTAATCTAGATCCTGTAATTACCGCAACTTGATCTTTTAAATCTGTAGTTTGAAAGCGTTTCGCGTAGTTTAAATCGCCACATTCGGTACACATAGTATCATAAAAATGATGTAATTGTGTAAAAACGGTTTTACAAACGTAGCAATTTCTTGGAGATTCTAATTCTAAAGGTTTGTCTGGGATTGCAGCGGCTGCTAATAATTTAGGAGCGACAAATAAGGAAGCTTCTCTTGCAGAGCGTATTCCTGTTGTTTTTCTAGCATGCTTATCTTTAGCAATCATTTTACGTTTTGCCGCTTTTTTAGCGTCTTTACGTCTGCGTTGAAACTCATCCCGATTTGGTCTAGACAATTCGCCAGCGACTTTATAGAGTGCAACGCGTTGTTCTTCGGGTAGTTCGAAAAGTAAATTGGTATTTTCTAATAGCGTCTCTAATGTTGTAATACAAGATGCTACGTCTACATTCGATTTATTTTCACTCATACCAATTCCTTCTATTTTTCATCAAAGATAATGACACTTTTGGAAACCTAAACTATGGTATACTAAAAAAGCCTATCCAAATAAATGGATAGGCCTTTGTAAAACTTAAAGTATATGTCTTAGATAACTTTTACGTTAACTGCGTTTAATCCTTTGTTTCCTTCTTGTAAGTCAAATTCTACTTGGTCACCTTCTCTAATCTCATCGATTAATCCAGAAATGTGTACGAAGTGGTCTTTATCAACTCCTTCTTCAGTGATGAATCCAAAACCTTTAGTGTCGTTGAAAAATTTTACTGTTCCTTTACTCATTGTAATGTAATTTAATTTATTATTATTTTAATACTTTGCAAATATGGTACCAATAATTTTAAGAAGCAACTAATTAATTAACTAATTTTCAATTTCTTGTGATTTAATGGTAAAGAATTTTAAATTTTCATTTTTTTTAACAGGCTGTTTTATAGGGTTTTATTTCGTGAACGAAAGAATCCATATTCTTTTAGTGCCTATAACTACTTTAATAATCTATTATTTACATTGGCTTTTAGCACCCCTATTATTTATACGCATACGATTACTGCTTTTTAGTATTCTAATTCCTAAATAACTTAAAAAAACGAAATACATACTATTTAAATCTATTTAGCTTTATTGGTTGCGCTTTTTTGGTTTTTTTTAGTAGTTTTTACGTTATTTCTTGGTTCGCTATGTTTTCCTGAATATACCAACGAAATAGTATTGCATGAAAAACGTATAGTTTTTTATAAAAACGATGGTAATGGCTTCTTCATGTATTTAAGTATACGTCATTAAAACATTTACCGATTTATTATTTTTACATCAAATATGTTCTGATGGTCTGTTTACTTCTCTTTATTGGTGTCCTTTTAAAGATTCCAGCTTCAACGCTACATATTTAGTAATCGCAACCTTTATGTTTCTTCTTTTACATGTAATATGTGTAATAGTCGATGTGCAATTGGAGCAAAAATTACTGCTACTGTACTTAAAAAAGCAATACCACTAAATAGCGCATAAAAGGAAGCAAATAGTTTAGCTTCATCTGTTGGCATAGCGTCTACTGGTCCCATTCCTGTTAAAATTAAGGAGGCATTATAAAAAGCATCCACCCACGAAATATGTGCATAATGATGATACCCAATGGTGCCAATACTTAAAGAGAATGCTATGAAAACAATGGAGAATAAAAAATATTTTAGTACTCTTAAAACAAAATTTTTAAAAGGTAAAATCTGATTGTTTTCATGTTCAAAAGCATGTTTCATTAGTTGCTATTTTAGAGTTTCCATCCACCATAATGGTTGTTTATTAAATGCTTTCCAATCGGTTTGCAAAGCACTGTATAGTTGATCTATTTGGGTAAAATCTTTTATATTATTTTCTGGATCTACTTTTAGTTTTAAAATGTAATCCATAAGTTCATAGCACACGGTGAATTGTCCGCAAGCAACTAAAGTTTCCATTCGGTTTTTAGCAATGTCTGTTTTGTCCCACCATAACGTTGTAGGCGTTTCTGAAGCTGTTAAACACACACTTTCTAAGTTTTTACTTGGCGTAGGTTTTATATCCTTATTATACCCAGAACTATTACTATAAGGTGATTTTTTTCCATTTAATTTATAAACAGTTGCTGTAATACGTTTGTTTTTCAATTCACTTTTGGAGTAAAATAAATCGTAATTAATACGTCGCATTTGTTTTAAAAATACATCATTTATCATAGTCATTGCCGATGTTAATCTATCGGAAAGCATAACTTGTATTAAACTAATATCTAACTTTTTAAACGTTACAATATCCTCTAACAATGGCTCTGGGACATTTTCTTTAAATAGTGTTTTTATTCTAGATATTACCGAAGATTTAATAACGGCAGCTACTAAACCAAATACTGTTAATAGTAAACCAATACCAAAAATAGCACCTCCTAAAATATACAAACCTGTGTACGCTTGGTCACCAAAAAGGTTCATATTATTTAAAATCAAGATGAGTAAACCCACTAGAAATGTTATCCAATACAGCGATTTTATAGTAAAGTATTGTAATATTTTATTGATTACGCGTTTTACTGTAGAACTCTTCTCTATTTTGGTAGTATTTTGTTGCCAAGGTTTCATTTTATAGCTTCCTACATCGTTCACAATAATTAGGTCTAATCCTTTTTTTGTCCTTTCCATTCTTTCATTAATCAGCATCATACTACCAATACCTTGATTGTCTGCAATGCCTCCATCCATAATACCAACGCCATTTATAAAGTTATCTAGTCCTTTTAAATTTTTATAAGCAGGGCTGTTATGATTGTCAAAATAGTCATCTGGAAATATTAAGGGCTCAAATCCTACAGGAAAGCAAGAAGAAGATGCAATAACATCACCTAACATTACTTCATCACGCAAAGCATTCATTTCTTTTTGATTGCTTTTGTATAACGGATTATTCCCAAAGTATCCTTTGTTTTGAAAACGATATGTTAATCCGAAAGAAAAATCGGTAGCATTAAAACATACTTGTTCTAGTTGTTTTATTTTATCGGCTTTAAAGTGTTGAAAAGAACCTTCAAAGATTGGCATTTCTTGATACGTCAAAGCAAATGCATTAATAAGGGATCTATTTTTATACGGATTCGCTTTCCAAACACTATCGTTTTCTAATTTACTAATTGCTGTTTTTAAGAGCACATCATTTTCTGGCGTAAATGTGTCATAGAAGTTTTTAAAAAAATCTTTAAAATTATAATCGGGATCTTGAATGGCCTTGGCAAAAGCAACTCCCGTTAGTGTACCTCCACTTACGGTACTTAATGCTTTTACAGATTGTAATAATGATTTGCCTTTATAGTTTACATGATCTAAATAAGATAGTATTCCTAAGGCAAAAAAAGTAGCTCGGTAACCACCACCACTAAAGCAAAGGCCTATGTTTTGGAAGGGTATAAATTCGGGTTTTATTTTTGTTTCTTCTATCATAAAAATAGTAACGATTGATTGTTTTTAAAGATAGTTATTAATCCGTCTATAGTTATGAGTATAAGTACCTGATTTTAATTACTTGTAATGCTATATTAGCATAGTGTTTCTATGTTATTCCTATAAAATTAAAACATTTTTTGGAGTATTATAGATTGATTCTAAATTCTTTGTAGCCTTTTTATAAAACTAATTAATTATATTTGATTGTATTAAAAAAAGTTAAATATACATAAGGTGTAAATGGTTAAAAAGAAATTAGATAGCTTTAGCTTATGGAGTGAAAATGCTATTTTTAATATTTTGTTTTTCGTGTCTTTTCTTACATCCATAGTAATGAGTATCACTATGGAAAAAAAAGACTTAATATATATATGTCCAATAGTTATTCTAACCATATTCTTGAAATATATTAGTCTGACTAAAAAGAAAGCAGACCCTTTATTTATTTTGGCATTATTGGCTTTTTTGAGTATAAATATTTTAACTTTTTATTCTTTTAAGGATTACTTTATTAGTATAGCCCTTTTGACCGCTGGATATTTGCTATTATATACTTTGATACTTAAAAAGTATTTGAATAAAGGTAAATTAAAATCGATAGTGTCCTTGTCCGTTTTAATTGGTGTTATGTTAGTTGGTTATGTAATTTATTCGGTAGTTGATTTGTTGATAGGACATATTCCGGATCAAAAATTCATTTTTGTTATTTTAGTTGCTACTTGCTTATTTGTTTATTCCATTACATTTGCCGTGATATACATTAATGATAATTATGCAAATGGCACTATTTTATTGGCTTCTGGTGTGTGTACCATATTTAATTTGGCACTGGCGCCAATTAATGAGTATTTTTTCTACAATAAAACATTTACAGTCCTACTTCTTTTTTGTCATTTTCTGGCAATTTATCTTTTTATGATATTTATTTCTAAAACGAAAGTAATAGAAGCAAAAGATTTTCAAAATGATTTTTTTGAAGAATAAAAAAAAGGAAGATAATTATAAAACTATCCTCCTTTTCTACTACTAATCAATCAAAAAACACTAATCCATTTCTATAATACCAACTATTTCATAAGCTCTGGTACCATCTACTTGTACTTTTTCGTATAGAATATTAGCATATTCATAATACGTTTCTCCATTTAAAATCACTTTTTCATAATCCTGTGGTAACTCATATACTAGAGTTCCTATTTCTGGATCTACCACTTCATATTCATTATTAACTTGGGTATAGAATATACCATTTGCGTTATAATAGTTATAGTTATTAAATTGTACTCTTTTGTATTTGGGTGGTAATACTTTTATTCTAAAACCAATCTTAGGTGCAATTACAATATAGCTACCTCTAGATTGTGTGTAATATTTATTATTTGCATAATAATAGTTCTGACCTTTATAATTAATAGGAGTTTTGTTTGGTATATTTCTAACAGAAACTACTTTCTTTTTAGGTGTTTTGTAGGTTACTTGCGTACTAGCTATTCTTTTACTTGTATTCGTATTACTTTTTGCAGTGGTAGTTTTTGTTGTCTTTTCCGTTTTAT
Organism: Lacinutrix sp. MEBiC02404; assembly: GCF_053601575.1. NCBI lineage: Bacteria > Pseudomonadati > Bacteroidota > Flavobacteriia > Flavobacteriales > Flavobacteriaceae > Lacinutrix > Lacinutrix sp. MEBiC02404. The sequence goes on along the minus strand of NZ_JBSHNV010000206.1, from coordinate 77,010 downwards.
TGGTGGTTGTAGTAGTACGACGTGTTTGTGCAGAAACCTGCGTGCTAACCGCAACCATAAATAAGGTTGGTAAAACCAGTGTTTTTATAAATGTTTTCATAATTCAATTTTTTAAAGGTTAAACTTTATTTATTACCTATTAAGACAATTTTTAATAGGAATAGTTTAAAGATATACACATAAAAGAACTATAAAAAAGCAAATAGACAGTTGCCTATATTCTATCTACAAACAGGATTTTTTTATCTATGTAGATTTTATTTATGGAAACAAAAAAAGGTATACTACGAAAGTATACCTTGCTTTTAAACTATTGAAATATTAAAATTATTTTAATAATCCTAATAAACCAGTTAATTCTGAAAGGTTTAAACTTGAACTACTATCTGTATCCAAAACATTAAAATTATCTGCAACAGAACCAATAGCTTCGGTAGAACTAATAGCTTCATCATTATTAGTGTCTAATAAGCTAAAAAGACTAGTGATTTGTTGTACTGTGGAGTTAGAACTTAATGACCCTAATAATGTTGCTGCTTGAGATACCGATGATGTGTTAACGTTTTTCACGCTATCACAGCTAAATAAACCTATTGCAATTGCTAATGTAAGTACTACTTTTTTCATAATTTGTATTTGATATTATTTTGAGAAAAAGTAATTATACCTTTAGATATTAAGTCAAAGAATATACGTGCGCTTTCCATTAATCTACTAAAGACAAGATTTTATAGACGAAACAGCAAATAGTAAGTTTTAAAGCGAGTTATTGTTAATAAAAGCTAAGAATTTTGGTTTGTATTGCTCTGAAACGGTAATGCGTTGATCGTTGATAAGGATTTGACTACGCTCCACAACTTCAATGTTTTTTAAGGATACAATAAACGAACGATGCACACGCATAAAATGGGTTTCTTGAAGTTCTTCTTCTAGAGACTTTAAACTCATTAAAGTTAGAATAGGTTTCGGATTATCTTTTATCCAAATTTTGATATAATCTTTCAGTCCTTCAAAATACAAGACATCTGCTAGTTTAATACGTAGTTGTTTGTATTCTGATTTTACAAAAAGAAATTCCTTTTCTTCAGAAACCATGTTTTGTTGCTTTCCTTTTACCAAGGAGAACCAACTATTAGCTTTATTGGCTGCTGCTAGAAACTCGGCATAATCAAAAGGTTTCAACAAATAGTCTAAAGCTTCTACTTTAAAGCCTTCCAAAGCATATTGATCAAAAGCCGTTGTAAAAATAACACGTGTTTCTTTCGGTAGCATTTTAGAAAATTCTAAGCCTGTTAAATCTGGCATTTGTATGTCTAAAAACAGTAAGTCTACAGGTTCTTTTTTAATAAATTCCAAAGCCTCAATAGCGCTACTGCATTTTTGTTTTAGTTCTAAAAAAGGTGTTTTCTCCACATAACTTTCTACCAAATTAAGCGCCATAGGCTCATCGTCTACAATAATACAGGTGATTTTTATAGTGCTCATACGTTTAACTAGTTTCTATTTTTAATGTTACTAAAAAACGGTCGTCTTTTAATATTGTTTTAAAGCTGAATTTATCTGGACATAGTAATTGTAATCGTTTTTCTAAATTTTGAAGTCCAATACCAGAGCCACTTTTATCGTCTGTTTTCTTCGGGAAATTATTGTTTTCCACAGAAAATAAAACGGTATTATCATCACAAGTCATGTTAATATCAATACTACTTGGTTTGGTGGCAGAAACACCGTGTTTAAAAGCATTTTCAATTAATGAAATAAATAATAAAGGTGCTATTTGAATGCCAGTTTCTTCAACAGGAAAGCTATAGCTAACGCTTGTTTTATCGGACACTCTTAACTTCATTAAATCAATATATTTTTTAAGAAAATCAATTTCTTTAGTAAGAGGAATGGATTCTACATTAGTTTCATATAACATATAGCGCATCAACTTACTCAAACTATGTATAGAAGATTTGGCTTGATCTGGCGAAATATCGACTAAAGAGTAAATATTGTTTAAAGAATTAAAAAAGAAATGCGGTTGCAACTGATAGTGCAAATGCTGTAACTCCGATTCCAATTTAAAATTCGCAGCCTCTTTACGTTCTGTTTCTGTTTTTGCCCATCGCATTGTAGACTTTAATGCCACCGAAAAGAATAAAGGCGCTAAGTAAGTTAGCAATTGTATATAAATAGCCATTTTAAATGGAGGCTTTACTCTATTTGTATTTGCCAAACGTTGCTTAGAAATTTCCTGAAAGAAGGTGTCTTCAATATATTCTTTTAAAAATAAGAAGAAGATAATCATTACTGCATTTAGAATAATAAACTGCAGTGTTTTTTTGGAAAATAACAAGCGGTCTACAAACACAAAAAAGTTGATATAAAATATGATGGACGAAAAGAATAATGGGATCCAGAAATGTGCTACAACCCTATTAATTTCTTGTTCTTCGCCGTAGGATAGCAAGTATGGCACACACAATAGTGTAAGCCATACAAGCAAATGTGATACTACGGTTATGGTTTTCTTTTTATACATAATTTATTATTCGTAACGCAAAGCGGTTATTGGGTCTAAAGCCGATGCTTTTCTTGCAGGATACCATCCAAAAAAGATACCTGTTACCGCACAAACGGCAAATGAAATTACTATAGAATATAAAGCCACGCTAGTAGGCCAATTTAAGAATTTTTCTATAAAAACCGTGGATCCTAGTCCTAATAATACACCTAATACACCACCTGTAATACTTATTAAAATGGCTTCAATTAAAAATTGCATTAAAATATCTGCTCCTTTTGCGCCTACTGCCATACGCAAACCAATTTCTTTAGTTCTTTCTTTTACAGAAACATACATGATGTTCATAATACCAATACCTCCAATTAATAAAGAAATACTTGCTACTGCAACCAAAAGTATGGTAAGCATTTCACTGGTAGAACTAAAGGTAGAAATTAGCTCTTCCATAGAACGTACAGAAAAATCATCTTCTTCACTATCCAATAATTTATGTTCTGTACGCAATATAGCACTCAACTGTTCTACGGCATTTGGTGCATCATCTTCACTAATCGCCGATGCCACAATTTGATTTAAGTGATCGATTGCCAGAATACGTTTTTGTACTGTAGTATAAGGAGCAATCACAACATCATCTTGATCTTGACCAAACGTATTCTCCCCTTTTTCTTCTAATACTCCAATCACTTTAAACGGAATATTGTTAAAACGAATCATTTGTCCTACAGGCTCTTGTCCATCAGGAAATACATTATCTACCACCGTTTGTCCTATCACCGCTACTTTAGAAGCTGATTTAACTTCAGCATCTGTAAACATACTTCCACTCTGCAAACCAACCACCTTGATATCTAAATATTCAGGATTCACACCATAAATAGAAGAAGGCCAGTTGTTAGAGCCGTTAATAATTTGCCCATTACCATTAACTACAGGTGTGATGTAACTAATTAAATCGGATTGCGCTTTAATCGTCTCATAATTAGCGAGTGTTAATGTTTGTACATCTCCTCCACTACCTCTTGCTGGACCTCTACTGTCTGCACCTGGTTGTATGGTTATCATATTAGAACCCATACTCGAAATATTTTCGCGAATACTTTCTTTTGAACCTTCACCTATTGCTAACATTGCGATTACAGATGCTACACCAATGATGATGCCTAACATGGTTAACAATGTTCTTGTTTTATTAAGAATGATTGCTTTGAATGCGATTTTGAATAAATTTAATAGTCTCATAATTAATCGTCTAGTTTAGGTAATTTGGCTAATTCTTCTGTTGCAGAAAGTACTTTATGATTCTTATAATCCTGCAAAATGTTTCCATCTTTTAACACAATAGTTCTGTTACTAAACATAGCAATATCTGGCTCGTGTGTTACAAAAGCGATAGTAATACCTTGTTCGTTTAGGTCTTGAAAAATGGACATAATTTCGTAGGCAGTTCGTGTGTCCAGATTTCCAGTGGCTTCATCTGCTAATATCATTACTGGATTATTAACCAGTGATCTGGCAATAGCCACACGTTGTTGTTGTCCTCCCGAAAGTTGCGATGGTGTATGATGTAAACGTTCTCCTAAACCTACTTTTTTTAAGGCTTCAATAGCTCGTTTTCTTCGTTCTTCGGTAGAAACTTTACTGTTATATAGTAATGGTAATTCTACGTTTTCAATAGCCGATGTTCTTGCTAATAGATTATACGATTGAAAAATGAACCCAATTTTCTCGTTTCTTATGGTTGCTAATTCATTTCGAGATAAATCTTTTACCGATACACCATCAATTTCATAGCTTCCAGAGGTGGGTTGATCTAAACAGCCTAAAATATTTAACAAGGTGCTTTTCCCCGAACCACTAGAGCCCATGATGGTAACAAATTCGCCTTCGTTAATTGTAAATGAGATACCTCGTAAAGCGCGTACCGTTTCGGCTCCCATGGTAAATTCACGTTTTAAATCTTCTATTTTAATGATTGCTTTTTTCATAGTATTATCTTTTTCCGCCACCACCTCTTTGAGGCATAAATGGACTTTTACTTTGTTCCTCTGTAGCCGCTTCTGATTTAGAAACTCCTTTTAAGCTATACACTAGTTTATCACCTTCGGAAATGCCACTTAAAATTTGCACATTAACACCATCACTAGCACCAAGTGTTACCATCTTCGGTGTAATTGATCCATCAGTACCTAACACCCAAAGTGCAGTGGCTTCTCTAGATCTTTCGCTATTTTTTGTTTCTAAGCCATGTTGTTGATTATATGTTGCTAATACTTCTTTTTCAGGTTTAAAGTTGATGGCTTTGGCTTCTGCCGTTAATACATTACTTAATTCTAAAGTGTAAATAGAGATGGTTGCTGTTAATCCTGGTTTTAGTTTTAAGTCTGGATTATGTGCCTTAATCACAACGGTATATGTTACAACATTTGAAGTAACCGTTGGATCTAAACGCACTTGTGTTACTTCACCTTCAAAGGTTTCTCCTAGGTAGGCATCTACTGTAAATTCTACACGTTGTCCTTCTATAACTTGTCCAATATCTGCTTCATCCACATCTGCTTCTACTTGCATTTCTTTTAAATCTTGCGCAATTGTAAATAGCGTTGGTGTACTTAAACTTGCTGCTACCGTTTGTCCTTCATCGATCGCTCTAGACAATACCACACCATCAATTGGCGAATAAATATTGGCATAACCTAAATTGGTTCTGGCCTGTTGTAAATCGGAATAACGCTGTGTCACCGTTCCTTTTGCAGTTTCGTAATTGAAGGCTGCATCATCAAAATCAGATTTACTAATCACTTGATTGTCGAACAATGTTTTTTGTCTGTCGTAAATCGTTTTTGTATAATTTCGCTGACTAACCGCATTATCATAAACAGCTTGTGCTTGTGTTTTAGCTGCGTTTAGATTGGTTTTATCTAATTCTGCTATCAGCTGGCCTTCGGTAACAACGCTATTATAGTCCACATATATTTTCTCCACCACTCCAGATACTTGTGTCCCTACTTCTACTTGCGTAATAGGCTCCATCGTTCCGGTTGCTGTAACCATGGTAGTGACGTCTGCTTTTTTAGCTACTATAGTTTTTGCTTCTACTATTATGGCATCGTCACCTTTTATAAAACTATAGGCTATGACTGCCAATAGTACTATTATCGCGCTTGTTATGATGATTTTCTTTTTAGTTTTCATAATTTTTTGAATTAAAGTTGGATATCGTTTCCTTGGTAAAATTGTAATAATTGGTGGTATAAAATGTTTAAGTATTTCGATTGTAAATAGTTTTGCTGTGCATTGGTATATGTGTTTTGACTAATCACTAAATCGGTAGTACTTAAAGCTCCCAGTTCATACTTTTTTTGTGCAAGTTTATACGATTGCTCTGCTGCTATTTTTGAAGCTTCCGAAGCAACTACTTGCTCTTGCGCAGACACTGCATTTTGATATGCTGTTTCTACTTTTTTATAGATTTCTTTTTCTGTGCTTTGTTTTTGAATTTCGGCTTTTTCAATATTGATGTTCGCCGTTTTAACCGCTGCTTTGGTTTGGTTTCTATTGAATATTGGAATATTTAAAGACAGTCCGATTTTCTGATTGAAATTAATATCAAACTGATCGGAAAAACTATTATCATTAATACTTGTGAAACCAGATCCAATACTTCCAGATAAGGATAAGGTTGGTAAATAAGCACCTTTAGCAATATCTAATTCTTTCTTATTGACTTCAATATTTAAAATACTTGATTGTATTTCAGGAAGAAAACCAAGCGCATTCGTATAGACTTTCATTTTATCCAACTCCATGTTTACTAAATCCATGTTTTCATCAATAGTTTGAATCTCTAAATCTTCTAAAGGAGATAATTCTAATAATTGTTTCAGCTGAATGATATATTGCTGGTAATCGTTTTTAGCAGCAATCACATTGTATTTGTTTGTCGCAGATTGGCTTTGCGCTTCGGTATAATCCCCTAATGCAATGGTTCCCGCATCTAAACGTGCTTTTGCTCTTTCTACTTCTTTTTGTGAGGCAGTTACATTGTTTTCCGCAATAGCGATACTTTCTTTACTATATAGCGTTTGTAAATACACTTCTAAAATATTTAAAGCAATGTTATTTTTTTCTACTTCTTCTTGAAAAACACTTTGCGCTAAGAACAGTTTATTTTGTTTAATCTGATTGTTCAATTGGTTCCCTTGAAATAAAGTCATCGAACTATTAATCCCAACATTGGTGCTATTTATTTGATCGGTTACGTAACTACTTGTAATTGGATCGATGGTATTTCCGCTAGAAAAATTTTGAGAAGCACTACCAAATAAATTAGGCAGTCTAGACGATTTCGATTTGCTATAATCTATTTCGGCAATGTCCTTATTTAAGGCTGCATCTTTAACTGTGATGTTGTTTTCTAGTGCATAGGAGATGCAATCTTCTAAGGACCATACTTTCGGTGTTGTTGCTGTAGTGGCATCTTGTGCAAAAGTGAACTGCACAAAGAATAGACTTACAAGGATTAGATATAATTTCATTTTTTTGAGTGTTTTGATTTAACACTTCAAAGGTGCAACTATATACTATCTTAATATAAAGGAATAGACGTTTGGGGGAATTGACTATACGAAAACCGAAATTCTATCGATACGATTTTTTCGATTTGCTCGGAAGGCTCTAAAAACAAAAACAGCATCTAAAATATTTAGATGCTGTTTTTTATAAAAGATATAGAATAAAGGATTCTTTAAATACCCTCAAGTCCTTACTTGTTGCACAATTACTTGCCGCTTTTTAAAGTAATCTTCAATTCGATTTCGGTGTTTAATAGTTTAGAAATCGGACAAACTTCTTTTGCTTTGTGTGCTATTTGCTGAAACTGCTCTGCGTCAATTTCTGGAACATCTCCTACTAAATTCAACGTGATTTTTGTAATGGTTCCATCTTCAAAAGTAACGGTAGCATCTACATCTAAGGTTGTTGCCGTAAAGTTGTTTTCGTTTAGCAAAAAGCTTAATTGCATCGCAAAACAACCGGCATGCGCTGCTCCTATTAATTCTTCTGGGTTCGTTCCTTTTTGGCCATCTTCAAATCGGGTATGGAAAGAATAGGCTGTTTTATCTAGCACTTTACTTCCTGTGGTTAGATTTCCTTGTCCGTCTTTACCACTTCCTTGCCATACTGCATTTGCTTTTCTTGTAAACTTCATAATATTTGTTTTAAGTGAAACTAAATTATTTATTTGGAAGCATTCGGATAATCGGTGTATCCCTTTGCTCCCGTTGTATAAAAGGTGTCTGCATCCCATTCGGCTAGTTCCAAATCATTCTCAAAACGTGCTACTAAATCCGGATTCGAGATAAATGGTTTTCCGTAAGCTACTAAATCGGCATCACCAGCTTCCAGGGCTTTATTTCCTTTCTCTTGATCAAACGCCGTGTTAATCATTAAGGTTCCATTATATAAAGGTCGGAAATGTTTTGCAATTTCGGTTACTGCAAAAGGCACTTCAGAAACATCAGAAAAAGGTTCAGATAAATGTACATAAGCTAAATTATAATCGTTTAATTTTTTGATGATATATTCAAACGTAGGAATCGTGTCTTCGTCTAAAGTAATTCCGAACAGACCATTTAAAGAAGGATTAAAACGGACTCCTATTTTTTCCTGCGGAATGACTTCTTTCATCGCATCTAAAACTTCAAAAAAGAAACGTGCTCTATTTTCAAAACTTCCGCCATACTCGTCTGTTCGTGTATTAGAACATCCGTTGAAGAATTGCTGAAACAAATACCCATTAGAAGAATGAATTTCTACACCATCAAATCCTGCTTTTATAGCATTTACTGCTGCATGTTGAAAATCTTTAACCGTCCTTTTAATATCTTCTATAGTCATTTCCTTTGGCGTCACTGTATCTTTAAAGCCTTCTGGTGTAAATGATTTTGCATTCGGGTTTATAGCGGAAGCCGAAACTGGTAATTCGCCATTATGAAAATCTGGATGCGACATTCTGCCAACATGCCATAATTGGATAAATATTTTCCCGCCTTTATCATGTACCCGTTTGGTTACTTTTTGCCAACCAGCGACTTGTGCTTCCGAATAAATTCCTGGTGTATTAATATAGCCTACAGCTTGCTCCGAAACTTGTGAACCTTCTGTAATAATTAAACCTGCCGAAGCGCGTTGCTCGTAATACAAACCTTGTAATTCGTCTGTTGCTACTTTTGCTTCGTTATTAGCACGACTCCGTGTCATAGGAGCCATTACCACTCTGTTATTTAGGTTTAAATTTTTAGTATATGCGGTTAATAATGGTTGTTTGCTCATGTATATGGTTATAAATTGTTACTGCAACAAATTTCCATAATTATACGAACAATCTCATTGACCTATATCAATTAGGATAGATTTAACTTTTTTCTAACTCTACTTAAATTTTCAGGAGAAACTCCTAAATAATTGGCAATGTCATAATTTGGAACGCGATCTTCAATTTGCGGATACGAAGTACAAAATTCTAAATAGCGTTGTTGGGTATTCTTTTCTTGCGCAGACAATATGCGCTTACTTTGAGAAATAAATGCTTTGGTGATTAATATGCGAAAGTAACGTTCAAAAATTGGAGCTTGCTTATATAAATTTTGAAGACTATTATAATGAATAGATAGTAATTGTGCATCTTCAATAGCCTCAATATATAATTTGGCAGGCGCTTGATTGTAGAAAGCTTCAAAATCGCCTATCCACCAATTTTCTATAGCAAATTGAATAATATGTTTATGGCCTTTCTCATCTAAATAGTACGCTTTTAAACAACCTTTAATTACAAAATACTCGTGTTTTACTTGCGTTCCTGGCTTTAATAAAAACTGTCCTTTAGAAAGAGAGACTTCATTTAAAACAGATTGAAATGCCTGCATATCGGCTGCGGATGGCTGAATATTTGCATGTATATGTTTTGAAATGGACTTATAAATCATGTTACAAAGATGAGGAATTGATTATATTCTAAAATGATTCCTTCTCTTTTATTCTTTAAAAATAAACCAAAATAGCTTAGAAATATAAAACTTTGTTAAAAAAGAATGAACATTCATTTTTAAGTATATCTTTGTACTCTCAAAACAAGAAGATGAAAGTTATCTGGAAAATTTTAAGAATACTGTTAGCATTATTTATGATATATGCAGGTATGCAACATTTTATCAAACCTGCTTTTTTTAATGCATTTGTTCCTGATTTTTTAATCTATAAAAATCTTATCATTTATGCTTCCGGTGTATTAGAAGTTGCATTAGGAATTCTGTTACTTATACCAAAGTACACTAGTAAAGCGGCGACGGGAATTTTTGTTCTAATGATCCTCTTTCTTCCTATTCATATTTGGGATGTGTTTTCAGAAACACCTGCCATTGGAAGTCATCAGGCAGCTATGATACGATTACCAATACAGTTTGTTCTAATTGCTTTGGCATATAAACTTGAAAAAATTAAAGCATAATGGCGAAACTTCAAAAAAGTATTGATAAACGAAATGCATTGATTAAAGCGACGATTGAGTTGGTAAACAACAATGGTTTTCACGCAACACCAATGAGTAAAATAGCAAAAATGGCTAACGTTTCTCCAGCGACCATTTATTTATATTTTGAAAATAAACAAGACCTAGTAAATCAAACCTATGTCGAAGTGAAAGCAGCATATACAAAATATGCTTTTGAAACTTACGACGAAAGTATGTCAATTGAAGCAGGATTTGAACTTATATGGAAACGCATTGCGGAGTTTAAACTCAAAGAGTGTGAAAACGCCATGTTTTTAGCGCAATGTGATAATACACCAATGATTGATGAACCTAGCAGACAAGAAGGTATTAAACACCTGCAACCACTACTCGACCTTTGGGCGCGTGGTAAAAAAGAAGGTATTATTAAACCCTTATCCGATTTCCTACTATATGCCTATGCGATAAATCCGCTATCGTTTTTAATGATTACTCAAAAGCGCGGTGCTTTTCAACTAGATAAAACACATTTGGAAGAAGCATATCAATCTGCTTGGAGTAGTATAAAAGTTTGTAAATAAAATGAAAAAAACAGCAATAATATTAGGAGCTTCTGGTTTGACTGGCGGTATTTTACTTCAGAAATTAATGGAAGACGATAGCTATGAAAGCATCAAATTGTTTTCCCGTTCTAAAATAGAAGGGCTACCAAACAAAGTAACACAGTTTATAGGTAATCTATTAAAGTTGGAAGAGTTTAAACCAGATTTTACGGCAGATCAAGTGTTTTGTTGCATTGGTACAACAGCCAAAAAGACACCAGATAAAAATTTGTACAAACAGATAGATTATGGTATTCCGGTAACGGCAGCAAAACTGTCTAAAGAAAATAAGATACCCACTTTTTTAGTAATCTCGGCAATGGGAGCATCGGCAAAAAGTAGTGTCTTTTACAATAAAACGAAAGGCGAAATGGAACGCGATGTATTACAACAAAACGTAAAAAATACCTTTGTATTAAGACCATCGATAATTGGTGGAGAACGTAACGAGGCGCGCCCCTTAGAAAAAATAGGATTAGCAGTATTTAAGGTGATTCAGCCTTTATTTATTGGAAAATTAAAAGAATATAAAATCATAGATCCAGAAGATATAACGCAAGCTATGATTACGCTGGCAAATAGTACAAGTCATGCGGAAGTGATAATTACTTCCAACGATATTAAAAGAATAGCAAAAAACAACTAAAAAATAAAATTAAACATATGGAATTATTAGATAAATTAAAGTGGAGATACGCTGCAAAAGCAATGAATGGTGAAAAGGTTTCTGAAGATAAAGTAGAACGTATTTTAGAAGCTGCTCGTCTTGCTCCTACATCCAGTGGATTGCAACCTTTTGAGATTTTTGTAATTAAAAATCAAGCCATTAAAGAACAAATTAGACCAGTTGCTTGGAATCAATCTGTGATTACCGACTGCTCTCACCTACTCGTTTTTGCTGCTTGGGATACCTACACCGCAGATAGAATTAATCACATGTTTGATTTAACCAATACCATTCGCGGATTTGAAAATGAAGGATGGGAAAACTACCGCCAAATGTTATTAGGTATGTATCCGCAAAAAGATGCCGAAGAAAACTTTAACCACGCCGCAAAACAAGCATACATTGCTTTTACAGAAGCGTTAACTGCTGCAGCTTTTGAAGGTGTAGATGCAACACCATTAGAAGGTTTTGAACCAGATGCAGTAGACAAAATTTTAGGGCTACGTGAAAAAGGATTGCGTAGTGCGGTGATGTTACCTATTGGGTATAGAAAAGACGATGCAGATTGGTTAGTGAATTTAGAAAAGGTTAGAAAACCTATGGAAGAATTAGTCACTGTTATAGAATAAAAAAACAATTATCATGAAGACTATATTATTAAACAACAGACCCGAAGGGAAACCTACCGTTTCCAATTTTGAATTTGTTACCGAAGATAAACAGTTAACCATAAATACAGGGGAAGTCCTTTTGGAAGCTGCTTATGTTTCTGTAGACCCTTATTTAAGAGGAAGAATGAGTGATGCTAAATCGTACGTTCCTTCTTTTGAATTAAACAAACCGGTACATTCTGGAGTCATTGCTAAAGTGATCGCTTCTAAAAATGAAAACTTTAAAGAAGGCGATTATGTTTCTGGGATGCTAAATTGGCAAACACAACAAGTTTCTAATGGTGACGGACTTTTAAAAGTCGATGGAAATAAAGCACCATTAAGCACGTATTTAGGTGTTTTAGGAATGACTGGATTAACCGCATATTTAGGTTTAACTCAAATAGGGAAACCGGTTGCTGGTGAGACGATTGTAGTTTCCGGGGCTGCTGGAGCTGTTGGTAGTGTGGTTGGACAAATCGCAAAAATTCTTGGTCTTCACGTTATTGGAATTGCTGGTACCGACGAAAAAATCGACATGCTAAAAAACAAGTTTGGTTTTGACGCTGGTATCAATTATAATACAAGTACAGATATTAATGCAGACCTTAAAAGATTAGCGCCAAATGGTGTAGACATCTATTTTGATAATGTTGGCGGACCAATTTCGGATGCTGTATTTTTCAACATTAACCGATTTGCAAGAATTATTATTTGTGGTGCTATTTCGGTGTATAACGAAACCGAATTACCTACAAGTTTGAGTGTACAGCCATTCCTAGTGAAAAATAGTGCCTTAATGCAAGGTTTTATTGTTTCTAATTATGCGGATAAATTCCCAGAAGCAATGCAACATTTATCGGCTTGGTTAGCAGAAGGAAAATTAAAATATACCGAAACTATCGTAGATGGTTTTGATAATATACCAAATGCTTTTATCGATTTATTTGAAGGTAAAAACAAAGGTAAAATGATAGTTAAAATTTAAAAAATAAAGAAAAAGAAGATGAACAATTTTGAACTTAAAAATCCGACTAAAATTATTTTTGGAAAGGATACGATAAAAAAATTAGAAACTGAAATCCCTCAAGATGCTAAAGTATTATTACTTTATGGCGGAGGAAGTATTAAGAAAAATGGTATTTACGAACAAGTAAAAACCGCTTTAGCTAAAGTAGATGTTATTGAATTTGGAGGTATTCCTGCAAATCCGGAGTATGCTACGCTAATGGAGGCTTTAAAAGTTATTAAAGACGAAAATATCACCTATTTACTAGCTGTTGGTGGTGGTTCTGTAATTGACGGAACGAAGTTTTTATCTGCAGCTGCAGTTTATGAAGGAGAAACACCTTGGGATATTTTAACAAAGCATATTAGAACGGAAGTTGGAATGCCTTTCGGAACGGTTTTAACCTTACCAGCAACAGGATCTGAAATGAATTCTGGAGCCGTAATTACAAGAGCAGAAACCAAAGAAAAGTTAGCCATGGGCGGACCAGGTTTATTCCCTGTGTTTTCGATATTAGATCCGCAAGTAATTAGTTCTATTCCGCAACGCCAATTGGCAAATGGATTAATGGATTCTTTTACGCATGTTTTAGAACAATACATGACCTACCCAATTGGCGCATTATTACAAGATCGTTTTGCAGAAAGTATTCTACAAACCATTATTGAAGTAGCACCTAAGGTTTTAAAAGACCCTACAGATTATCAAGCGGCTTCCAATTTTATGTGGAGTTGTACCATGGCTTTAAACGGATTAATCCAAAAAGGAGTTCCTGGAGATTGGGCAATTCACATGATGGGTCACGAATTGACGGCTTTATTTGGTATTGATCACGCACGAACTTTAGCGATTATTGCGCCAAGCCATTACAAATATAATTTTGAGGCTAAAAAAGAAAAATTAGCACAATATGGAGAACGTGTTTGGAATATTACTGAAGGAAGCATAGACGATAAAGCATACGCTGCAATAGAAAAAACCACTGCTTTTTTCCACTCCTTAGGAATCGATACGAAGTTATCCGATTACACAAATGACTACGAAGGAACTGCCGAAGAGATTGCTAAACGTTTTACAGCGCGTGGTTGGAAATTAGGAGAAAGACAAGCATTAATGCCTGAAGATGCAGAGAAAATTGTAAAAATGGCATATTAATTTCAAGAATGAATTTACTAAAAACATTAGCCTTAACACTTACTATTATTACAGCTGCTAGTTGTAAAGAAGTTACAAAGGAAAACGCTTCAGAAAAAGTTTCAGAAGCACAAACAACATTAAAAAAAGATAAAACAATGAAAGTATTATTTGTATTAACATCTCACGATCAATTAGGAGATACCGGAAAAAAAACAGGATTTTGGGTAGAAGAATTTGCTAGTCCGTATTACACATTATTAGATAAAGGAGCAGAAATTACTATCGCAACACCAAAAGGAGGTGCAGCACCAATAGATCCAAGTAGTGATGGACCAGATGCAGCAACAGAAGCAACAGAACGTTTTAATGTAGATGACGTTGCAAAAGAAAAAATTGCGAATACGAACAAATTAGCGGATATGAATGCAGACGATTTTGATGCTGTATTTTATCCTGGAGGACACGGACCGTTATGGGATTTAACCAACGATAAAAATTCTATTGCTTTAATTGAGAAATTCAATAATCAAAAGAAACCTATTGCATTTGTTTGTCATGCTCCAGCAGTATTGAAAGATGTTAAAAATGAAGATGGAACACGATTAGTAAAAGGTAAAAAAGTTACCGGCTTTTCAAATTCAGAAGAATCTGCTGTAGGCTTAACCGAAGTAGTACCATTATTATTAGAAGATATGCTAATAGAAAATGGTGCCCATTATTCTAATGGAGACGATTGGGCTGCATACGCTATTCAAGATGGTAATCTAATTACTGGACAAAATCCAGCATCTTCAGAGTTAGTAGCAGAAAAACTATTAGAAAGTTTAAAGTAAGCTATACTTTTTACAATAGTAAATAGTAGTATAACGATTATAATAAAAAAACCGGGAACAATTAATTGTTCCCGGTTTTCTGTTTACAAAGGTTTGTAAACTAAAAAAGCCCATCTATTAAAGATGGACTTTTGTAAAAACTTGAAGTATATATCTTAGATAACTTTTACGTTAACTGCGTTTAATCCTTTGTTTCCTTCTTGTAAATCGAATTCAACTTCGTCACCTTCTCTAATCTCGTCGATTAATCCAGAAATGTGTACAAAATGATCTTTGTCTACTCCTTCTTCAGTTATAAAACCAAATCCTTTTGTGTCGTTGAAAAATTTTACTGTTCCTTTACTCATTGTAATGTAATTTATTTATTAATACTTTATAATAAGCAAACATAGTGCCATTAATTTAGATTTTGATTCTTTTTCTTGTTTTTATTTCAT
Source organism: Lacinutrix sp. MEBiC02404 (assembly GCF_053601575.1). Taxonomy (NCBI): domain Bacteria; kingdom Pseudomonadati; phylum Bacteroidota; class Flavobacteriia; order Flavobacteriales; family Flavobacteriaceae; genus Lacinutrix; species Lacinutrix sp. MEBiC02404. The sequence continues at coordinate 61,653 of NZ_JBSHNV010000206.1, read as the reverse complement.
TTTAGTCGAAAAAAAAATTATTATCTTTAAAACTAGTCTAGATCGTCGTCATCATATCCTGGCAATTCTAAAGCTTTCACCGATTGTATCGCATTTCCTGCAATACCTTTTATAGAACCATACATATCAATGGTATTGGTAACTACTTTTTCAATTTGTTTTTCTCTTTGTTTCCAGATACGTTGCATGGAGCGTTTTTCACTTTCTAAATCCGATTTCATTTGTGTGAAACCTTCGACTATCGCTTCAATTTGCATTCTAAACGTGTTACTCGTTAGGTAATCGTAAAGCAGGTCCATTTTGTCTCCTTTATTTTCTTGAGTAATAATCGCGTTGTTTACTTGTAGAATTCCTTCTCTTAAAACCGCACAAAGTCCTTTAAACTCTTCGTAGTTACAAATCCAAATGCCATCTTTTAATCCCATTCGATCCATATCGGAAGGCATTACTTCGGTTACTAAAACCCCAATATTGGCACCTTTATCTCTAATATCTGCTTTGAATTTTTCAATCCAAGTGGGCTGAAAATCTTTGGTTCTTTTACTTTCGTAATAGATAGTACCACAATTTTGCTCGGTTCTAGAATGCACAATCTGAATACAATCGCCACCACGAGCGCCTTTTTTAATCTCTTGAATAGTATCTAACGGAAACTGCGCCGCCAGCCATTCTTCTATTGCCAATTCTTGTACTTCTCCTTGCAATTGCATCGAGCCTTGCTCCTGCTTACGTTTCATTTCTTCGGTAAGCTTTTTCTGATCTTCCAATTGCTTTTGCATTTCTTTAAAACGCAATTCGTTTTTATCTTCTTCCGATTTTTTGATTTTTTCCTTTTCGGAAATTAGAATTTCATTCAGTTTTTTCTGTGCTTCGGCTTCTGCAGCTTCTTTTAATTCGCCTTTTTCTCGTTTTAGCTTTTCAATTTCTGCTTTCGAACGATTGAGCTCTTTTACTTGTTCTGATTTTTCGTTTAGTTCTTTCTGAAGGGCATCAAACTGTTCGGATTGTTCTTCTTTTAGTTTACGTTTTAGCTTTGCTTCTATTTCTTTTTTATCTGCTTTTAACTGATTTTCTAAACGCTCTTGAAACAACTCGTTTTCTTTCTTTTTCTTTTCCTGAAAATTTTGCTTCTCCAGTTTTAATTGCTCTTGCTGCAACTCATATTTTTTCTTTTCTGCTGCAATCTGCGATTGGTACTTTTGTTTTATTTCTTCTTCTAATTGATGTGATAATATATCTTGAACATCTATGGATGTGCCACAGTTTGGGCATTTTATTTGTGTTTCGTTTTTCATTTGCTAGTGTAGAATAATGATATATATACTATTTTCCGAAATTTTGCTTTCCTATTATTTATTTGACATAAATATACATAACTCTGAAGTTTTAAATTTACGGTTTCCCATATTTTATTCAACAAAAAAGACCAAGCTTCACAACTTGGTCTTTCCTATTATAAAATACAATTATGTTTAAAAATCTAAATCGTATACGTACGCACCTTACGTTTTTTAACTCGTGCGTTATTTGTTTTCGCAATAATACCTTCGGCTTTCGCTTTTGGTATCGCTACAAAGGCACAATCTTGTTTTAATTCGATCACGCCAATTTCGCTTTTATCTAAATCACATTGTTTAAAAAGCAAACCTGCAATATCACCTTTCGAGATCTTATCTTTTCTTCCGCCAGAAATAAATAAAGTACTCCAAAAAGTTTCCATTTTAGTGGTTTTTCCATTTGGTGTAAATATTTCTTCGGTATCAATGAAATCTGGTGTTTTTTCTTTTTCCCATTGCAATACATAAGCTGTTCCTTCGGCATTCATACGCGCTGTTCTACCATTTCTATGCGTAAATTCTTCGGCTTTTAATGGCAATTGGTAATGAATGATATAGTTTAACTCTGGAATATCCAATCCACGAGCAGCCAAATCTGTAGCAATGATTATTTGATGGGTTCCATTTCTAAATTTTATTAAAGCACGTTCCCTGTCTATTTGTTCCATACCACCTTGAAAACAGCCATGTGCGATATTATTTTCGTTTAAAAAATCACTTACATACTGAATGGTATTCTTAAAATTACAAAAAATAATTCCAGGTTTATTACCAATATCGTGTAATAAATCGACTAAGGTCTGCAGCTTGTTTTTATCTGGAGAAAGCACTTTTTTAATAACTAAGTTCGAAATTTTAGTATCTAAATAATCGATAACTAGTTCGTTTTTTAATCCGACAAAACGAGGAATTTCCATGTCTTGTGTTGCCGAAGTTAAAATACGTTTTTTAATATTGGGAAGACTAGAAATAATCTCTTTCATTTCCTTTTCAAAACCAACTTCTAGCGACTTATCAAATTCATCTAAAACCAAGGTATTAATAGCTTCTACCGAAAAAGTTTCTTTACGTAAATGATCTGCCACACGACCTGGAGTTCCTACAATGATTGCAGGTGTGTGTGCCAAATCTATTTTATCTTTGGTAAAAGGTCTTCCACCATACACCGCATTGGCTTTAAAACCAGAACCCATCGTACGAATTACTTGCTCAATTTGAATGGCCAACTCACGAGAAGGCACCAAAATTAAGAGCTGTACGTTAGCGTTGTTTTTATCTAATTCGGCAAGCGTTGGCAATAAAAAGGCAACGGTTTTACCAGTTCCTGTTGGTGATAATAAAACAGTATTTTCGGTACTTGTAATAGATAATAAGGCTTCTTCCTGCATGGGATTTAGCGCTTCGATTTTCAGCTTATCTAAAATATCTTGCTGTGCTTTTAAATAATTTCCCATGTTCTATTTTTTCTTTTTCTTCTTAACCACTTCTTGTTTCTCCACAATGGTTTTATTTTCAGCAATATAATTCGACAAAATTTTATCTACCAATTCTTCTTTGGTTAAATGATGAAAAATGGTTTTAATTTTTCCTTTAAAACCTTCCGGAATATCTCTATTTACTTTCGTTTTAAATATTTTTCTAGCCCAAAGTAATCCGTTGTTTTCTTCAATACTTTGTGCATCTGCTTTTTCGTAGGCTTTGAAAGTGATTCCTAATTCGGTTTCAAATTCAGGAATATCTGCAACTTCATCTTCTTGTATCACGCTTAAAGATAAACCGGTTGCTCCTGCTCTGGCGGTACGTCCACTTCTGTGTACATACGCATCATAGGTATCTGGTAAATGATAGTTGACTACAAAGGCCAAATCTTTTACATCAATACCACGAGCAGCCAAATCTGTAGCAACTAGAATATTAATATGTCCTTCACGAAATTGTCCCATAATACGATCCCGAATTCCTTGCGATAAGCTTCCGTGAATGGCTCCTGAAGAGAATTTATTTATCGCTAAATTTTTAGCTAGTTTGTTTACTGCTGCTTTGGTTTTACAAAAGATAATGCCGCGTTTACCTTCATTCGCATTTAAAAAATGCATTAATACATTTAGTTTTTCAATAGGCTCGACAACTACATATTGGTGATCGATTCCTTGGTGACCAATGGTTTGCATATCTGCCTCGATAGTAACCACGTTTTTAGATAAGCTATTTTGCACCAATTGCTTGATTGTTCCTGGCATGGTTGCCGTAAACAATAAGGTTCTTCTGGTTTTTGGTAATACTTTAATGATTGCCTCGATACCTTCTTTGTGTGCGCTTACCATTTCGTCTGCTTCATCTAAAACGAAATAGGTAATGTCTTTGATGTTAATGGCATTTCTTTCGATTAAATCTGCCAAACGTCCCGGAGTTGCAACTACAATATGTGTAGTTTCTTTTAGGGTTTCTATTTGCGGTTTTATAGGAATTCCTCCAAATACACCTGCAATAGCTACCTTTAAACTGTCCGCATTAAAAGATTGTAAGTTGTTATAAATCTGCTGTCCTAATTCTCTTGTTGGCGCTAGAATTACGGCTTGAATATTGGTTTTATTCGTGTCTATTAATTGCAGTAATGGCAATCCGAAAGCCGCAGTTTTACCTGTTCCTGTTTTTGCTATTGCAACCACATCGTCTTTTTGGGATAGTATTACCGGAATTACTTTTTCTTGAATATCTGTTGGTATCGTTATGTTTAGGGCTGCTAAACTACTTTGCAAATCTGCGTGAATACCTAAACTAGAAAATGATTGTGACATAAATTTTATTTTGTGCAAAGATAGTAGAGTTTTGTTGGTTTTAACACTTTAAAACGGAAGTATTACGGCATAAAAAAACAGACGTTTCCATCTGTTTATAAATCTACCAATTTTGGTGTTTAAAATTTAATCTTTAAAGCGTCAAATAGATGACTCATGGTCCAAGCGGGACCAATCATTAAGAACTGTAAATCTTTTAGGAAAGATGGCTTTTTGCCTTCGTGATTATGCCCGATAAATTGTCCGATCCAAGCCACCACAAAAAGGATAAGCATAACTAACCAAAGTGGTGCTATGTTTGCTTGTGCAATTTGATGAATACCCAATAAAACTAAAGCAGAAAATAATAGCATTCCGATAAACAATACAATAGATAAACGCAAATAATACAGCAATCCGAAAAGGATTATAACCGTTCCCAAATGCGCATAAGGAACAACTGCATTTGGCAGCACATTGGTTAAAACTTCTGGCATTGGAATACTCGCCAATAAACCAATTAGGCTAAAGAAAATAAGCGGCACACAAATATAATGTATGGCGATATTGAGTTTTTTTTGATGACTTTCGGCGTATTCGGTTAATAGAGCATCTATTTTTCTCATGGTATTTATTTGTTTTCGTTAGGTAATTTCACAAATTGTCTTAATTGTTGGTACTCTTCTACACCTTTTTCGGTTAGATATGGTAAAAGTAAATGCCATAACATTTCTATCGACGGACAAGCATTTACCGAATAGGATTTGGAATTAATGACTAGTTTTTGTGATTGCCAAAAAGTACTTGTCATCCATATCATATGAATGGTTTTGTTATAATCTATCGTGTCATTTTCTGGTTGCATTCTTCTAGTTTCGATATAGTAATCGATTAGTTTTCTAGCGTCTTTAAAACGAATGCGATTGGAAGCTTCATATTGCTTTGCTATTTCTGGATAGGTTTTTATAATATGAACGATATCATGGAAGAAAAAGGAATAGCGTTGTTGTAGGTCGTCGAATTTACGCATCATCTCTTCAAAATGAAATAAAGTGATGTAGGTGTTTTCCGGAAGGATATAATCTAAAGTTTCCGCATACATATCTTTATAAATAGTAGCCAAAAGCGTTTCCTTTACTTTATAATGATAGCTTAAATTGCCAGCACTAATGTTTAAAGCATCCGCAATTTGCTTCATGGAAACATTAGATATTCCGTAGGTATTAAATAAGGAAATGGCGGTTATCTTAATTTTGTTTTTCACAATAAATAAACGTGATTAGTAATTAAATACTAATATAGTAAATAAATTAGTAAACGCTTACTAATTATTACAAGTTACGATACAAAAAAAGCCTTATGTAAAACATAAAGCCTTTTAAGCGCTATTAATCAACAATAAAAAATGAATTAGGGATATATAAATTTATGGATGTCTTCTGTTTTAATTTCTGGATTTGCTCCTTCGCTACCGGCAACTAAAGCACCAATGGCACAGGCAAAATTAATTGCTTCCTGCGGATCATCGCCATTAATTAATTTACTAATTAATGTAGCTAAAAAAGAATCTCCAGCACCTACAGTATCTACGACCTGAATTTGGTATCCGCTATTGTAATAATAGGTATTGTTATAATACAAAATAGCACCATGACGTCCTTTGGTTACACAAATCGTTTTTGTGTTGGTATGTTCTGCTATAAATTTAATATTTTGTTCTAAAGAGTGTGTTCTGGAATTTAGCTTCTCGCCTATTTCAAAAATCTCATCATCATTAAACTTAATGAAATCTGCTTCCTGCATCAAATGGTTTAAAACTTCTGTCGTGTAATAAGGTTCTCTTAAATTAACATCGAAAATTTTATATTTCGCTAGTTTTAAGAGCGCATATAATGTATTTCTAGAGGTTTCATCCCTTGCAACTAAACTTCCAAAAATAAAAGCATCTGCATCTTCTGTTATGCTTTTATTATTTTCATTAAGTTGTATATTGTCCCAAGCACGAGGAAATTTAATATCATACGAAGCAGAGCCTTTTTGATTGAGCATTACTTGTACTTTTCCCGTTTTTAATTTATCATCTACCTGAAGGTTTTCTGTATTCACACCTTGATCGATAATATAGGATTCTATTTTTTTTCCTTTTTTATCGTTTCCTATACTAGTAATAATAGCCACATTATTATCTAACGATTGTAATCGTAAAGCGACATTTAAAGGTGCGCCTCCAATTTTTTTATGTGTCGGAAAAACATCCCATAATACTTCGCCAAAGCAAACTATATTTTTCATTTAAATTTCGTTTAAAACATTACTATTAATATCCTTTACCGACTTCTCAATTCCGTTCTGCACAATATTTTGGTATGCACTAGTATATGCTTTTACAAAAGTGCTATCGTTTTTAAGTTTCCCAAAAATGGATTCTATTTCTAAAAAAGCTTCCGGATGTTTTCTAGACGCAATGGCTTTTTCGTTTAAAACGGTTTCCATTGCATCTTTAATAAGGAGCTGCGTTCCAAATTCATTGACACCAACACTATAAATAGCAAAAGCAGCGATGATAAATGCGGCATGATCTATGGCTCCTTTGCTTTCTAACTGACTATAAATAGTAGGCAAAACGAATATTGGAATTTTAGCAGAACTCTGCGAGCAAATTCTATCAATTTGATCTTTTATATAGGTATTTCCAAACCTTTGGATTAATGAAAACTTATAGTTTTTTAAGTTCACACCTTCTAAATCTCCTAAAGTTGGCGTTACTTCATTCCCCATATAAATTCTTAAAAAAGAACTAATATCGGCATTACTAGCAGCTTCATCTATGGTAGAATAGCCATATAAAGCACCAAGAATTCCTAAAACGGAATGTCCTGCATTTAGTAAGCTTAATTTCATTTTTTCATAGGGAACCACATCTTCTACAAATTGTGCGCCAACCGTTTCCCAAGCTGGTCTTCCTGCAATAAAATTGTCTTCAATAACCCATTGTTTAAAAGGCTCACAAACTACTGGCCAAGCATCATCTATACCCGAAGTTTCTTTTAGTATCTCCATATCTAATGGAGATGTCGCTGGTGTAATTCTATCTACCATGGCGTTTGGGAAAGAAACGTTTGCTTCAATCCATGCTACCAATTCTGGTTCGGCAACTTGCACATAACTTAAAAGCATCTTTTTAGCAAAATGACCATTACCTTGAATATTATCACAAGATTGAATAGTGCATCCTTTTAAGGTCCGTTCTTTTCTTAGTTTTAAAGCTTGCGTTAAATAGCCAAAAATTGTTTTTGGACTTTGTGGGTTTTCTAAATCCTGTTGAATTAAAGGGTTCTTAAAATTAAAAGTGCCAGTTGCTTCATCATAATTATAGCCACCTTCCGTAATAGTTAAAGAAATGATTTTCACTTCGGGATTCGCCATCTTTTCTATCACCTTTACTGGGTTTTCAGGTGCATATAAACATTCCACAATAGAACCAATAACTCGTTTGGTTAGCGTACCATCTAATTCCTTAACTATTAAAGTATATAAACCATCTTGTTCTTTAAGTGTGTTATAAATTTTAGTATCGAAATCTAATAATGCAATACCGCAAATTCCCCAATCTGTAACTGTTGGATCATGCAATAATTCATCGGTATAAAAAGCTTCATGTGCTCTATGAAATCCGCCAATACCAACATGTACAATACCAGCTGTTATTTTAGATCTATCGTATTGTGGTGTAGGAACTCTTTCTGAAATAGTAGAAAGATTCGTATTGTTTAATTTATAATTTTTCATTGCAGTTTATTTATTTTCAAATCGCTGCAGTAATACAGCAAATATGATGATTGCTCCTTTTACTACTTGTTGCGGATAGGATGGTACGTTTAGCAGGTTTAGAATATTTCCTATTAATCCTAAAATTAGTACTCCCATTAAGGTGTTTATGGCTGTTCCTCTACCACCATTTAAACTAGCGCCACCAATTACTACAGCAGCAATAGCGTCTAATTCCCAAGCCATTCCCATATTTGGAGAACCTAAGTTTGTTCTAGATGCAACAATAATTGCCGCCGTTGCAGCTAAAGCGCCAGAAATAGCGTAGACTAAAAACTTGTATTTATTTACTTTAATTCCGGATAATCGAGAAGCTTCTTCATTACTACCAATAGCAATCACTAATCTACCAAACACGTTATAACGCAGCATAACCATTGCCATAATTACAATGATGAAGAACACGATTGCAATATTTGGAATTCCTAAAGTGGCGTTGTTTGCAAAATTAGACATGAACTCTCCGCCTGGCGTTTTAAAGGTAATTGGAGATCCTTTAGAATAAATAAAACCTAAACCTCTAGCAATAGTCATTAAAGCCAAAGTAGCAACAAAAGGTGCCATTTTTTGATAAGCGACGAGATAACCTGAAACGCTTCCTAAACCAAATCCGATAATAATGGTTAATATAATGGCTACAGGCAAGATTACCGTATTAACCAAAATAGCAAAAGTTACAGCAAGTAGCGCAACCATCGAACCAACAGATAAATCAATACCTCCAGTTAGAATTACGATGAGCATACCAATACTAATTATCCCTATTCCTGAGACCTGTTTTAGTAGGTTAGAAAGATTTACAGAAGTGAAAAACACATCCGAAATTAATGCCGAAAAGATAAGCAGCAAAACAAAAATAAATATAGTATTATACTTTACTAAAAACTTAAGGATGCCACCAGGACTGCTTAGCTGTTGTTTTATTGTTGAAGTCATAACGTGAGTTTTTTATAATTAGTTTAGTTGTTTTAATGGTTCACCAATAGAGTAACGCAATATGTTTTCTTCGGAAAATTGCTCCTTTTGTAATTCGCCATAAAAGGTTCCTTTATGCATAACAAGAATGCGATCTGCAATCCCCATTATTTCTGGCATATCTGAAGATATTACGACCACACCAACTCCCTTTGCAGCAACCTCATTAATTAAATTGTATATTTCAATTTTTGCGCCTACATCTACGCCTCGAGTTGGTTCATCAATAAAAATGACTTTACTATCAATACTTAACCATTTTGCTAAAGCTACTTTTTGTTGATTTCCACCACTTAGATTAGTAACCTTTATTTCTGAACTTGGGGCTTTAATACTTAGTTTTTCTATTAAGTCTAAAACATTTACATACTCTTTATCTACATTTAAAAAACCAAGTCTGCTTGAAATGGACTTAAAACTAGTAACACTAATATTTCTTCTAATGGATAGCGGTAAAAAGACACCTTCTTCTTTTCTATCTTCCGAAACAAATCCTATTTGATGTCCGACCGCACATACCGGTGTTTTTGTTTTAATTTCTTTTCCGTTTAAGATTAAAGTTCCCGATTTCTTTTTGTCTGCACCAAAAATAAGTTTAGCCGTTTCTGTTCTTCCACTTCCTCCTAAACCTGCAATACCTAATACTTCTCCTGGATGTACAGCAAAGGAAACATCATGAACTAGTGTATCTTTTGCAGTTAAATTTTTCACTTCAAATATTGGAACCTCTCCAATCTTAATATTTCTTTCTGGATATAGATCTTTTAACTCACGACCAATCATTAATCGAATAACGCCATCTTTATCGGTGTTATTAACAGCCATTGTTCCTGTATCTACACCATCTCGAAGCACGGTAATGGAATCGGCTATTTTAAAAATTTCATCTAAATGATGCGAGATATAAATAATAGAAACACCTTTTTCTTTTAACTTAAAAAGATTGTTGAATAGTTTTTTAATATCGTTAGGATCGAAAACCGTTGTTGGCTCATCTAAAACTAAAACTTTAGTATCTTCAGATAATGCTTTTGCAATTTCTACCACTTGTTTTTGAACAATACTTAAATCTCTTACTTTGGCTGAAGCATCAATTTTAAAACCCAAAGAATCTATTAATTCTTGTGCGTCTTGCATGATTCCTTTCCAATTCATCCAGAATTTACTAGCGCCTAATTTGTGGAGGTAAATATTTTCTGCAACAGACAAATCATTTACTAAAGATAATTCTTGATATACTACACTGATGCCTAAAACTTGTCCTTCATGTGTGTTCTTCGGATTTATTTCATCCCCATTTAAAACTACCTTGCCGGAATCTTTTTGATGCACACCACTTAATATTTTAATTAAAGTAGATTTTCCAGCACCATTTTCCCCTAGCAAAGCATGTATCTCTCCTGGTTTCACCTTTAAATTTACATCCTTAAGTACCGAAACAACACCAAAACTTTTTGATATTCCAGTCATTTCAAGACGATATTCACTTTCTGAATTTTTCATATCCTTTGATATTAGGGATTAAAACAATGCATTAGGATTGTAGTATTTTGCGGCATTTTCTTTAGTAATTAATAATGGCGCTGTAAACGAAGTTTTCTTAAAATCTCTTTTACCATTCATATATTGAATCGCATATTTCACAGCATTTTTACCAATTTGCACAGGACTATTCATCGCGGTACAACCGTAAAAATCGGTATCCATGATGTATTTAATAGCCTCTTTTTGTCCGTCTGCTCCAGCAACAATTAAGATGTCGTCTGTTTTTCCTGCTTGAGCAATCGCCTTGATAGCTCCTAATACACAAACATCTGATTCTGTAATAACTACGTTAATATCTGGATGTGCAACTAAAATATCTTCCATTGCTTTTAAGCCACCAGCATACGACCATTCGGTATATGCTTGCGTTTTTATATTTAAATCAATTTTACCTTGTGTTCTTAATTGCTCTTCTGTAATCCCTTGTAATAAACCTTGCTTTCTAGTTCTTCCAACAGGGTTTCCAGCATTACCACTTAATAGCGCAATATTCATGACTTTGTTTCCCATTTTTTTAACCAACCATTCTCCCGCTAATTCTCCATTTGCAAGATTGTTAGATTGAATAGTAGTTACATATTCTGCTGAAGGATCAATAGAACTATCAATAATAAAAACAGGAATTCCGGCAGCTTTAGCCAATTTAGTAACACCAACTAAAGCATCGGGATCTTTCGGGTTTAATAATAAAGCATCTACACCTTTAGTTATTAAATCTTCTACAGCTGCTATTTGTTTACTAATATCATCTTGTCCATCTGCAGCGTAAAAGACCATGCCATTTTTTTCTGCAGTAGATTGAATACTTTGCAATAATGCCTGATAGTATGGTGCATTTAAGGAAGGTGAGCAATAGCCTATCTTTTTACCAGTAAGATCTAAATCACTTTGAAAAATATCTCCAGTATCTTCCGCACTATTTATGGATGTTTTTGTAGCATCTGTTTGTTCGACACAACTAGATACACTAAAAAGCAATGCAATTGCTAGTATTGGCAAATACATCTTCTTTAAAACGACTTGTAAGTTTTGAATTTTCATAAGGATTGGTATTAATTAATTTAATGATGTCTTGTTTTTAAAATAAAGTAATATCTAGTTGCAAAACGGTTTTTTCTTTCTCTGGATTCCACATAACAGTCACATCTACAGGTAAGTTATAATTTTTTATTGAGATTTGCTTATTAAAGGTCGCTCCTACATTTATAATATTTCCTGCTTCTTCTGTATAAAAAGTTTTATCGGTTATAAAAGACCAAGCACCACCAGCAAAAAGGGATAAGCTAGAATTTTTATTTTTCCAAACCTTACTGCTCACTTCAAAATAGTGTGTCCAAGAATCGGTTAATGATCCATCTGCTTCTACTTCATAATCTCCAGAACCACCGCCAACAATAGTTGCTAAATACAATAGTGTATTATTTGTTATATTATATCCTAAATTAACATCTACAAAATTATAGCCTTGTGTTTTGTCATATCTCCAATAGTGTAATTTATCTCCTCTTTCCTCTACACCAGTATAATTGTTATGAGAAACGGCTTCGATAAAGAATTTATCAGAAACTCGATATTTCGTATAAATAGAGAACTCTTTATAAAGAGCACTTACATTTTCCCCGGTATTACTTACAATATCTGCTCCCGAAAAACTTGCACCTCCCCAAAAACCAAACGTAAACTTTTCATTTCTAGAATTGAATTCAATATTTGTCGCCATCATAACACCCTGATGCACTACAAATCCATGCCACGTATGCATGTTTTTTAAATGCGCACCGATACTAAATGGTTTATAATCGTCTTCCATTTCTTCCTCTTGTGCAGAAACTAAATTAAATGTCAACACCATTAAAAGACTTAGTAGTACTAAAACTGTTTGAGATTGTTTGCTGTTTTCGGCCTTTAAAGAATTCTGCAAAAATAATTTTGTTTGTCTTTTCATGGTTTTGGTTTTAAAAAGTTAACTATTTTACAAACGTCATATTTACGTTTGTTTTTCAAATGTATTATAAATAATTCAGAAAAACATAATTTTACTTATAAATAATATTCTATTTTATCATTTTTGTATGCTATATTGATATAATAATCAAGTATTTACTAATTATCTTACATCATGAACATAATGTATTATTGACGTTTAATTAAATTTTTATATATTAGTCCTTATTAAAACAGACACCTGTTTTTATAATAAATTATTTTATGGAATCTGAAAAAATATTAAATATATCTGTGGATTGTGTTGTATTTGGATTTGACATAAACACTAAATCTTTAAATGTTTTGTTGATAAAACGTTTCTTAGAATCGGAAAATAAAGAAGAGATTTTAGTGGATGATTACGTCTTAACAGGATATCATGTATATAAAGAAGAAACTTTAGACGAAACTGCCACTAGAGTACTAAGGGAATTGACTGGTTTAACCAATCAATATAAAAAGCAATTTAAAGCCTTTGGTAATCCGGATCGATTAATGAACCCTAAAGATCTCATTTGGATAAAAAATGAAGCCTTTCATTTACGAACGACAACTATCGCCTATTACTTTCTGTTGAAAACGGAAGATGTAGATGTCAATAACAGCAAAAAGCAAGCAAAATGGTTTCCTGTTAATGATTTACCAGAACTAGGATTTGATCATAAAAAAATCATTTTGGAAGCCTATGAAGATTTAAAAATAAAGTGTTTATCAGAACCAATCATTTTTAAATTACTTCCAGATAAGTTCACGATAAACGAAGTACAAGATGTATATCAATCTATTCTAGGAATAGAAATAGACAATAGAAATTTTAGAAGAAAATTAATTAATAAAAAATACATCATTGCACTAGACGAAAAACAAGTTGGTGTTTCTAAAAAACCAGCGCAACTGTACATGTTTAGTAAGGATATTTATGATAAAATATTTCAGAAGAACTATTTAATAAGTATCTAATTTAATAAAATAGGATAATGTTGTGATAGCGAAAATGAAAAGAGGCTGCCTTTCAAGACAACCTCTTTTCTGCTATTAATCAAAAAACTACTATTTAGGAAAGTTAAATTTCCCGTTTGTATTTTTTCTATCTGCTTCTGGTGCAATGGTTTCCATTACATCCCAATGTTCTGCTATTTTACCAGCTTCTACTCTAAATAAATCATAAAAGGAAGTTGGTTGTCCTGCAAAACTTCCTTCGCTAATTGTTAATACAAAATTACCTTGTCCTAATACTTTATGGGTATTTGTATACACCATAGTAACACCTTGTTTCGCCATAGCTTCTAGAGCTTGACCTAAACCAGATAAACCATCTGCAATATTTGGGTTGTGTTGTATGTAATTATCGCCATCGAAATATCCTGCTAGTTTTTCCATTTTACCGTTCACTAAAATGTCACTTACAAAGTTTGCAACTATGGTTTTATTCGCTTCTGTTTTGTCTAAATCTGTAATGATTGTTGTACCATCTGTTTGTGTGTGACCACTAGGATTTACAGCTGCTTTTTCGATTAAATTATCCCAATGCTCTACCACTTGACCGTTTTCGAATCTAAATACATCAAAACCTATTTTTGGTCCGAAAAAATCGTATTCTGTTTGTGTAAATCCGTAATCTCCATCTTCAAATGCACGTACTGTATTTACTTTAAAACCATCTTCTGGCGCAAGCGCTAACAAAGCTCCAAAACCATCTAAACCATCGGCTACAGCAAGGTTATGTTGCTTGTAATTTGTTGCATTAATATAACTTACACCTTGTGAATCACCAGTTTCAATACTTTTTAAAACGGCCAACGTTTTTTCTTTAATGGATAGTTCCATTTTAGTTTCTTTTATTATTTGTGATTCATTCTCTAATCCTTTTTCCGATTTGCAAGCTCCTAATGTTAAAACTAGTGATGCCGCTAAAAGTGTTTGTTTCATGTATTGTTATTTGTTTTTTTTTCGTTAAATTCTGAAGACAAAATTAGTATAGCAATACACTTTACCAAAGGTAAAAACGGCCGTAAACATGGTGAATATCGAACCATAATTAAGGCTGTGTCGTTTTTAGAGGTTAATTAACGGTTAATCTTGTTCCTTTTTAAAATGATTCATCATTTCCAGTGCAGATTTATGCGATCTACCTGTAGCAGTTTCAAAATCGGAATCTACATCATTAGCTCCATTTTTAATCCCTTCATAAATTCCAGCAATTATAGTTCCCATGAAGTCTCCTAAAGCTTCTGTTCTTTCTTTTCTATATGCTGCAACCGAAACGTTATTAAACACAAGGTTGGTACCATATACTTGATTTATATAATCTGCTAATTGCCTTTGCGTAATGCCATTACCAACAAGGTTATAAATCTGCTTATTGTGCTTGTCTTCGGTTAGCATTTTAGCGTAAGCGAAACCTAATTCCTCACGACTTGTGTACGTACATTTACCATCTGCGGCGCAATTCCTTATTTCACCATCTTTTATATATGTGTTTATGTATTCTAAATCTGGCTCTATGTAGATTCCGTTTCGTCCAATCACCCAATTCAGTCCTGAGTTTTGAACATCTCTTTCTGTTTGTCTATTGGTTTGCACTATCGGACTAAAAGCATTTCCTTCTTCTGCTCCAACAATACTTGTGTATACTATTTTCTTTACACCATTTTGCTTTGCTGCTTCGATGACATTTCTATGTTGTATGATCCTTTTATCTGGTGCATCCATTCCGGAAACTAATAAAACCACATCAACACCTTTTAAAGCTAAATCAAACTGCTCTTTACTGTTGTAATCTCCTTTTCTAATTTCAACACCTAAATATGCTACTTTATCAGGAGTACGAGCAATACCAATTACATTATCCTTACCAATTAAATGAATAAGATTTTTTACTATGGAAGCTCCTAGTTTTCCGCTTGCTGACGTTACTGCTATTTTCATAATTTATAATTTTAATCTTTTACGTACGCAAATATCCATCCTATTAGTGACTAATAGAAGATTAATGTTTGACTAAAAATGGTAAATATCGGCTTTAGGTAAGTACTTTTTTAATAGCTTCTTCTATTTGTATAGCTGCCATATCTAGTACTTTTTTATTGCCGTTAGGCTTTACAATAGATAATTCTGTACAAGATAATATTACAGGATTCTTAGCTGCATATCCATTTATTAAGCTATGATATTTCTCTAGTAATGCAACCGATTCCGTTTCGTTGTACACTTGCTTTCTAACATCATCTATAAATAGCATATCTTCTTCTGTTGGAAGTATTACTTCCATACCATTATCTAAAAAATGATCTTTTATATAGGAAGCTTGCATACTGAAGTAGGAACCAAACAGAACAACTTTACTCCAATGGTTCTCTTTCATTTTTTTAATACTTAAAGAAATAGGATGCAGTACGTTTGTAGTAATATCTAGTCGATCTATAGTTTCGTGAAGCGTAATATTTGGGATTAAAACATGAGGTGCATCAAAAGTTTCTATTTGCTTTATATATGCATTTACAACGGCATCTAACTGCTTAGAAGTGTTTGGCAACAAAGCATTAATGCTATTGAAATCGGTGTTTAATAAGACAAACGGACAAGTACTATAATCGCCTTTTTCATTATTATATAAACGATTCAATTCGCTTATATAAAATAAGGTGGAGCGACTTCCAAGTCCTAATATTGCAAGTTTTGGTTTTGGCATTTTTAATGTCTTGTCAAGATATAATCGGCAAAATACCCTTTACTATCTAGTATTTTAGTGTCTAGAGAAAAGTCTGTATTAGCAATAATCTTTTCGATTAACGTATCATTATATTTTCTTGATATTTCGGTGTGTATTTTTTCGCCAGCTTCAAAATTATAGGATTTTTCGATAGCCTTTATAGTAACCGTTTGTTTTTTTGTACTCACTATATAGCTTTTCGCAATACCTTCCGATTCATCATATTCCGGTTGGTGTTTAAAATTTTCAAGGTTAAAATCCGCACCCAATTCTTCATTCATTCGATGTAATAAATTAAGATTGAATTTAGCGGTAATACCTTTATTATCGTTGTAAGCAGGCAAAACAATGTCTTTCGGTTTTATTAAATCGACACCTAACAATAGTTTGTCTCCCGGTTTTAAATTGGCTCCCAAATTATAGATGAATTCTGCAGCTCTTGCATCTTTCATATTACCAATATTAGAACCTAAAAACAAAATAACTTTAGGTTTATTACTATTTTTTAACGAAGCTAATATTTCAAAATAATCCCCTTGTTGTGTTTTTACAGATACGTTTGGTAATGTTTCTGAAAGGTCTTTTTTTAGTAAACTCAATGCATTGGAAGAGATATCTATTGGAAGATAATCGAATGCAAAATTCTGTTTATCTAATGCGCTTAAAAGCTTTTTGGTTTTTAAACCATCACCAGCACCAAGCTCAATTAACTCAAAATGCGCATTAGCATTTAGCTTCAAAGCGCTTATTAAATCTTGTGTTTTATTTTGAAAAATATCTAATTCACTTCGTGTTAGATAATATTCTGGAAGATTCATTATTTCTACAAAAAGAGCATCGCCAATTTTGTTATAAAAATATTTGGAAGGAAGTGTTTTAGGGTTACTATCTAATCCTTGTTTTACTTCTTTTTTAAATGTTTCAATCATCTATTTTACTAATCTAATTCCGGTGAATTGCCACCTTTCTGTTGGGTTAAAAAAATTACGATATGTTGGTCTGCTGTGGTTTTTAGAAGTGGCAACCGATGCACCACGAAGCACCATTTTGTTACTCATAAATTTTCCGTTGTACTCACCTACTGCACCATTTTCTTTTTCAAAATTCGGATATGGCAAATACGCACTGTTGGTCCATTCCCAACGTTTTCCCCAATCCAATTGTTGGGAAGCAATTTCCCATTCCAATTCTGTTGGTAAACGCATGCCTTTCCATTCGGCATACGCATTGGCTTCATAAAAATTAATATGACTTAAAATTGCATTTTCATCTACTTTTTGTAATCCTGCTAAGGTATAATTGTGCCACTCTCCTTCTATTTTATGCCAATACATTGGCGCATGGATCTGATTTTTATTTACCCAAGACCAACCATCGTCTAACCAAAGATTAAAATCGGAATAGGCTCCAGATTCCATAAATTCTAAATAGTCCCCATTGGTAACTAAATGATTATTTATTTCAAAATCATCCAAATATACTTGATGCACTCCTAATTCATTATCATAACAAAAATCTTTGCCTTGATGACCTATTTTATACAACCCAGCTTTAATGGTAATGCTTTCGGAATTGGAATTGCTATCTTTTATAAGATTAGCATCTTCATGATACGCAGGAAAAATAGGATTATGACCAAGCATATATTTTACATCCGTAATTAATAATTCTTGATGTTGTTGCTCATGGTTTAAACCAAGTGTTACTAAATCTAGTATTTTTTTATCGGAAACATCCTTTAAAAAATCTTGCATTTTAGTATCTACATACGCTCTATATGCAAAGATTTCATCGGTACTGGGACGCGACATATTACCTCTATTGGTTTGCAATATTCTACTTCCTACATTGTTGTAATAACTATTAAATAGAAAGTTGAAATTAGGATCAAACGCTACATAATCTTGAACGTATTGTTTCAAAATAAAGGTTTCAAAAAACCAAGTAGTATGTGCTAAATGCCATTTTGCAGGACTAGCAAATGGTACCACTTGAATGGAATAATCTTCGATTTTTAAAGGACTGCAAAAATCAATAGTTACCTGTCTTGTTTGTTGATATATTTTACTAATATTCATATTTAGATTAATCTTTGCTCCTATTTATACGCTACTCGCATATTATTTTTAATATTATAATTGGTCTCCTTTTGGCTTATAAATTACAAAACGATACATTAAAATGTGGTAAATTAATTTTCATGTTGTCTTTATAGTTAAAGCCTTTCTGTTTTTATCTATATTCCGGATTCTCAAATTCCCAACGCTTACCTGAATCCCATTCTTCTCTAGAATTCCCATAATTAGAATACCCATTGTTTGCTTTTAACATAGATGCTAAATGAAGCAAATTATAGGTCATAAATGTTGTGTTTCTATTTGTAAAATCGCTGTTAAAACCAATAGGATTATCTAATTTCTTGTCTTGCCATTTTTTATCTCCATAGCTAGGTCCTGGACCAACTTCTCCAATCCATCCAGAATCTGCTTGAGGCGGGATAGAATATCCTACATGCTGTAGCGAATATAAAATTCCCATAGCACAATGTTTTACACCATCCTCATTTCCTGTAACTATGCATCCTCCAGCCTTTCCGTAAAAAATATACTGTCCTTTTTCATTGGTTTTACCACTCATAGCATACAGTCTCTCAATTAGTTTTTGAGCTTCAGAAGACTTTTCTCCCAACCAAATTGGAGTTCCAACAATAAGTATATCAGCTTCCATGACTCTTTTAAACAAAGATGGCCATTCGTCCGTTTCCCATCCATACTCTGTCATATCCGGATAAACACCACTCGCAACCTTATGATCTATAAAACGAATTTCGTCCACCTTAACCTTTTCCTTTAACATGATTTCTTTAGAAACATTCATCAAAGTTTCCGTATGACTAGTTTCGAGAGATTTTTTTAAAGTACAATTGATATATACCACGCTTAAATTACTAAAATTTGGATTTTTCATATTTTATGCTTTATACCATGTAAGTTATTCAAAAAAAATAATACGTAATAACGCAAAAGAATAAAATATTGCCTTAAAAAAAATCACGCTTTATATCTTGACTTTAGATGTATTAGATTAGGATCGAAACTTTATAACTTTATTTTTCACAAAAGGAATTCTAAGAATAAAACCCAAACCAACAATAACTGCATAAATAATCCAAGTTTTATCTAAAATGGCCACATGAATTAAGCTTAATAAAATGGCAGCATAGGAATAGCTTTGGAGTTTTTTCCAATTCTTTTTAAGTCGTTTCATCGATTTTCTATTTGATGTAAACAGCAATGGAATCAATATTAAAATGGCTATAAAACCTGCAATATAATTGACTTGAGTAAAGGTTTCTAAAAAACCTTCGGCAGCAATAAAAATAATAAAATGAAGCAAACTCCAAACTGCTGTTGCTATTCCCATAGCTTGTCGTACAAAAAGATTTGAAATTCCGAAAAGGATAAAAAACGGTGTACAGGTTAATACGGCTGTCATCCAGCGAATGGCAAATTCCCCAGAAACATGATATAACATTTCAACGGTTGTACGTCCTTCTCCAACGGCATTTTCGGCAAAGGAAAGCGATAAACCATTAGAGAAATCGATGTTTATCATTTTTAAAATAACTAATAATGGTAAACTGGCTAATATGGTAACGATTACCCAACCAAAATTATTTTTAATTACCTTCATAATAAGACTTAATACATAGTATTATTATTCTCAGAAGTATCAGGTATTTGCTGAATGCTGTCCCAATGCTCTACAATTTTTCCGTTGGTATCAAATCTAAAAAAATCCATAGTGACATATTGGTCATTATCTGGCCAAATTTGATGCGTATGTAAAGCTACTAAATCCCCTTCAGCAACACTTCTTATAAAATCCATAGACTTTACAGGAAATTCTTTTTGCATGCGATTAAAATAATCAATAAATGCTTGCGGACCATCTGCAACCATTGGATTATGTTGCTTATAAGCATCACCAACATAAAGCGTTACTGCTTTAGTAGGATTTCCTTCATAGGCCATTTTATAGAAAGCAATAGCATTCTCTTTGTTTTTTTGAATATCCATAAGTTGCGTTATTTTGATTTTAATTCCGTTAATTCTTTTTCTAGCGCTTCCGCTTTTTCTTTAAACTTTTGCATTGCTTTTTTAAGCTGCCCCACTTTTTTCAAGACTTCTTCGTCTTGCACAGCCTCAAAAGTTTCAACAGCATCTTTAACTTTATACTTTGCTTTTGCGCCACAAGTTGGGCAAGTTTTTATATCTGACATGATTTTATATTTTGAAACAAATTTCAGATAAACGAAAGCAAACCTAACGATGAATATAAGAGTAAAAATGGTAAATATCGAACCCTAAAGCTTAATCGTATTGTTTTTTGAATTGATTTGGGGTAAATCCGGTATGCTTCTTAAAATATTTTACAAAATTAGTAGGTTCTTCAAAACCTAAGGAATACGCCAATTCAGAACTTTTTATTTCAGAATTTACCAAAAGACGTTTGGCTTCTAATACTATAAATTCGTCAATAAATTGTTTAGCAGTTATGGCAACGGTTTCTTTACAAATAGTATTGAGATGCTTATAAGACATATTCAGTTTTTCTGCATAAAAATCTGCGTTCCTGCTTGTATTAAAATTTGTAGCTAACAACGATTTAAAGTTTAAAAATGCCTTTAGTTTATCCGAGCGTTTTAAATGAATGGTTTGATATTGTTTTAAGCGTTCTAGTTTTGAAAAGATAATGGTATGCAGTGCATTATACGTATTATCTTGATTATAACTTTCTTGGGAATTGGAATATTCTTCATCAAACAGTCTCATATATTTCTCCACATTAGAATCTATTGGCACATGAATAATTGGCGAAAATAATTGCGCATTAAAGAGTCTGTCTATTTCATTTTTTGGTAAGGTATTAATCTGCTTTTTAAGATAAGGTTCTGTAAATAATAAGATGTAACCTTTTAATTCTGGCGTAAACTGAAACGCATTAATTTGACCTTTAGAAATATGTATGATTGTATTTTTCTTTACCCGATGCCAAACAAAATCAACTAAATGTTTACTTTCACCAGCGGTGTACAACACAATCATATTAAAAGAAACCTGATGTGCTTTTTCGGGATGATGATCCTCTGCATCGTCTTTACGCGCATTTAAATCTTCAATTTTTATAATTTCTATACCACTATTGTCTGGTTTTTTAGAATCAAATTCTATATGTGGAATATCCTTTTGCATTAGTTTTTGTTATTGGCGTTATCTAAAGCTTTTCTAATATGATCACTGTCCCAATGATTATCAAAGTCTACAAGTCCACGTTTAAAATCTTCGTTTAAGAATTTTTCTTGTTGTTCTAATTCTTTTTTTGCTTTAAAGATATAGTTGTCTTCTCGTTTCGGTTCAGAAGCCAATCGTCTTAAACTATCTTGGTCGTACTTGATAAAATTCTGAACTTGCCTATTTAATGTATATTTTCTGAAACCCATTTGACTTAGCACATCTTTGGCTAAAGTTAAGGAAGTTTCTAAGGATTCTCTATAGATATTTTCATGTCCTAGATTTAATAATTCATAAGCATCATATCTATTTTTAGTACGAATCATTAATTCTACATGCGGATACTTTTCTTTTACAATTTTACTAATTGCTTTAGAAACACTAATCTTATTGGTCGCACAAATAATGATTTTAGCTTCTGCAATTCCTGCGGATTCTAATAAATCTAATCGTGTTGCATCCCCATAATACACCTCAAACCCCATTTTTCTAAGAAAATCTACACGATTAGAATCGTGATCTAAAACGGTAGCTTCTACACCATGCGAACGCATAAAACGTCCGATAGTACTTCCAAAATGACCAAAACCAACCAATATAATTTTTTGGGATTTTGCAATATGATCCATTGGTCGTTTTATAGATTCTTTAGTTCCTATTTTAGGAAGAATAAAGCGCTCATTAAAGATACCAATTATTGGAGTTAGTGACATAGATAGCGCGGTAATTACAAGCATCATATCCATTTGTTCTTGCGACAAAATATGAAGTCCGAAAGCAAAGGATAACAATACAAATGCAAATTCTCCAATTTGGGCTAAACTGAAAGTTAGTAGTAATTTTTGATCGATTTTTAATTTAAAAATATGACCTGTAATAAATAGAACAATAGCTTTTAAAGCGATAATTGCAATTAGGATTCCTCCAATGGTTAACGGACTATTAGCGATAACAATAAAATTAATGGATGCGCCCACAGCCATAAAAAACAATCCTAAAAGTAAGTTTTTAAATGGTTCTAACGTACTTTCTAACTCATGCTTAAATTCACTATTAGAAAGTACTACACCACCTAAAAAGGCTCCTAAAGCAGGACTTATACCAACATATTCCATGATAAATGAAATTCCGAAAACTATTAAAAATGCCGCTGCAATTAACAGTTCACGAACGCCAGTTTTTGCGACTTTTCGTAGCATAGGAACAATTAAATAACGACCAGCAACAATGATTAAAACTACCGATAAAAGAATGGCTAAAGTTTGAAACCCCATAGGAAGGTTGTCTAGTAAATTGGCATGTTCACTGCTGTTTTCCGCGGAAGCGTTACCTTCTGTATTCGCTAAAAGCGGAATAAAACCTAACATGAAAATCACGATAATATCTTGGAATAGCAAGATAGAAAATGAAGCCGTTCCAAAATTAGTTTCCATCAATCCTTTCTCTTTGATGGTTTGCAAAGCAATTGCTGTAGAGGAAAGCGCCACAGCCATAGAAATAACTAGGGCTACTTTCCAATCAAAACCCAATGCCGCGAAAAGAATATAAGAGAGCAACATGGTTCCTCCTACTTGTATCCCTCCCATTCCTACTATGGTTTTTCGCATGTTCCAGAAATTTTTAGGTTCAATTTCTAGTCCGATTAAAAACAACATTACGACTACTCCAAATTCTGCAAAATGTAAAATATCTTCCCCTTCGTTTCCAATAAAACCTAAAACATAAGGACCAATTAATACACCTGCTAATAGATATCCAATTACAGAACTTAAACCCAATCGTTTTGCTATGGAAACACAAATAATGGCTCCGGCAAGAAAAACTATGGCTTCAAAAAGTATACTTCCAGTCATCTTTTATGCGTTATTTAGTTGTGGAATATCATTTATAAACGATTTGTTTTCAAAATCGTTAGCCGATAAATTAACTTGTAGTAAATCTATTAATTTTCCGTAGTTTATTTTATAATCTGTTAAAGCTTCATCGGTAAGTTTGTGGGTGCCCATAACTGCAAATGGTGGAAAATATTCCATGCCGCACAAAATTGCTGTTTGTTCAAAAGGTCGTAAAAATTGTTTCACGGTAAAGCTGTTATAACCTTCGGAACAATATACCTCTTTAGAAGCTCCTGTAGTAATGGCATTTAAGCATATTTTACCTTGTAATGCATTACCCTCTGGACCATAAGCCCAATTAAACTCTAAGACCATATCAATCCATTGCTTCATTAAAGGCGGACAACTATACCAATAAAAAGGATGGTGCCAGATAATAATGTCGTGCTGATTAAGTAATTCTTTTTCTACAGTAACATCGATATTAAAATCCGGATATTCCTCGTATAAATCATGAATAGTTACATGCTCTTTGTCTTTAATATGATTAATTAAAGCTTGGTTAACTCTAGATTTTTCGAATTTAGGATGCGAAAACAAAATGAGTATTTTTTTCATAAGACTAAATTAATTCTAAATAAATAAGCGATTATAAAATTAATTTTAATCGCTTATAATATAAATGGAGGCACTTCGTGTTCTTAGTAATCTAAAACTAAGCCATTAAATTAAATGAAATTTTAATTCCTGTAATTATCATACCTGTTCCAATGATAGCGATAATTAGACCCATTATTTTTCCTATTACAGATATCACATTATGACCAACTATTTTAACTATTAAATCACTTAATCTAAAAGTGAAATAGGTTAATAGACTCATGGAACCAAATATAAGAATCACTAAAATAATATGAATCGTTTCTACATTAGACACAAAATTCATTGCGGTAACAATAGTTCCTGGTCCTGCTAAAATTGGTATCGCTAATGGAGAAACAGCAATATTTTCATCCACATGCACATTGTCCAATGTTTTTACATTAGACTGTTTAGATTGCAGCATATCGAACCCAATAAAAAAGATCAAAATACCACCAGTGATTTTAAATGCCGGAATACTGATATTAAATAATTCGAAAATATACTTCCCTAAAAGCACAAAGACCGCAACAATTACAAACGCAATAATATTTGATTTTCTATTAATATCATGCTTCGTTTTCTTATCTGCACCTTGTGTTAAAGAAACAAAAACAGTCATATTTGATATCGGGTTAGTGATAGCAAAAAAGGCTGTAAATACTGTAATTGAGAATGTAATTAAGTTATCCATTAATTATAAAATTTTATTTTGCAAAAAAATTGAATTAGTTCTGTATTACCTAAGCAATTTTGTCTTTTTTTTGAATACAATAGTACTTCAAAAACGGAAGTAATTTCTTTTCGCTTTATAATATAAGAAATGCTGAGATTAATTAATATTAAACTCAGCATTAAAAACAAACACCCTTTTATATTTTACTGAAAATCAGATGCTTTAAATGGATACTTTCTTGGTGTTTTTTGAATGGTAATCCAATGTGCTACGGTAAACGATTTTACACCCCATTGTCCGTTAAAACGACCTAAACCTGAGTTTTTAACGCCACCGAATGGTGCATAAGCACTATCATTAACGGGTTGGTCATTAATATGCGTCATACCAGCCTCAATACCTTGTGCAAATGCCATTCCTTTAGCTTCATCTTGTGTAAATACAGAACTAGACAAACCAAAATCTGTAGCATTAGCTAAACGCAATGCGTCTTCCATATCTTTAGCACGTGTAATAGAAACTGCAGGTCCAAAAATCTCGTTTTTAAACAACGGACAGTTTTCGTCTGTATCTACAAAAACGTGTGGAGGCATATGTAAACCATCTGCTTCACCACCTAAAGCAATTTTATAACCTTGTGCTTTAGCTTCGTCTATTAAATTTTTAACGGTGTCAAATTGTGCTTGATCTATGATTGGTCCTACAAACGTATCCGGATCATTCATATCTAAACGTTTTAAGGTTTTTACTTTTGCAATAAACTTCTCTGTGAATTCATCATAAACTTTATCTTCTACAATAATTCTGTTTATAGCCATACAAATCTGACCTTGATTCATAAATTTACCCCAAGCAGCAGCTTCTACAGCTTGGTCAATATCAGCATCTTCTAGTACTACAAACGGACTATTACCACCCAATTCTAATTCGATATTTTTAATAATATCCGCACTCAACGCATTTATTCCTACTTGACGACCAACGGGAGTTGAACCTGTAAACGAAATTAATTTTGAGATTGGATGTTTGGTAATCGCAGTACCAATAGTACTTCCGCCACCTGGCAATACACTTAATAACCCTTTAGGGAAACCTGCTTCTTCTAAAAATGAAGCAAAAATTAATCCTCCAGTAACTATTGATGTTGATGCTGGTTTTAAAACCACTGCGTTACCTACTGCTAACGCAGGACCTAAAGTACGCGCAGTTAATTGTCCTGGAAAATTCCAAGGAGAAATTAATCCGATAACCCCTAATGGTTTTCTAACTGCAATAGATTCTTTACCCTCTATATCTCTTGGTAAAATTTTACCTTCTACTAATAATGGTAAATGCACAGCGCTTTCAAAAACACTAGCTACTAACTCAGCTTCAAAATAGCCTTTTGCCAAAGTTGCACCTACTTCTTTTCGTGCCCATTCTGCAAACTCTTGCTTACGGTTTCTAACAACCGTAGCTAGTTTTTGCATCATTCTGCTCTTTTCTGGAGGTAATACTGCAGCCCATTTTTTTTGTGCAATAGCTGCTGTTTCAAAAGCTTCATTTACATCATCTTCCGTAGCACTATTTAAAGAGAATAACTCCTCTTGATTCCAAGGATTTATATCTTTTATTACTGGTCCTTTTCCATCTTTCCATTCGCCACCAACAAATATTTTTTTCGTGTAATTTGGTAATTCGTCTTGTGTTTTCATTTTTAGTGTTTTTTTTGATTACTATCTTTAGTAATCAATAATTATTATATCTCGTTTACTTGATGTAAATATTCTGGAATAGGACGTTCTACTATTTCTGATAACACTTTACCAGTTTCCATAGAAAGTGCGTCTGTTGTAGAAAACTTCTGAGCAAATTCTTGCGTTTTCCATTCCTCAATAACCACTAACTGATTTGGATTTTCTAAAACCGTATATGCGTTAAAAGAAACGCACTCGTATTGAGCTCTCACATTCGGAATTTGCTTCTCGTATTGTGCGATCAGTTTTTTGTTTTCATCTGCTTTAATATCAAACAAAGCAATAACACGTAGTTCTGCTGAATTTGCAGTACTACTAAACTCTTCAACTCCTTTTTCTTCGGAAACTTCACCAATCAAAACATAAGCTTTAGGTGGATTTACAAGTGCTTCATTTGCTAATTCTGCTAGTTTTAGTTCGTAGGGTTGAGAACGATGAAATGCCACAGCCTCTTCTCCTATAAACAATTCATATCCAAAAAACATATTAGGATTTTGCTTGTCTTCAAACAAGCGAATACCCAAACATCCTGGTTCTTCAACACTTCCCTTTTTTACAGTCATTAAAGCCTCTTTAAATTGAGAACGGAATGCTGGTTTTACTTCAAACTGACCTATAACTTTTATCATCTTACTTGATTTTAAATTATTGATTAATTCTAAAGAGTAACAATCACTTTACCTACTGTTCTCCCTTTTTCAACTTCTCTATGCGCGTCTGCCATATCCTCAAAAGCAAAGGTTTTATAGATATTTGGTTTAAGAGTTGCGTTTTCTAACATTCCTTTTAAAGTGTTCATATCTTTAGCGCTAGAATGCACTAAAATATTAGAAACCGTTTTGTTTTCTTTCTCTGCTATAGCTTTAGCTTCCTCGGGCATATCCATACCAAAAGTGGTAATTACTGTTCCTCCATCTTTTAAAACCTTAGTGGAGTTCACTAATACTTGACCACCTTGAGTATCCAAAACAAAGTCTATATCAGACAACACCTCTTCAAAATTTTGGGTATGGTAATCAATAGCTTCATCTGCTCCAATAGACAGTATAAAATCTTTGTTCTTGGCTGATGCAGTAGCAATAACATACGCACCAAAACTCTTTGCAATTTGAATTGCAAAATGACCAACTCCACCAGAACCAGCTTGAATTAAAACTTTATCTCCTTTATTAATTTTTCCTTCTAAAATTTGTAATGCCGTTAAAGCAGCCAAAGTGGTCGCAGCAGCTTCTTCAAAAGAAACGTTGCTTGGCATAAGTGCTAAATGCGCTTCTGGAGCTGCAACAAATTCCGCGTATGCTTTACCTGCTCCTGGAAAGTTTACCATCCCAAAAACAGTATCACCTACTTTAAAATCGGTAACGGCTGTACCAGCCTCAGTTACTGTTCCTGCAATATCCCATCCTAAAATAACTGGACGATTTTTACCGTACATTGAATCCAACATTTTGTCAGCGTACTTTGGTTTTACATCTGCAGGGTTTAATGAAATTGCTTTAACAGCAACTAACACTTCGTTTTCTTTTATGCTTGGCTTTTCTACTTCTGCTAAATGAAGGTTTTCTGGTCCTCCTGCTTTTGTTAATACTATAGCTTTCATATGGTGTATTTTTTAAAAAATTATATTTGATGAATTTGATTAAAATAAAGGATTATCGTTCGCAGATTTATCTCCTTTATTGAAGGTGTTAAACGCATCCCAATGTTCAGAAATTTTACCGTCTGTAATTCTAAAAACATCCATTGTAGAGGTTCTATCACCTTCTTTATTTGTAATTACTTGTACAAAAACTAGGTCTTTTTCTGCAACAATAAGATTGAAGTTGAGTTTAAATTTAGGAGCATCTTTTAACCAAATAGGTAACATTTCTTTAAGCGCTTCTCTACCATCTGCAACATTAGGGTTGTGCTGAATGTAAACCGGACCAACATATTTATCTATGTTTTGATAATTCTGGTTTCCGAAGAGATCTTGATAAAAATCTGTTACTACTTTTTTGTTTGCCTCTAAAGTTGCTTGCTCCTGATTTTGAACTTCTATTTTAGATTCCAAATTAGTAATGTTTTCATTTAATTTTTTTAATTCCGCAGAATTGTCTGTACAAGATGCAAATAAGATAGCACCAATTAAGACTACTGTTAGTTGTACTTTTTTCATAATTTTAATTTTAGTTATTTGTTAATTTTAATGATACTACAAATCTAAAAATGTCTTATAGTTTAGTAATGGTAAATAATGTGCCTTTAATGGTATATTGTGTCCGTAATTTATTTAATATCAATATTTTATGATTTAATTAACAAAGCACGCCTTACTTTTTATCGTAAACCATAGGAAGTGAAAAAGATTCAATTTTATTACTAAAAAGAATTGGCGCATATAGCGTATTACCTTCAATACTTATATCTGCTAACCCTTTTGGAAAAGTTCCTATTCTTTTTCGAGTATCCTTATTGATAAAAAACAAATCGCTAACCGTACCACCAGTAACTAAATATCCATCTTTAACTGCTGCTAAACCATCTAAAGCACCTAATTGATACCCACTTTTAATCATCGTAGCTGTTTTGTCTTTTAGGTTGACTTTATACAAACTACCATACTTATCTGGAGTTAACTCTAATGATAATTCTGCACCAAAATCAGCAATAATTAAATTATCATCTTGAATAAAAATTCCGTTTGGATGCTTAATTTCTGGTGTTTGAAACCAAACTACTAGTTTGTTATTTTCTAAAGTGAAAATTTTTCCGCCTGCAATATCAGAGATAAAAACCTGTCCTGTTTTAGAAACTACAACATCATTTAATGAAACCACATCTGTTGATGTAAAGCTATTTATCAGCTTACCTTTTTTTACATCAATTATATGAAGTTCCTTACCATCACCTACATACAATTTGTCTTGGTATAATGCTAAACCAGCAGGGTTGTTTAACCCTGTTACCCATTTATAATTATCTACTTTTCCTGTTTTTGTAATTCGGCTTATATATCCTTTTTCATTCTGATTTGCATTAGAAACATACAACCAATCTTCAGTTGGAGAAGCTACTATAGATTCTGGCATAGAAAAACCCTCTAATTCCCAGTTTTTAATTAATTGATTAGAAGAATTAACTTTTGTAGTTGCCACATAATTGGTTTCTTTTAAAACTTCTTTCAAGGCAAAAATTCCATTGTTTGCTTCAGGAAAACCAGTATAGAGACTCAACAAAATCATTGTTTCAGAAATCTCATCTGGTGTTACACCAAGGTTAAGTGCAGCCTTCATATGCGACTTTAATTGCGATTTTGCATTGGCTTGTGTAGTAAGACTAGCTATTATTAGTAATTCTTTTGTCTTAAAATCTAAACCTGGTCTGTTGTAAATTTCTCCAAAACCATAACGAATAATATAATCTGCCATATCTGGAGACACGCTTTTAAAAGCGGCTTCCAAACCTTTTGAAGCGCCATCGCCATTTACCTCATTTACAATTTTTACGCCTGTTTTATAGTTATCTTCCTTTGTATTTTGCGAAATACTTGCAAAAGAGAAAGACAATGCTAAAACTAAAATTATGTACTTTTTCATTCTATTATTATTATTTACCATTTTGTTTTGCTGTAGCTTTTGGTGCTGCGCCTTGTTTTAAATCTTTATTTCTGAATTTTTCAGTTTCTGGAAGTTGTAAATTAACTTGGTTTACTTCTTGAATTTCAATGGAAAGTTTATCAAATTTGATGTCCTCTAAATGTCCTCCCAATTTTATATCGTCTGATAAAAAGTGAAAATGCATTCCTGGAATAACTATGTTTCCTAAATAATCGGGAGTAAATAAACCTACCAAAGTGCCCTTTATGTTCTCTCTAGTGTACATTACACGTGTGTCTAAATATTCAAATAAAGACACATCTTCGTTCTCTACTTTGTGCGCTGAAGCCATTTTTAAGTGCTTAAATTCACCCTTAATTCTATATGCGTAAAAGCTATTTTTAGAGGTTGAATACTTTTGAAGCTCTCTAGTTAAATCTTCATAAGACTCAATATTTTCAACAGTTACCGTTTGTTTCGGTTGAAAATTTATCATCGTCATATTCGGAGATTCTAAATCTTCCGGTGCTTCTGCTATTCCGCCTTCGGCATCAATGGTATACACCACTCCGTCTACAGCAACCAGCTCTCCAGCCAAATGATTTACGGTTCCAATACCAATGTTACCTTGCTGCACCATTTGTTGCGGGGTAATATCACCTTCGTAAATACTATTTAACAAGGCAACCGTTGGTGCATATTGATGAATGGTATTTTCGGTATGAGGTGCCAAACCGTGTTCGTCCGTACCTTTAGAATGTGAATGTCCGTGTGCTTCTTCCGAAGTTGACATTGCTTCTTTTTTTGTCTCATTTCCGCAGCTTGCTACAAGCGCCAACGAAAATAGTAGTATTAGTTTTTTCATAATGGTTGATTTTTATTGTTTAACTGAATTATTTTTCAGTAAACAACATATTTGCACTTCCTAATAAGTAATTTCTCCATCCAAAATTAGGATAGGCTTTATCCATTTTCTGAATGAATTCTTCGCTATTTTTAGAAGCAGCAAGTAGTACTTTCATCTCTTTAAGATAGTTGATTTTAATGGTCACATCTCCAGAAGTTTCAGGTGCACTGTGTGAAGAAAAATAGGTTGCATATCCTTTTTCCTGAATAGCGGAAAGCTCGTTAATTACGGTATCTATAAATTCAGAATTAAAAATCATAGTATGGTTATCGTGCCCAACCATATGCAAGTGGACCGCCTTTATTTCTGGCATTTCTACATCAAAACCAAAACCAGTTGGCGTAATAATAAAAGGAATTCCTGAAATTTCTTGTGCTCCTGCTTCTAGTAAATCGGTTGGCACTATTGTAGTTTCGTCTAGATCTTCACCTGAGACTTCTGCTAATTTTGAGAGCGATTCATTACCAGAATTCGTCATATAATCTAAAGATTCTTGATTAGAATATATATGGTTAAATTTTAGTTTATCCGTATCAAAAAAGTGCTTTCCTATTAAATGATAAGAAACCATCACATCAATATTTGTGTAACCTAAACCAACAATATAATTTACAAGCTCCTTGTAATTATCTTTCATTGGTGGTGTTTCAATCAATACTCCTTTTCCGCTTTTTTCAATAAAAAAAGCGTGTGTATTAAAAAACCCTTTGGTTTCGTAAACGTGAACTTTAGTTTCACCATAATCAAAAATTTGCATCGTACCCTTATCTAATTGTACTGCTTTTGTGTTTTCATTAAAAGTTCTCATACTTGGTTCTTGAGCAGAAACTTCCTGAATTCCAAATGCAACTATAACTCCGTAAAATAGTGCTGTAATTATATTTTTCATTTTAAAAAATCTTTAAATTTCAGTTACAAAATTCATGTATTGTTCTAAGTCTCCAACAACAGCTTCATTCATTAATTTACCTGTTTTTTCTGCGTAAGGTTGGTGAAAGTGAATATCCCAAACATCAGATTCTTTTCTCCAATGCTCATAAACAGCCAAGGTATCTGCTTGGTCGTCTACTGTGTATAAGTCAAAAAGAATGTTTCCTTTTTCCTCTTTTCTGGTATGTGTAATGTGATCTTCAAACTGATTTAAAAGTTGTTCTCTAAACCCTGCTTTCAACTTAAAAATGAAAAAAATAATAAAGACGTCGTCTTCTGCGTTTGCAGATTTAGAATGGTCTGGTAACGGGTTTGTATCTCCTAAGAAATAAAAATCTGGCGCACTTGCCAGTGCTGTTTGTCCAACTTCCATTAACTTTTTTGTGTGTGGCTCGTTATCGTGAGATGTTATAGCTGCTTTGTCAGCCCAACGCTCATAAACAAAAAACACATTCGCATCTGCTTTAGATACAAATACTTTAATTTCTTTATTACCAGCTTCTTTTTGTGTGGCTGCCTGTGCTTCTTTTAAGGTTGCTGCAAAACTAGTTGCGTGTTCTGGTTTTGCTGTGAATTTTACGATTGTGCTTTTCATAATTATGTGTTTTTATAGTGTTCTTGTTTATTTTATAATTTGGTAATTATGGTTTCTTCTGAAAATCTCGATTTTGGAAGCTTCGCATTAAAATCGGTATCTTTTCTATATCCTAAAGACACAACAGCTAATGCTGTATACCCTTTTTCACGTAAGCCGAATTCTTCATCTAAAGCTTTAACATCTACACCTTCCATTGGGCAAGCGTCTATACCTAAAGCAGCAACTCCTAATAAAAGAGACCCCATATTTAAATAGACTTGTTTTTCCATCCAATGTGGTAAATCTTTAAGGTCGTATTTATGAATATCTGCAAACAACATACGTCCACCGTGCATTTGGTCTTTAAATTCTTGTGCAGCAAAACGACCGTCTTTATCTTCTTGCTCTAAAATGCTAGCCATATATGCTTCATCTGCATTTGTGCGAGCAGCAATAACAATTACGTGAGAGGCATCTAAAACCTTAGGCGTATTAAAATGAAAAAATCCTTGTGTTCCTTTTGCAATACGGGCTTTCCCTTCTGCAGTATCTGCAATTAAAAAATGCCAAGGTTGTAAGTTTACACTAGATGGACTTAAACGCAATACATCTTTTACTTGTTTAAAATCTGCATCTGATATCTTTTTAGTAGCATCAAATTCTTTTACGGAATAGCGGTTGTTTAAAATTTCAGTTAAATTCATTTTTTTATGTTTAGTTGGCAAAATATACTATCAAAATTATAGTGACAAAAGTATGTATAGTTTCATTGTTGTGCAATAACGGTCATAAAGTATAGTATAAAATAATTTTATAATACACTTTTAATCAATGTGTTAAACATAGACATTTTTACTATACAAAATATAGTTGCATACTAAATTAAAGTCCATTAAATTTGCAAAAGAATCTATTAAAAAGAGAGTACATATTCGTATGCTGCTTTCATAAATATATATCATTATGGACAGAAAAGAACTGTTTGAAAAAAAGCCAAAGATTAAAATCAATGATAAAATATCCTTCTGCCCAACCAGTGCAGCAATGGAATTGATTGGCGGAAAATGGAAAAGTGTGATCCTTACCCATTTAATTGGAGATAAAAGACGTTATAACGAATTACGAAAGGAAATTCCTGGCATTACAGAGCGCACACTAAGTTTGCAATTGAAGCAATTAGAAGCAGATGGTATTGTAAATAGAAAGGTTTATTCTAAAAAACCTCCTTTAAAAGTAGAATACACGCTTACCGAGTTTGGACAAAGCCTTACACCTATTTTAAATCTAATTACGGAATGGGGATTACATGCTGCGGAAACTAAAGGCGAGTTTATATTTGAAGAAACTAAATAATATAAACCAATAAGGCTACCAATTAGGTAGCCTTATTGGTTTATTATACAGATGAATTTACAATAAACTATCTGTTACTTGTAATACTTTTTCAATTTTAGCTTCATCATAAGCATCTGGATGTGCTGGTGAGAAATGTCCTTTTGACTCTCCTTTATCATTATCAAAATACTTCCCGGAATCGTTTTTATAAGTTTCAGAAGTTACTAAATCATATAAAATATCCACACCTTTTTCTGCAGGAGACCAATAATCTCCAAAAGCTTCTTTTGCCATTTTTGTATTTAATAACGAGCCCGGATTTACAGCTATAACCGCAATTTTTGGTTCTTGTTTCGCTAAATTAAAACTCCACATAGTTAATGCCAACTTGCTTTGCGCATAACTATCATTTTCTGAAACTTGCTCTTTTCCTCTTAAAACAGCTTCTGAAATTGGTGCTTGTGCTGCAGAACTTAAATTAATAATTCTTGGGGAATCACCGTTTTTAATATTAGACAGTATAGCGTTTGTTAATACATATGGTGCTAAGTAATTTACAACCATTCTAAAATCTAAACCGTCTTTAGTTAAAGTGCTCTCTGATTTAAAAATTCCAGCATTATTTATTAGTATATCAATTTTAGGAACTTCATTTTTTATTTGTTCTGCTAATTTTTTAACCGCTTTTAAATCTGAAAAATCAGCAACCAAACCTTTAATATTTTGGTTATTGGAAGTTTCTTTAATTTCTTTGACAACTGCGGCTACTTTGGCTTCACTCCTACCATGAACGTATACCGTATGCCCTTCTTTTGCTAGTTTTAAAGCGGTTAACTTTCCTATTCCGTCTGTGCTTCCTGTAATTAATATTGTTTTACTCATGTTGTTTTTAATTTAATGTCACCTTGAGCGCAGTCGAAAGGTTATTAGTAGTTCTCGACTGCGCTCGAACGGACAATTGATTATGTGCTTTGTTTCTTTTCCTTTATTTATGAATAAATTCTGACAATACCTTTTTTGCAATTTACTCCAAAGTCGCACTCCTATTTTTATTATTAAAACGGTGCAATAGTATCTTTAGGGCTATTTGGTATACTCCAACGCTCACGAGCGGTTACATTTTCTGTTGTAATAACTTTAGACGCTAAATTATCAACACTACCATAGCTATTTGCACCACCTCTCGGTATTTGCATACGGTCTCCGTATAGCCACACTACTAAGTTACTACGTTGTCCGCTAGTAATTGGGTGTGTAGCATGTGGTATTTTTCCTGTATGAATAATTGCTTTTCCAGGTTCAAATATAGTTTGAACAACTTTTCTTGTAGATGTATCGTGAAAATCCACTTGCGAACCTGTAAACTCTTCATCAGGTAAGTTAATATTGACATTCAAGGTAGCAGCCGAAGCATCTGTATGGGCATGCAAATCCTTGTCTTTATCTGGATTGTACTGAATAGAGAATCCAAATGTTTGGTTATCGTAGCCATACGTGCCAAGTAATAAACGAGCGATTGGACGCATATAACGATCCATTATTTCGTTGTAAAATGCCTGAAAATTAGGTGCTGCAAGGTATCCCTCTGAGCGTGGATCTAGCATAACTCCATGACGATTCAATTGAATACCATAAGGTGCACGTCTAGGAATTTCAGAATTTACAGTATCTTCTAAATACTTGCGAAATTCCGCTAAACGTTCTAAATCAAAAAACTGAGCAGAATACACTCCAGGAATAATTTCTTCCCATAAATCAGCTACAGCGTTTTCTTTTTCTGGATTTTCCCAAGCATCGTTTATCGCTTTTCTCAATTTCGGGTCAAGTAGCGTTTCATCAGGAATTAATAAACTGTCTTTGTTTTCAATTTCCCATTCGCTCCATGCATCTTCAAGTAACTCTCGGTTACTATTCCAAAATAGTGACACAGAAGGATCACGGTTTAGTGAAGCTTCGCGAGTTGGCAATGTAAGCGCACGAGCTTGTGCTACTATATTTTTATTTCTCATTGTTTCTATATGTTTTTTTTACCAAAACAACCACTATAGAGTATTTTGGTTTTTGTATATATTGTTGTTTGATATATATTAATTCATCGTCTTATATGTAATTAAAAAACAATTCGTTTAAATAAGAATATAGACCTAGAAGTAACTGTTTTTTATAGCAAATATGTTTGCTAAAGTCTATTTAAAGATTTTATTTTGAAACCTATTAAACACCTCTTTTTAAAGAGGTGTTTATTATTTACTACGCATCAACAAATATTGATTTTACGTGTAATGTGTCCATATATTCTTTTATTTTAAGAATCTTTCCATCAGAAAATTGAAATAAAAAATGATACGGATTATTATAAACTTTATCGTTTGTAAGTACACCGTAAGAAATAAATTCGGCAGCTACCCTATCGCCTTCTGCAGTCCAACCCACTGGTGTTAATTCTAATCCTGTTGGAATAGCAGATTTTACCATTTTAATTAATTCTCCAATTCCGTTTTTATCCATGGTTCCTGAAACGGGTAGATCCCCTTTAATTCCCATAGATTGCCATGTTGCATCTGTATCTAAATAAGTTAAAGCGCTTGTAGCATCACCTGCAGAAAAACGTTCGAAAAAATCAAGTATAGTTTGTTTATTTCGTGCTGTATTCATAATTTCTAGTTTTTAGTTTACACCTTGTAATCCCATTAATAAAGTCTCGAAGTTTCTTTGGTTTTCCATATCATTTTGGAATCCCGTATCATCAGCTAACGTAAAACGTTTTATTGCTGGAGATTTACTTGTTGCTTGGTATAACCAATATGCTTCCTCTTTTAAAGCCTCTTCAATTGGTAAATCTATAGATGCATAAATAGTACGTTTTGCAGCTTCGATAGCATCAGAATTAAATTGTGACATTCTATTTACTAAATCTTCCACAAAAGCTCCAATTTTATCCGGATCTAATGCTCTATTTATAAGTCCGTAAGCTTCTGCTTGGTCTGCATCAAAATCTTTTGCAGATAAAATCACTTCTAATGCTCTACCTAAACCTATTTGACGTGCCATTCTAGATGATCCACCACCACAAGGTAAAATTCCCATACCAACTTCCATTTGCATAAATACTGCCTTACCACGTGCTGCAAAACGCATATCTGTTGCTAAAGCAAATTCATGACCACCTCCTCTAGCAAAACCTTCTATTTTACTAACGGTAATTTGTGGTAATTTACTAATGCGTTGTAATACTTTTTGTAAGTCTAATAACTCAATATCTTCTCTATCTACAGCTGTTGTAGACATATCTTTTAAGAAATTAGTATCTGCATGCGCAATGAAAATTTCTGAATGAGCAGATTGAAAAACGACTACTTTAATACTTCTGTCCTCTTCTAAAGATGCTGCTAATTCATCCAACTCTTTGATCATTGGAATATCCTGAATATTTACTGGTGGGTTATCAAAAGTTACCCAAGCTTGTCCTTCTTTTACTGCTACTTTAAATGTTTTAAATCCTGTTGTTTTCATGGTGTTATGTTTTAAATTATTAGTGTTGTGTTTTAATTACACTGCAAATTTACAGGAGTAACCAAGGTTTAATTTGGTATAAAACAAAGCACTATTAGTAAAAAACAAGGTTATTAGTAAAAACTTAGGCTAAAGCCGCTTTAAAAGCACCAATAGTAATGCCTTTATAGGCTAAAAAAGTTTTATTTAAATGGCTAGAATCTGTAAAACCGAGTTCGATTGCTATTTCTGAGAATTGTAAATCGGTATACTTAAGTCGTGTTTCTACTAACTTCAATTTATAATTGATGATGTACTTTTTTAGGCTAATGTCAGTATGTTTTTTGAAATACTCGCTTATATAATTATCTGCCATATTAAATTCTTCTGCAAGACTTCTAGTAGATAACAAATCTACATTATAAATATTTGTATGAATAAAATTTATGATTTGCTGAATTTTTGAAGACTCCACAACCTTGGCAGTCATATCCGTATTTAAAAACTGAATATTTCTAGCAATCAAATGAAGAATAACGGATAATGAATTTTGAATGATGAATAGATCATAGGATTGTTTTTTCAAATTTTCAGTAGAAACCATTTTAATTAAAGACACTAAATGTAGTTTGTCTGATTCTGTTTCAAACTTCATTTCACGTAGTTGGTGACTTTCGCTGTTTAAAATACCTTCAATTTTACGAAACCAATCGTTAACAGGAAGAGTATCGTTTTGCGTATTCGAATTCCTGAAAAAACTCTTTAAAAACTTGATAGCAACAGTAGATGTTGGTGTTTCCGGATTAACAATGTAAATATCATCTGGAACGAACACAAAAACGCTATTTGAAGTATAATTTACCATTTTTCCATTAATCTTTATAGTTCCTGTGCCTTCTTCAAAATAAACAATTTCAAAAAAACGAATGGTAGTATACTTACAAAAGTCAAAAAAGGTTTGCTTTTTATATTCTGCGATAACAATATTCTCGATGATAGTTCTTGGCATAATTCGTTTTTTCTAAAGTTAAACATTCTATGAATAAAAAAAGCCCCCTATAATTAGTGGCTTCTTCCTTGGGTTCATCAATAACCGGGTGAATTATTAAGAAACCTTTCAATTATCTATAAGAAACGCCTGTTGTAATGGGTTTAAATCTGAAAATGTAAAATGGTTTTGTAGACAAATCTTTACCATCATTAAAAGGAGCTCCTCTGTTTACCTGTGCTGCAGAGACATACATAAACCCATCAACGTGATTATAACTAACACCATCTGGCCAAACCATATTTTTGTCTTGTACCACTGTTTTTACACTACGGTCTTTTGCTAAAACCACAGTAACACTGTTGGTTTCTAAAGCAGTTAAGTATAAGTTACCTTCTTTATCAATAGACATACCACCATTGTTTGGTTTCTCGGAATAGGTTTCGATTTTACGATCTAATGCATCTTCTGTTAATACTTCATTTACTAAATCTAACGTTTTAATTCTGTAGATTTTTGGTCCGTTTAATGGTCCATAATAAATGTATTCAAAATTTGCATCGGCAGTAATTCCGTCATTACCAACCAATAAATCTTTTCCATTAACTGCTAAATGTTTACCGTTAATTACGGTTGGTGTGTTTTCTGGTAAAGTAGATCTTGTACCCTCTAAAACACGACGCGTTTTACCGGTTTTCATATCTACAATAATAAAAGCTGCTTTGCTGCCATCTCCACCATTGCCAATACCTTCATCAGCTATAATAAAATAACCGTTTTTGGTATCTACCACCATATCGTTAGGCTGCGCGTGCTTTGGCACAGAAGATTTTGGTAAATAATAAATACGTTCTAATTGATTAGTTTTTGTGTTCCAACCCACTATTTTAGGTGTTACATTATCGCGTTGCGCCATATCTAACATCCAAACAATTCCGTTTTCATCGTTTCTAATACCTAAAACATTACTTAGATAATTATCGTCTGTAGTTCGTGGTGTATTCCACGCTTTATTAGGAAATGGTTTGCTTTCTTTGGTTTTTGCATCCATAATCATCACTCTATTTTCTGGTGAGAAAAAAGGATGATGACTGTAAACTAAATCGCCAGTATCCGTAAACGTAATATTACCAACTGCCTGCGCTGTAGTTGCAAAAACTTCCGTTTCACCTACTGTGTTTTGTGCTTTTATGGACATAACAGATGTGATTAAAATTAATAAGAAACTAATATTTTTCATCTTGAATATAATTATGACGTCAGTTCGAGTGAAATTCTTATTCAGAATTTTATATCGAGAACCATTAAAGTTAATAAACTTCTCGATACTAATTTCTCGTACCTCAAAATTCACTCGAAGTGACGTTATTTTAAAGTTTTAGTTGCTCTTCTTTAAATAATCTGGTAATTCTTTGGATAACCAATCTTGACGTACAGGCACGTGCACATCTAAATCTACAGTTTCTTCTAAAGCCCAAAACTCATGTGGTACATTTTCAGGAAAAACAATCACTTCTCCTGCTCCAACTTCTACAAATGTTTCTTTACCATCAATAATAGTCTTGATTTTAACCTTACCAGACATGATGTAGGTGATCTGCTCGTTTGGGTGTTTGTGCCAAGGAATATGCGCTCCTTTTTCTAAATTAAAAATGGTCATTTGACCTTTTTCACCATGGAACCATTTACGTTTGATTCCTTCACCGATAGTTTCTGATTCCATTTCATCAAAATTGAAATGTTGCACTTTTGATGTTGCTACAGAATCTATGGTGTTTACTTGTGCATTTGCAGTATTGCTTGCAAATAATGCGGTTACAGCTACTGCTGCTATAATTGATTTGAAATTCATTTTTCTATTTATATATTTCGTCAGTTTGAGTGAAACTAATTCTAAAGTTGTTAATATTGAAAAACAACCGAATTCCTAAGTTCTCGATACATTTTTATTTCCATTTTATTTCAATAAAATCACTCGAAGTGACATTCTTATATATTGATTAATAGTTAATTTGTCAGTTCGAGTGAAATTCTTTTTAGAATTTTGTATCGAGAACCTACTGAACTATGAGTCTTCTCGATACTAATTTTTTCGTACCTCAAAATTCACTCGAAGTGACGTGTAATTAAAAATTTTAATTGGCTATTAAATTAAAATCCTTCTAAAACTATTTTCCCTTTTGCGTTTCCGGTTTCTAAAAAAGCGTGTGCTTTACGCAAGTTTTCCGCATTAATAGTTCCGAAGTTTTCGCCTAAAGTGGTTCTAATGGTTCCGTTGTCTATTAATTCAGAAACTTTGTTTAAAATGTTATGTTGCTCAATCATATCTTCGGTTTGAAACATAGCACGTGTAAACATTAACTCAATGTGTGTAGACACTGCTTTTCCTTTAAAAGGCATCACATTCATCACTTTCGGATCATCAATAAATCCGAATTTCCCTTGTGGTTTAATCAGCTTAACAATTTCATCCACATGTTGCTCCGTAGCATTTAAACTCACAACATATTCTGGAGCAGGAAGGCTATATTTTTCAAACTCTTCGCTCAATTTATTTCTGTGGTTGATAACTGTATCTGCACCTAATTCTTTTAACCAATCGGTAGTTTCTATGCGAGAAGCAGTAGCAATAATGTTCAGTTTTGTTAGCTTTTTGGCTAATTGCACCATTATAGAACCAACGCCTCCAGCTGCGCCTATTATTAATATAGATTTATTGGCATCGTCTTTTACAACTTCTAATCTATCAAATAACATTTCGTAAGCAGTAAGAGATGTTAATGGTAAGGCAGCAGCTTCAGCATAGGATAAACTTGCTGGCTTTTTACCAACAATACGTTCATCTACCACCTGAAATTGCGCATAACTTCCTTGACGTGTAAAATCGCCAGCATACCAAACTTCATCGCCAACCTTAAATAAAGTAACATCTTCTCCAACTTCCTTTACAATACCTGTTGCGTCCCAACCAATAATTTTCCAATCGTCACCCTGTACAGGCATATTTGCACGTACTTTGTAATCTGCAGGATTTACCGAAATGGCTTTAATCTCTACTAAAATATCTCTTCCTGTTGCTTTCGGAGTCGCTATTTCTATGTCTTGTAGTGAATTTACATTGTCTATTGGTAAATTCTCTTTGTATCCTATTGCTTTCATCTGAATTAAAATTTTTGCAATTATATTACTGTGATAATTTCACTTTGTGGTAATCTTGATTTTGGTGTTTTATCCGTCGAATTAAAATCTGATGCTGCTCTATATCCTAAAGAAACAACTACTAAAGACGTAAATCCTTTAGCTCTTAATCCAAATTCTTCATCTAGCGCTTTTACATCAATACCTTCCATTGGCGTAGCATCAATACCTAAACTAGCTACACCTAATAAAAAGTTACCAATGTTAAGATATACCTGCTTTTCCATCCAATGTTGATAGTCTTTTAAATCATATTTATGAATGTCTCCAAAAGCGTTCATTCCTCCATACATTCCGTTTTTTATGTCTTCATTAGGGAATCTTCCGTCTTTATCCTGTACTTCTAAAAGGTGTTTAAAAAAAGTATCATCTGCACCTTCGCTTGTTTTTGAACAAAACAATACTACTGCAGAAGCATTCGTTATTTTTGGTTCATTAAAATGAAAAAAGCCTTGTGTCCCTTTTGTCATGCGTGCTTTACCTTCTGTACTTTCAGCAATAATAAAGTGCCAAGGTTGCAGGTTAATACTTGAAGGACTCATTCGTAATAAGTTTTTAACTTGTGCCATATCTGCATCAGATATTTTCTTGGTTGTGTCGTATTCCTTAGTAGTATATCTCCAGTTTAATGTGTCTTGTAAATTCATTTTTATATGTTTTTTTAATTAACTATCATTTTTATAGTGACAAAAGTAAGTATAGTATTAAAACCTCACAATAACGGTCATAAATGATAGTACAAAAATAACTAGAAAATCAATCCAATTTAATGTATAAAAACAGGGAATACCGGTATAATTAAAGGTAATTCCTAAAGTTTTCATAAAAAAGATAATAAGCAATTTCCAAACTGCACAACGTACATTTAGTTTTAGTTAATCTTTTTTTAATACCATTTTAGTTTTATCCAACCCATCTAAAAGTTAGGTTTATTCGTGGTCTAATTTTTTTTGTTGTTTTCGGAATTTTATGCTTCCAATTATCTTGAGTAGCACCTTGCATTAGTAACAAACTACCATGTTTTAAAGGAATGTCTATACGTTTTAAATCTTTACGCGTTGCGTGTTTAAGTTGAAAAGGTCTTGTTTCTCCAAAAGTAACGGAGCCGATAACCGTGTTTTCACGTTGGTTTGCATCATAATCCTGATGCCAATCTACGCTGTCTTTTCCATCTCTATAATAATTAAGTAAACAGCGCGTAAATTTGATATTTACATTCTGTTCTATGCGATTTTTGATAAACAATAAATCGGTATTCCAAGGTTGCATTTTACTGTTGTTTTCCGCATAAGAAACGTTTTCGTTTGTGGCACCATACCATGCGGTTAATCGAGGTAAATCTATCTGTTTACCATATATAGTCATTTGGTCTTGCTCCCAATTGGTGTTTTTTAATAGACTATTGTAAAGCCTATCACTTTCTTCTTCTGAAAAGAAATTTTCGAATAAAGTTATAGCAGCGCCAGGCAAATCAAATTCCTTTTTACGGACCTCGTTAGTCGAAAACAAATCTATTGGTTTGAATGATTCCATAATAAAATCCTATTCTAAATTATTGGTGTTTAGTCGGTTTTTTCTTAGATCTTTTACAAAAAAACCGAACATAATTATTATGAAAAACGAAAACGGTAACGACGTTATAATTAACAAGCGTTGTACAGCCTCTAAAACATTGACATTTGTTTTAATATTTCCTAAAAGGATTAAAGCTATGGTCGCTAATAAGATAAAAACCGACCAGATTACACGATGCGTTCTATTTGGATTTTTAGAACCTTTATCCGTAAACATACTTAGAACAAACACAGCAGAATCGACAGAAGTTATCAAAAAACTGATTAATAAAAATATAGACGTTATGTTTAGAAATGTAGCAAACGGATATTGCTCGAAAAAAACAAAAATAGATGAAAACACATTCCCGAATTGGTTATCGTAAGTGCCCCAAGCTTCAATTAAATGAAATGCTGAAGATCCAAAAACCGAAAACCAAAAGAAGGTTCCTAAACTTGGAATAATTAGCACACCTAATAATAATTGTCTTATCGTTCTTCCTTTAGAAATACGCGCAATAAATATACCTGTAAAAGGTGCCCAAGCTAACCAAAACGCCCAATAATAAAAGGTCCATCCTGTTAAAAACTCTAATCCAGGATTATAATCTCCAATTGCCAAACTCATTGGTATAAAGTCGATAATGTATTGATACAAAGCAGTAAAAAAAGAAACGACAATGCCTTGCATATCGCTTGTAAAAAAAACGAATAACAAAATGAATAAAGTGACAATAATGTTTAATTTAGAAAATATTTTAATCCCTTTATTAACGCCTTGCCAAGCGGAATAACATGCTATTGTAGAAATAAAAACACACAAAATTATAGTTGTTATTAGTCCAAAATCTGCACTAAAAACGTGATTTAATCCACCATTAATTTGTGTAGTACCCAAACCTATAGCAGCAATTAATCCAAAAATAGTGGTGATAATAGTGATAATATCTACACTTGCTCTTATCGATTTGCTTTTAATACGATCTTCAATGGTGGCACTAATTCTGACTTTCTTTTTGTTGACGTGCAACGCATAGCCAACAATAACCGCAAATAGCCCATAAAATGCCCAAGCAGTAATTCCCCATTGGTAAAACGTGAATTCCAATGCTACAGTTTCATTAGATAAACCAGATGCAAAAGGTGGATTTTGTTGCATAAAAACTGGCTCCTGTACGGCTCGTAATAAAATACCAGATCCCATACCTGCGCTATATAACATCGCAATCCAAGACCACAACGAGTATTCTGGTTTAGAAGCTGGTTTGCCTAATTTTATGTTTCCGTATTTGGAAAATGCAATCCATAATAATGCAAGCACACAGCCAAATCCTAAATACAAATAAAAGTATCCAAAATAATTCCGAACCCATAATGAGGTACTTTCAATAGCATTATAACTTGTTTCGGTTGCAAAAAACACAACTAAAGTGCATAGAAAAATAATACCTACTGAAATAGATAAAATGGAATGTTTTTGAATGTATTTAAACATTTATGGTGATTTGTTTAAAACAAAAATAAGGATTAGAATACAAATTATCTTCTATACGTTCTTTTTCTAAAGTATTCACGGAACATAACAAAGGCCATTCCGGTAAATAACATAGAACAGTTTGTTTTTAAAAGGTTTTTATAGTAGATTCCGATT
The DNA here is from genome assembly GCF_053601575.1 of Lacinutrix sp. MEBiC02404. Classification (NCBI taxonomy): domain Bacteria; kingdom Pseudomonadati; phylum Bacteroidota; class Flavobacteriia; order Flavobacteriales; family Flavobacteriaceae; genus Lacinutrix; species Lacinutrix sp. MEBiC02404. The sequence goes on along the minus strand of NZ_JBSHNV010000206.1, from coordinate 17,101 downwards.
TTACACTAACTCAAATTGCAGACGAATTGGGTTTTACAGACCTTAGCCATTTGCCAAAAACTTTAAAAAGCTACGCAAGAACATCATCCGTGAATTTAAAAATAACGGGGAATATATGTTGTTAAAGTGCAATTTTTGTGCTAGTTAGTTGTATTTAATCGGACAATTTATTATCCATAAATATTTCTAAAATCCGAAGCCTAATTTAAAGGCAAAACGTAAACCATCATCACTATTAAAAGCGGAAACATTAGCGGTAAACATTTCTACCATAGTTACAAAAACACCACCTCCAAAGGAAGTATTCCAACTGTCACTATTATAAGATCTAGTTGCAACCAAATCATTATCTACCCAAACACGTCCGTAATCGGCACCAGCATAAACACCAAGACTTATTGGAAGTATGTTTGTTTTTAAGCTTAAGAAATTAAGACGTAAATCGGTACTTTGAACAAAAGCACTTTTCCCTGTAAATCGCTCGTTTCTATAACCACGTAGACCTGTATTTGCGCCTAAAGTTGCAGCTTGGTAAAACTCGTAATTATCTCCTAAATTAAAATGACCACTAAAATTAGTAGCTAAAACTAATTTTCCACTTGGAATTAATTTATAATCAAAACCTAATTCCGGAATGATATACCCAAAGCCTTTATTAGAATCAATATTATTTTTAAAACCCACTTGCAAGCCAAATTGCATTCCTAATGTTGGGAACGCTTCATTATCTTTATTTTCAAAAGAATACTTAGCATCTGCACCATAAAAAGTATCACTTACTTCGTTTCCATCTCCTATAAAAGCATTGATAAATCGTCCGTTAGTTCGTTCCACTTCATTGTTTTCAAATAAAACACCAGCTTTAAAGTAGCCTCCTAATTGTCCGCGCCATACTAAAGATGGCATCGCAAAAAACGTTCTTATTTTCACTCGGTTATAATCTAAACTAACAAGATCTTCATCTGCCTCAAAATTTGGAGTAGAATTTCCGTAATCAAAAAAGTTTATAGAATAGTTCGGACTATTAAAATGAAGATCTAATCCAAAATTTAAACCTTTAAAAACATTTGCAAATTCTCCTTTATAATTCAATTCAAAACCATTGGTTGCAAAATAATAAGCCGCAGATAGCGTGTGTTGTGATGTAAAAGGATTTCGTTCAAAACCATAAACCGTATAGGTATTAGAAACACCTATTTTCAAACCATCATCTGGATTAGAGCCAACAGTTGGAATAATCTGGTTTATATTGTTTTTTAGCTTCTTGTAATCGTACACATTCGTTTCGTAATCGTCTGTAAACTTTTGATGTCCTTTATTGGTAATAATGGTGTTTTTTTTCGACTTATAATCGTAAAAAGTAATCCGTTTTCCTTCTTCAATATTATATACATCGTTATTCTGTCCGCCAATTAAACGCACACGCATTTGGTTTTTGGTATCCTGTCCAAAGACATGAAAAGTATCATCATCATCTAAACCATAAATCCATACTTCTTTAGTTTTCTTAATATCATAAATACATTCATGAAAAATATCTGCTTTTTCACCACCTTTAATTCTATATGCTGTAACCTTTGTTTTTCCGTTAGGTAAACGTTCTACATCAAACCAATCGTCTTTATTCGTTCCTTTTATTACAGCAAACCGATTTACTAAATTAAAATATCTATCTGCTATTTTTTGAAGATTCGCGCGACGTGCTTTTAAAGTTGTTTTGATTTTATCGGTTACTTCTCCCCTAACTTCTTCCGGGAAATTTAAAAAAGCTTTATCAATAACTGCATCGGTAATTCCTTCTTGAATGGTTTTTACTTGTGCATCCCAAACTGCTTTATCCGATTGGATAATAAACTCCATATCTAAAGGATAAGGCTCTACATTTACACCTTTAACATCGACTAAATCATCGTCATATTTTCGTAACAATCTAGCGGTAGGAATAAGCGCAACAGCTGAGGTAAGCATTGCACCATCTGACATGATAGAAAACACTTGATCCCTATCTCTTGGTAAAGGTCTATATACTTTTTTACCATTTTCTTTAAACTCTAACCAACGCCATTGATCTTGGTGCCTGTCCCAATCTCCAATTAACATATCAAATAAACGGGCGCGGATATAAGCTGCTTCATCCATGACCATATCTTCATCTTTATGAAGTTCTTTCATCACATCTGCTGTGCTAAAAACGGTATTCGAAAACCCAAAACTTGCTTGATCTCCATGACCATCAGAAGCATGTTCTTCAATCATATATAACGCATCCCCAAATTGTTCATTAAAATCTCCTAGTGCATTTTGCTTCGGAATATAATATAGTTTCGGATTTAAATGATAAATCCCTGCAGCATCCGACAAATCACCAACGGTAAAAAGTGCATACGGATGTGATCCTGTAAATACATCTAAAATTAGATCTTCTGCGGCCGTATCGTCGAACTTACCATCGAGGTATTGATCTTTAAAAAATGCAGCTTGTAAATATTGTGTACCCAATTTTCGCATGGCACGCATGACATATTGTTTTTTTCCATTTTTGGTTATAAGACGTAAGGATTTAGATTGTGTTCCTCCACCACGACGACCAATAGTGACACCTCCAAAAAGGGTATCTAAATCTACCGTTGGCGCTGTAACCTTTGTGCTGTATGTGCTTCTATATCTTTCTCCCCAAAGGAATTTTGTGAGACCTGTTTTATCTGTCTCTTCATCTGTATAAATGGAAGAAGTTATTTCTTTCGGAAAGGTTTCCGGATAAATGGTATCTGATTTTTTTGCATCTGGTTTTAATACTTCGGTTTCAAATACAATTTCATCCTCTTCTACGGAATAAAAACGAACATATGAAGAACCATCTTTAAACACATCTAATCTGGAATAACCAGGAGTTCCGTAGGAAAACTGTCCACCACCAACATTTCTAGTTGCAGTAACTTTTGAACCAGAACCACTTACAATTTGACGTAAATTATCTTCTACTAAATATTGTAAATTATGCTCATGACCAGAAACAAAAACTATTTTACTGTTTTCTTGAGAAATAGTTATCAGTCGTTTTCTTAATTCGTTATACCGTTTGTTTTGTATATCTGCATTGGCAACTCCTGTGGTAATTCGCAATAGATTTTTAAGAGATCCCAAAACCGGAATTGGTTTCATGTGGCTTTTAAAATCATATTGGCCGCCATGAATCCCATTAGTATACATAGGATGATGCAAAGCCACGATCGTCGTTTTACCTCTAGCTTTTTTAATTAAACTGCTATATTCGTCAAAAAAAAGCTCTCTCGTTTTAATCTCACAATCATCATTAATAGTTGGATGATTATCCCAATTAACAACAAACCATTGCGTATCAATAAGTATTAATTCGACATCATCAGAAACATGTATTTTTTCTATCGGACAACCATTTTCTGGTAAAAAAGTATCTTTCCCTAAAATATTCTCAATATACTTCTCTTGGCGTTTTAACCCTTTAAGTCCGTTGCTATACCAATCGTGATTTCCAGGAATAAAAATAGCATTCCCTTTAAAGTCTGCAGTGGTTTGCGTTTGAATATTTAATTGATGTTCTGCGAATGCTCTACCTTCACTTCCTTCTTTTGGTAATCCTTTCGGATAAATATTATCTCCAAGAAAAATAGCCGTACTATTTTTGGAAGCTTTGGCTAATTCCGCTTTGAAAGCTTGTAATGTTTTTGAAGATTCTCCTAACGGTGAATTACCTCCATCCCCAATTAAATAGAAAGAATGTTCAATTTCTTTATCAGGAAATCCATTATTAGTAGTGGTAGTATTGTACTGTGCTTTATAGGTAGCACAAGAAAAAATAAAGAAAAATAATAATAGTCTTAGTAAATTTTTAGCCATTTATAATATATTTTAAAGTAAACCGGAAAACCTTTAAAGTTAGTTATACCTTTTTAAAATACCTTACAATGTTTCCTGTTTTATTTTAAGACTATTCTATTATTGTTTATTCGATTTTGAGCGTTTTTATATCTGTAATCAATTGCGCAATAGAAGTTTTATTTAAGCCATTATAGATTCCTCTAATATGTTTGTTTTTATCAATTAGCACAAAGTTTTCGGTATGTAAAAAATCATCTGCTGTTTTAGTTTCCCCTAAATCTTCTTCTATAAAGTATGCTTTTCTACCCAAGTCATAAATTTCATTTCTATCTCCAGTAACTAAATGCCATTTATTAGAAATAACGCCTTTGGTTTCTGCATAGCGTTTTAAAACGGGAACAGAATCACTTTCTGGTGTTACCGAATGTGAAATCAATAAAACATCATCGTCTTCTAAAAATGCTTCTTGTAAAAGAGACATATTGGCTGTCATTTTAGGACAAATACCAGAACAAGAAGTAAAGAAGAAATCTGCGATATAAATTTTATCTTTAAAAGTTTCTTGTGTAACTGTATTTCCATCTTGATTGGTTAATGAAAAGTCTGGAATTTCATGAAAATCATTACTTTTGTCTCCATCTAAATCTAACCAATTAGGTGTAAAATTAGCTTCATTATAAAATGGTAAAGTGGCTACTCTACTTGTTTTTTCTGTACTTTTATTTTTACAACTAGCAAAAATAATTAGTAGTATTAAAGTATAACTATAATTTTTCATCTTGTACAATTTCTTCTTCTAATTGAAAGCATAAATTGGCACGTTTTAATCCGAAGATTCTACCATTTTTTGCTTCATAATTATTATATATTTTTCCGTTTCTTCTCCATGCTTTTTGCATGCCTTCTTCCTTACCATTTACAATAGTCATTTGTTTAAATAGTTCTCCAGTTTTGTACCATTGTTTTTGAATACCGTTGGCAATCCCATTTTTATAGTGAGACTCGGATCTTATATTTCCATTCAACCACCAAGATGTAGCAGTTTCTTCCAACTTTCCGTTTTTATAAAATGCTTCAAAACTTAATGTTTCATTTTCAAACCATTTCTTTAACGTTCCATCTTTTTTTCCATTTTTATACGGAATAGATTCTGCCATATTTCCGTTAGGATAACTTAAAACAGAAATACCGGTAAAAGGGGTATCTTGATAATAGACAAGTCCAATATTTGGCTTTAGCATTAATGCGGATTTGGAAACTTCGGGTAAAGAAACCTCCATAGCAACCGCAGTTAATTGCTCTTTTTTAACTGTCTTATTCTGACAATTAAAAAAGAGCATAAAACTGAATACTAAACAGCTTTTATTGAATATTACTTGGAGTTCCTTGATAATCACCTGGGAATAATATATAATATGAGTTTAAATATAATTCGTTTTGAATATGGTAATGGTACTCTGCAACATCTGTATGTTGTGTAGTACTTGTATGTCCTCCAGACGCATCTAAATCTGTTGGATATGCTCCTGTTGCATTACATTTTCTTCCGTAAAGGAAAAATCCATCAGCAATTATACCAATTAAATTTTCATCATCATCAGACCATGCTTTTGTTTCTAAATGGTAATGGTAACTTTGTGGTCCTGTATGTGCTGCTGTATAGTCTAAAGATCCTACTGCATTATCTAAAGGTACATTTGGACCTTCTTCATCATTATAAATCATCGATCCACTAATCGCAATACCTATTGCTCCTAAACCTGTTGCAGTAGAACTAGATGCTAATTGCGGATTTGCAGAAACGGTTAATGAATACGATCCGTTAAAATCATCAATATTACCTGGTGCCATTTCAGCATAAGAAGTAACTGTAGGCTCAACAAATAACGCATGTGTACTAGACCAATATGGTGATGTATGATTAGGCAAACCATTAGTTTCAATAACAACGTTTGTTCCGCTTAACATGATGGTTAAATTTGTTGCATCAAATTCTGCAAAAGCGGCGTGCAATTCGGATACTGCATTTTCTGAATCAGGGTCGGTATCGTCAGAATCTGTATTATTACTAACATAACCATCTGGTTGCGTAGATGACGTTGTGGATACACTAGGATCTCCATAACCATCGCCATCTGCATCTTGATACCATGTTGTTTCTTCTGCTTCTGCTTCTTCTTCACTTGATCCGTTATCATCACTTGAACAAGCAATAAATCCTGTTATTAAAAACAGGGATAATAATGTTAATTTAAATAGGTTTTTCATAGTATAAATTTTTAGTATTTAGTTTTTAGATGCTTTAAATGATTATAACTTGCGCAAATTTTTAAATTATTTTTTTTTTAATTTATTCGACCTTGTGGTTTTCCTCCTTTTGGTCTTTGATTATTCCCTTTAGAAGCTTTTTGCAATTCTTCTTTAGATATGTAAGTATCTTTATTTATATCTATTTTAGAAAAATCTTCTTTTAATGGTCCTTCTGTTTCAGTACTAGAAAGTTTACCATCTTTATTGATATCCATTTTCGTGAAAATTTCTGAAATACTTGGACGTCCTCCTCCTTGTTGACTGTTTGGAGGTCCTCCTGGATTACTATTTGAAGAAACTTCTCCCATAACACATCTACCAACATAAGGGAATTCATTAGTGACGAAGTACATATATTGTCCATCTATTTCGATTCCGTTACAGGCATCTAAATCTCCAGATCCATCTATATACTCATAATCGGAACCATAAGTTCCATCATGATGACCACCAACAGATATATCCAAGTGTTCCATAGGATTATCATACGTACAATCTTCACCTTCTCTATCGCCTTCTACAAGTGTAAAACTCGGTTTGTATTTTCCACTTTTAGAATAATACATAGGAAAACCATCATGGGCAAAACCAATATGTACTAAATCTTTCCCTGTATCAAATGTTTCAATCATAGACGTTGGGGTACCGTGATAATGATATTCTCCAGTTGGCTGTACATGTGCATGATTGAAATCTAAGCCTAAATTTATAACGTCTTGGATGGCTTCTACACGATAATTTTCTCCTGTTTCACAAACCACAACTTCTGCTGTTTGCGGTTCAAATTTAATACCGTTTAAAGCAATTCCTGGTTCCCGCATCCATTTTGATTTACCTGTATAAACAGGATTTAATGGAAAAGTGTACGTCTTATTTTGAACAGAAATGGTATTTGGGTTTCCTGGATTTGGAAACTCTCCTGTTTTGTGATTTGGTAATGCATTTGTTACCATTACACGTTGATCACCTTCAACAGTTACTTTTGTTTTTGTACCAAAAACAGTATTTTCTAGCTCATAATTACCAAAATAGTCTGGTTTACTATTTGTTTCTGTATTCTGATTATGATCCTCATGTTCATGAGAATGGCTTTCTAAACCATCATGACTATGCGAATTATTATTAGTTTTGCAACCAATTAATAAGGTCACTAACAGAATGGTTATCATTTTATATTGATTTATCATTTTAATTATTTTAAACAATTAATCTCTTTTTTTTCGTTTTGATTTTTTATCGTCGTCCTCATCTTTTTTGTAAAAAAACTTTAGTTCTTCTAGATCCAATTCTGCATCTCCGTTGGTATCGATTTCACTAAATTTTTCGGATAAATCGCGTTTTCCTTTAGCAGCAACTTCTAATTCATTTAAGGTGCCATCTCCGTTATCATCTATTTCTTTAATTATCTTTTTTGCTGAAACTTTTTTGGGTTTTGATTTACCATTTAAGGAATCTTTCAATTCTTCTAAATCAATAAACCCATCATCATTGGTATCTATGACCTCAAAATCTTCTGCAATTTTTCCTCGTTTATCGCTAGAAGCTTCGTCTTTATCAATAAGACCATCGTTATTGGTGTCTAGCTTCGATAGAATTTCGGATGCATCCGGTTTTTCTCTTTGCTGTCCTTGCCCTTTCCCTCCACTTCTTCCACCACCGCCTCCTGGAGGTCCTTGAGCAAATACGCTAAAACATAGTAGCATGGAAAAAATAGTTATTGTTGTTTTTAAATTGTTCATTTTCATATGGAATAAATTATAGTGATTTAACCTTTAGATGTGTTATTGTAAAAAAACTTGTGTTTGCTACAGTTTTTTTAATTACCTAGTTCTTTATTGAGTTTATAAGCGATTATTTGTGTTTTATCTCTTAGGTTATTACCAATTATTAATTGATTTTCTGTTTGTATTAATCTGTCGACCAATACATTTTGATATGCTCTATTGTTTAATAGTTTTACATAATCTGACGTTGCAGAAAAAGAAGTATTCTTATTATATTTTGATTCCCTATTTAAGAGAATATCAATTAACGAAACATGGGACTCTATTAATGGTTGTAAGCGGTTTATAATAATATTTCCAATTTTAGCATCTTGGTTTTCAAAATTATTTAACTCATTTGGGTACGAAGCAATTAAATCTCTTAGTAAGTCACTTTTTATAAATTCAAATTTATTGGTACTACTTACCGAATTTATTGATGCACTTTGCAGTTTTGTCGACTGAAACTTGACATTAATAATTCCTTCTTTTAGTGCTTCTGTGATTTCCTGAGGTTGCGAACGAATACTTTTTATTGTGTTTTGAATGGTTTGCACATTTTTAGCATACCGAACAATGGAAGAGTCTAATAATACTAAATTCGTATTTAACTCTTCATTTAAACTTTGGTAAATTTTTACTTCTACAATTCTGTTTTTTCGGATTTCATTTATACTATTAATCTTCCAAGCTATTAATATCCCAATAACAATTAATAGAATTTCACCAAAGGCATAAAGGATATAACTTTTAGTTTTGCCCGACGCAATTAATGTTCTTCTAATTTTTCTGAATATTTTCATTGTTCCTTTGTATTAAAAGTCATAGAATTTATGTTAAACGGTATCATCCACTTCTTCCACTAGCGTATATAAACCAAAATACTCTGTTCCATCTCCATGATTTATATATACTTTATAGAAAGCAGTATAATTTGGCTCTATTCCTGAATCTTTCGCGACATCACTCATTGCGTTTTCTCGCAACATGAATTTGTTATCGAAATTATTGTGAAGATTTAATTTTTTAAAACCATAAAAACGTTGGTTTTCTATTTGTGGGTATTCTTTTTCAAACAAGTCAAAATCTAATTTGAAGGATAGTTTTAAAATGCCATTTTGCCAACTACTTTGTAAAGTAGAATCGCCTTTAAAAGAAATCCCAACTCTATACCATTCTAGTCCGTTATAGAATACTCCCGCAGGAACAAAAATGGATCCTTCTTCGGTATGCATTGATCTGGTAGCAGCGCCTGCACCAAATGCACCATAAGTCTCTGTCATATTCTCGAGCATACTTTGCCAACGTGCCTCTGTAATAACAATTTCTAGTTTTTTTACGGTGTTGTCATCAAAAACTTCATCCACATTTGCATCTACATCACTACTATGCGTTAATGTAGTCCAATCTGTTGCTTCAAAATCGGTGTCGTCTACTTCTTCTATCGAGGTTACCATATCATCATCACTAGTACAAGCATGGAAAGTTAGTAAGGAAGTGCTGCATGTTAAAGACACTAAAAGAAAATGGATACTTCTTTTTAGTTTTTTCATTATTATTTTCTTTAGTTCTATTATTTAATAAGTTATTTAGCTTTAAAAAAGCTTCGTAATTGCTTACGAAGCCTTCATAACAATTCACTAATCACTCAAAAAACTATCTTCTACTTTGTTTATCTTTTTCCTCTACCTTTTGGTTTTGGTGCTTTATCAAATTCTTCTTCCGTAATAAATCCGTCTTCATCTGTATCTACTTTATCAAAATTATCTTTTAACGGACCTTTAAGTTCCTCTTCTGAGAGTTTCCCGTCATCATTGGCATCCAATTCTTTTAATAACTCACTAAAGGTTGGTGGTGTCTTTTGTTGTCTGTTTTGAGATTGTGCAAAACTAGAATTGGACATACATACTGTTAATCCGAAAACCAATACTATTGTTTTAAATGTGCTTCTTTTCATAATGGTATTATTTTATTTGTTATGTGTTTTTAGATGTCTATAAATGAAATTACTTGTGTAGGTTTTTGTTAAATAAAAGCCAAAAAAAAGACCCTTCAGTTTGAAGCGTCTTTTACTTATTTTTTAGGTATTAAAAATCGTTTGGTGGCGGCGGTCTATGCCCATTTCCATCTCGACCCTTTTCACCTTCTGGAGGCGGAGGTCTGTTTCCATCACCTCTGCGAAGAGCGTCTTTTAATATCTTCTTGAATTTTTCTTTTTGTTTCGGATTACAAAGTTCTTGAATACCTTTAAAATGATCATATATTTCTATTTCTTTTACCTTTTGCTTTTCACCTATTAAGGTTGCAATGGAGTCGATACTTTCTTTATTTAAAGAATTTTCAGAAATATTATTAAACAATGCGTCTTTTAACGCTTTTAAATCATCATTAAAACCCATCATTTTTTGATGATGTTCTTTATTAATAATTTCAAAAGTTTCTATTTGCGATGCACTCAAATTTAATTGTTCCCTTACAAAACCCATTGGGTCTCTCGCTTCTATTCCTTTATCTGAAGTTATTTCACCTAAAAAGTTAAAAAGAAAAAATCCATTAACTAAAACTAAAAAAACGAGTAAAATATATAAAACGGTATTTTTTTTCATGTTCCTTAATTTAAAAAAGAGTTAGACTCGCTAGTATCTAAACCGTAAGATTCTGCAAATTGATTAATATTCTCATCATAACTCGTTTTATTAACTTGTGTAAATGCTACTACATTTATAATAACAACACAAGCTAAAGTAGTAAGCTGCAGTTTTGGTGAGAACCAAGACCAAGCAACTTTTTCTTCTTCTTTTACAGAAAACATACGTTGCATAGTTTTATCTTTAAAAAAAGGAGATACAGACACTTGCTCTATTGCTTCGGCAGCTTTGAACGTGTTATCTATTTTTTCTTGAATGTTTTTATTCGATTCCATAATTATTTAGATGCATAAATTTGTAAAAACTTGCGCTTACTTTTCATTTTTATAAAAATGTTCTAGTGAGATTTGTAAATTCTTTTTTGCTCTAAACAATAGAGACTCAATAGAACTAATACTTCTATCTGTAATCTCGCTAATTTCCTTATAACTTTTATCGTCTATTTTATTTAACGTAAATACTATTCTTTGCGCTTCCGGTAATTTATTAATAGCAAGAAATAAGGTTTCACTAGTTTCTTTTTGTTCTAAAACAATTCCTGGATGCTTTATCTCTGTAAAGTAATTGGTTTTATCTAATGGAATATCATTTCCGGTTAGCGATTGTAAAAATGCAAAACGCTTTTTAGTATTTCTTTTTCTAATAAATTCTAGACACTTATTGGTGGTGATTCTATAAATCCAAGTAGATAATTTAGAGTTCCCTTTAAACTTATGTATCGAATTAAAAACTTCTACAAAAACATCTTGTGCAATATCTTCGGCATCCTCTTTATTTGGCACAAAAGAGATGCAAGTAGCGAATACTTTTTGCTGAAATAAATCCAATAGCTTTCCATAGGCAAATTGCTTTCCTGCTCTTAAATCATCTATAAAATCCTGTTCTTCCAAATACGCAAATTAAATACTCCTTAAATTAATCAAAGAAATTTACAGTGTTTTTTGTTTCATTTTAATACCTAGCGCTTTTTCAATTTCGTGTACTCTAGACACTTCATTAGATAGCACCAAAGCAATAGATTCTCCTGTTTTTCCAGCTCTTGCTGTTCTACCAGATCTGTGCGTATAATATTCTAAATGTTCTGGTAATTGATAGTGAATAATATACCCTAGATTATTTACATCTATTCCTCTTGCAGATACATCTGTAGAAATTAATATTTGAACACTAGTATTTTTAAAAGCACGCATTACTTTTTCGCGTTCTCTTTGTTGCATATCGCCTTCTAAAGCACCAACATTAAAACCTTCTTGTTGTAATTGATGTGTTAAAGCTTGTGTACCAGCTTTTGTTTTGCAGAAAATGATACCTCTTTCTTCATCGCGCTCTTCTAATAGCGTTACTAAAACATTTATTTTATTTTGTATGGTAGTTTCTAGAAAAAAGTGCGAAATATTAGCGTTTACCAAACTGTTTCTATCTATTTCAAGTCTAACAGCATCTGGTTTAATATAGCGCTTAACAATATCTTTTAACGATTCTGGCATCGTTGCAGAAAATAGCCAAGTATTTTTAGTGCTTTTGGTCGTTTTTAAAATAGTAGTTAAATCCTCTTTAAAACCCATGCTTAGCATTTCATCTGCTTCGTCTAAAACTAAAGTTTCTACATTTTTTAAATCTAGAATTTCACGGTTTATTAAATCGACCAAACGTCCTGGAGTAGCAACAATAATATGCGTTGTACGTTTTAAGTTTTTAATTTGAATATCTATTTTCTCTCCTCCATAAACACCTTCACAAAATATTTTAGCATCATTATACTTGGTGAATTTAAAGAGTTGCTTTTTTATTTGTTGTACCAGCTCTCTAGTTGGCGCTAAAATTAAAGCTTGAATCTCTGCTTTTTTAGGATTAATTCGATGTAAAACCGGCAAACCATAGGCAGCAGTTTTCCCTGTACCTGTTTGGGCTAAACCTACTAAATCTGTTTTAGATTGTATTAAAATAGGAATTGCTTGTTCCTGAATTTCCGTAGGTGCTTTAATCCCTAATTCTTTTAAGGATTTCACGTAGTTTTTATGAATACCTAATTCTGAAAATGATGCCATAATGGGTTCTAATCTATTTTACTATTAATTGTACACAAATAAAACGAATATAATCTGAATATTCTTTCTAGTACACGTTTTAATATTATTTAGACGAAAAACAAAATTCCGATTTTTAAGAAATATAAGTGCAAAAAGGATGTAAAAGCAAAAAACATCTTGGGTTTGTTTCCAGATGTTTTTATGTATTAAAGTATTTGAAGCACTCTTTTATTTGCAGTCTAAAAGATCTTTACCAAGAATAATATCTTTATTAGCAACAAACATATCTTCTTTTTTTTCTAATTTTAGAATACTTTTATCTAGTCCTTTTTTCGTTAACCGTTTCATTCGATATTTCGTTAGCAAAGGATCATTGTCAAAATAAAAAGCATGTAGTTCATAAGCTTCCTTACCTGCTTCTTTTATAACAGGACGAATAGATTTTACATGGCCACTTCTATGCACAGTTCCAGGAATAAAAGTATAAAAAGTATACTTACCATCCGCATCTGTTGTTATAGAGGCACTATGATAGATGTGACGTTTATCTTCATCTTTTTGAATACTGTAATAACCATCTTCATCTGGTTGCGATATGGAAAGCGTTACATTATTGGCAGGTGTAATTCCATCAGATTGAAAAATAGTTCCAACAATCTTAATTCTTTCTTCTTTTAATTGAAAATCAGGTACACTATCTGTATTTTTATTAAATTCTTTTATATCGGAATTCGTATCCGTAAAATCTTCCTGAAGGTTAATTGCAAATGCCGTAGCATTATCCGCAGAATCTTGTGCATGTAACGTTTGGTATGCTCCGATAAAAAGGGTACAACAAAAAATAGTAACTAAGCTTTTCATAATATTTGATAGTTTCAAGAGGTTAAAACTATAATATTCAGCGCAATAGCACACAAAAAATCTTATGAACTATAGAAATACACGATGAACAGGAATTTTATTCAAAAAAACCCGATGAAAGGAACACCAAATTTCAAGTTTAGGCATTAAAACTAAGCTATCCAATTGGTTTTCAGATTTCTAAAACATTTCCTTTCTTTTTACTCCAATACAATATGGGCTATTTCTAGTTGAAAAGATTCTTTTGTTTTATTAGCAATTAGAAACGCAATTTCTTCCATACGTTTTCCAGAAAAATTTGGAATATCTAATGTATTTCCTCTAAAACCGGGATAAAAATCGGAAAATGGAATTTTAATAGTTTCCCACTTTCCGGAAGTAGAAAACTTTGCTAAATAGGAATGACGTTGATTTTGTTCTTCTTTAATTCGGAATTGATAGTCTTTTCCATCGCCTTTAATTAAGAGTACTATATGGCTAAATTTGGAAACCTCTTTTTTAGTAAAAGTATAACGTACGGAAGCAAAACCTCCATTGTTTTCTGTACTTACATCGCCTTTAAATAAAGCTTTTCCATCCGCACTAATTTCTAAAGAACTTTTAGAAAGTCCTCCCATGACACCATCATTAACCACGTACCAATTATTGGCATTAGTTTTTGTTTTAGAATCGAAAATATTAGATGTTTTATCTTGGTATGCCATACACAAAATTAAGAATAAATATATAATTTTCATTTTCTTAGAAAAGCTATTTTTCTAATCGATAATAACCACATTTTAAATAAGCACCTTCTGGAAATCCGATAGGATGGTCTGTGTCATGCTCTGTTTTTAAAATCACTTTATAATTTCTGTTGGAATCTCTTAAAACTTGTGCATTGATATCGAAAAAAGTCTGTGCTAGAATTCTACTAGAACAAGAAGCCAAAACTAATAAACCATTTTTAGCCGTTAACTGCAAACCTAAACTAGCTAGTTGTGCATATTTTTTCTTGGCTAAATCTATTTCGCTTTGCTGTTTTGCAAAACTTGGTGGATCTATAACCACAACATCATACGTCGTGTTATTCTTTACTAATTGTTTCATTGCCGCAAAAGCATCTCCAGCAATGGTTTTATGGGTTCCGGAATAGGTGTTTAATTTCCCGTTAGCAACAGCCATTTCTAATGCTTGTTTACTAATATCTAAACTAGTAACTTCTTTAGCTTGATTTGCCAAAGCATGTACCGAAAATCCGCCAGCATAACTAAAAACATCTAAAACTGTTTTTCCACGACTCCACGCTCCTACTTGCTTTCTGTTTAATCTATGATCTAAAAAATAACCAGTTTTGTGCCCATGAATTACGTTTGCAGAAAACTGCACACCATGTTCTACAAACTGTACCACTTCATTTTCTAAAATACCGTAAACTACTTCTCCGTCTTTTAAATCATGCGCCTTACTTTGTTCTAGGTTTCTGCTTAAACGTAAAACAACCGTTTTACAATCACTAGTTTTTATTAGTGCTTCTAAAATACTTTGCAAATAATTTAGCCAAATTTCGGAATATACTTTTACCACCAAAACAGTATCATATACGTCTGCAATTAAACCTGGGAAACCATCATTCTCACCAAAAAGCAATCTATAACTATTGGTATTTGTTTTTAATAAAGAAGTTCTTTTACTAAAAGCTTCCACTATTTTCTGATTAAAAAAACTAGCATCAATGGCAATTGGATCGCCATGGTGAATCATTTTAATTCGAATAGGCGAAGCTAAATCGAATAAACCAAAGCCAATAATTTTGTTTTTATTCTTCCCAAAAATAATGGCTAGATCTCCTGTTTGCGGATCCTTATTCGTTTTTATAATACTATCTGAAAAAACCCAAGGATGTTCTTGCATTACAGACCTCTCTCCTTTTGCGTTTAATTTAACGGCAATACGCTGACTGGTATTTGTAGTAGAAAAAGCTCTTGTAAACTGCATAAAAATATTTTTGCAAAAGTATGAAATATGCAGCTATCGTTTAGCAGTATTTAATAATAGATTTTAAATTGTTACTTGTGTTAAATATAATTGCTAGCAAGTCTAAAGGTGTTACAAAAACGTATATATCCTATAATTTAAAACATATACATATGAAAACACTATGCATTGCCTTATTTACACTTGTGTCTTTTTCTTTTACTAGTACGCAAGACAAAACAACGGTTACCGCTATATTTGATGGTATAGAAAATGAAGTATATTACTTTAGTGATGATGCGGACACCACGCATATTTTTGATACTATGTCTGAAGAAGCTATTCAGAAATTTGATCTTTCTAATGAAAAATACAATGGCCAGACCTTTAAAATCACGTACACCACAGAAAATATAATGGATGAAATGGAAAACAATATGGAAGTTTTAACCATTATAGATTTAGAAATTTTATAGAATTAAATTACGCACATAAACAACTAAAGCGCAGCATTTTATTAGGTTGCGTTTTTTTATGTAAAAAATAAAATAGCATGCCGATAAACTATTATAAGATTCTCTGCGTACATAAAGAAAACAAAAACTATAAATTTATTATGAAAAAATTTTCAATACTATTACTTATTGCTGTTGTTTTAACTTCATGCGTATCTAAAAAGAAATTTCTTGCTTTAGAAAATGAAAACGGAGAAATTAAAAGTGAATTAACTAAAACTAGAGTCGAAAAGGAAGATCTTGAAGGAAAGTTTGCTGCTATACAAGAGCGTGTAGACCAATACAATACTAAAATTAACACTTTAGCTTCTTTAAACACTTCTTTAAGTGAAGAGAATAATTCTAAAATGGAAACGGTTGCTAATGTCGCTGTAATGTCTAATAATACGAAAACAAAGATGCGTGAAACTTTAGCAAAAGTGGATCCTACCTTAGTGAGCGAGGCAAAAACTTTAAAAGATTCTATGGATTTGGCTGTTTCTTATAACTTAAAGAAAAAAATAAACAGTACCACTTTTGACGAAAGTGATGATATAGCAATTAGTATCGACGAAACGGTAGTTATGATTTCTATATCTGATAAAATGTTATTTAATTCTGGAAGCTATAGAGTTAGCAATAAAGCAAATGATATTTTACAAAAAATAGCAGATGTGATAAATTCAGAATCTAGTATAGATGTTATGGTAGAAGGTCATACCGATGCTAGAAGTATTAATACGGATAAATTACAAGACAATTGGGATTTAAGTGTTTTACGAGCAACTTCTGTAGTTAGAAAATTACAACAACAATACAACGTCGCTCCAGAAAAACTAATTGCTTCTGGACGCAGTAGTTACCAACCTTTAGTTAGTAATGACACAAGTGAAGATAGAGCTAGAAACCGAAGAACTAGAATTATTATTTTACCAAATATTGATAAGTTTTTTGCTTTAATGTCTTCGGATAATTAAGAATATTTAGTTTTGAATATAAAAAAAACGCAACCTGTTAGGTTGCGTTTTTTTTATTATTTAATTGTCACGTCCTGAAATAGCGATACACTAAAACCTTAGTGTAATGAAACCAATAGAAAAGACGGACTACGTCAAGCGTACTCAAAAGGATTACTCTCTTTCTTTTAAGTTAGAAGTTGTCATGGAAATCGAGCAAGGATT
>NZ_JBSHNV010000205.1:0-418 GCF_053601575.1 Lacinutrix sp. MEBiC02404 | reverse complement strand
TGCAGATTTAGATGGCGATGGCGTATTAGACGCAGGCGAGCCAACAGCAACTACAGCGGCGGATGGAACATATACAATAGAAGGCGTACCAGCAGGAACAGTAGATATCGTAGTAGATACAACTACTTTACCAACAGGTGTAACATTAACAGAAGGAACAGAACCAACAGAGGTAACGGTACCAGTAAGTGGAACAGTTGCAGCAGGAACAGATGGTTATACTACAGCAGGAACGGTAACCGGAACAGTATATAACGATGAAGATGGTGATGGAACACAAAACGGAACAGAAACCGGGTTCACTACACCAGTAACTGTATTTGCTGATTTAGATGGCGATGGCGTATTAGACGCAGGAGAGCCAACAGCAACAACAGCAACAGACGGAACCTATACTATAGAAGGAGTACCAGCAGGA
>NZ_JBSHNV010000204.1:0-2600 GCF_053601575.1 Lacinutrix sp. MEBiC02404 | reverse complement strand
GACTACCAAATGGCTTTGGGATGGTAACGTACCATTACACGAATGGAAAGAAAACCAAAATGGAGACATTTTAAGCAACAGCACCGTTGGCGACAATGGTATTGTAACTTGGGTTTTTGAAGAAAATAGTTTTATACCAACCGCCAAGCTTAAAAATAATAAGAAATTTAGTATTTTAGCAGACCATTTAGGTACACCAACTAGCATGCATAATGCAGAGGGCGAACAAACTTGGGAACGTTCTTTAGATACTTTTGGTAAGGTCATTAAAGGAGATAATAATAGTTGTCCTTTTATGTATCAAGGGCAGTATTATGATGCGGAAATTGATTTAGCTTATAATAGATTTAGGTATTATGATCCTGAGGACGGTAGGTATATTTCTGTGGATCCTATAGGATTGCTTTCGGGAGAGTTTAATCTGTATAATTATGTAAATAATCCAAATAAATGGATTGATGAATTTGGATTAAAGAAAAGTTATTCAAAAAAACATAAAGATGGAGCTACTTTTACGGATAAACAAAAGCTATATGTTCTAAAAAAAGACGGAAAAGTAGTTTATGTTGGTATTACTAGTCAACATCCTAAAAGGAGAAAGTCGCAACATAAGCGACAAAAAGGAGAAGACTCATTTGATGAGATGGTAGTTATCGGTGATGCTGATTCTAGGGGAGGAATAAGAGAAATGGAAGGTTCCGCGTTATTAGATGCAGATGGTGGCTTAGATCTAAATAGAAATGATGGTCAGCATTATCATTCTGCTAGTTCTAGTACAATTGATGTAGATTTAAATACAACAGGAGATATATATTAATAAAATGAATGAAACAAATTTAATAGAAAAAGTAAAAAAAGATATTGAAAATAAAGATATTAGTCAGCATAAAGATTTAAATGATTACTTAGTTGCTAGAGATTTGTTATTACATAATGGATTTATAAATAACAGTAACAAACAATTACAAGAAGCTTATATTGAATTATTTCCTACTAATTTTAAATTAAAAAAAGAATTAGAAGGATCTTTAAAAGATATTTTATCTAATGATGTAGAAACTAGAATTAGCACATCAAAAGATTTAGAAAAAGCATCAAGACGCGAAACAAGTATGTTAGATAAATTATGGCTAAAAGAACCAAGAACTATTGATATATTATGTCTTGCATTAAATGATGAAAATGTAAAAGTATTAGAAAACATAATTTTATGCCTTGGTAATATAGCATCAAGATATAAATACAATGATTTGGCTATTTTTGATAAAATAATCTCAAAATTTGATAAGGCAAATGATAGATTAAAAATACGTATAGCTCAATCTTGTGGAGAATTTGATACAAATAAGAAATGGGAATATATCTATAAAGCATTAGAATGTAAACCTAAAAAAGATGCTATTGAAAGATTAACAAGACACTTAAGAAATCAACACCAAGAAATCTCAATTGAATACCGAGATAAATTCATTAAAAAGTTACTTACCGACTTTTATGATGAAAAAAATAAAAATGAACTTATAAAAGCTACAGCTTTAAATACTGCAATCCTTTTAATGCAAAAAGAAGATTTAGAAAAACTAAGAAACATTAGAGACAATTACTCCCTACTTTCATCTTCAAAAAAAGCAGTTGCTAAAAGAATAGAAGAGTTAGAAAATCACTAATTAATTTAATTATTTTATTTTGAGATTAAGCTAAAAAAGGTTTATGAATATAGTTAAGCTTGAGTCTAAAGTCAAACCTTTTTTTTGGGTAGACCACAATGATGGTTCATTTGCCGTTTGTTTAACTGTTGGCACCTATAAAACTGAAATATTTGAATCAAGAAAAAACGAAGGATTTGAAGGAAATGGTTATGATTGGACATCATTAGCTATAGTGTTTTTAAATGAAAAAAAACCAGAGCTAAAAAATATTATTGATTTTGATCCAGAAGGCAGTATGTTTTGCGCTTTTTCAGATGATAAGGAGTCTTTAAAGTCATTTGCAATTTCATTTAAAGCTGCTTGTGAAGATGATTCACTAATAAAAGACCTCTTCTCCAGAGCAATTTTAGATAGCTAATTTTTTTATAACATAATTATATTACTCTTAAAATTCTCTCCAAAATTAAGCTTCTTGACATAAAAGAACCTACACAGTAAAAATAAGTTACAAAAAACAGACGATAGCAAACAAGGGATTACTAAATATGGGTGCACAGCAACAGGACATTTAGAGCAAGCCAACTTTCAAGATGGTACACAACAAGTACGTGACCAAGATAATGTTGGTAACCTTTTTGAAACCACCAACCATAACGATAGAGAATACAGTAAAGGCGGACGATTAGAGAAAAAAGGAAGCTGGAACTATAAATACGATGCCGACGGTTTTTTAACCGAAAAGTACAAAGGTAGTAGCAGCATTTTTAGAAGTAAAAAAGACCACTGGCAATACGAGTGGAACGATGCTGGTATGTTACAAACCGTAACACGACCAGATAAATTACAAGTACATTTTACCTACGATGCTTTAGGCAGAAGACTAAGTAAAACCTTTAAAAGCACCACAACCTAATGGCTTTGGGATGGTAACGTACCATTACACGAATGGAA
>NZ_JBSHNV010000203.1:0-301 GCF_053601575.1 Lacinutrix sp. MEBiC02404 | reverse complement strand
CGGTTGTGTGCTACTTGTTCCGCAGGTTCCTGGACTCGTGTATTCAATAGTATAGATCGCTCCTGAAATTCCATTAGTTACCGTTCCGCTAGTTGCGTTTATTGTTGCTCCATCCGTTGGCATCGGATTAAACGTAAAGCTTCCGCCAAGATCTCCTGTGATATTTGCGGTTCCGCCATCACAAGTTGCTGTCATAGTAAAAGCTGCGTTTCCGGAGGTTAAAACAGTTACTGTTTCGGTGCTAGTTGTTCCGCAGGTTCCTGGACTTGCGTATTCTATCGTATAAGTAGTTCCTGAAATT
>NZ_JBSHNV010000202.1:0-306 GCF_053601575.1 Lacinutrix sp. MEBiC02404 | reverse complement strand
CAAATCTTAATAAAATAATCTCGAATTCTGCTTACTCAATTCACGAATTGAATTCTTTGCGGAATTTTGACGCAAAGGAGAAATAACTCTTGCGCAGTTTTTTGAAGCCAAGGAAATTTTACCTCGCCAGGAAATGCTTAATCAATCGCAAAATGCTCCAAAGAGTTTTAAAAAAAACACTTTTCGCTATTCAACTGTAAAAGCAAAACACGTTTAGCTTTCCTCCTTTTATTGCGCAACTTAACGGCAAAGTAATTCGTGCTTAATTTGATGTTTAGCTACATTTTATAACAACGTATATAAAAA
>NZ_JBSHNV010000201.1:0-379 GCF_053601575.1 Lacinutrix sp. MEBiC02404 | reverse complement strand
TCCGGAGGTTAAAACAGTTACTGTTTCGGTGCTAGTTGTTCCGCAGGTTCCTGGACTTGCGTATTCTATCGTATAAGTAGTTCCTGAAATTCCGCTAGTTACCGTTCCGTTAGTTGCGTTTATTGTTGCACCATCGGTTGGGATCGGATTAAACGTAAAACTCCCACCAAGATCTCCTGTGATATTTGCGGTTCCGCCATCACAAGTTGCTGTCATAGTAAAAGCTGCGTTTCCGGAGGTTAAAACAGTTACCGTTTGTGTGCTACTTGTTCCGCAGGTTCCTGGACTTGCGTATTCTATCGTATAGGTTGTTCCAGAAATTCCATTAGTTACCACTCCGCTAGTTGCGTTTATTGTTGCTCCATCCGTTGGTATCGGA
>NZ_JBSHNV010000200.1:0-209 GCF_053601575.1 Lacinutrix sp. MEBiC02404 | reverse complement strand
GAGCCAACAGGAACAACAGCAGCGGATGGAACGTATACTATAGAAGGAGTACCAGCAGGGACAGTAGATATCGTAGTAGATACGACTACTTTACCAGTAGGATCGACATTAACAGAAGGAACAGAACCAACGGAAGTAACGATACCAGTAAATGGAACAGTTGCAGCAGGAACAGATGGTTATACTACAGCTGGTTCAGTAACCGGAAC
>NZ_JBSHNV010000199.1:0-297 GCF_053601575.1 Lacinutrix sp. MEBiC02404 | reverse complement strand
AACGATGCATCACTTCCTATTACAACACAAGGAACAACCCTGGTAACTTGGACATATACAGATGTTAATCTGAATGCTTCCACACAAACACAAAACATAGTAATTACAGATGTTACTGCTCCTATTGCGGATCTTGCAACTTTGGCAAATGTAACGGCACAATGTGAAGTAACGACTTTAACTGCACCAACGGCAACAGATAATTGTGGTGGAACGGTAGCTGTTACCAACGATGCATCACTTCCTATTACAACACAAGGAACAACAGTCGTAACTTGGACATATACAGATGTTAAT
>NZ_JBSHNV010000198.1:0-312 GCF_053601575.1 Lacinutrix sp. MEBiC02404 | reverse complement strand
AAGCTATTCGGTTCATCAGAACCAAAAGAAGAAAAAGTATTGCCTTGGATACCTTTGAATGCTATGCCGCAATTGCAATTTATCGAAGAAAAATCTAAAGTAAAAACACAAGTTATATTTAAACATTCTACGCGATGTGGTATTAGTAGAATGGTAATGAATCAATTTGTTGCGATGTATAGTTTAACGGAAAAAGATTTAGATTTATATTATTTAGATCTTCTAAGCTATAGAGAAATCTCTAATGAAATTGGTGTTCAATTTATGGTCATGCATGAGTCTCCACAGTTATTAGTGATAAGAAATGGAAAT
>NZ_JBSHNV010000197.1:0-905 GCF_053601575.1 Lacinutrix sp. MEBiC02404 | reverse complement strand
TTTCTCCGATTGCGTAAATCAGATATTTACTGAATTTATTTTCTGTCAGCAGTTTTTGTCTAATTTTTCTAAAGAATTTTATCATTGGTTAGCGGTTTCTGGTAATGAAGCACAACGTGTTTGTATATGGTTTGTTGCGTGGTTAAGAACGTAATTTAGCAAATAAAAACCGAATAGAAAATCCGCGAGGGTTTTCGTAAGCAGGCAAGAACTAGCAATAAATTATATACGGTGTTGTGCAACGTATTATTCGCTTATATTTTTTTTCATTCGTTCGTTAAATATTCTGTACATACGTTTTGCTTTATAATCAATTTCATCAACAATACAAGTTCCTCCTCCCATTAGTAAAATCCGAACTTTTCTGTTGTTATATATTTTCTCTTCATCTCCAAAAGTTGTCAGATAGCCACCAGAATGTTCTAAAAATATTAATTTATTTTTTTCATAAAACTTATCAGCCATTTCTACCATTCGCATTTCCAATCTTGTTTGTTCTTTAATTTCAAAGTCGAGTGTTTCCGCATACTTATAATTCAATATTATTGACGCCAGAGTATTCAATTCAGAATTTGTTTTCTTTTTTAAACTATTCAGTATTTCATTCTCGGTCAAGTTTGAAACCTGATAATTGACAAGTTCATTAATTTGAATTTTCGCAAGTTCACTTACATATTCAGTATATTCAGCATCATGATTTTGCGCCAAAAATGAATTTGAAATCAGAAATAATAATATTATGAATATGGTTTTTTTCATATGTTGCACAACGTGTTTGTATATGATTAGTGGCGTGTTTCAGCACCTAATTTAGTAAATAAAAACGGAATAGAAAATCTGCAAAGATTTTCGTAAGCAAGCTAAAACTAGCCATTAATTATATACGTTGTTATCTATAGGTCTTT
>NZ_JBSHNV010000196.1:0-473 GCF_053601575.1 Lacinutrix sp. MEBiC02404 | reverse complement strand
CCGTTAGATATTACACAAACAGCGGATATAGCTTCTTGCGATGCTTTAGTTACCATCATAGAACCAACAGCAACCGATAATTGCTCCGGAACGATTACTTATACTGGCGTACGAAACGATGCCTTATTATTAACAGATCCTTATCCAGTTGGGGATACTATTATTACATGGACCGCAACAGATACTACAGGAAATGATTCCATTACTTGTGATCAAACCATAACCATTACAGAAGATGAATTACCCGTTATTACTTGTCCGTTAGATATTACACAAACAGCGGATATAGCTTCTTGTGATGCTTTAGTTACCATCATAGAACCGACTGCTACTGATAATTGCTCCGGAACGATTACTTATACTGGCGTACGAAACGATGCCTTATTATTAACAGATCCGTATCCAGTTGGGGATACTATTATTACATGGACCGCAACAGATACTACAGGAAATGATTCCATTACTTATGATCA
>NZ_JBSHNV010000195.1:0-269 GCF_053601575.1 Lacinutrix sp. MEBiC02404 | reverse complement strand
TTTTAACTTTAGGAGATGCTTCTTTTAATACGACAGCAACTTGTGATGGCGGCACCGCAAATATAACTGGAGATCTTGGTGGAAGTTTTACTTTTAATCCGATACCAACCGATGGAGCAACAATAGATGCAACTAGCGGAGTGGTAACTAATGGAATTTCAGGAGCGTCCTATACTATAGAATACACGAGTCCAGGAACCTGCGGAACAAGTAGCACACAAACGGTAACTGTTTTAACCTCCGGAAACGCTTCTTTTAATACGACAGCA
>NZ_JBSHNV010000194.1:0-250 GCF_053601575.1 Lacinutrix sp. MEBiC02404 | reverse complement strand
TTCATTTTCTATGACAGCAACTTGTGATGGCGGAACCGCAAATATCACAGGAGATCTTGGCGGGAGTTTTGTTTTTAATCCGATACCAACGGATGGAGCAACAATAAACGCAACTAGCGGAGTGGTAACTAATGGAATTTCAGGAGCGTCCTATACTATAGAATACACGAGTCCAGGAACCTGCGGAACAAGTAGCACACAAACGGTAACTGTTTTAACCTCCGGAAACGCTTCTTTTAATACGACAGCA
>NZ_JBSHNV010000193.1:0-358 GCF_053601575.1 Lacinutrix sp. MEBiC02404 | reverse complement strand
TTGCCCAGTCACTTGTTGTGTCTGTTAAATCTACATTGGATAATGTTCCTCCAATACATGGATCCGTATCATTTGGATCCGTATCACTTGTTTCTCCATCGCCATCACAATCTGTAATCGCTGTTACAGGTAAAGTAATATCTGCTACAGTAAATTCACAAGCATCGTTTGGATCTGTGTCGTTTGGTCCTTGAACGCCGTCTCCATCAGGATCCACCTCGTCTAAGTTACTTACTCCGTCTCCATCACAATCTGCAGTTGCCCAGTCACTTGTTGTGTCTGTTAAATCTACATTGGATAATGTTCCTCCGATACATGGATCGGTATCATTTGGATCCGTATCACTTGTTTCTCCATC
>NZ_JBSHNV010000192.1:0-216 GCF_053601575.1 Lacinutrix sp. MEBiC02404 | reverse complement strand
TGCTGTTGTTGCTGTTGGCTCTCCTGCGTCTAATACGCCATTGCCATCTAAATCTGCAAATACAGTTACTGGAGAAGTAAATCCGGTTTCTGTTCCGTTTTGTATTCCATCACCATCTTCATCGTTATATACGGTTCCAGTTACCGTTCCTGCTGTAGTATAACCATCTATTCCTGCATCTACACTACCATTTGTTGGTACCGTTACTGATGTTGG
>NZ_JBSHNV010000191.1:0-543 GCF_053601575.1 Lacinutrix sp. MEBiC02404 | reverse complement strand
GTTAGCAACATCTAAAATAGTTGGGTTTCCATCTTCATCGGTGTAAGTTAATGTTCCGTCATTATTATCCACCAATGTTGTTAAAGCTTCCAGGTTTGCTATGATTGCAGATAAATCTAATTGTGTAGTAACGCCATCTTCATCCGTATAATCGATGTTTGTATTATCTGTGTTTAAAGCAATGGATGTTAATGTTTCCAAGTTAGCAACATCTAAAACAGTCGGGTTTCCATCTTCATCGGTGTAAGTTAATGTTCCGTCGTTGTTGTCAACTAAAGTTGTTAAAGCTTCCAGGTTCGCTATGATTGCAGATAAATCTAATTGTGTAGTAACGCCGTCTTCGTCTGTATAATCGATGTTTGTGTTATCGGCATTTAAAGCAATGGATGTTAATGTTTCCAAGTTAGCAACATCTAAAATAGTTGGGTTTCCATCTTCATCGGTGTAAGTTAATGTTCCGTCATTATTATCCACCAATGTTGTTAAAGCTTCCAGGTTTGCTATGATTGCAGATAAATCTAATTGTGTAGTAACGCCATCTTC
>NZ_JBSHNV010000190.1:0-370 GCF_053601575.1 Lacinutrix sp. MEBiC02404 | reverse complement strand
CAAATTTAGAAGCACTTACTACATTAGTAGACAACAACGACGGAACATTAACCTATACCGATGAAGATGGAAACCCAACTATTTTAGACGTTGCTAACTTGGAAACATTAACATCTATTGCTTTAAACACAGACAATACATACATCGATTACACGGATGAAGACGGCATTACTACACAATTAGATTTAACTGCAATCATAGCTAACCTGGAAGCTTTAACAACTTTAGTTGACAACAACGACGGAACATTAACTTACACCGATGAAGATGGAAACCCGACTGTTTTAGATGTTGCTAACTTGGAAACATTAACATCCATTGCTTTAAACACAGACAATACAAACATCGATTATACAGACGAAGATGGCGT
>NZ_JBSHNV010000189.1:0-296247 GCF_053601575.1 Lacinutrix sp. MEBiC02404 | reverse complement strand
GAAGATGGCGTTACTACACAATTAGATTTATCTGCAATCATAGCAAACCTGGAAGCTTTAACAACATTGGTGGATAATAATGACGGAACATTAACTTACACCGATGAAGATGGAAACCCAACTATTTTAGATGTTGCTAACCTGGAAACATTAACATCCATTGCTTTAAACACAGACAATACAAACATCGATTATACGGATGAAGATGGCGTTACTACACAATTAGATTTATCTGCAATCATAGCAAACCTGGAAGCTTTAACAACATTAGTAGACAACAACGACGGAACATTAACTTACACCGATGAAGATGGAAACCCGACTGTTTTAGATGTTGCTAACTTGGAAACATTAACATCCATTGCTTTAAACACAGACAATACAAACATCGATTATACAGACGAAGATGGCGTTACTACACAATTAGATTTATCTGCAATCATAGCAAACCTGGAAGCTTTAACAACTTTAGTTGACAACAACGACGGAACATTCACTTACACCGATGAAAACGGAGCGCAAACAATAATTAATGCTGCAAACTTAGAAACACTTACAACCCTAACGAATAATGGAGATTTAACCTATACCTATTTAAATGAAGCCGGAACACCAGTTGAAATTTCCGTAATAGATAACGACAACGATTCCACAAATGAACTACAAGATTTGTTTTTAAATGGAACAGAATTACAGTTATCTAATCCTGCTACTCCTAATAATTTAGTGGATTTAACTAGTCAAATTACGTTAGAAATGTTTGTCGATGCTCCAAATCCGAATAGCGAAATATATTGGAATGGCACACAATGGGTATATGGTATTCGTGTAGTAAGTGTTAATAATTCTGTACCAGATCCGAGTGGAAATATAAATATCCCTATTGGAAATGTATATACAGGTCCAACAACAAGCACCGGAGATATCGGAGTAATTGAAGTTGGTGGAACACCGCAAGAAGGAGATATATATGTTGTAAACAGTGATGCCCCAGATCCAACTCAAGTTGGAGCGACTTATATTTATGATAACGATTCCTCCGTTTGGATTGCAATAGACCCTTTTAATGCGGCACTTTATGATCCTAGATATGTAAATGTTTCCGGAGATACTATGGTTGGAAACTTAGACATGAACGGAAACACGGTAACGGATTTAGGTCAACCAACTGGACCAAGCGATGCGACTCCAAAATCTTATGTGGATGCTATTGGCTTAGTGGATAATAGCGATGGAACTTTTAGTTTACAAAAACCAGACGGAACTATGGATACTGTAAATAAAGCGACACTAACAGCTAATTTAAATGGTACCTATACTTTTGATAATAACGACGGAAACCCAATAACAATAGATATTTCAGCATTAGAGACTTTAACTTCTATTGCACTTAATACCGATAACACTAATATTGATTATGTAGATGAAGATGGCATTACTACACAATTAGATTTATCTGCAATCGTAGCAAATCTAGAAGCTTTAACAGCTTTAGTAGACAACAACGACGGAACGTTAACCTATACCGATGAAGATGGAAACCCAACGATTTTAAACGTTGCCAATCTAGAAACATTAACCGCTATAGCATTAAATCCAGACAATACAAATATCGATTATACAGATGAAGATGGTATTACTACACAAATAAATTTATCTGCAATCGTAGCAAATCTAGAAGCACTTACCACTTTAGTAGATAATAACGACGGAACCCTCACCTACACCGATGAAGATGGAAATGCAACCATTTTAAACGTTGCCAATCTAGAAACACTAACCACCATTGCTTTAAACCCGGACAATACAAATATTGATTATACAGATGAAGACGGTATTACTACGCAATTAAATTTATCTGCAATCGTAGCAAATCTAGAAGTACTTACCACTTTAGTAGATAATAATGATGGAACCTTTACCTACACCGATGAAGATGGAAATGCAACTATTTTAAACGTTGCGAACCTAGAAACACTAACCACCATTGCATTAAACCCGGACAATACAAATATTGATTATACAGATGAAGACGGTATTACTACGCAATTAAATCTGTCTACAATCGTAGCAAATCTAGAAGCTTTAACAACTTTAGTAGACAACAACGATGGAACGTTAACCTACACCGATGAAGATGGAAATGCAACTATTTTAAACGTTGCCAATCTAGAAACACTAACTTCTATTGCTTTAAACCCAGACAATACAAATATTGATTATACAGATGAAGATGGTATTACTACGCAATTAGACCTATCTGCAATCGTAGCAAATCTGGAAGCACTTACCACTTTAGTCGATAATAATGATGGAACGTTAACCTACACCGATGAAGATGGAAATCCAACCATTTTAAACGTCGCGAACCTAGAAACACTAACCACCATTGCATTAAACCCGGACAATACAAATATTGATTATACCGATGAAGACGGTATTACTACACAATTAGATTTATCTGCAATCGTTGCAAATCTAGAAGCACTTACCACTTTAGTAGATAATAACGACGGAACGTTAACCTACACCGATGAAGATGGAAATCCGACTGTTTTAAATGTTGCTAACTTGGAAACTTTAACATCTATTGCTTTAAACGCAGACAATACAAATATTGATTATACAGATGAAGACGGTATTACTACGCAATTAGATTTATCTGCAATCGTGGCAAATCTAGAAACTTTAACAACTTTAGTAGATAATAATGATGGAACCTTTACTTACACCGATGAAGATGGAAATCCAACTATTTTAAACGTTGCGAACCTAGAAACACTAACTTCTATAGCATTAAACCCGGACAATACAAATATTGATTATACAGATGAAGATGGTATTATTACACAAATAAACCTTTCCGCTTTAATTAATAATTTAGAAACTGTAACTACCATTACAGACAATACAAATGGCACTTTCACGTATGTGGATGAAAACGGAACCGCAACAATCATATCCATTACAGATAATGATAATGATGCCACAAACGAAATTACTACAGTTACGGATAATGGAAATGGAACAACAACAATCACAGATGTCAATGGAGGAAATATCACTTTAGACAACGATGGCATAGATAATGTGGACGATGCAGATAATGATCCTACAAATGAAATACAGACTGTAACGTCCGCTGATGGTTCCGTTGGCGTAACTCAAAATGGAAATGATTTCGATTTAAGTATTATAATCGCTACTAATAATGACAACGATCCAACGAATGAAATTCAAACATTAGCGCAATCTGGAACAAATGTAACCTTATCCAATGGAGGAGGAACAATCACAATTGCCGATAATGATAATGATGCAACCAACGAAATTCAAACTGTAGCTTCTACCGATAGTTCCGTTACCGTAACGACAGATGCAAACAACAATATCGATTTAAGTGTTACTCCTTTTGACGAAACGGCTTTGCAATCGCAAATCACAACAAATGCGGATGATATTGACACTTTAGAAACGGAACAAACAACACAAAACACAGCTATTGCAGACAATGAAACTGCAATCGCAGATCATATTACTGCAGATGAAGACACAGATGCAACCAACGAAATTCAAACCGTAGCTTCTACTGATAGTTCCGTTACCGTAACAACAGATGCAAATAACAACATCGATTTAAGTGTTACTCCTTTTGATGAAACTGCTTTGCAATCGCAAATCACTACTAATGCGGATGATATTGACACTTTAGAAACGGAACAAACTACGCAAAATACAGCAATTACCGATAACGCTTTAGACATTGCAGATAATGCAACTGCAATCGCAGATCATATTACTGCAGATGAAGATACAGATGCAACCAACGAAATTCAAACCGTAGCTTCTACTGATAGTTCGGTTACAGTAACCACAGATGCAAACAACAATATCGATTTAAGTGTTACGCCTTATGACGAAACTGCTTTACAATCGCAAATCACTACCAATGCAGATGATATTGATACTTTAGAAACGCAACAAACGACGCAAAACACCGCAATTGCCGATAACACGACCGCCATTGCAGATAACGCTTCAGACATAACAGACAATGCAACTGCAATCGCAGATCATATTACTGCAGATGAAGATACCGATGCAACCAACGAAATTCAAACCGTAGCTTCTACTGATAGTTCGGTTACAGTAACCACAGATGCAAACAACAATATCGATTTAAGTGTTACTCCTTTTGATGAAACTGCTTTACAATCGCAAATCACTACTAATGCGGATGATATTGACACTTTAGAAACGGAACAAACAACACAAAACACGGCTATTGCCGATAACACGACCGCCATTACAGATAACGCTTCAGACATTGCAGACAATACAACTGCAATCGCAGATCATATTACTGCAGATGAAGATACAGATGCAACGAACGAAATTCAAACCGTAGCTTCTACTGATAGTTCCGTTACAGTAACCACAGATGCAAACAACAATATCGATTTAAGTGTTACGCCTTTTGATGAAACTGCTTTACAATCGCAAATCACAACAAATGCAGATGATATTGATACTTTAGAAACGGAACAAACGACGCAAAACACTGCAATTGCCGATAACACGACCGCCATTACAGATAACGCTTCAGACATAACAGACAATGCAACCGCAATCGCAGATCATATTACTGCAGATGAAGATACAGATGCAACCAACGAAATTCAAACGGTAGCTTCTACTGATAGTTCGGTTACAGTAACCACAGATGCAAATAACAATATCGATTTAAGTGTTACGCCTTTTGATGAAACTGCTTTACAATCGTTAATCACAACAAATGCAGATGATATTGATACTTTAGAAACGCAACAAACGACGCAAAACACTGCAATTGCCGATAACACGACCGCCATTGCAGATAACGCTTCAGACATAACAGACAATGCAACTGCAATCGCAGATCATATTACTGCAGATGAAGATACAGATGCAACGAACGAAATTCAAACGGTAGAATCTACGGATGGTTCCGTGTCTGTTACCAACGACGGTAGTGATAATTACAATTTATCTGTAATCCTTCCTACTAATAATGATAATGATAGCACAAACGAACTTAACGATACGGTTATTCTGAATGGTACCAATCTGGAAACGACAGATGCTGGAGGAACAATTACTACAGATCTTTCTTCCTTATCTTCAAATGTAACACCAGTAGTAACTACTGGCAATACCATCGCAACGCATACTAGCGGAGCAACAACAACTAATATTACAGAAACAACAACAACATTATCGCAAAATGATTCCAGTCCTACTGGAGAAATAACCTACACCAATGAAGCTGGAACTGCTGCCAAAGCACAAGTTATAGCAGCAGAAGCGGACAACCTAATTGAGGTTGGTGCAAATGGAGGTGCTTATTTAGGACCAACGGTTTATGTTGGACATTTTATAATAACAGCAACAGGTAATCAGACTATTGCAGACCTACCTTTTGAACCTTCACAAATCACATTTCAAGCGTATCCCAATGTGGAAAACGAAAACATAAATGAAGATAATGGGATCGGCAATAACAATAATGGATTTAATAATACTTTTGGAGGAATGACAGGTTACGCAAGAGGAACAACGCAACAAGTAATTTATGTTGGTGGTAGTGGATCTTCCATTAATGACATTTCTCGTTATGCATCCAACACACATTGTATTGGTATAAGATACGCTAATAACAATGGTGACAGTTTAGGTTTAACATCTGCCAGTTTCGTTTCTGCGAATCCAACCGGATTTGTAATAAACGTAGATAACAAAACAGAAAATATACTTGTAATATATACGGCTTATAAATAATATGAAAACGATAAAATACATAGCGCTTTTCTTATTTCAAGTAAGCATTGCGCAACAGGCATTTCACAACTTTGGAAATGTTCAAATTCATGATGAAGGTCAAATAGGTTTTCATATCGATTTAGAAAACGACGGAACATTTAATGAAAATCTAGGTTTAGCAGGGTTTTACAATGAAGACAATGTAATAACTATTTCTGGAACGGAAAGCCCCAGATTTTTTGATATGGATGTTGCTGTGGATAATAATTTATTCCTAGAAATAAGCACCGAAATTTCCAACGGACTAAACTATATTATTGGAGATGTAATAACTCCTAGAAACAATCCAAACATATCTCTAGATTATTTAAGTAATGCCTTTTTTGTTGCCGAAGACGACTTGAGATTAACCGATGGCTACGCTTCCTTCACAGGAAATAACGCTTTCAGTTTCCCTATTGGAGACGATAATAAGTTAAGACCTTTAATTACTCCTTTTCAGTCTGGAAACCCTAAGTTTTCGGCAGCCTATTTTAATGAAGACCCTAATTTCCCTTCTACCTTTTCCACTTCGTTTGACACCAATAATTCTGAAGGTATCCTAAACACCATAAATTTGGAAGAATTTTGGGATTTTAATGGTACCGAAGAAACCCAAGTAACATTAACGTGGAATACAGATAGTGACATTAATGTTTTAGTAGACGATTTACTAAACCTTCGCGTTGTAGGATGGAGCAATACAGAAAACCAATGGAAAGATTTGGGCAATGTAGATTTTACAGGAAATATAAATACAGGAACCATAACTTCTACTTCTTTTGTACCAAACGACTATGAAATCATAACGTTTGGATCTTTAATTGGCAGCGATGGTATTACTGTTTATAATGGTATTAGTCCGAATGGAGACGGTAAAAATGATGTCTTTGTAATTGAAGGTGTCGAATTATTTAGAAACAGTTTACAAATATATAATCGTTGGGGAAGAATGGTATACGATGCAGAAAATTATCAAAACGATTGGAATGGATATACCAACAAAGAAATCTTAATTGGTAAAAACAAAAAGCTTCCTGTTGGCACTTATTTTTACCTTTTAATCTTACCAGATGAAAACAAAGAATATGCTGGTTATTTATATATTAATTACTAAAGTTTTTTTAGAAAATGATAGCCTGGTTTTTTAAAATCTAGATTAGCATAAAATCTATGCGATGCAGGATTTTCAATGTAGGCATTTAACTCCATAGCTTCCACATTTTTAGTTTTCACATAATCTGTAATCCATAGCATAAACTGTTTTCCTAAACCATGATTTCTATAAGTCTCATCGATATACACATGATCTAATTCCACACTTTTTCCAGAATAATGTCTAGTACAAAACCACATACCCGAAATACCAATCAGTTTTTCGCCATCATAAATACCAGCGCATTCATAATTTTGGGTTATAATTTCTTGAAAACGTTTTTCTAGTATTTCTATAGAAACTTTCCCTTCATTTAACTTTATAACCAAAGGAAGGATTGTTGAAATATTTTCTTTTTCAATTATTTTAAACGAAAAATGCATACCTTAATTTTTGATGTAAATTTAATTAATTTTGGCTCGTAATTAGTAAAACTTTATCTGAATTTGAAAAGAAGAAACTTCATAAAAAAAACCACATTAACCGGAATAGCTTTAGCTGCAATTCCTAGTTTTGCTTTTGCTCAAAATATAATTTCTTCGGAAGAACTTATAGGTAAAGGAAATCCGATTCTTTTTGGTGAAGACTATAGATTAAGGGAAGCAGCACATCTTGCCTTTCAGGAAATGAAAACGGAAGCTTTAAAAGAAGGCATAAAGATTCAGATAGTTTCTAGCTATAGAAATTTTGAACATCAAAAACGTATTTGGGAACGTAAATACAAACGCTATAGAAGTCAAGGTTTTTCCGAAGAAAAAAGTATGGAAAAAATAATTGAATACTCCACCATTCCAGGAACTTCAAGACATCATTGGGGAACAGATATGGATATTATTGACGGCAATGTGCATGCACCAAAATATGTGCTTCGCGAAGAGAATTTTCATAGAGACGGTCCGTACATCTATTTAAAAAAATGGATGGATACACATGCCAATTCTTTTGGTTTTTATCTAGTGTACACTAGCGATTTAGACAGAAAAGGTTTTAAATATGAACCTTGGCATTATAGCTACAAACCACTATCTCAAGACTATTTAAAAGCGTACAAATGCATAAATATTCAAGAGGTCCTTCAAAACGAAAAACTATTAGGAAACGCATATTTTTCCGAAGCATTTTTAAGCACCTATCGAAATGAAAATATTTTAGACATTAACCCAGAACTTTTGTAAATTATTCATAATAAAACCATTAAAATGAGAGGGAATTTAAAAGTAAGATTAATTATAGGACTATGCATAGCTGCTTATTTTGGCTTTAAATACTTCTCATCACAAGAAATAAATCCATACACAGGAAAAAAGCAAGCTATTTCATTGACGGTAGATGAAGAAATACAAATGGGCTTGCAAAGTAGAGATCAAATGGCTGCGCAGCATGGAGGCTTATATCCTAATGAAAATTACCAAGCCTTAGTAGATAATGTAGGCAACAAACTAATAAACAATAGTATTGCTAAAGAAACACCTTATAAATATGAGTTTCATTTATTGGCAGATCCGGAAACTATAAATGCTTTTGCATTACCTGGCGGACAAATATTTATCACCTACGCTTTGTTTTCTCAGCTAGAAAATGAAGACCAATTAGCAGGTGTTTTAGGTCATGAAATTGGTCATGTACTTGGTAAACATAGTGCAGAACGTATTGCAAATAGTGAACTGTGGCAAGGACTTTCTACCGCTGGTTCTGTTGGCGGTGATGTTGGTGGATTAATTGGAGGTGTTGGACAGAACTTAATTTTAAAAAATGGTCGTGGTGACGAATTAGAAAGTGATGATCTTGGCGTACGTTTTATGTTAAGAGCCGGTTATGACCCAGAAGAAATGATTGACGTTATGGAAATATTAAAAACTGCTGCTGGACCAAATCGTGTTCCTGAGTTTCAAAGTTCACATCCAGATCCTGATAATCGTATAGAAGAAATTAGAGAATCTATAAAAAAATATAGAGGTCAGTTACAATAACATAAAAATATTTTAATCCTTATATAAGATCTCGACTCGTCGGGATTCTTTTTTTATATTTGGTTTACAAAATGAACATCACATGAACAAAAAAGTAATTCTTATGATTTTAGATGGTTGGGGAAAATCTCCTGACCCTAAAGTCTCCGCTATAGATAATGCGAATATTCCTTTTATAGATTCGCTTTATACAAAATACCCAAATGCAACTTTACGCACAGATGGTTTACATGTTGGTTTACCAGAAGGGCAAATGGGAAATTCGGAAGTTGGTCACATGAATCTAGGTGCTGGGCGGATTGTATATCAAGATTTGGTACGCATAAATTTAGCAGTAAAAAACAAAACATTAGCACAAGAGAAAGTACTTGTTGATGCTTTTAAATACGCTAAAAAAAACAATAAAGCGGTACATTTTTTAGGCTTACTTAGTGATGGAGGTGTACATTCTCATATTAGTCATTTATTAGGTTTGGTAGATGCTGTTGAGAACTTCGGAATTGAAAAGTCTTTCATTCATGCGTTTACAGATGGTCGAGATGTAGATCCAAAATCTGGTTATGGTTTTGTAACAGAATTAGAAGAATATTTAGAAAACAAAAACACCAAAATAGCTTCGATTATTGGAAGATATTATGCGATGGACCGAGATAAACGTTGGGAACGTGTTAAACTAGCCTATGATGCAATGGTTAATGGCGAAGGGGAACATTCCACCAATATTTTAAAATCTATTCAAGAAAATTATGATAATGATATTACCGACGAGTTTATTAAACCAATAATCGCTGTAGACACAAAGAACCAACCAATCGCAAAAATTGAAGAAGGTGATGTTATTGTGTTTTTCAACTTTAGAACAGACAGAGGAAGACAATTAACAGAGGCATTATCGCAAAAAGACTTTCATGAGCAGAACATGCATAAATTAAACTTGTA
This sequence comes from Lacinutrix sp. MEBiC02404, assembly GCF_053601575.1. Taxonomy (NCBI): domain Bacteria; kingdom Pseudomonadati; phylum Bacteroidota; class Flavobacteriia; order Flavobacteriales; family Flavobacteriaceae; genus Lacinutrix; species Lacinutrix sp. MEBiC02404. The sequence continues at coordinate 286,344 of NZ_JBSHNV010000189.1, read as the reverse complement.
CTATGTTACCATGACCAATTATGACGATTCTTTCACAGGAATGCACGTAATTTATGATAAAGATAACTTAACAGAAACGCTTGGTGAAGTTTTAGAAAAGCACCACAAAAAGCAAATCCGTATTGCCGAAACAGAGAAATATCCACATGTTACTTTTTTCTTTTCAGGAGGAAGAGAAGCACCTTTTGAAGGAGAAAGTAGAATACTAAAAAACTCTCCTAAAGTTGCTACCTACGATTTAAAACCAGAAATGAGTGCTTTTGAACTTACAGATGCACTTCTTCCTGAACTTGAAAAAGGCGAGGTAGATTTTGTATGTTTAAACTTTGCAAATGGGGATATGGTTGGGCATACCGGAGTTATGGCAGCTGCTATAAAAGCCTGTGAAGCTGTAGATGCTTGCGTGAAAAAAGTAATAACAACTGCTTTAGAAAATGATTACACAACCATACTAATTGCAGATCATGGTAATTGTGAAACCATGATAAACCCGGACGGATCACCAAATACCGCACATACCACAAATCCAGTTCCAATTATTTTAATTGATAAAGATTTAAAACATATTAAGGATGGTATTTTAGGAGACATCGCTCCTACTATTCTAAAACTTATTGGCGTAGAACAACCTAAAGCGATGACCCAACATTCTTTAATTTAAGAACCTATGAGAAATTTATATATAATACTTATTGTCCTAATATGTTTTGCTTGTAAAGAACAGTCAATAAATATAGCAGTCCCGGATGAAGAGGAAGATTCTATGATGTTATTAGGGCCAGCAAATAAAGAAGGCTTACAACAAGCTCCTTTTAACAGTTGGTATAATACAACCTATACCGACTACAAAGTAAATGATTCTTTAGTGGCACTTATAAAACCAAAACTAACCGATGTTTCTATAAAACTATTTATGGGAACTTGGTGTGAAGACAGCCAGAGAGAAACACCTAGCTTCTATAAAATTCTGGATGCCGCAAATTTTAATTTAGACAATCTTCAATTAGTTGCTGTAGACAGAGACAAGACAACCCCTCAAAAGCTGGAAGAAAACCTAAATATCACGAATGTTCCAACACTAATATTTTTCAAGGATGGTAAAGAAATGAATAGAATAGTGGAATATCCTATAGAAAGTTTAGAACAAGATATTCTACATATTTTAACGAATCAACCTTATAAAAATGCTTATTTCGAAGAATAATAATTTATATATTTGCAGCTAATGAATTTCTATGAATTTAAACGATAAACTTATTCTTGCCATTGATTTTGATGGAACTATTGTAGATGATGCATATCCAAAAGTTGGGAAACCAAAACTTTTTGCAATCGAAACCCTTAAAAAACTACAAGCAGATGGGCACCGTTTAATTCTATGGACCTACAGATGTGGTGTACCTTTAGAAGAAGCTGTTGCTTTTTGTAAAAGTAAAGGCATTGAATTCTATGCGATAAATAAAAGTTTTCCAGAAGAACAATTAGATACATCCAAAAGCAGAAAAATTCACGCAGATTTATTTATAGACGATAGAAATATTGGTGGATTTTTAGGCTGGGGAGAAGTATATCAATATCTTTCAAATCCAAAATACAACCAAAAAACACCACAAAAAAAGAAAGGATTCTTTTCTTTTTTAAGAAAAAACCACTAGCTGTTTATCAAATCAAAATACTGTTTATCAATAGATTCTCTATGGTCTGGATGCGCGATATTTACTAATGCTTTTACACGCTCTTTAATTGTTTTTCCATATAGATTTGCAATTCCGTATTCTGTTACTACATAATGCACATGCGATCTAGTCGTGATAACTCCGGCTCCTGGTTTTAAAGAAGGAACAATCTTACTTAAACCAGATTTAGTAGTCGCTGGTAATGCAATAATAGCTTTTCCGCCTTCACTTAAGGAAGCACCTCTTATAAAGTCAACTTGTCCGCCAACTCCAGAATACATATGTGCTCCAATAGAATCTGCACAGACTTGCCCAGTAACATCTACTTCAATTGCCGAATTAATAGCTACCATTTTAGGGTTTTGTTTGATAATAGAAACATCATTGGTATAATTAGATGCACGCATTTCTACAAAAGGATTATCGTCTACATAATCGTACAAACGTTTTGATCCTATTAAAAAAGTAGACAATGCACGGCCTCGATTTACACCTTTATAGTTTCCGTTAATAACATTATTTAAGATTAAATCGATCACACCATCGGAAAACATTTCGGTATGCAACCCTAAATCTTTATGGTTTGTTAATCGAGTTAAAACAGCATTTGGTATACTACCAATTCCCATTTGCAGGGTACTTCGATCTTCAATTAAACCAGCAACATAATCCCCAATTTTACTTTCAATAGCTGTAGGTGTAACAATATCATGAGTTGGTAAATCCTCGTTAGACTCTACAAATAAATCAATTTCTGAAACATGAATAATTCCTGCACCATGCGTTCTTGGCATATTTCTATTTACTTGTGCAATTACATGTTTCGCATTATCAATTGCCGCTAAAGTAGCTTCCACAGAAACTCCCAACGAACAATACCCATGTTTATCGGGAACAGACACATGAATTAGTGCCACATCTAAATCAATAATATTCCGTTTAAAAAGCAATGGTAATTCACTTAAAAAAACTGGAGTGTATGAACCGTTTCCCGCTTTTAAAGTATGTCTTACATTTTTTCCGATAAAAAAAGAATTCACATGAAAACTATCCTTTAACGCTGGATCTGCATAAGGAGCTGGGCCTTCCGTATGCAAATGGCATACCTCAACATTTTTTAATTCTTCATGACGAGCAGTCATTGCTTTTATTAAAGTTTGAGGTGCAGCCGCTGCCGCTTGAATATAAACTCTACTATTAGATTTAATTACTTTTACTGCTTCTTCAGCACTAACGGATCTATACATATGGTTTTATTTGTGCCACAAAACTATAGAATAAATAAAGTTTAAAAACTGTCAAATATCATGTTTCAATAAAAAAGTATACTTTGTTATTTTTAGTATCTTTGCACCATATTTTTATGTCCTATGATTATAGTAAAAACAAGAGAAGAAATAGAATTAATGCGTGAAGCCGCATTAGTAGTATCTAAAACTTTAGGGGAAGTAGCTAAAGCAGTGAAACCTGGAGTAACCACTTTAGACTTAGATAAAATTGCAGAAGCATGTATTAGAGACCAAGGTGCAATTCCTGGGTTTTTAGGTTTATATGATTTTCCGAACACACTTTGTATGAGTCCCAACGCACAAGTAGTTCACGGAATTCCAAACAACACTCCCTTAGAGGAAGGCGATATTATATCTATCGATTGTGGTTCTATCAAAAACGGTTATTATGGCGATCATGCCTACACTTTTGCTGTTGGTGAAATTGATCCGGAAACCGAAAAACTTTTACAAGTCACTAAAGAATCTCTTTATGTTGGAATAAAAGAACTTAAAGTTGGGAATCGTGTTGGTGATGTTGGTTATGCCATTCAAAAGTATTGTGAAGATCATGGTTATGGTGTTGTTCGAGAACTTGTTGGTCATGGTTTAGGAACAAAAATGCACGAAGATCCAGAAATGCCGAACTATGGAAAACGTGGTCGTGGTAAAAAGTTTATTGAAGGTATGGTTGTAGCTATTGAGCCTATGATTAACCTTGGAACAAAAAATATCAAACAACATAGAGATGGTTGGACAATCACAACACTAGATAATAAGCCATCTGCACATTTTGAACATGACGTTGCAATTCTAGATGGCAAGCCAGAACTACTTTCTACGTTTGCTTATATTTATGAAGCTTTAGGAATTGTTAGTGATGAGGAAGATGAGTTTAGACAAAAGGCTTTAGTGTTATAGACTATTACAGGTAGATTCACAGAGTTTCGAAGAGATTCACAGAGCGTTTTTAGATTCAATATTTAATAATGAGTTACTAGAAGATTACCGAGAATATAATTGGCTGTGCTATACAAGTCCACAGATCGCTTGGACCAGGCTTACTGGAATCTGCTTATCAAGAATGTTTATTGTATGAACTTAAAGCTATGGGCTATTCTGTTCAAAAAGAGATTACACAACCTATTATTTATAAAGATATAACCTTAGATCATGGTTATAGAATAGATTTATTAGTTGAAAATAAAATAGTAATTGAATTGAAAACCGTTGATAAATTTACGGAAGTACATGCTGCTTAAATTTTAACCTATATGAAATTAAGCGATTACCCAATTGGGTTATTATTAAATTTTAAAACCAAACTTTTAAAAAACGGAATAAAAAGATTCATAAACACAAACGAGTAAAACTCTGTGAATCTCTGTGTGTCTCTTTGAATCTCAGTGTAAAAACGAATGAAAAAACTCTTCAAAATAATTTTAAATAGTATTCCGAGACCTTTATTAATTAGGTTAAGTTATGTAGCACGCCCTATTTTAGCTTTCTTTTTAAAAGGAAATACATTTACAGACCCTATTGACGGTAAAAGTTTTAAAAGCTTTTTATCTTATGGCTATGAAACACAACGCGAGAATGTATTATCGCCTTCTACTTTAAGCTTAGAGCGTCATAGATTGTTATGGTTGTATTTAAAAAATGAAACCGATTTCTTTACTGCGGAAAAAAGTGTACTTCATTTTGCTCCAGAGCAATGTTTTTTAGATCGTTTTAGAGCGCTAAAAAATCTGAAGTACACCACTACAGATTTACTTTCGCCAATTGCTGATGTAAAGGCAGACATTTGCAACCTTCCGTTTGAAGATAATAGTTATGATGTTATTTTATGTAATCATGTGTTAGAACATATTCCTGACGATACGAAAGCAATGCAAGAATTATTTCGAGTTTTAAAACCTGGTGGTTATGGGATTTTTCAAATTCCGCAAGACCTAACTAGACAAACTACTTTTGAAGATAATTCGATTACAGATAAAAAAGAACGCGCAAAAATATTTGGGCAATACGATCACGTTCGTGTGTATGGTTACGATTATTTTAACAAACTACGTGAAATTGGTTTTATGGTCAATGAAGAGGATTATACCGCAAGGCTTTCCGAAGAAAATATTAAAAGATATTGCTTAGCCAAAGGTGAAATTATTCCTGTGGTTTATAAATAAAACAACTTTTAAACATATTTAATGACACAACAAATTATACTTGTTACCGCTGCTATTTTTGGAATGCTCTCTGTAATTTTTGGCGCTTTTGGAGCCCATGCTTTAAAGAAAATTTTATCTACAGACCAACTACAAAGTTTTGAAGTTGGTGTAAAGTACCAAATGTATCACGCTATTGTTTTATTGGCTTTAGGGTTACAATCTAATTTTACAACGGCAGCTGTTTACTGGTGTTTTACTATAGGAATCCTATTATTTTCTTTTAGTATTTACGGATTAGTTTTATCGGATGCCAAAGGAAAGAAGCTTCGTTTTTTAGGGCCTATTACTCCAATAGGTGGTTTACTTTTAGTAGCAGGCTGGTTACTGTTATTGGTTAATTCCCTATAAAAAAACCAGAGTACAAATAGCACCATTGTACTTGCCGTGTAAAGTACAGTTCTAAGCTTTTTTGTTTTAAATATTTCGTAATTAAAAAGACTGCATCTCCTAAAACTACAATTTAAAAGAAAAGAAATATATCGCTTTTTAATGAAAAGCCTTCATTAGTTAGTGGAATGCATGCCATATCTTTTTCAACGTCCTTTAACCGTTAAAAAAATTGTTTGATTTCAAAACAACTGGATTAAAACAGCACCTATGGCTATATATAATAGCGCAATACAGAGTTCTAGTTTATATTTTTTCATATATGTTTTATAATAAAAAAAGCTGAACTACAGAAGTAACTCAACTTTTAAGAACGAATTAATAGCGTCTTTAATTTTTCAATATTTTTATGGATCGTTACTTAGTCCATGACTTTGGAAAGCTTAATCGTTTTCCCACACATATCACTTGTAATTTTAAAAATAACGTCTCCTTTTCTCCCTTTATTTGCCCAACGTACTTCTTTCCCTATATTACAAGTAATACTAGTTTTAGAGCCTTTGTTTAAAGAAACAAAACCTGTTCCTGTATAAATGCTCACTTTTTCTTTAGTATCATTAACTAATGAGAAACTACTTGCAATAGAAATCTCCATATTTTGGGATGCTTTTACAATTTGTTTTTCTTCTGAAAAAGAAAGTAATACGAATGTGCTTAATGCGATAATTATTGTTTTCATGTTGAATTGTTTTAAATTTACTGCTGCAAATATGTTATTAAAAACGATTAAGTAATGCTTCTACTTTCTGAAATCTTGTTTTCAACTTCTAAACTAGAAAAAACCCATAAGCCTCGCACTTACGGGATTTCTAAATAAAACTTAACGATATACTACTGTTTGATGAATCGTTTGGTTGCTGCGCTTCCATCTTCATCTTTAATTATAATAAGATACACACCATTTCTTAATCCGGAAGTCACTATTTTTTTGGATGTTGTTTCTAAAACTTTTACTCCTAAAACAGAATAGATTGCTGCGCTTTTTATATTACTATTCATTTCAATATTTAGAACCGAAGTTGTTGGGTTTGGGTATAAAGACACTTTCTTTACCTGAAACTCATCCACACTTAGAATAGTAGGACAATCTTCCAAAAAACTAGCATTAGGTGGTGCATTCCAATTAGAATTAGGTGTAAACCCGGCATCAATTTGCACGCAATCTACAGTACTACTTACAACATTAAAACGGGTTACATTACTATTATTCCCATTTGCCATATTAATAGCTGTTATGGATGTTGTATGCCCTTTAAAATCGACTAAATGGGTAAGCATACTTAAATCTAAAATACCTCCAATTCCTGTTTGTTCTATTAGTAACTGTGTCAGTTTTGTGTTTTGAGAAACATCAATACTGGTAAGCGAAGGATTTCCAAAAGCCTGTAAACCTACAATTTCGGTAAACGCTTCAAGCCCTGTTAAGTCTTGAATACTTGAACCGGAAACATTAATAGTTCCTGTATATGCAACGGCCTCGGTATCTTGAATCTCTGTATCGTTATTTGTATTAATATTCGTATTTGCTACTAATATGGTTTTAAAGTTTGTATCTGGAATGGATACATTTTGTGCATTTGTTGCCGTAAATATTGAAATAAAGGCACAAATGGAAAGTAATTTTCTCTTCATAATTCTTTTTTTTATTGATTATGCGACAAAACTACTTGGTAAACGTATTTAAAAACTACATCAATTTCTGAAACCTTATTTTCAACTTCTAAACCAAAAAAATCTCGTAAACACAGCGTTTACGAGATTTATAAAAATAATTAAAACTATTAACTACTGCTTGATAAAACGTTTGGTAGCAATGCTTCCGTTTACTGCTTCTATTGTAATTAAATATAATCCAGTTTTTAAATTAGATGTATTTATCGTATTCGATTTTGTTTCTAAAACTTTTGCCCCTAAAACAGAATACACTGTTGCTTGTTTTAAGTTACTATTCATTTTAATATTAAGAACTGTTGTTGTTGGGTTTGGGTGCATTTTTATGTTGTTTAGATTTCCTAGCTTTTGAATTAGACTTAATGTCGACGGGTTTACATCAAACACTCTAACATATCCAGAACTATTACCGTTACCATCATTTCCCATTGCTCCAGTAATTATATTTTGTCCATTTGCATTTAAACAAATTGAAAAACTGGACTGATCGTCAGCTGCCTCACCATCTATATCGTCTCCTAATTGAACCCAATTACTATTCGTATTTAACTTATAAGTTCTTACATGTCCAGCTTGAAAAGCGCTTCCGCTGTTATAAAAAGAACCAATAGATATTATATCACCCAAGGCATTTATACTTGTAGAAAAACCAGATTTATCTCCACTAGCTTCTCCATTTATACCTTGCCCAATTTGTATCCATTGGCTATTAACATTTAACTCATAAACATAACTTTGCCCACTGTTAGTCCCTCCGTTATCACTACCAATAGCTCCTACAATTATTCTGTTCCCTGCGGAATTCATACAAACAGAACGACCAAAATTATCTTCTGCATTTGTGCCAAAAAGATCCTGTCCTAACTGGCTCCATTGATTACTACTGTTTAACTGGTATACACGAACAAGTCCTGCATTGTTTCCATTAGTATCGTTTTGCCAAGAAGCTATTATTATTCTATCACCCAATCCATTTATATCTACTTCTCCTCCAAAGTTATCGTATGCTGCATCTCCATCTAAATCTTGTCCTATTTTTAACCATTGGTTATTGTTATATAATTGATAGACCCGAGCATGTCCTGAGGAAGGGCCATTTTCATCATTACCGTATGCACCAATAATAACACGATCTCCAACACTATTTAACCGTACAGATAAACCTGAAAAATCTCCAGCCGCCTCTCCATTAATATCTTGTCCTATTTGCACCCATTGGTTACTCGTATTAAATTCAAACACTTGCGTATTTCCAGAATTATTTCCGTTGGTATCATTATATTGAGATCCTGTTGCAACCCTATTACCCACTCCATTTAAACTTACCGATCTCCCCATTTGATCATTAGCTGATGCCCCATCTATATCTTGCCCCATTTGAAGCCATTGATTGCTAGCATTTAATTGATACATTCTTATATGTCCTGCCGAATTTCCATTTCCGCTATTGAAAGGAGTTCCAGCCGCAATTCTATTTCCTGAATCATTAATACTTACTGAAAGTCCGAATCCATTAGAAGTAGCCTCTCCATTTATATCTTGTCCAATTTGAGTTTGCGCATTTAATTTTAACGCAGTTAATAATAATAATATACAAAGTAATTTTGTTCTCATAATATTTTTTTTGCATCTAATTTACTCCTAAAAACCCTTGAAAAAATTCTTGTTTTCTGAAATGTAGTTTTCATCTTCTAAAACAAAAAATCTCGTAAGCATAACACTTACGAGATTTATAACAATAATTAAAACTACAAACTACTGCTTAATAAAACGCTTGGTAGAAACATTTCCTGCTTCATCTTCTATAGTGATTAAATAGAGTCCGCTTTTTAAATTAGCCGTATTTAGGGATTTTGATGTGGTATTTAAAACTTTAGCTCCTAAAACAGAATACACTGTTGCCTGTTTTAAATTGGCTTTCATTTTTATATTTAATACAGATGTTGTTGGATTTGGGTAGAGTTTAATTTCGTTTTTAGCGAACTGAAAATCATTAACTCCTAGCGTAGAGTTGTATTCATGAGCTCCCAAATCTACTGTGGTATTAAAAATACGTTGGTTACCTAACACATCGGAAGCTGTAGTTACATAACTATTATCTCCTATATCTAATGCTGGCGAAGTAGATGTTAATTGAAAATTAGCATCTAAATTTGGATTAACAACGTTTGTATTAGTAGTTCCTGAGATAAGTAAAAAATTATTTTCATCTGTATTATTTGTTACTACTCTATTACTACTTACTGTTAATCTTGTATACGTAGAACTGGTTCTACCTATTGCAGGACTTATTACTCCACCATTTGCTGTGTTGCCCCAGAAAATATTATTTGCTATAGCAAAACTTTGAAATATTCCAGTTCTCCGCGAAATTCCTACCACAGAATAATCGGAACTCCATTCACTACCTAAACTACTATTGTTTACAAATGTGTTATTTATTAAGTCCGCATAAAGTTGCATGGACCAATAAGCTCTTATTCTTACTGCTGGTGCTCCAACTCCGTCTCTATTATTCGCAACATCATCAGCGGTTTTATTAGCTTTAAATAAGGTATTTGTTATCTTAACATTCATAACGGCTCCATTACCTGAACCATGATGAAAGTCACCACCTGCTCCAGCATTTGCTAAATTATTTTCAATGATACAAGCATCTATACTTATAGTAGATAGCGCCGCTGTAGTTGTCATGGACAAACCTGCTCCTGTATACGCTACATTGTTTTTTATAATACTATTTTTTAAAGTAAAATTTGCGATGCTTGCAGTTTTAAAAATACCTGCTCCAAAACGGTCATCGCCAGTTGTAGCATTGGCATAACCATCTTGTATAGTTAAACCGTCTATAACCAAATCTTCTTGCGTAACTTCTACCACATGATAACTATTATCATCTCTTGTAGTATCACCAAAAGCAACCGTAGCAGCATCATCACCATTTAAATCACCACTTAATATTGTTTCATTAGTAGTATGTATTAGGCTTAGATCTCTATCTGCCAGATTAACTTCTGTACCTGCAAAACCACCATAGATATTTGTTACTATATTAAAGCTAACATTTCTATCGGAAACATCTGGTTTATACATTCCTTTTGCTACCCAAATAGTGGTTGCTCCAGAGACAAGCGCATCATGTAAATTAACAAATGCATTTGTCCAAGTGGCACCATCATTATTACCACTTGCATTTTTATCTACATATACATGGGATAATGAAGGTATTACAAAATTAGCAGTAACATCTTTATCATCATTCATAACAACGGTTGTTGTACTTGTATTTCCAGAAGCATCTCCCGTCCATTGATAAAAAACGGAACCTGTATTTGCAGTTGCTGCTAAAGTTACTGTTGTACCAGAAGCATATGTACCATATGGGGAAGATGCAGCGGGACTTGTTGTTATTGTTCCATCTCCTACAATACTGGTATCTAATGCATAACAATTTTCACACAAATTATATAATGCTATAATTTCAGTGCCATTTAGTGCTCTATTAAAAACCTTAATATCATCTATAGATTTGTTATAATTAGTTACAGATGAAGGTGAAATAGCCAATTGCCCATTTCCTAAAAAACTAGTAATATTACTATCTAAAACAATATCACCTGTTAGATCATTATTTAAAACCCCATCAATATACACATGAATGCTTCTCCAATCTTGAACAGAATGCCTAGTACCCCTCAAAACAATATGATGCCAATCTCCATCATATAGATTATTTACAACAGTACTTCTTGAATCATTGGATTGCGCGCCACTAGAGTTGTATAAACTTCCTACCCAACCGAGTCTGTTTCCTGCCGCAAGTTCTAACCTTAAACCATTAGGCCCATTATACATTTGTATAATACGTTCTGTACTCGTTACGGAATTAGGTTTTATCCAAAAACTTAAACTTAAATGCGTAGAGGTTACGTTTCCTCCTGTAAATTGATCTCCATTTAATTCTATAGCATTACCAGATGTTCCATAATGATCTGCTACAAAAGTAGCCGCATTCCCTGTTTGCGTTAAATCTCCTGTTCCTGGGTTTGCCTCATTCACTAAATTTCCTCCTGTAAAAGAGTAATGTAAAACTTCATCAATAGGTGTTTGTGCAAGAGCTATACTACTTATAAAAAGTAGCATTAAAAATAATTTTGTTTTCATAATAGGTTAAATTTTAGAATCCTTAAAACAAATATCTATTATAGACCTTCTAAAAAGGTGTCTCAATTTCTGAAACCTAATTTTCAACTTCTAAAACAAAAAATCTCGTAAGCATAACACTTACGAGATTTATAACAATAATTAAAACTACAATCTATTGCTTGATAAAACGCTTAGTAGCAACGCTTCCATTTTCGTCTTCTATGGTAATTAAATACATTCCTGTATTTAAATTAGATGTATTTATAGTAGATGATTTAGTTTCTAAAACCTTAGCTCCTAAAAGAGAATAAACCGTTGCTTGTTTTAGGTTATTCTTCATTTTAATATTTAAAACAGAAGATGTTGGATTTGGATACAATTTGATCTCATTTTCATTTAACTGAAAAGTGCTAACTCCTAGTGTAGAACCATACTCATAAGCTCCCATATCTACAGCAGCGTTAAAAATTCTTATATTCCCATCTAAATCTTCTGTTCCAGTTACATAAGTGTTGTCTCCAGAATCTACGGCTGGTGAGCTAGAAGTTAAGGTATAATCTCCCATAGATGCATTATTAAACATTGGATTAGAATTTGTACTATTTATTACTCTTGCTGGATCTAATTGTGAAAATCCATTTTCATCTATAGAATTAAAAACATCTGTTCCTGGAATGGTTGTAATTCCACCAGAAATAAGCTTTGCTGTGTTTCCTCCTATTGTAGTATTATTATAAAATATAGAATTATAAACATCTGCATCCGTTGTAGATGGAGTACCTCCAGCGCTTATACTTCTTTCTAAAACAATTGTTGCTCTATTGAAATTATTATATCCAGTATCTGTACCTAAATCTTGATTATCTACAAATGTAGAATTACGGACATCTAATTTAACACTTCTACTAACATCAGATTTCAACCAAATACTACTTCCTGCTTGTCCAGCTCCTGAAATATCTGCAGCGATATTGTTTTCGAACAAAGAGTTTAAAACATTTACAGTTGTTGTAGCTTGAGAGAAGCAATACAAAGCGCCTCCACGACTATAATTATTTCTAAACTTAGAACGAGTTATAGTTATATTACCTGCTTGACCTCCTCCTACTCTCATATCTACAACTCTATTTAAACCACTATTGTTTTCTATGTTACAATCTTTAATAGTAATCGCTCTTGTTATAGCTCCTTTTGTAATTGCTCCACCACGATTATAAACTCCAGTTCCGTTTGCATTTCCTCCAGTAATGGTAAGTCTATCTAGTATAATACCAACATTAACACTGTTAACAATTGAGTTGGTAACAAGCACACGGTAACTGTTTTCTGCTCTTAACGCATTTAAAGGATCTATGTTGGCATCATCATCTTCATTTAAATCACCGGATAAAATGGTTTGGTTTGCGCCGTAAACTCTTTCGGTTGCTGCAGCTTCAGTTCCTGCAAAGCCACCAAGTACATTAATTCTCGAATTTATTGTAAAGGCAATAGTTCTATCGCCATTAGCTACTGTTGGCTTATACGTACCACCTACTAACCAAACCGATTCGTTTATTCTAGAATTGTCTAAAGCACTTTGTAAATCTGTATAAGCATTTGCCCAACTTGTTCCCGTATTTAAACCTGTAGCTGCTGGGTTTACATAAACCGTTCCTGTTGGTCTATCTGTTTTAAAACTAACAACCTCAGACCAAGATGTTGTTACTGCACAGATTTCTCTTATGTAAACATCGTAATCCAAATTAGCTTCTAAACCAGTTATTACATGGCTGGTTGTAACATTATTTACTATTGTTGCGCTAGAAAAAGGTTCGCCTTGAACATGGTAAGCTATGTCGTAAGTTCCAGAATCGTTTATATTTACTGTACCACCATCGTTTGTTATGGATGTTATAGAAACTAGTGAAGCATCTGGTTTTTGACAATAATTACCATAATCTATAATACTTTCTACTTGTGCTTGCGATAAAGCTAGAGAATAAATCAATAAGTTATCAATTTCACCTACATATTTATTAGCTACTGGCATATCTCCTGCTCTATTATTTCCTAGTGCAACATTTCCATCAATACTATTATACGATGTTGTTACACTTGTTGAGTTATTGTTTACTCTTGGATTTACAACATCTTCAACACCATCAACTTTAATACTTATAACCCCATAAGTATCATTATATGTAAAATCATAATAATAATCTATATGTACATTTATATTATGCCATTCTCCATCTGATATTGCTGTAGGATGAATATTAGCAAAGGGTATAAGAGTAGTACCAAATCTTAAAGTAGCTCGCACTCCTATAGCTCCATTTTCTAGATATACAAAATACCCATCATAATCTGAATCTGTATCATCTGTTCTATCTGAATCTTCTATAATAGTTCTTCTATTAGCATCATCTATAGTTGTTTTTATCCAAAAATTATATTGTATATTGTTGTTATTAGGGAAATCCACATTAATTCTACTAGCATCCCCAAATATTAAGCGTGCAGACGAAGTTGGAGTACCAAATCTATCTGGCGGATATAATATCAAGCCATTAGCGGTCATATTTACACCATTTGCTTGGTCTGTTAAATCGCCATTAAAATCATAAGCACCTATTAAATTTGTTATTGGGTATTGTGCATATAATAGTCCATTAAAAAGGACAAATAATAAAAGTAAGCGTGTTTTCATAATAAATAAGTTTATAGTTTTATGAAAACAAAATTACTAGTCAAGGCTATCTAAAAATGAAGTGAACTTCTGAAATGTAACTTTCAACTTCTAAACAAAAAATCATTTCTATACCAATTAATACATTTTCCTATATAAATTACAGGCCTTAGGTTAGATTTAGTATCGTAAAACGAAAGAAATGTTCTTGCTTTCCATTCCTTATTTAATCTATTGTAAATGGAATGATAACAGTTACCTGCGTACCCACTGGTTTTTCACCATCCAGCAAATCAATAATAGTTACACCTACTTGTTTTTCTTTTCCGTAATTCAATAATGCTAAACGATCTTGTGTTGCTTTGGTAGCGAAAGGTTCATGTTTTTTAAGGCTTCTTGCTTTAATTATATCGGCTTGCTCACGTCCTACACCGTTATCTATAATAACACTCTTTATTGTATAATTATCTACATTAATATGGAAATTAATCTCTAGATTACGACCTGATTTACGGTGCAACAATCCATGTTTTAATGCATTTTCTACATAGGGTTGAATTAGCATTGTGGGAATATATACTTGATCTGGTTTTAAATCTCCAGTAGAGAGAATAGCATAGTTTAGCTTATCTTCAAAACGTAGTTTCTCTAATTCTAAATACATTTCTAAGCAATTAATTTCTTCTTGTAATGTGATCTTTCCTTTTGTACTATGGTTTAAATAGGTTCTTATTAAATCGGCAAATTTCCCTAAATACTCGCTTGCTAGTCGACTCTTATTTAAAACGATATAATCTTGAATAGAATTAAGCGCATTGAATATAAAATGCGGATTCATTTGTGAACGTAAATTTTCCAGTTTTAAGGCTATTAATTCGTTGTCTAATGAGAGTTGTTTTATTTCTAATTGTTTCGCCTTTTCTTTGTTTTGAAGCTTCCTTTTATAGTAAAAAACAATAAGACCAATTATAGATAAACTATATAACAAAATAAACCACCATCTTTTCCAAAAGGGTAATTTTATATGTAGTTTAATACTTTTAATGGTATTTTCACTTGTTGTATTACTATTTGTTGGTCGTACTTGAAACGTATATTTTCCCGCAGGCAAACTACTATATTTCATGGTGTTCACTTCAACACCTGTCGTAATCCAAGCTTCATTATACCCCAATAAACGATATTGATAGGTTTTATTTCTATTATATAAAATCCCATTCACATTAAAACCAAAATGCACGGAATTCTGATTATAATCTAAATTATAATCCGTTTCTAGCGCTACCGATTTCTCATTAATTTTTATTTCGTTAAAATAAATTTCTGGACATGAGGTCGTTTTAAAAACTTTATCCTTATCAAAAGAAAAGATTCCTTTGTTGGAAGATAAAACCACTTTGTTTTTTAAAATTTCAATACCAGATATTTTATAAGAGAGTATACCATCTGTTTTACTTAAATTCTTAAACGTCTTAAAATCGGTATTAAAGACTTGCAGTCCTTTTGGTGTTGCTATCCAAACGGAATTCTCATCTCCTTTTAAGTATGCAATTTGATTAGAAAGCAATCCTTTTTCTGTAGAATAATGCGCAATAACTTGATTATCTCTTATAGCAAACATTCCGTTTTTAAACGTACCAACCCAAACGATGCCGTCTGCTGTTTCTGTAATAGAAATAGCCAAAATTTCTTTACCTTCATATTGTATGGTTGTCGCTTTTAAAGCATCATCTAACACTAATAAATTATCTACAAAACCAATAAAAATAGCATTATTACTAGCGCTATAATGTGTGGTATACACCCGCTTATCGTCAGAAAACGTTTTTAATAACCCTGTTTGTTCATTAAAAAAATTCAACACTCTATACGTACCGAATACTGTAGTATTTGCATTTAAACGTGAAAAACTTTTCGCACCAATAAAGCCCCCTTTTCTTGTTGCCAATAAGGAGTTATTATTTACAAAATAAGAACCATCATCTGTACTTACATAACTTTCTTTTTGTTGGGAGTTGTATTGTATAGCAGATACTTTGTTGTTTAAAAAAGCGGACAATTTATACGCGGAAGTATTCAAATTTAGTAAACCAACTTTACCATTTTTAGAACCAAAAAACACCACCGAATCATTCACTTTACAAATAGCCATAATATCGTTACTCTTTTCAGGTAACTCCTGTTTTACTACTTCAATATTAGGTATTAAATAAATACCATTAGTAAGTGTGGTCACCCAATAATTATGGTCTTTATCTATAATAACATCCGTAACTATTTCCTCTTTTAAAATTCGTCTTTTTAGTGCGAATTCATTTCTATCATTTTCATAAATAAAAATCCCTTTATTCGTTAAAACCCATAAATTAGTATTAATTACTTCTAAAGAAATAATTCGCAAATCTTTTAAAAGCTCTAATCCTTTAGTTAATTGTGTAGTCTCTTCAATTAGGTTTACGCTTCTAAATTCATTTTGATACTTAAATTGTTGTGAAAAAAATAAAGTTTCATTTAATTCAAAAACATATGTTTGTCCTTGCGATGTGCTTCTCCCAAAACTATCACGATAGTGTATATTCAGTGGGAAATGACTGGTTTCTTTTAAATCTTTATTCCATGTTTTTACAACCTGAAAACTTACAGCCACGTATTTCTCATCCTGAAAAATTAATCGAAGACCTCCATCATTACTTAAATCTTTTAAAATAATTTTTTTCGATTTTAAATCAATAACATATAAAACGCGATTTCTAGTAATTAAAAGCTGATTATTTTGTATCCTAAAATTAGCGAGCTGCCCTTTTAATTCCTCTTTTAAATCTATAAACGTAATGAGTTTGTTATTTTCAATATAAAAAAATTGTCCTGAAATATTGGTACACCAAACGCGTCCTTTTTTATCTTCAAAAAGACTAAACACAGATAAACCTCGTTTTTCTGCATTAGTATATTGCGTGTAGGTTTTACCGTCATAACGATACAAACCACTATCACAAGCTAACCAAATAAAACCTTTGCTGTCTTCTAAAACACCATAGAATTCTATATCTGGCAAACCATCTTTTTCCGTAATATGAATAGATACAGGTTCTTGCGCATATATTAAGCGAGAACATAATAGGAAGAATATAAAAAGTAGGTTTTTACTCAACATATAGGAATTGCAGTTAAAGCTACAATAAAATATACTTTAAAAGTATATATCTAACGCTTAAAAAAATATTTCTATTATAGAATCGGTATTTATGACTAAAAAAGGCTACCCTATATTCTGAACAATGGTCAAGAATTCTTCTTTTTTATCATTTGAAATGGATACGGTTTTATCATTTTCCATGACGATATATCCACCATCTTTTTTAATATACTCTTTGATATAGGAAAGATTTATAAGATGGGAACGGTGTGGACGATAGAATGTCTTTAGTTCCTGAAGGATATCTACAAAGAATTTTAATGGTTTACTCACCAAAATACTACCATGTGTAACGGTGGAAACGTTGGTGTACATACCATCAGCTTCCAGCATAATAATATCGGTAAAATTAACAAACTTAATCCCATCGGCATTTGGCAATCCTATTTTTTTAAAGTTCGAATCCTCCAGACTTGCTTTCAATTCTGTTAGCCGTTTATTGATTTGCGTATTCCCCAAAAAGGCAACCGCTTTATCAACTGCCGCTTTTACCTGACTTGGCCTTACGGGTTTTAACAAGTAATCTATTGCAGAAAGCTGAAAGGCTTGTATGGCATATTCACTATATGCTGTTGTGAAAATAATTTCGAAATTATGCACTTCTTTTTCAATGAAATTTAAAATCTCTAAACCAGAATGTTCAGGCATTTCTATATCTAAAAAAACAATACTTGGTTGTTCTTTTTTTATAAGTGCTACTCCAGAAAGCAAATCTTCTGCTTCAAAAATTTCTGTAATTTTTGGACAATTTTCTTCTACTAAAATACGTAGAACTTGCCTTGCTTTTTTTTCGTCATCAATTATAAGTGCCTTCATTGGGTATCTTTATTGTTTTAATAAGTAAAATGTAATAGTTAGGAACGCTCTAGTTTTAATTCAAAATTTACTCTAACGTGTTCCAAACTATTGTTTTAGAATTGGAATTCTTAAAATCACTTTTGTTCCTGTTGCACAATTATTTTCGTGCAAGTCTATAATAGCTACACCTATTTTTTTCTCACGACCATAATTTAATAAATCTAACCGTTCTGTGGTTGCTTTTAAGGCAAAAGATTTGTGATGTGATTCTCTTTTACTAGTAATTTCTTTAGACTTTTCTCTTCCTATTCCATTATCTTCAATACTACATTCTATAGTTTTATCGGAAGGTTTACCTATGGAAATTTTCAGTTTTCTATTATCTTTTTTATGCAATAAACCATGTTTTAAAGCATTTTCTACATACGGTTGAATTAGCATGGTTGGAATATGTATATCTTCTGAATTTGCAGCTTCGTCTACTTGAAAGGTATATTCCAATTTTTCTTCGAAACGTAATTTTTCTAGTTCTAAATAGAGGTTTAAATTATGAACTTCATCCAGAATAGAGATAAAACCGGTATCGCTAAAATGAAGGTAATTACGAATTAAATCGGCAAACTTCCCCAAGTAATCACTGGCTAGATTTTTCTTATTTAAAACAATATAATCCTGAATAGAATTTAAAGCATTAAATATAAAATGCGGATTCATTTGTGCTTTCAATGCTTTTAATTCGGAATCTCTATATTGCTTTTCAATGGCTAAACGTTTCTGTGTTTCCTTAAGTTCTATGGTTACTAATTCGGCTTTCTTTTTCGCTTTCAATCGACTAAAATAAAATACCGATGCTAGCAATAATAATCCCGCAACAGCTAATGCACCTATAAATAAGTTTCTATTTCTCTGACTTTCTAGTTTGGTGATTACTACTTGCTTTTCTGCAACTTCCTTTTCCCTTTTAACTTTTTCTGTATCGTATTTTATTTCTATCTCTGAAATTGCTTTTTTCTTTTCTATACCTAAAACACTATCGTGTACATCTGCTCTCTTCTTTGCATAAACTAAGGCTTTCTTATAGTCTGTTTTTTTCTCGTATAGGTAGGATAACATTTCATAATTAACTGCTATATTATGCCAGTTTGGATATTTCATAGTAGATAAAATGGTTTCTACCTCTTTTAATTGTTGTTCCCCCAAATCGTAATCTTCAATAAAAACGGAATTATTCGCAATGTTTTGTTTGTTAATAATAATTCTAACTTGATCTCCTAGTTCTTCAGAAATTGCTAGTGCCTTTAGTTGGTACTCATTCGCTTTTTTATAATCTTCAGCATCCGTGTAAAGCGCGCTAAAAACATTATAAATGTTAGATTTCAGAGAAGTCTTCTCTGCTATAGACTCTGCTTCTTTGGCATATTGCAATGCAGCATCATTTTCATCTAATTGATATTTATTCATGGCCATTTGTAAATATACTTTAGACAAAAACTCAGGGTCTTTTTTGACCTTTGGCTTATTGTATAACGACGCTACCAAGTCAAAAGATTTATTATATTCTGCTATATTATAGTACGCCCCAGAAAGCCTATATATTGTAGTTAGATGCTCTTTCTCTTCTTCTTTACCACGTACTTCATCATCCTTAAGCATTTGATTATACAGTTCTATAGCTTTCAAAGATTCCCCCATAGTTCGATAAACAGCACCAAGAGAGGATTTCGAACTTCTTATAAGTTCCTGATTTTCTAATCTTTTACCCATTTTAAGTGCTCTTTCACTGAGCACCATTGCAGAATCTAAATTACCTTGTACGATGTAGTACAATACTTTTTCATTAATCCATTTACCTTGACGAATCTCGTCCTTATCTTCAAGACTTTGATTATAAAACTTCCTTAAAAGATTTAAGTGAACATCAGAATCTCTTCCACTATAAAAATTCACAAGTTTAACGGATTCTTGATATTTTAAACTATCTCCTTCCATTTTAGACAAAACTTGCTCTAAGCTGTCCATAACTTTTTGTTGCGAAAAACTATATTGAAAAACAAATAGGATAATAAATAAGGGAAATATTCTTTTCATTTATGAGGTATATATTGTAAAAATGAAAAAAATATTATAATAACCACCTTTTCATTTGCTGAAATGCGGTTTTGAGCTTTTAACAGACTAAATTATGCTTCTGGAAATCCGTTGAGGTTTAAGGTTTCTAGCTCTTGCTTATTATTTTCAAAAATAATAAAGGCTTTTAATTCTGGATGCTTTTTTAAGAAGGCTTTGGTTTTTTCAATTCCCATCGCTTGAAATGCAGTTGCATAGGCATCAGCTGTCATACAATTGGATGTAATTACAGAAACACTTAAGATGTTTGATTTACTTGGATATCCTGTTTTAGCATCTAAAATATGTGCATAGCGATTTCCGTTTTCATCTATTTTAAACTTTCTATACGTCCCAGAAGTTGCCATCGCTTCTTGATGTAATGTAATAGCTTCTAGAACGGATTGTTCCCCTTCAAAATTAGGTTTATCTATACCAACGGTCCATGCCGAATTTCTTTCTATATTCATTCCTTTAGAACGAATTTCTCCGCCAATTTCGACTAAATAATTATTCACTTTTTTACTTTCTAAAAAATCTGCAATCACATCTACGCCATATCCTTTTGCAATCGCATTAAAATCGATAAATGTATTTTTGTGTTTTTTAATGACTGTTCGATCTGCAATACGCACTTTATCTAATCCTACAAACTGCATTAAGCTATCTATTTTAAGACTATCTAAACGTTCGATTCTCTTTTCTGGACCAAAGCCTAAAGCGTTTACAATAGTCCCAATAGTAGGATCAAAAACACCTTCGGTTTCCTTATTAATTTGCTTGGAAGTTGCTAATACTTTTTCAAAATGTGTATCTACGGAATTGCTTTCGTTTCTATTCAGTTTAGAAATATCAGAATTGGTTTGATAGGTAGACATCGATTTATTAATCACATAATACAAACTATCTATTTGCTTTTGGTAATTGCTTGACGCATCATATATTATGGAATAACTGGTTCCGAAAACAGCACCCGAAAGCTTTATATTTTTGGATTCTTGTTTACAGGATAAAAAGAGTACTATAAGTAATAATAGGAATGCAGATTTCTTCATCTTAAAATCAATTTAAATTTGTTTCCATAACCTGAATACCATTATATTCAATGAGATACTCTTCGTTTAAATACACTGGCAAATCTTCGCCGTTTGGGTTTCCTAGTCCAACGCCTGCATACAATACTTTGGCATCTTTTTCGGTAGCGTGCTTTTTAAAGGATTCCATCCAAATTACATCATAATTATTGGGATTCGCTGGAAGTAATACTGCGCGAACTATCACAAAAAAGTATTGGCTATTTTTATCTATACAGACAAATTGTGGGTGTTTTGTTAACTTACTATTTATGGCAACGAATTCAAATCCTCGTTTTTCTAAATCTTTACCAACATGATTCATGGCAAGGTTGTGTAGTTCTTGTTTTGTTAGTTCTTTACTCATAATACAAAGATACAAACTTGCTATTTAAAACGAACAAATTTTGAACTTTGAAAAGTATAGTTTGACACAGGAATTGTAGCGTTATTTCTCAAAAAACACAATAGCAAGCAGCAATGCAATAAATAGGAGAAATCTCTTCATCTTATTTTAACGCAAAAACCCAACACTTTCGTATGGAGTCTGTATTAAAAAGATTTTTTAAATAAAAAGGCAACTTTGATGTTATCTCCATTGCCTTTTCTCCCTCAAACTAATTAATAGCTTCTTCAAATATTTAAGGTATATCTATTGTTTACAATATAAATAGATACCGTATTCGTTTATTCCTTTTAACTTCTATAGTAGTCTTAATTAATACAACTGAAGAACTCTAATATAGTAGCTTCATTATTTGCAACCGTTACTGTAATTGAGCCTGCACTTGGATTAGATTGTACCCAACCTGCTTGATTTACAATTTCTATGGTGTACGTTCCGTCTTCTAATCCGGAAAAGAAAACGTTTCCGTTGGCATCTGTTATTTCTGTTCGTATAACTGTGTTAGTAGCATCTTTTAATTGGAATGTCCAACCATCTCCTAATTGATCTAGTCCATTATCAAAAACAGCATCACAATTTTCTTCTAAAATATTTAAAACACTTATTACATTGTTTTGACAACAACCTTCCACGTTATTAGAAATAGATGCATCTCCATTAGTAGTCACCAAATTTCCAACAAGAGAGAAACCTAATACCGTGGCGTTAGTATTAACTAAATACGCTCTTAAACTATAACTCCCAGACGATAAACATAAATTGGAAGCACTCCATGTTTGTACCGCAGTACTAGACCAAATATATGTTGGACTTATATCTATAGGAAAGTTATTCGAATTATCTATTAACTCTAAATATACTTGATCATCTCCTTTTAAAGTAAAGCTAAAATCAATACAAGTATCTTCTAATACACAAAAAGGTCTTTCAAAAACATAAGGCACTTTGTCTCCATTATTGTTACTTGCGTTATTACAACCAAAAGTATCTGTAGTTCCTAAATCCATAGGAGCTAAAGTGGTAGATCCTGTTTGGTTAACCCAACCATCTGGACCAAAACTAGCAAAGTTAATTACATAAGCATCTCCATTAATGGTAGAGACTAAAGGGTCTGAACAAGATAATAAAGGAGGATTATTAATTACTCTCCAAAATGGATCTACAATTCCTTTTCCAGGAGCAATTACATTCCCATTAGTATCTATTCCTGTAGATAAATTTAGTTCCGATTGTAAATTACAACTAGCAGATATTACTGGCACACTTTCTATGTATTCGCAAGATTCATCATTACTGCACGAAAATTGCATACATATAAAACTTAAAAATAACAGTTTTAAAAATTTATCGGAAATCGTATTTATTTGGGTTCTGTATATTTTATATCTTGTTTTCATATTTTCTAAGTTTTAATTTAAATCCAAGCAGCAATTAACAACTGCTTGGATTTGGTTATTGATTAATAGCAGACTAATCATATTATTAAAAGCATATTACTTTAAATTCTGTTCTACGATTTATACGATGCTCATCATCTGTACATGGTATATTATTAGCACATTTGGTGTTTTTCAATTCGGTCTCTCCTGCTCCTCGAGCTATTAAGCGATCTTTAGATATTCCTTGGCTAGCGATATAATTTACTGTCGCATCTGCACGACGTTGGGATAGTTGTTTGTTATAAGCATCAGATCCTTGACTATCTGTATGCGATGCCATTTCTACTTGAATGTTTGGATTATCACGCATTAGCTTTACTACACGTTGCAAATCTGGGATAGATACTGGCAATATCTCTGCTTTGTCTAAATCGAAATTAATATTGTCTAGTTTAATTACCTTACCACAAGGATCTACACACATTTCTAAGTCTATAAATAAGGTAGTATCTCTATTATACCAGCCTGTTGAAACTTCTACTTCATTAGAATAATAACCGTCTTTTCTTCCATTTAAAACAAAAGTGGATTCTTGCGTTAGGTGGAAAATAAAATCACCTTCTTCATCTGATAAAGTATTTTTCTGTGCTGCTTTTATTGTATCTTTTAAAATAATAGATACACCTTGAATTCCTTGGTCCGTATTACACTCTAGAACATTTCCTTTTAGTATGAATTGTTCATTGGTATATAAAATAGTTTTTTGAATTCCTGCACTTTCTTTTTGGCAATTTTCAAAATCACTCTTTGCAATACTTCCTTCGACTAAATCTATAGTATATAGTTTTCCTTTAATGATATAATTATCTTCTACTACATCATTAAAAACAACAACTCCGTACGCATTTGTTATGCCTGATTGTACAATGTTTCCATCTAAATCTGTTAAAACTACATCTGTATTTGGCAATACTATTCCCGAAAATTTATCTTTAGCAGTTACTGTAACCCCACATCCACAAGTTGCACAACAATGTGGCATATGATCTTCTTTACATACCGGACAAACATTCTCTTTTTTATTGAATTTAAACGTTACTCCTGCAAATAAACCAACAGAAGAAATATCACAATCACATGGTTCTTCTCTTAACATTGCATTATCTTCTAACCCATTTATTGGCGTTCCTGCACTACTTGGCGTAACTCTAAAAGGATGATACATTGCAGAAATTCCAGATTCACTTAATTCTTGTACCCCAAAATGCTTCATGTAATATCCTCCAACATTAATCCCAAAACTTCTGCTTAAAAAGTAAGTGAAACGTAATTGCCCTTTAAAAGTAAATACTCCCGAATCTTTATAACCAGCGTGAAAATTTAAAGAAGTTGTTCCAGAGCTAGAAGCACCTTCTAAATACGTTCTTCCTCCTTTTATAGAAGCAAGACCAAAACGTGTATTAAGTTCGGTTTTAAACCTACCAGATTTACTTCTAAACTGCACATTTGGACCAATTCCATAGAATACGCGAGTAATGTTATCTTCACTTAATTGGAAAGAGTTTATAGCTGTTGTTCCATCTGCTTCAAAAAGATCAGAAGTTGGATACGTACTTTCGGGTTGGTTCTTAATGTAATCCAAATCGAAACCTAGTCCGAACCAGTTCCAGTAATAATCTAAAGAAAGACCTAAATCTATTCCTCCTTTATAATCGATATAAGGTGTATTGTTTTTGTAGGTTGGAAAATCATAACCAATTCTTGGGCTTAATTGAAAATAATTTTGATCTAATGGCTCTTGCTGTGCCATTACATTACATGTATTTGCAAATACAAAGAACATTAATACTATTTTTAATAAATGTTTCATGATAAAAAGCGTTTGTTTTTTGTTACTCATACTTATATCAAGAAGGATGCAAAATTGTTACCTCTTTTTTATAAAATAATTAATAGCAGCATAAATATAATTTTAGAACGCACTATACATAAAGAAGTTTCTATTAGCTGTACCTATGACAAAAGGAGCTATAAGCACAAGAACCCAACAGGAATATGTTGGGTAAAAAAAAGACCTTTCCGTTTAAATACGGAAAGGTCTTTTAAAGTAAAATTATGTAATTTGTAAGTTACTAATTACACTTAATATATATTATCCTTCATTATTCACACACACATTTTCTATAAGTCTTACAATGTTTTCTGAGAAAAGGTCTTGAGCAATACTCATCGATTTTAATCCTCCTGTATTGTTATCTATCAAACTAATCTCTAAATTGGAATCATCTAAAGTGGTAACTAAAATCAACTGAACACCTAAGTTATTTGCAGTATTAGCTAGATCTGCCAAGTACGCATCATCGGCAACATCGTAAATATCATCTTCTCCTCCCGCTTGAGAATCTGTTATAAGTATAGCAAGTTTAGTAAGATTCTCTGTTCTATAACTACCTGCAAAATTATTATTCAAAATTTCATTTAACAATAAACCTCCTGGTTCCATATTAGTAGCAAAATTACCAAACCCCGAATCTAAAGTTACAAATAGCTTATTAAATTGTGTGCTAAAGGAGGCTGCATTGCTTGGTGCAAACTTTTCCATCATGGTGAAGTAATGATTACTACTCGGGTTTGTACTTGTCATAATTTTTTGGTCTGCAGGTAGACTTGTATAATCTGCTTGGTTTGCATATGTAGGTTCAAATTGGCTATCATAGGTATCATAAAAGGATAACGAAAGCCTATAATCTCCGCCAGACTGATCTATTACAGCATCGGTAATTGGAGTCAAAGAATTTTGAATATTTTCTACAACAAAAGACATAGATCGCGAATAATCTACTAGAAAAGCAACGTCCATGCCTTCATTACATGCAAACGGAAAAGTATCTACCTCTACAACTTCACTAGTATATTCACAATCCTCATCGCTACAAGAAAGATTAACCAATAGAAAGCATACACATAAAAGCATTAGAATTTTACTCGTACTTCTATCTATTTGGTTTTTATAATTTAAATATTTCATTTTTTTTAAATTTTAATTTAAATTCAGATTTATAAAAAATCTAGATTCGTTAATGGGTTATGGACACAATAAAAAATTAATAGCAGACTACTTTAAATTCCGTTCTACGGTTAATACGATGTTCGCTATCTGTACATGGTACATTATTAGAGCATTTGAGATTTTTAAGTTCGCTTTCACCTGCTCCTCTGGCAATTAACCTACTACTGGAAATACCTTGACTCACTATATATTCTACTGTAGCATCTGCTCGTCTTTGCGATAATTGTTTGTTGTATTCTTCTGATCCTTGACTATCTGTATGTGATGACATTTCTACTAAAATATTCGGATTGTTATTCATTAGTTTTACAATACGAAGTAGATCTGGAATAGATGCTGGTAAAATTTCAGATTTATTCAAATTAAAATTAATATTATCTAAATTGATAGCTTTACCACATGGATCCATACACATTTCTAAATCAATAAAAAGAGTTGTATTTCTATTATACCAACCTGTTGAAACTTCAATTTCATTAGAATAATAACCACCTTTTTTACCACTAATAGCATAGGTAGATTCTTGTATTATGTGTAAGATAAAATCTCCTTTATCATCAGACAAAGTATGCTTCTCTCCTGCTTTTATTTTATTTCTTAATAAAATATCTACACCTTGAATTTTTTCTTCCGTATTACATTCGAATACAGTTCCCTTTAGGATGAAATTTTCATCGGTATATAAAATCTCTTTTTGAATTCCTGTGTTTTCTCTTTTACACTTTATAAATTCATCTTTTGTAATACTATTTCCTAATAATTTTACATTATATAATTGGGATTCTATGATATAATCATCTTCTACAACATCTTCAAAAACTACCATTCCTAGAACATCGGTTGTACCACTTTTCACAATAGTACCTTCTAAATCTTTTAAAACAACACCAACATCAGGTAAAATACTTCCTGTCAATTTATCTTTTGCTATTATAGTAATAGCGCATCCGCAATCTGCACAACAATGTGGAAAATGGTCTAATTTACAAACCGGACATATATTATCTTTTTTATTTAGTTTCCAGGTTAATCCTGCAAATACACCAACAGACGAAATATCACAATCACAAGCTTCATTTCTTGATTTTAGATCATCCTGAAGAGTATAAATAGATTCTCCTGTACTTCCTGTATTAGAAGTAAAAGACTCGTAAAAAGCAGATACTCCAGATTCGTTTAACTCTTCAATACCAAAATGTCTCATGTAATATCCACCAAGATGAACACCTAATTTTTCCGTTAAAAAATAGGTAAAACGAAGTTGTCCCTTAAAGGTGAAAACACCAGAATCTTTGTAACCAGCATGAAAATTTAGTGGTACATTTGGTGATGTAGAAGTTCCTTCTAGAAGTGTCCTACCTCCTTTTATGGAAGCCAAACCAAAACGAGTATTCGCTTCCACTTTAAACTTTCCTGAATTCGTTCGGTATTGCGCATTTGGACCAATACCATAAAACATGCGTGTGATTTTATCTTCACTAAGATTAAAAGAATTTATAGGAGTCACTCGGTCTGACAAATACAAATCGGATGTAGGATACGTGTTTTTTGATGTGTTGTTGATATAATCAAAATCAAAACCTAGACCAAACCAGTTCCAATAGTAATCTACAGATGCACCTACATTTAATCCTGCCTCATAATCCATATATGGCGTATTATTGTCATAGGTAGGAAAGTCATAACCAACTCTAGGACTAAATTGAAAATAGTTTTCATCTAATGTTTCTTGTTGCGCAAAAACGGTGTATATATTTATAAACACGAATAGCAATAACAATAATTTTAAAGTCTTTTTCATAACGTAAAATAGCTTTTAAACTTGTAAGTAATATATGACAATAAATATACTTTCTTTTTTAATATTAATAAACTGTATAGCAAGAAATTATATAAAAATAATGGATATAAAAAAACCCAATACAAAATGTATTGGGTTTTAATTTATAGTTAACCACTTAAACTGGTTTCGTGAACAATTAATGTCTATCCACCAAAGTCATCAAAACGGATATTCTCATCATCTATTCCGAAGTCTTCACCCATTTTTTGAACTGCTTGGTTCATTAATGGAGGTCCACAGAAATATAATTCAATGTCTTCTGGAGACTCATGTTTAGATAAATATTGATCGATTACTACTTGGTGTATAAATCCAGTAAATCCGTCTCCATTAGGATCTTCAACATCCTTTTTAAGTTGCCAGTTATCTGCTTCCGTAGGATCTGATAATGCAATAAAGAATTTGAAATTCGGGAAATCTTTTTCTAATGCTCTAAAGTAATGGATGTAGAATAATTCTGCTTTAGAACGTCCACCATACCAATATGTTACTTTTCTTCCTGTTTTTAATGTTCTGAATAATTCATATAAATGAGAACGCATTGGCGCCATTCCTGCTCCACCACCTACGTAAAGCATTTCTGCCTCCGAATCATTAATAAAGAATTCACCATAAGGTCCAGAGATAGTTACTTTATCTCCAACTTTTTGATTAAAAATATAAGAAGATGCAACACCTGGATTTACATCCATCCATCCGCCTTTGGCGCGATCAAAAGGAGGCGTTGCAACACGTACATTAAGCATAATTTTTCTTCCTTCTGCAGGGTAAGAAGCCATAGAATAGGCTCTTTCTACAAGTTCGTTATTTTTCATAACCAACGGCCATAAACCAAACTTTTCCCAATCTCCTTTAAACTTATCTGGTTCTCCTGGATGATCTTGAGGGTGTGCAGAAACGTCCATATCTGCATATTTAATTTCACAACTAGGGATTTCAATTTGAATATATCCACCAGCTTTGTAGTTCATATCTTCTGGGATCTCCACTACAAATTCTTTAATAAATGTAGCAACGTTATAGTTTGAAACTACGGTTGCTTCCCATTTTTTAATTCCGAAAACTTCTTCAGGAATTGTAATTTCCATGTCTTGTTTCACTTTTACCTGACAAGATAAACGTGCGCCATGCGCTAATTCTTTTCTAGAAAAGTGCGGTGTTTCTGTTGGTAATGCTTCGCCACCACCGGAAAGGACGTGACATTCACATTGAATACAAGTTCCACCACCACCACATGCAGACGGTAAGAATATTTTTTGAGCTCCTAATGTAGATAATAAACTATCTCCAGAACTTACTTCTATTTCACGTTCTCCGTTGATCGTAATCTTTACAGGACCAGATGGAGATAACTTTTGTTTAACAAATAATAACAGAGATACTAATACTAAAGTTACTAGTAAAAAAGCTGCTACAGTTGCTATTATGATTCCTAATGTGCTTGCTGCTAATATCATGTTACTCGTTTATTGTTGTGTTGTTAGCTAACTCCTTTGAGCTTTCTTTATCTACCGTTTCTACTTGTACTGTTTTATCGGCTTTCGTTTCTTCTTCATCACCTCCGGTTAACATTCCACCAAAACTCATAAACCCAATAGCCATTAAACCCGTAATGATAAATGTTATTCCTAAACCTCTTAATGCTGGAGGAACGTTAGAATATCTAATTTTTTCACGAATAGCTGCAATAGCTAATATTGCTAAAAACCATCCTATTCCAGAACCAACGCCATATACAGTAGCTAATCCTAATGTTGGAATTTCACGAGATTGCATGAATAAAGACCCTCCTAAAATGGCACAGTTTACTGCAATTAATGGTAAGAAAATACCAAGGGAATTATATAATGATGGTGAAAATTTCTCCACTACTATTTCTACCAATTGTACCATGGTTGCAATAGTTGCAATAAACATGATAAAAGAAAGGAAGCTTAAATCGTAGTCTGCATATTCTGCACCCAACCATTTTAATGCTCCTGGTTGTAACACATACTGATCTAATAACCAGTTTAAAGGCACTGTAATTGCTAATACAAAGATTACTGCAGCTCCTAAACCAACGGCTGTAGTTACTTTTTTAGATACGGCAAGGTATGAACACATTCCTAAGAATACGGAAAACACCATGTTATCTATAAATATCGATTTTAAAAATAATTCTAAATATTCCATTTTTTTATAGTTTGTTAGTAGTTACTAGCTTAATCTTCTATTAATGCTTTGTTTCTACTACGTTGTACCCAAATAATAATTCCTACTACAATTAATGCCATAGGAGGCATAATCATGAAACCATTGTTTTCGTAACCTAAAGCGTATAATCCTGTTTTTTCAATAGGATCTCCTAATACAGGAATACCTAGTAAAGTTCCAGCCCCTAAAAGCTCTCTAAAGAATGCTACAATAATTAAAATCACTCCGTATCCTAAAGCATTTCCAATACCGTCAAGAAAAGAACGCCAAGGTTTGTTTGCTAAAGCGAAAGCTTCAAAACGCCCCATAATGATACAGTTTGTAATAATTAATCCGACAAATACAGAAAGTGTTTTACTTAATTCATAAGCAAAAGCTTTTAATACTTGATCTACAATAATTACTAATGCAGCAACCACAATAAGTTGTACAATAATTCTAATTTTTGAAGGTATAATGTTTCGCATTAAAGAGATAACTACGTTACCAATAGCTAATACAAATAATACCGAAACAGACATTACGATGGCTGCTTCCAATTCTGCAGTAATTGCTAATGCAGAACAAATACCAAGTACTTGAATCGTAATTGGATTATTATCTGCTAATGGATCTGTAATTAATGCTGCGTCTTTTTTTGATAAAAGTCCCATAAATTAATTCTTTTTTAAGTTTTCGAAATAAGGTACATATTGCTTAAGCTCTGATTTTATCATTGCAGAAACACCGTCTCCAGTAATTGTTGCACCAGCTATTGCATCTACCTCGTTATCTGTTTTATCTTCGTTTTTAGGATCGTTGTTACTTTTAGAGATATTAATACCTTTAAAAGTTCCGTTAGACTTTAGGTGTTCTCCAATAAAGTCATCCATAAAGAAACGTTGTTTAATGTTTGCACCTAAACCTGCTGTTTCTCCTTTATGATCAAAATAAGCACCTTGTACCACCATGTTCTCATCCATAGCAATATAAGCCCAAACGGCATCCCAAAGTCCTTTTCCTCTAATTGGTGCGATATAAAATGTTTGACCATCTTTTTCACCAACAAATAAAGGAAGTTTTCTTACCTCTCCAGCTTTTGCTCTTGTTTGTTGTTTTTTCACATCGATTAGATATGCTTTATCGTCTTCAGATACTTTATCTCCTTCAATTACTAATTGTTTTTTGATGTATTCTGTAAACAATTCTGGAGCTTTATCTGTAGAAACAAAAATGGCAGAGTTACCTTCATTTTCGTTGATTCCCATAGCATACAAAATGTTTTGTTGCTTTTCTAATCTTTCGTTATTATCAATTCTTGGTCGTAATGCTGAAGCTGTAAAAGCTAGCAAACCTCCTACTACAATTACCATTGCAATGGCAAAAAGTATAGTGTATGAGTTTTTATCTGTTCTTTTTTCCATGTTTAAGCAACTTTAGTTTTTAAACGCTTCATTCTTCTTTTTACATTTCCTTGAACCACGTAATGGTCAATAGTTGGCGCAAACACATTCATTAATAGAATGGCTAACATTACTCCTTCTGGATATGCAGGATTAAATACTCTAATTAATATAGAAAGGAATCCTATTAAAAATCCATAAATCCATTTTCCTTTATTGGTTTGTGATGCAGTAACAGGATCTGTTGCCATAAATACCGTACCAAAAGCAAAACCACCAATAAGTAAGTGTTGCCAAAATGGTGTACTCATTAATCCGTAAAACTTACTTCCATCTGCAATTACTTCCGCATTTACAAGACCATTAAATATTAATCCCATTGCTAAAGCTCCAACAGCAGAAGACAACATAATTCTCCAGCTTCCTATTTTAGAAAACACTAAGAATAATGCGGCTAATACAATTAACAATGTGGATGTCTCTCCAACAGAACCAGGAATAAAGCCTAAAAACATATCTGCTACAGAGTGTGTGACTTCATGATTTTGAGCCAAAGTTCCTAAGATCGTTTCCCCAGAAATAGCATCTGGAGTTCCAGCCAATTCTTTTGCACCTTCTACCCAAACTTTATCTCCAGACATCCAAGTAGGATATGCAAAGAATAAGAATGCACGAATGGTTAATGCAGGATTTAATATATTCATTCCTGTACCACCAAAAACTTCTTTACCAATAACAACACCAAAGATTACTGCTACTGCAAGCATCCATAAAGGAATATCGATTGGTACTATAAGTGGTACTAACATTCCCGTTACTAAGTACCCTTCTTCTACTTCGTGACCTTTAATTACTGCGAAAATAAATTCTACAAGTAAACCAACTCCGTAAGAAACAAGTACTAATGGTAACACTTTCCAAAGCCCAACAACTAAGTTGTCCCACGCCCAGAAAGAAGAACTAAAAAATCCGTTAGCTGCTTCAATAGCTCCAGAAGCTAAATAATGTTGATAACCAGCGTTAAACATACCGAATATTAAACATGGTACAAGTGCCATGATTACCGTATTCATCGTACGTTTTAAATCGTCTGCTGCTTTGATATGAGTACCATTATGCGTAGTCTCATTTGGCAAGTACAAAAAAGTATGGATTGCGTTAAACGCAGGAGCCATCTTTGTTCCTTTATACTTTTCTTTTAAGTTATGTAAATTACTTTTTAAACCCATTTTGTAATATTTTTCATTTCTCGTTGTTCAATGAATAATTTATCCAATTTCTTTTAGCATTAAGTCTAACCCTTTTCTAATAATATCTTGATGCGGTTGTTTAGATACACATACAAATTCTGTTAAAGCAAAATCTTCAGGAGCAACTTCGTACATTCCTAAAGCTTCCATTTCATCTAAATCTTTATACATACAAGCTTTTAAAATTTGCATTGGAAAGATATCTAAAGGAAAAACCTCTTCGTATGTTCCAGTGGTAACAAAAGCACGATGTTCTCCATTGGTATTGGTATTTAAATCGTATTCTTTGTTAGGTGTTAACCAAGAGAACGTAAATGCTCTTGAAGTAGACACTTTATTAAAAACGGGTTTATTCCAACCAAATAATTCGTAATCGTTACCTTCTGGTATTACGGTAATTATATTACTGTAATAATCTAAATAACCATCTGGTTGTACTTGCTTACCGCTTAATACGTTTCCAGAAATGATTCTAATATCCTCATTTTTATCTACGCCGTTATCATAAATCATAGACGCAACCTCAGCTCCAAGTTTAGTAACAAAGTATCTTGGACTTTTCACAGAAGAACCTGCTAAAGCAACAATACGTTCTGCATTAAATTTACCCGTTAGTAATAATTCACCAATAATAACAAGGTCTTGTGCGTTTACTGTCCAAACAACTTCTCCTTTATTAACAGGATCTATTTTGTTTATTTGTGTACCCACGTTCCCAGAAGGATGTGGCCCAGAAACTTTATGAATAGTTGCACCAGAAAGGTTAGCTAATGGAGAGTTACTGTTTTTACCAACAGAAATATGAACTTGTCCTTCGGTTAATTTAGTTAACGCTGTAACAGCAGCTTGTAATTCTGCTTCTTTACCTTGAAGGGTAAAATCTAGATCTGCAGCCAATGGTGCAGAAGCATAAGCAGAAACGAAAATTGCTTTTGGCGCTTTGTTTGGATTTGCAATTACATCATAAGGACGTTGCTTAATAAAAGGCCAACATCCTGAAGCTAACAAATGTGCTTTAACGTCTTCTGCTTTTGCAGCATCTACATTAAACTTACCATTATCTTGGTAAGATTGCTCTTTGTCGGCTTGAATTTTAATTGCTAAAATTTTACGTTTTTCTCCACGAGGAATGTCTGTAATTTCACCAGAAACTGGAGAAACAAATTGTATAGCTTCGTTCGTCTTATCGTAAAAAATAGGTTCTCCTGCTTTTACTTTAGTTCCAACTTTCGCGATTAATTTGGGTATAACACTGTGGAAATCTTCTGGTCTTACAGAAAAAAAGTTACTGATAATGGCATTTTCTTTTGCCTTTTCTGCAGTTCCTTTTAACTTAATATCTAGACCTTTTTTAATCTTAATGTCGTTTGACATATTATAAATCTATTTGTTAATAGTTATAGTGTTTCTAATTCTTAATTATCTTAAAAATCGATGCAAATTTACGAATAAATCCATAAAAACATGGTTAAAAATCGTCTTCCATACTATTTATATTCAATCTAAATAAATTGATTAACTTAGGCATAAAATTTGCTTATATTTACTGCAAATCAACAATTTTACACCTGTGAATTTTAAATACATACTAGTAACACTCCTGTTTTCAACAACACTTTTGGCACAAGTAGCACAAGAAGTTGCGCCACCAGATTATATCAAAACAATCACTTTTAAAGGGAACACAGCAGAAAGTCAATTGCCTGTTTTAAAACTTGGCGAATATTTAAAACTAGAATTTGACGCCTTAAATGGTGACGAAGAAGACTTTTATTATGTGATAGAACATTATAATTATGATTGGACGCCTTCCGTTTTATCTAAAATTGAATATTTAGATGGTTTCGACAAACAACGTATACGAACTTACGAAAACTCCTTTAATACCCTACAAATTTACTCGAATTACCAACTAACCATTCCTAATGAACAAACACGCAGACTAAAAGTTTCTGGGAATTATATGCTTAAAATTTATGATGATTATGACGACCTTGTTTTTTCAAGAAAATTCATGATTTATGAAGTAGCGGCAAATGTAGGTGTAGCGATAAAAAGATCACGTGATGTTAGAGAAATAGAAAGTAAACAAACGGTGGATATCACCATATCATCTACTAATTCTCATTTTAACAATCCAAAACAAACCATTAAAACAGTTATTGTTCAAAACAACAATTTAAATACTGCAATTTCTGGTATTAAACCAATGTACACATTAGGTAACGAACTTATTTACAAGTATAATACAGAAACTAGTTTTTGGGCTGGAAACGAATATTTATGGTTTGAAAATAAAGATGTTAGAGCAGCAAATACAGGTATTCAGTTTATTGATTTAAAAGATTTGTACCACAATTATTTATACACTAATCTGGTAAGACACGACAAACCTTACACGTATAACCCAGATATTAATGGTAATTATTTGGTAACCGCAATAGATGCTAGTAATTCTAGTATTGAAGCAGATTATGTTTGGATGTTTTTCTCTTTGCAATTGGATCAACTGCCAGACGGCAAAGAACTACATGTCTATGGTAATTTCAATAATTACACCATTGATGAAACTACAAAAATGGCTTTTAATACAGAACGAGGTGTTTATAAAAATGCAATTTTATTAAAACAAGGATTTTACAATTATAAATATGTAGTTGTAGATAAAAAAGGTAATGTAGACGAAGGTGCCATTAGCGGAAATTTTTGGCAAGCAGAAAACAATTACAAAGTATTGGTTTACTATAGAGATCTAGGCGCTCGTTATGATAAGATTATTGGTCTTGGCGAAGCTAGCTCTGTTAATATTACTAATTAATCAGAATATTTCATTATATTCCTATCAAAGAAATACTAAAATAAGTTTTAATTATTTATTTTTTAGTATTTTTGATTACTAAAACCCCTGATTATCAGAAGTTAAAATGGTTCAACAAGTTACAAAAGGCATAAAAATATCGGTAGACACTACTTTTGAAGGCACATTTTATAAAAATTATAAAATACAATTCGCCTTTGGATATGAAGTAACTATTGAAAATCAGAGTAAAGACTCTGTGCAACTTAATGCAAGACATTGGACAATCTTTGACGCGCTAAACCACGTGGAAACGGTTTCTGGTGAAGGTGTTATTGGTAAAAAACCTGTTTTAAAACCGGGAGAATCTCACACCTATAATTCTGGTTGCTTACTTACTTCTCCTTTTGGAGCGATGAAGGGATATTACGAAATGGTGAATTTTAGCAATACCAAAAAATTTCATGTAGCAATACCGACGTTTAAACTAAGCGCTCCTTTTGCTTTAAATTAATTTTCTTTAATTTCAAATCTGTACACCCTTCCGTTTTGTTCTACATGAAAGAATTTACAATTGGAGTAATGTATAAATTCATAAGATTCATGATACTTAAACCCAGTTTCATTCACTTCATATAAAGCGTGCACATCGATATTTCCATGCGGTGAAATTCGTTTATACCAATATTCTAAATTCTTTTCGGTTTCATGCAACTCATACCAAGCTCCAGCAGCAATACCAGAAAGCCATTGTGCTTTTTCATGTAAATCTGCAACATGCTTAGGCTCTAAAGTACCCACAAAATTTGGCGTATGCTCTTTTAATTTATCTAAAAAATAACGCCTATTATCTTTACTAACCGAAGATGTATATTCAGAGATTTCTCCAGCTTCCGAAACTTCATAAATCCTATTTCCCGTATCTGCAATTACTACATTACCAACCGTACTTGGCGTAAACCATTTCGATTTTTGCAACTTATTATGTATTACTTTATCGGTTACGGAAGCTATTAAAGCATCCGTAACAAAGCGTGCGCAATTACATGCGTTTTTCACAAAAGCCGCATACCGAATAAAGTCTCGTTGCTGCATTTTTGTTATATGCTGCCTTGCCAAATCATAATCTACAGCATCACAAACCGAAGCTATTAATTTACCTTCACCATGGGTTAGTTTTGGGTGTGTACCAAGAAATTCCAAAATTTCATTTAAATTCTGTATTTCGTCATCTTTAATACTAGCGGTAACAGGAAAATCTAACTCATGATCGGTATCTCGACCTCTAACTCTTCCGTTAGGTTCTGGTGTAATATATCTCCCAAAATCATGATACTCTAAAACACCTGTCGTTTTTTCAATTAAAACCAAAGCAGCATGCCCCGCTCTTAGATAATTTTTTTTTCCTATCCCTATAAAACGTAAATATGGCGAATACCATTCGTCTGCAACCATCACAATAGTTTCTGGATACGCAAGTGTTACAATAATTGCTGTATTATTCATGAATTTTTTCAGGAAATAAAAATAATTTAGAAGATTGCGTATTGCTTTGCAGGTTTTTAAAAAGCATAGAAACTTTATCTTTTGTTTTCTCCACCTGAGTAATACTAGTCGTTTTCACAAAACCTCTATCCATAATAACACCGTATTCCGTATTATCTATATGTGTATTTTGATGAAATTGTAACGCTTTCGAGGAAGACAGTTCGTTTTTGGTTTTAAAATTTGCAAACCATTGTTTCCGCTCTTCTCGCATGGCTTTAGTATACAAACTAGATGAAGACCAAACTCTAGCTTCCTTAGGTAACTTACTGAAATATTTCTGAGTTCCATCCCAAACCAATTCATAAAATTGTAAATCCGTATTCCAATCGGCAACTACTATAGTAAATGGCTCAATATCGTGAAGGTCATATGCTTCTATTGCGGTAACAATTTCTTCCGAAGCTAATAAATCTGTAACCACAACTCCTCTACTCAATCTATAGTTATCCTTTCTACTATGCAAGTCAAAACCGCCATTTAATAAACAAATCAATCGGCTTTTTTCACTAACACCAATCCAGGTTCCTCCAGCTTTTTCGTCTTTAGGAAACAACATTTTAGTGGTATTTACCGAATAAAAATCTGGAGATAAAGAAACACGATTTGGTGCTTCATCTCTATTCGAGGTTAACACAAAATCATTTTCTCCTTTAGCAAAAATAGTTACTGTACACATGTTTTTTGTAGTCTTTAATCTGCACGGCAACTTACAAAAAATATCTTATAATTTAACTTGCCTTTAATATTTCAAAGAATTACTAATCTATAAAAATATCGTAACTTTGCACTTCAAATTTTACAACTAAAAACTCAAAATAAAATGGGAAAAGGATTTTTTAATGTTCCAATCGCAATAAACGAACCTGTAAGAGCGTATGCTCCTGGTTGCGAATATCGTGAAGCTATTTCAAAAACATATAAAGAAATGTACAACAGCAATTTAGACGTGCCAATGTACATAAACGGGAAAGATGTTACTACTGGTAACACTAGAACAATGTCTCCGCCTCATGATCATAAACATATTGTTGGTCAATACCATATCGCTGACAAATCGCATGTAGATGAAGCTATCTCTACTGCTCTTGAAGCAAGAAAAGGTTGGTCTCAAGTGCCATGGCAAGATCGTGCTGCTATCTTTTTAAAAGCTGCCGAATTAATTGCTGGTCCATATAGAGCAAAAATAAATGCTGCTACTATGATGGCACAATCTAAAACCATTCACCAAGCAGAAATTGATGCTTCTTGTGAGTTAATAGACTTTTTACGTTTTAACGTACAGTTTATGACAGATATGTACCACGAACAACCAGAAAGTACAAGTGACGCATGGAATAAAATTGAATACAGACCTCTGGAAGGTTTTGTATACGCGGTATCTCCATTTAACTTTACTGCTATTGCTGGTAACTTACCTGCTTGTATGGCAATGATGGGAAATGTAGTAGTATGGAAACCTAGTGATTCTCAAATATACTCTGCAAAAGTAATTATGGATGTATTTGAAGAAGCTGGCGTACCTGCAGGTGTGATCAATGTAGTATTTGGTGATCCAGTTATGATTACAGACACCGTATTGGCTAGTCCAGATTTTTCTGGTTTACACTTTACAGGTTCTACTTATGTATTTAAAGAATTATGGAAACAAATTGGAAACAATATCCATAACTACAAAACATACCCAAAAATTGTTGGAGAAACTGGAGGTAAAGATTTTATCGTTGCCCACAAAACTGCAAACCCAAAACAAGTAGCAACTGCTATTGTTAGAGGTGCTTTTGAATTTCAAGGACAAAAATGTAGTGCTGCTTCTCGTGCTTATGTTTCTAAAAGCATTTGGAATGAAGTAAAAGAGCAAGTAATTAAAGATGTAAAATCTTTTAAAATGGGATCTCCAGAAGATATGAGCAACTTTATTACTGCTGTAATTCATGAAGGTTCTTTCGATAAACTTGCAAAATATATTGACCAAGCTAAAGAAGACAAAGGTGCCGACATTATTGTTGGTGGTGGTCACGATAAAAGCAAAGGTTACTTTATTGAGCCTACTGTAATTGTAGCAGAAGACCCAAAATATACGACGATGTGTGATGAGTTATTTGGACCTGTTATGACTATTTATGTTTATGAGGATGACAAATATTCGGAAACCTTAAAACTAGTTGACGAAACTAGTGACTACGCGTTAACTGGTGCTATTTTAGCAACAGATAGATATGCGGTTATTGAAGCAACAAAAGCTTTAGAAAACTGTGCTGGAAACTTCTATATTAACGACAAACCAACTGGTGCTGTTGTAGGACAACAACCTTTTGGAGGTGCTAGAGGTTCTGGAACAAACGATAAAGCTGGAAGTATTTTAAACTTACAACGTTGGGTTTCACCAAGAATGATTAAAGAAACATTTGTAACACCAACAGATTACAGATATCCATTTTTAGGAGAGTAAACAAAATTAATTATACACAAAAAAACCCTTGAAATTTTATCATTTCAAGGGTTTTTTTATACCTTTTAGCTTAAATCTATACATAATTAAAAAAAGACTGAGAGAACTTCATATATTTAAAAAGATTAATCAATCCCTCTATTATATGAAAAATTTATACTTTTTATTATTTTCCTTTATTACTTTAACCACATTCTCTCAAAACAAAAAAGCCCTTCTTAAGTTTGACACCTCAGATATGGAAACTTCTGTTTTTGCACAAAAATCTGTAATTGGAGATATTACCAGTTATAACCACAAAACAATTAACAATCTAGGGTTTTACCAAGCATACAAAACAATTGCTCAAGGAGACCTGCAAGAACGTCTTTTACCTGTACAAAGCTTAAAAGAGCAGCGCAACCAGAGTTACTTTACTAATGTAATTCCGTTAGCAATATTACATAGCGACTTTGAATCTATAACAGAAACCGCTATGCGAAACCACATAGTAACCAGAGATGCGCAAGGAAATTTGCGAAGAACAAATGTAGAAACACCTGTTTTTGAAAAAAGCTCTATAACCACTGCTTCTGCGCTACGTGCAACAACAAAAGGGCTGCAAACAACATTTCGCTTAGATGCTTCCAATGTATTTAATACTACAGAAAATGGCTTTCAAAATATTGCAATAGATTTTAATGACGGTAAAGGTTTTAAAAATATAAACCTAAATCAAAACATAGTTATCGATTATTCCGAAGCAGGTAAAAAAACGCTCCATTTCGCTCTAACTTTAGATAATAACGAAGTAATTTCAAGCACTTCAACTATTGAAATTAAATACTCCAATCAAGATTTAAATACATACCAAAATAGAGTAATTACCACATTCACTTCTAGTATTACTCCTAATTTATCTGCTTATGGTGAAGCTACTTCCTATCCAGGAGTTGGAGAATATGAAATATATTTAAGTGATGACAACATTTTGGACAAACCTATTTTTTTAGTCGACGGATTTGACCCAGGTGACGGAAGAGACATTACAGGATTACGCGAATTATTAGATTTTGATGATAATGGTTCCACATCCAACCTAGAAGCACTAGTTAAAGAAGAAGGTTTTGATGTGGTATATTTAAACTTTCCAGTATATGCTCGGGCTGCCGACAATGCCATTATTGATGGAGGTTCCGATTTTATTGAACGTAACGCTATGTTACTAGTGCATTTGATTGAAGAAATTAATGCACAGAAAGTAGGAAATGCACAAAACGTAGTTATTGGCCCAAGTATGGGCGGACTAATCGCGAGATATGCATTAAATTATATGGAAAGTGTGCCTTCCCTGAACCATGACACAAGATTATATATTTCTTTTGATGCACCACATCATGGCGCAAACGTGCCAATCGGTTTTCAACATCAATTTAATTTCCTTGCTTTTGGTTTAGATGATTTTTGGTTTTTGGGAGACCAAAATGTAGAGGAACTACAACCAATTATTGATGGTATGCTAACCTCTGCAGCCGCAAGACAAATGCTTACCGATCAATTTGAACCACATATTACAAATAGTGACGGTGTAACTTTTAATAGCAGTTTATCCACACCAAGAGCACATGCCTTTAAAAACACTTTTTTCCATAGTATGAATGCGCTTAGTAATAATGCTTACGGATTTCCAGAATTAACCAGAAACGTTTCTATAATTAATGGTAGCGGTAATAATAGTCGGTATCAAGACAACACTTCAAATACTAACAACTTAGTTCCTGGTAGCCGAATTGTAAATGCAAATATTGATCTTTTTGATGTTGCAGAGCTAAAAGCTAAAACCTATTTTACACCAGCTGCAGGAACACAAATTGAAATGAGCCAAGTACACTTAGATTTTCCGCTTTGGTTTCCTTTGGCAAATGACAGAAGAAACAATGCAAGTACAACTTCTTTTACATACTCGGATGGTATTGATGCGGCTTCCGGTGGCCTTTTTGATATTTTAGGACTTACCGAAGATTTGGCAACGGATGGTTTAGTAGGTGAATTTTTAGGTTCCTTAACCACAGATCACTTTAACTTTATACCAAGTGTAAGCGCCATGGCTTTTGAAATATATGCGAATGAAATTAATTGGTTTCATGCCCCATCTGGAATTACAACCGCCAGAGCAACATCTAACCTAACCCCTTTTGATGCTTGGTATATGCCAACAGAGAATCAACCTCACGTTACTTTAACGGAAGCTAATGTCGCATTTGCTCTAAATGAAATTTTTCAACAACCATTATCTACAAATACGAACCTAGAAACCAGTATTAAACTAGAAAAAAACCCAATTACAGATGCTTTACATATTCTAAGTACCAAAACATTTAACAATGCTAGAATTACTATTGTAGATGTTACAGGGAAAATGGTTTATAATACTAATTTAACATTAAACACAAAAACCAGAATACCGTTACATGTTGCTTCCGGTTTATATATTTTACATATTGAAACTTCAGAAAACCAAAACTTAAAAACAAAGTTTATGGTAAAATAACAACCTAGAAATTTAAGAATATAAAGCGCTTCTATTTTGAAGCGTTTTTCTTTTTAGATATATTTGAAGTAAATGGAACAAAATGAATAACGAGATTATTGCACATAAAAGTTGGTGGTATCGTAATTGGAAATGGTTTACCGCTGTAGCTATAAGTTTTATTCTATTCCTGTTTGTGTTTTCTTCTTCTGGCTTTAGTGGCATTTTGATTGATTACACAAAAGCCTATACAGATATAGAACTGTACAACGAAGCCATAGAAAAAGCGAGCATTAACGAACGTGTGATTAAAGTTTTAGGAACGATTGACCCCATAGATAATATGACTATACTAAATGGCGCGGTACAATATTCAAACAACAACAAATCCATACATACTACGATTAAAATAACATGTAAAAAGGGTAAAGCTATGTTAGATATTTCTGCGGACAGAATTAATGAAACATGGCATTACAAAAAAAATAATGTTCGAATTAAAAAGCCAATAGAAAAGAAAGAAATCATTACTATTATTACGCCAACAGAATATAAATCAAGATTCTAACCTTTATATTTTAAAGGCACATGCACTATTTTTTTAGTTTCAAAAAAGTCTTCGGTATAATAATCTGAAATATTATAAATGGTTGCTTTTGGGTAATCCTGTAACTCTTCCGCTAAATCACCTCCTTTTAAATAAATAATACCATTTTTAAGTTCATGGTTTTGTTTTTTAGCAACTCTACCTTTCACCCAATGTACAAAAGTTGGCATTGCGGCTACTGCTCTACTTACAATAAAATCGTAGGTATCTTTAATTTCCTCGACTCTACAATGGGTTGTTTTTACATTTTCTAAGCCTAAACCTTCGGCAACTTCTCTAACAACATTCAGTTTTTTATTAATACTATCTACCAAATGAAAAGAGCATTCCGGATACAAGATAGCTAAAGGTATTCCTGGAAATCCTCCACCAGTACCAACATCCATGATTTTAGTTTTCGGTTTAAAATCAATGACTTTTGCAATAGCTAAAGAATGCAGAACGTGACGTAAATATAGTTCGTCAATATCTTTTCTAGACACTACATTAATCTTTAAATTCCAGTCTTGATACAAAGCTTCTAACTTGGTAAATTTATCAATCTGATCTTCTGTAAGGTTTGGAAAATACTTAAGAATTAGCTCCATGGTTTTTAATTTTGCACAAAAGTAGATAAATTATTGTGCATTTTTATGAAAATTTTATTAAGATGCACGTCAATATTATTTATCTTTGGTGTAATAATTGATACTTGTATTTATACGTTATAATACAGTAAAAAATAATAGCATGACAAAACAAACAATAACTTTTTCAAGGACAGACTCGGCAAAGTTTTTTAAAACACTAAACAAACGTGTTAACAACTACTTTAAAGAGAACAAAATTAAAAAAACCGGTAATTGGAAGTTATATACTAAAGCCATAGTAATGTTTACTTTATTACTTGGTCCTTTAGTACTTTTATTAACGGTTGATTTACCAACTTGGCTTCAAATTATATCTATGATGGTTATAGGTATTGGGATGGCTGGTGTAGGAATGAATGTGATGCATGATGCAAATCATGGTTCTTTTTCTAGCAAAAAATGGGTAAATAGATTAATGGGAAGCAGCATACATATTTTAGCTGGAAACGATTACAACTGGAAAGTACAACATAATGTATTACACCATACGTACACCAACATTCAAGGACATGATGAAGACATCGATGCGGGAAGAATCATTCGTTTTTCTAAGCATTCTAAATGGTTAAAAATTCATCAATACCAAAAATATTATGCCTTTTTACTATATGGTTTACTAACTGTAAACTGGGCAATTACTACAGATTTCAAACAAACCTATATTTATTTAAAAAGAAAACTGTCTTATGGTGAATTCCCTAAACCAGCTACACAATGGACAAAGT
Source organism: Lacinutrix sp. MEBiC02404 (assembly GCF_053601575.1). Taxonomy (NCBI): domain Bacteria; kingdom Pseudomonadati; phylum Bacteroidota; class Flavobacteriia; order Flavobacteriales; family Flavobacteriaceae; genus Lacinutrix; species Lacinutrix sp. MEBiC02404. The sequence goes on along the minus strand of NZ_JBSHNV010000189.1, from coordinate 242,340 downwards.
TAATTATTGGTAAGATACTATATTACACTATTTGGGTAGTTCTTCCTTTAGCAATGGGGTATGCTTGGTGGCAAGTTTTAATCGGGTTTTTAATCATGCATTATACAGCTGGAATTATCTTAAGTGTTGTTTTTCAACTAGCACACGTAATGCCAAACACAGATATGCCTATCCCTGATGAAGCCGGTAACATGAAGAATACTTGGGCAATCCATCAGTTATTCACCACTTCTAACTTTTCTCCTAAAAATTGGTTAGTAGAATTTTATACTGGAGGTTTAAACAGACAAGTAGAACACCACTTATTCGCACATATTAGCCATGTTCATTACAAAAACATAGCCAAAATAGTTAAAGATACTGCGCATGAATTCAGCTTACCTTACAACGAGTACAATACGATGTGGAAAGCAATAGGAGAACACTATCAACAACTAAAAGTACTAGGTAAAAAACCTAGCATGGCATAACATCATTTTTTGTACCTCAAAACAACATTTCATACATGAATCCACTTTCAGAAAGAATAATAAACATGTCTACTTCTGCCACTTTAGCTATGGCAGCAAAAACTAGAGAATTAAAAGCAGAAGGAAAAGATATTATTGGTTTAAGTCTTGGGGAACCAGATTTTAATACTCCTGATTTCATTAAGGACGCTGCAATACAGGCAGTAAACGACAATTACAATTCGTACTCCCCAGTAGATGGTTATGTAGATTTAAAAGAAGCTGTTATTACAAAGTTTAAACGCGACAATAATCTAACCTATACTTTACCACAAGTAGTTGTTTCTACAGGTGCAAAACAATCTTTATATAACATAGCACAAGTAATGTTAAATAAAGGTGACGAGGTAATTTTACCTTGTCCGTATTGGGTAAGTTATAGTGATATTGTTAAGGTTGCTGAAGGCGTTCCTGTAGAAGTAAAAACGTCTATAGATACCGACTTCAAAATGACAGCCGCACAATTAGAAGCTGCCATTACCCCAAAAACAAAAATGCTTTGGTTTAGTTCGCCTTGTAACCCAAGTGGATCCCTATATAGTAAAGAAGAATTACAAGCTTTGGCTTCTGTTTTAGTAAAGCATCCGAATATTTATGTCGTTTCCGATGAAATTTACGAACACATAAACTACACAGGAAAGCCGCATGCAAGTATGGCAGGAATTGAGGGTATGTTTGATAATACAATTACCGTAAATGGTGTTTCTAAAGCTTTTGCCATGACAGGCTGGAGAGTTGGATTTATTGGTGCTCCAGATTGGATTGCACGTGCTTGTAATAAAATGCAAGGACAAGTAACTAGTGGAACAAACTGTATAGCGCAACGTGCTGTTATAACGGCTTTAAATGCAGATCCAAGTGTTGTAAAATACATGATAGACGAGTTTAAAACACGTCGGGATATGGTTTTAGATTTATTGAATGACATAGAAGGTTTTAAAACCAATACTCCAGAAGGTGCGTTTTACGTATTTCCAGATGTTTCTTATTTCTTCGGAAAGACTTTACGAGGAAAAACAATAAACAATGCTACCGATTTCTCCTTATATCTTTTAGAAGAAGCTTTAGTAGCTACTGTTACAGGAGATGCTTTTGGTGATAAAAACTGTATTCGTATTTCTTATGCTGCAAGTCAAGAGCAAATTAAAGAAGCTATAAAACGTATTAAAGAAGCGGTTAGTTAATTCTATCTTTATAAAATTTAAAAGAGGCTATTAAAACAATTGTTATTAATAGCCTTTTTTTTTATACCATTACTAGCAAAAATAAAAGCAAAGTAATTACCAAACGTACTAGATAATAAACAGTTTCTTTTTTATTCTGAATAGCCATTTACAAACGTATTTTTTCTAAAATTTCAAGTGTCGCTTTCGGAAAATTTATACAAGGATTCGATTTTGGCAATCTTACCAAAAAATGGTCTCGAAATTTTCTTTTTTAAACGTTTGAGATTTTTCATTATTCTTCAACGTGAATAGCATCAATTTTCCTAAAGACATCGTTTTATATATAAATAATAATTAGTGACATTAATATGCTAAAAAGGAAACCAAAAACAAGCATTCGTTTTAATTTTAATTGTTTGTTTTCCCGCTGTAAACGCGTTTCAATTTTTTTCAAATCTTGTTCGGTCGCAGTATTCGGAAACTCTAGTCTTACACTAGTATAGCTCCCTCCATACGCTTTACGTTTACTACGTTGTGCACGCATTTTTTCGTTATTCTTAAGAATAGTAATCATTGCTTGTGCAGAACCACCAAATCCCATAATTTTCAGGTTTTAAAAGTGAAACATTAAATTTTAGACAATAGAAGTGTATTACAAGAATGTAGATTCTTATTTCTATTTAAATACTATAAAAGATTATTTTGAGGTTTGCTCAAAAGAGCATCCGTTAACAATCGAGTACAAAGCTGCTTTACATATATGTAGTCTTTTTTACACAAATGTTACACTTTTTATATGGTAAAAGAATTTCTTCCGAAGAATACTAAAAGAAAAGTATGCAAAAGTTCTTATCTATTTCGCCAGAAAAATGGTGTAAATAATATAAGTACCGTAAACAATTCTAATCTACCAATTAGCATCAAGAAACTACACCACCATTTCCCTAAATTAGGTAATGCTGCATAGTTATTTACAGGTCCAAAATCGCCGAGTGCAGGACCAACGTTACCTAAACTAGAAGCTGCCAAACCGACCGAAGATTCAAAATTTATTCCCATCATAGAAAACACCAAAGCCCCAACAATAAAGGAAAGCATATAGAGAATAAAAAAGGCAAGTATATTAAATACAATTTCTTTAGAAATTGCTTTTTTATTATACCGAACAGGAACAATAGCATTAGGATGCAAAGTACGTTTAAACTCTAAAAAACCATTTTTAATTAACACTAAATGGCGTACTACTTTTACACCTCCAGAAGTACTTCCTGCCGATCCACCAAGAAACATAATACCAAAAAAGAATACCACTAAAAATGGCGTCCATAAGGTATAATCTGCGGTTACAAAACCAGTTGTTGTTATTACAGAGATCACTTGAAATAGAGCATGACGAAAAACACTTTCTGCTTTCCCCCAAACCATAGGATGCGCTATTGTTGACTCTGTAAGATCTGCCCTAAAATAAATTATCAAAGACACAATTGCTGTAAAAATAATTATAAACCTAAAGTAAAACTTAAACTCTTCATCATGAATAATTTTTTGCACTTTCCCTTTAAAAGCAAAATAGCTTAACACGAAGTTTGTTCCCGCTAAAAACATGAATACTATGATTATATATTGAATAACGGGTTCATTATTCCAATATGCAACACTCGCGTTTTTAGTAGAAAAACCTCCTGTAGATAAAGTACACAAAGAGTGATTTATAGCGTCAAAAAAGGTCATTCCTGCCGCTTGCAACAAAATAGTTTCAGCAATAGTATATCCAAAATAAATAAGCCATAGACGTTTTGCAGTATCTGTTATTCTAGGATGTAGTTTATCGGTACTCGGTCCCGGAGCTTCCGCTGCAAAAAGTTGCATTCCTCCAATTCCTAAAAGCGGTAAAATAGCAATTGCAAGTACAATAATACCCATACCACCAATCCAATGGGTTAGGCTTCGCCAGAATAAAACACCTTCAGGAACTGCTTCAATATCGTTTAAAATAGATGCTCCTGTTGTAGTATAACCGGACATCGTTTCAAAAAAAGCATCCGTAAATTGCGGAATACTTTCTGTAAACACATAAGGTAGCGTCCCAGATAGCGACATAACAATCCAACCAAAAGTTACCACAATGTAACCTTCCCGTTTATTCATTTCTTTGCTATGTTTTCTAGTATAAACCATACCAAAAACACCCACTAAAAGCGTTACAATTCCGGAAAGGAATAATTCTAAAGTAACACCGTCTTTATAAATTAAACTTATGAGTGCAGACAGCAACATAAAACCACCATTAAACAATAGCAGTAATCCGAAAAAATGGAAAATAATTTTGTAGTTAAGCTTTATTGCTCTCATTTACAAGAATATTTTTTCAACGCGCTTAATAGATCTTGGTAAGCAACATACTACCACATTATCGTTTTCTTGTATTCTAAAACTACCTAATGCGATATGTCCTTTTCCGTCTCTAATAACACCACCTATAATCGCCGACCTAGGAAAATCTACGTCTTTAATAAGTTTGTTGTTGATTTCTGATTTCGTTTTTACCTTAAACTCTAATAACTCTGCATTCATGTTATTCAGTTTGGTCATTGCAACCACTTCTCCTTTACGGATATATCTAAAAATATTATTTGCTGCAAGTAGTTTTTTATTGATCAGTGTATCAATTCCTATGGATTGTGATAATTCAAAATAATCCATATTCTCCACAAGGGCAATCGTTTTTTTCACACCTTTAGATTTTGCCACTAAGCAAGACATAATATTGGTTTCTGAATTTCCTGTTACAGAAATAAAAGCATCCATATCTGCAATATTTTCTTCCTCTAGTAAATCGACATTTCTACCATCTCCATTTATTACTAGCACTTTTTCTAACTCGTCTGCCAAGTCAAAAGCATGTTCTTTATCTTTTTCAATAAGCTTTACATTAAAACTTTTTGCGCATAGATCTCTGGACGTTTTGTAACCTATTTTACTACCTCCAAGAATCATTACATTTTTAATTTCGGCGTTACTTTTTCCTGTCATTTTACACAACTCATCTCCGCCGCCTTCACTAGTAATGAAAACCACATTATCGCCTTCTTTAAATTGCGTATCTCCTCTAGGAATAATGGTATATTGTGTACCAAAACGCTGAATTGCAATTGGCACAAAATGAATTTCAGAAAACAACTGAGCTGCTTCCCTTACCGTTTTACCCACAAAAGATGCCGTTCTAGCCAAGTTTAAACCAACCATAGTAAGTGCTCCTTCTTCAAACTCATAACTATCATTAAATGCTGACTTATTAAGTAAAAGACTAATCTCTGCAGCTGCCAAAGCTTCTGGAGAGATCAATTCATCGATACCTAATTCTGTAAAGCCAACTTCTTCTTTGTGTAGTATAAACTCTGTATTAGAAATTCTAGCAATAGTACGTTTTGCTCCAAGTTGTTTTGCCAAAACGCAAACTGTAATGTTTGTAGTTTCAGAGGCGGTTACCGCAATCACTAAATCACTTTGTTTAACGTTCGCGTCTTTTAGAATAGAAATCGATGTAGCATCTCCTTTTATAACTTTAATATCTAAATGATTATCTGCATAAGACAGACTGTCTTTATTAGTATCTATTAAGGTAATTTCTTGCGATTCGTAAGACAATAATTTTGCTAAATGAAATCCTACTTCACCAGCTCCAGCAATAATTATTTTCATCTATTGTTACGTATTATTTTTAAAAGGTCAGATGTAATATGCATTTTATAAATATACAAAATATTAAAAATTTTGTGATACATGTTTCATTTGTGGTTTTAACAAAAAAGTATGCAAATATACTCAAATTATTAAGATACAAATAAGATGCATGTATTTGATTTGATTCCTCAATAAGTATTTAAACAAAAAAAATATGTAGTTTTGCCAAAAAAATAGATTTGTCGAAAATAAAACCATATAAGGATAGTGATTTAGGTAAGAAAGAACAAGTTACCAAAATGTTTGATACTATTTCTAAAGATTACGATGGCTTAAATAGAGTTATTTCTTTTGGAATTGATATTTCATGGCGAAAAAAAGTGGTGGCAATGGTTAAAGAAATGCAACCAAAAACCATTTTAGATATTGCAACAGGAACTGGTGATCTTGCTATAAATCTAGCAGAAACAGATGCCGAAAAAATTGTAGGCTTAGATATTAGCAGTGGCATGCTTAATATTGGTAAGACCAAAATAAAAAAACGTGCCTTAGAGAATACTATTGAAATGGTTTTGGGAGACAGTGAAAACATGCCTTTTGAAGACAATTCTTTTGATGCCATCACCGTTGCTTTTGGTGTGAGAAATTTTGAAACGCTAGAAAAAGGTTTAAAAGAAATACACCGCGTTTTAAAACCTAAAGGTACTTTTGTTATTCTAGAAACTTCTATGCCAACAAAAACACCTTACAAACAAGGTTACAATTTTTACACAAAAAATATTTTGCCTTTAATAGGTAAAATGTTCTCTAAAGATAGAAGTGCGTATAAATATTTATGTGAATCTGCTTCGGTTTTTCCTTTTGGAGAAGCTTTAAACAATATTTTAAGAAAAACGGGGTTTATTAATGTTAAAGATTTTCCCCAAACTTTTGGTGTGGCAACAATCTATAAATCGTCAAAATAATTTATGAAAAATATACTTGTCATAATAATCACCCTTTTTATTTATCAATCTTCTTCTGCACAACTATTTAGTAAGGAGAAAATAAAAAACAATGAAAACGTAGATAAAGCTCGTTTAAGCTATGGTTACTACCTTGGATTTAATAGTTATGATTTCAATTTTGACTATTACGAAGACAAAAAAGATATTCAAGTAGAAACAAGCACCGGTTTTAATGTTGGACTTATTGGAAACTTAAGAATTAACGATTACATAGATATTAGATTAGAGCCAGGCTTATCAATAACTTCTAGAAATTTAATTTATGATGAAAGCTATTTTGATGGAACAGAATTCTCAGATGCAGATTTAATACGAGAAGTTAAATCTACTTATATACACATCCCATTATTAGTGAAACTTTCTACAAAACGACTTAATAATTTCAAACCTTTTATAGTTGGTGGTATCTCTACTGCATTAAACCTTTCTAGTAATCAAGACAATCCGGACGATAATTCGGCTGGTGAGTTTAGAATGAAAAAGAATAATTTGTTTTACGAAATTGGCTTTGGTATCGACTTCTATATGTTCTTTTTTAAATTCACACCTTCCATTCGTGGTATATTTGCATTTAATGATGAAATTGTTCCTGATGTAGATCCTAATAGTCCTTGGACAGGAAATGTTTCTAGCATGCAAACTAGAGGTATGTTTATAAACTTGACTTTTCAATAATCTAGAATACAGAACACTGCCTACCAAACACTGTTTACTGAACACTGTTTACTGAACACTGTTTACTGAACACTGTTTACTGAACACTGTTTACTGAACACTGTTTACTGAACACTGTTTACTGAACACTGTTTACTGAACACTGTTTACTGAACACTGTTTACTGAACACTGCTTACCGAACACTATTTACTGAACACTGTTTACTGAACACTATTTACTGAACACTGTTTACTGAACACTGCTTACTGAACACTGCTTACTGAACACTGCTTACTGAACACTGTTTACTGAACACTATTTACTGAACACTATTTACTGAACACTGTTTACCGAACACTGTTTACCGAACACTGTTTACTGAACACTGTTTACTAACCCCGCTTAAACTCACTCAACAAAATAGCGGTTGCTGTTGCAACGTTTAAACTTTCTGTTGCTTGCAATTGTCCAAACCTTGGAATACTAATTCTTTTTGTTACTAAAGCTTCCATAGCTGCAGAAATGCCATTAGCTTCGTTTCCTAAAACCAAAATACCTGCATTTGGCAATTCGCTTTTATATACATTTTCGCCATCCATAAAAGCACCAAAAACTTCGGTATTACTTTGCTTTAAAAAGTTTTCTAAATTCAAATAACTCACATTAACCCTGGTTATCGAGCCCATAGTTGCTTGCACTACTTTAGGGTTATAACAATCTACAGTAGCATTACTACAAACCAGGTCTACAATTCCAAACCAATCACACAACCTAATAATGGTTCCTAAATTGCCAGGATCTCTAACAGCATCTAAAGCAACAATTAAACGGTTAGTCTTTATTTCGGTAGCATCCGGAATTCTAAAAACTGCCAAAGCGGTATTTGGTGTCGTTAAAAAGCTGATTTTTTTTAATTCCTTTTCCGAAATAACCGTTTCTTCTATGACATCCATTTCAAAAGACGTTGTAGTAAAAACATGATACAGTTTTAAAGAAGAATTTAATAGCTCTTTTATCGTTTTTAAACCTTCAGCAACAAACAAGCCTTCCTGCTGTCTATACTTTTTTTGCTTTAAACTAGTTATTAATTTTATTTGGCTTTTGGATAACATGTAAATAATGTATTTTTGAAACTATAAAAGGTTTTTACGGGTTAAAGATGAAACCTTAAATTCATTAAAGCAAAATTAGTATTAATTTATCACATAACATTCTTGAAATCACAACCCTTTAATATAGTATTATTTGTATTACTTGCAATGTTTTTTGCTTCTTGTGATACCGTTAAAAGAGTTGGCGAAAAGGAACACTTACTGGTTAACAACACTATTGTGGTGAATAACAAAAAAGTAAATTCCGAAAGAATAAACAATCTTTTATACCAAAGCCCAAACCGAAAACTTTTAGGCATCCCACTACGTCTACATATTTACAACACTGCAAGACCAAACATTGACTCTATTGTAAACGAAAAAATAAACAGAAATCCAAAACGTAAGAAAAGGCTAGAGCGCTTTTTATCTAAAAAACAACTAGACAACTACTTACAAGCAAAAATAGATTTTAATTCTTGGATTAAAAAAACAGGGGAAGCTCCGGTAATTATTAAGGAAGCCAAAACAAAAAAATCATTAGATCTTTTAAAAGCGTATTATTTTAACAATGGGTGGTTTAATGTTAAAGCTAGCTCAAAAATAGACACACTTAGCAATAAAAAAGCAACTGTAGATTACATGGTAAATACTGGCAAAGCTTATTTTGTAGATTCTCTAACCACATCTATTGATTCTCCTATTTTAGATTCTCTATATAAAACGCAATCGCATAAATCATTCCTTAAAAAAGAACAATACAAAACAAGTACGTTCGATAACGAACTACAACGTATTACAGAGCATTTTAAAAATTCTGGTGTATATCATTTTAGTCAAGAATATATTTATTTTGAAATGGATTCTATTGACAACAACCAAAAAGTATTGGTGGATTTACAAATAAAAAATCGCCAGGTTAGAAAACAAGATTCTGCTTACAGAATCCCTTTTAAAATCTATAAAGTTAAAGACGTAAATATTTTTACCAATAGTTCTTACGAAAACAGAAATAAAACGATAACCGATACTTTAACTTATAACGGTTATAATTTATTTAGCGTTGGTAAAATGCGTTTTAAACCTAAAGCACTAACCGATGCTGTTTTTATTACCCCAAATAGCATTTTTAAAGACATCAGCAAAACGCGCTCTTACCGACATTTAAGCAACTTGAAAACGTTTAAATACCCGGACATAGAATATATAGAAAATCAGGATACCACGCTAACTGCAAACATATATTTATCCCCTTTAAAGAAATTTAAGTTTGGTTTTAGCGCAGAAGTTTCGCAAAGCGATATACAAACCGTAGGTTTTGCTTTAAACCCTAGTATTTTAATGCGTAATGTATTTAGAGGCGCAGAAACCCTTGAACTCTCTGCTATTGGATCTATTGGTGCTTCCAAAGATGCATCCACTGATGGCGATCCGTTTTTTGACATTAATGAAATAGGTGCAAACCTTAGATTAACCATACCTAGATTATTCTTTCCTTTTAACACCGAAAAAATAATACCTAAACACATGTTTCCCAGCACTATCATATCCTTAGCTATGTCTAGTCAAACAAATATTGGTTTAGATAAACAAACGGTTACAGGAGCTTTTAACTATAAATGGGTTCCAAACAAAACGGTAACCAATAGATTAGATGTTTTTAATGCGCAATACGTAAGAAACTTAAATACTGATAATTATTTTAACGTTTATCAAACCTCTTATGACAATTTAAATACTATTGCACAAGATTTAAACTACAATACAGACAATGCAGATTTAAGCATTCCAGATCAGGCTAATCTTTTTATTGCTGATGTATTAAACGGAAACACTTCGTTAACCTCAAGTAATGAGGATTACCAGACCATTTCTGCTATTAGCGAGCGTAAAGATAGATTGACAGAGAACAATCTTATTTTCTCTTCAAATTACTACTATACCAAAGATAAGCGTGAAAATTTATTCGATGAAACCTTTTCTATTTTCCGATTTAAACTAGAATTAGCGGGAAATGTTTTTTCCGCAGCATCGAGTGCTTTTGGCTTACAAAAAAACAGTAACGATCAATATGAGTTTTTTAATGTAGCATTCTCACAATATGTAAAAACCGAGTTCGATTATATTCGCCATTGGGATTTAGGAAAAAAGAATGTACTTGCAGCGCGAGGTTTTATTGGTATTGCAATTCCTTATGGCAACTCTACCAACATACCGTTCTCTAAAAGTTTCTTTGCCGGAGGCACCAATGATAATCGCGCATGGACAGCCTACAGCCTTGGACCAGGAAGCTCTGGATCAAACAATGAGTTTAATGAAGCAAACCTAAAACTAGCTTTTAGTTTTGAAAACCGATTTAATGTCTTTGGAGATGTTAACGCAGCACTTTTTATCGATGTCGGTAATATCTGGAATGTGCTGGATGATGTAGAAGATGACAATGCAACTTTCACCAGTTTATCCTCTTTAAAAGACATAGCAGTTGGTTCTGGTTTTGGAATTCGATATGATTTTGGTTTCGCAGTAGCAAGATTAGACTTAGGCTTTAAAACCTACAACCCTGCAGATGATAACAACCGTTGGTTTCAGGACTACAACTTTGGAAATGCGGTCTATAACATTGGTATAAACTATCCGTTTTAAGCCATTTATAACGCAAACGTTATCGTATAATTTTCCGTTAAGAATCCACTTATTCTTTAATAATTATTTAAAAATTTCGTACTTTTGGATAAACAAATTATCAACAAAAATAAATAATAAAATGGCACATAACATAAAACCAGGAGTTGCAACAGGTCGTGAAGTACAAGAAATTTTCAAACTTGCTAAAGAAAAAGGCTTTGCTTTACCAGCAGTAAATGTTATTGGTTCCAACACTATAAATGGTGTTTTAGAAACTGCAGCGGCATTAAATGCTCCTGTAATTATACAGTTCTCAAATGGAGGTGGTGCTTTTAATGCAGGAAAAGGACTTAGTAATGAAAACCAAAAAGCAGCAATTGCAGGAAGTATTGCAGGTGCAAAACATGTCCACTTAATGGCAGAAGCTTATGGGGTCCCTGTTATTTTACATACTGACCATTGTGCAAAAAAATTATTACCGTGGATAGATGGTTTATTAGATGCTAGTGAGCAACATTTTAAGGAAACTGGCAAACCATTGTACAGCTCACATATGATAGATTTAAGTGAAGAACCACTAGAAGAAAACATAGCAATCTGCAAAGAATATCTTGCCAGAATGAGCAAAATGGGAATGACCCTAGAAATAGAATTAGGTATTACTGGAGGAGAAGAAGATGGTGTAGATAATAGTGATGTAGACGAGTCTAAACTATACACGCAACCAGAAGAAGTAGCCTATGCCTACGAAGAGTTAAGCAAAGTAAGTGACCAATTTACCATTGCAGCAGCATTTGGTAATGTACATGGCGTTTACAAACCAGGAAACGTAAAACTTACTCCAAAAATCCTTAAAAACTCTCAAGAATTTTTATCTAAAAAACACAATTTACCTCACAACCATATTGATTTCGTATTTCATGGTGGATCTGGATCTACATTAGAAGAAATAAGAGAAGCAATAGGTTATGGTGTTATTAAAATGAATATCGATACCGACATGCAATACGCTTTCATGTCTGGAGTTAGAGATTACATGGCAGAAAAAACAGACTACTTACAATCCCAAATTGGTAGTCCAGACGGACCAGAATCTCCAAATAAAAAATATTACGACCCAAGAAAATGGTTAAGAGAAGGAGAGATTACCTTTGTAGAACGCCTTAAAAAAGCATTTGAAGACCTTAACAACGTAAATACGCTTTAAAATTATTTTGGCGTTACCCAAAAGGGTCGGGCTTTCACAAGTCGCAATCAAAGATGTGCTCCAACAATTGCTCAATCCCTAACGCAAATCCAGGTAATTATAAAAATTAAAATTCCGTTTAAACTGAATACAATCAGCACTTAAACGGAATTTTTTATGCATTAATAATACAACACAACAAGATAGCTACATCTATTTTTGAGTTGTATTAATAAAATGAGTAATTTTGTACACTTATTTTATTTTAAATAAGAACGAACTAAATTAATTTTAGAAAACTAAAATCGTAAATCTATATGGCTTGGTTTAAAAGAAAAGAAAAAGGGATAACCACCTCGACTCAAGAAAAAAAAGACACACCAAAAGGCCTTTGGTACAAATCACCAACAGGTAAAATAGTAGACGCAAAAGAACTAGAAAAAAACTTTTACGTTAGTCCAGAAGACGGTTACCATGTACGAATTGGTAGTAACGAATATTTTGAAATACTTTTTGACGACAATAAATATAAAGAGTTAGATGCTAAACTAGAATCTAAAGACCCTTTAAAATTTGAAGACACAAAAAAGTATCCAGACCGTTTAAAAGCAGCACAAGAAAAAACCAAATTAAAAGACGCTGTACGTACAGCCGTTGGTAAATCTAAAGGAAAAGATTTAGTAATTGCGGCAATGGATTTTAGTTTTATTGGTGGATCTATGGGAAGCGTAGTAGGAGAAAAAATAGCTCGTGCCGCAGACTATGCCCTAAATAAAAAACTACCATTCATGATTATCTCTAAATCTGGAGGAGCACGTATGATGGAGGCAGCATTATCTCTAATGCAATTAGCAAAAACCTCCGTAAAACTAGCACAACTTGCAGATGCAGGAATACCTTATATTTCATTATGTACAGATCCAACCACTGGAGGAACCACAGCTTCCTTTGCCATGTTAGGAGATATTAACATTGCAGAACCCGGAGCATTAATTGGTTTTGCCGGACCACGAATTGTAAGAGATACCACTGGAAAAGAATTACCAGAAGGTTTTCAAACCTCAGAATTTTTATTAGAACATGGTTTTCTAGACTTTATTACACATAGAAAAGAATTAAAAAACAGAGTAAATCTGTATATAGATTTAGTACAAAACCAACCTTTAAGAGCTTAAAGATTAACACACTAATAAAAAAGACCTTTATTTTTTAAAAATAAAGGTCTTTTTTATTTTTTATATATCTATATAAATAAAAATAACTATATTTGCCGCTCGAAAGATAGGCTTTCGTGTACATAAAAATCATTTACAACAATATTAGCATGTATTTAGATCAAAAAGCAAAAGAAGAATTATTCAAAAAACACGGTGGTAACGCAAAAAACACTGGTTCTGCAGAAGGACAAATCGCAATATTTACGCAAAGAATTGAGCACTTAACACAACACTTAAAAAGTAATCGTAAAGATTATAATACAGAGCGTTCGTTAGTAATGTTAGTAGGAAAAAGAAGAAGCTTACTAGATTACTTAATTAAGAAAGATGTCTTAAGATATCGTGCAATAATTAAAGAATTAGGATTAAGAAAATAATCTCGATACAAAGACCACGCTTAACGGCGTGGTTTTTTGGTATAAACTAACAACGTTACAGTGTCATTACGAGGAGTGTAACGACGTGGTAATCTCTTCCAAAAGAAACAGATTGCCACATCCAAACAAAAATGTTTGGACTCGGAATGACAAAAAATTGAAGAAGCTAAATTACAGTTTTTCATTGGCCACAACAACTACACAACACAACTACCAATGTTTAATTAGTATTAAAACTTATTTATGATTCCAAAAGTATTTAGAGAGGTCATAGACCTTGGTGATGGTAGAGAAATTTCTATCGAAACCGGAAAATTAGCAAAACAAGCGCATGGAAGCGTTGTTGTGCAATCGGGAAAATGTATGTTATTATGTACAGTAGTTTCCAATTACGAACAGAAAGATCTTAATTTTCTTCCTTTAACGGTAGATTATAGAGAGAAATTTGCAGCTGCAGGTCGTTATCCAGGTGGTTTCTTCAAAAGAGAAGCAAGACCAAGTGATGGTGAAGTATTAACGATGCGTTTAGTAGACAGAGTTTTACGTCCATTATTCCCAAAAGATTATCACTCTGAAACTCAAGTGATGATTCAGTTAATGTCTCATGATCCAGACGTTATGCCAGATGCAATGGCAGGATTAGCAGCTTCGGCAGCTATTCAATTATCAGATTTCCCTTTTGAATGTGCTATCTCTGAAGCTAGAGTTGGTCGTATAGATGGTGAATTTGTAATCAACCCAACACCAGCACAAATGGAATTGTCTGATTTAGACATGATGATTGGTGCTTCTGCAGATTCAGTAATGATGGTAGAAGGTGAAATGGATGAAATTTCTGAAGAAGAAATGGCAGATGCAATTAAGTTTGCTCATGAAGCGATTAAAGTACAATGTGCTGCTCAATTAAGATTAGCAGAAGCATTTGGAAAGAAAGAAGTTCGTGAATATGCAGGAGAAAGAGAAGAAAAAGATTTAGAGAAGAAAGTGCATGACATGGCTTACGATAAAGTGTATGCTATTGCAAAAGCTGGATCTGCTAAGCATGAAAGAAGTGCTGCTTTTCAACAAATCAAAGAAGATATTAAAGCTACTTTTTCGGAAGAAGAATTAGCAGATTATGGTGGTTTAGTTTCTGACTATTACCGCAAAGCGGAAAAAGCTGCCATTCGCGATTTAACCTTAAATGAAGGTTTACGTTTAGATGGTCGTAAAACCGATGAGATCAGACCTATCTGGTGTGAAGTAGATTACTTACCATCAACACATGGTTCTGCAATCTTTACTCGTGGAGAAACGCAAGCTTTAGCAACCGTAACTTTAGGAACTTCTAGAGATGCTAATCAAATAGATATGCCATCTAAAGAAGGTGAAGAACGTTTCTATTTACACTATAACTTCCCTCCTTTTTGTACTGGAGAAGCAAGACCAATTCGTGGAACATCTCGTAGAGAAGTTGGACATGGTAACTTAGCACAACGTGCATTAAAAGGAATGATTCCTGCAGACTGCCCTTACACAGTAAGAGTAGTATCTGAAGTATTAGAATCTAACGGTTCTTCTTCTATGGCAACAGTTTGTTCTGGTACCATGGCACTTATGGATGCTGGTGTGCAAATGACAAAACCTGTTTCGGGTATTGCAATGGGATTAATCTCGGATGCAGAATCTGGAAAATATGCTGTATTATCTGATATTTTAGGAGATGAAGATCACTTAGGAGATATGGATTTTAAAGTAACTGGTACTGCCGATGGTATTACTGCTTGTCAAATGGATATTAAAGTAAAAGGTCTTTCTTACGAAATTCTTGTAAATGCTTTACAACAAGCACGTGCTGGTCGTTTACATATTTTAGAGAAATTGACAGATACAATTGCTACTCCAAATGCAGATGTAAAAGAGCATGCTCCTACCATGGTAACAAGACGTGTTCCTAATGAATTTATCGGAGCCTTAATTGGACCTGGTGGAAAAGTAATTCAGGAAATGCAAAAAGAAACAGAGACTACAATCGTTATTAACGAGGATCCTGTTACTGAAGAAGGTATTGTTGAAATTTTAGGTGTAGGTAAAAAAGGTATTGATGCTGTTATGGCAAAAATAGATTCTATCTTATTTAAACCAACAGTTGGTAGCGTTTACGAAGTAAAAGTAATCAAAATGTTAGATTTTGGTGCTGTTGTTGAGTATATGGATGCGCCAGGAAACGAAGTTTTATTACACGTAAGTGAATTAGCTTGGGAACGTACAGAAAACGTAACCGATGTTGTAAACATGGGAGACGTATTTGATGTAAAGTATTTTGGACAAGATCCAAGAACACGCAAAGAAAAAGTTTCTAGAAAAGCTTTGTTACCAAAACCAGAAGGTTATGTTGCAAGACCACCAAGAGATGATAAACGTTCTGGTGGACGTGATAACAGAGGCTCTCGTGACAATAGAGGTCGTGATGACAGAAAACCAAGAGAAGATAAAAAGGATTAATTCTTTTTAGCTCTTAATATATTTAAAAGCCTATTCATTAATTTGAATAGGCTTTTTCGTTTCCTTCTTTAAATCACCATTTTAGGATAGGAAAAGATCCCTTATCATTTTCATTCCATAACCCATCAAATTATAAATTTTTCTTAAATAAATATTTATAAACATCTAAACCAAAGCTTGTCACGTACATCTATTTTAAGTCAACCCATCCAAATAGATTTATGACCAAAAACACTAGTAATCTCCAGCCAAATCATAAAAAAAGAGAATCCAAAATTACGTCTTTCTTCCGAAGTAATAGAAAATTAGAAAACCCTCAAAATAGAATAGTTCTTTTAAGTACTTTTTTACTCCTACTAATAGGGGTTTACTTTTTTTATGTTTTTCATACCGATTTTGAAACATTCAATACCAATAATATGGAATCTTCTCTTGGCGTTAGCTTTATGCTTATTGCAGCAACCCTATTTGCTTATAAATTAATATTTTTCACATATACCGCATACAACTTTATAAAATACAAACCCGTTGCTTCTGTAACAGACAATGAATTACCAACATGTACGGTAATTGTGCCTGCTTATAATGAAGGAAAACAAGTATGGGACACCTTGATGAGTCTAGCAAAAAGTGATTATCCAGAACATAAAATTCAGATTATATCTATAGATGATGGCAGCAAGGATGATACTTGGGATTGGATGCTGGATGCTAAAGATAAATTAGGAGATCGATTAGAAATCTACCAACAACCTGAAAACCAAGGAAAACGTCACGCCCTTTACCGTGGATTTAATTTAGGTACAGGAGATATTTACGTGACCGTAGATAGTGATTCTATTGTTACCGAAGATACCCTTAGAAATCTAGTTAGTCCGTTTGTTAATAACGAACAATGTGGTGCCGTTGCAGGAAACATCCGTGTTTTAAATAACAAAAAGGAAATGCTTCCTAAAATGTTGGATGTTAGTTTTGTAATGAGTTTTGAATTTGTACGATCTGCAGAAAGCAATTTAAATTCCGTATTATGCACACCAGGAGCTTTGGCTGCATATAGAAGTACTGCAGTATTTAAATGCTTACCAGAATGGATAAATCAAACATTTATGGGACAACCTTCAGATATTGGTGAAGATCGCGCCATGACAAACATGATTTTAAAACAAGGGAAACATGTACTATTTCAAAAGAATGCGGTTGCATACACCAATGTTCCTGAAGAATATTTAGGTTTATATAAAATGTTTATCCGCTGGGGTCGCAGTAATGTACGTGAAAATCTAGAAATGTCTAAATACGTTTTTACAAACTTTAGAGAAGGCGAAAAAATGGGAACGCGTTTATTATTTATTAGTCATTTCTCTAGACTTGTTATGAGTTATCCATTACTAATTTTTATGCTATTTTTTATTTTGATACATCCTTTACTATTTGTAGGATCTACTTTGGTTAGTATCTTAATTTTATCGACTTTTTCTTTAGTATTCTTTACCAATAGATATAAAACATCCCAAGGATTTTGGGCTTATACCTATAGTATTCTATACACCTTTGGTCTATTCTGGATTACACCTTATGCCATAGCTACAGCCAATAAAAGTGGTTGGTTAACACGTTAATAGATATACGAAATAAAAGGAGTCTATCTGCATAAATACTAACAGATCAACTATTTAGTCTGCACTTTTTTATAAGCGCCCAAATCACTAAACTTATTTCCTTTTAATTCATTTTTAGAAAAATGATTTACCATTTTAGCAATTGCAGGATTTTGTAAACTATTACGCGAATAGGCCAAACCTACTTCTCTATAATAAACCGGACCTTTATATGGTCTGGTTTCAAAACCATACCAACCATCAATAAAATATTCTGGTAAAAAAGTCAAGCCCAATCCCGCCATTAAAAGCGTTAAGGTTTCGGTTTTAGTAGAACAATTCCCAACTGTATTCACGGATTGATTAGAAAAATTAAGTATAGAAATGCATTGTTTATGAGCTTCACAAGGCGGACAATGTATAAAATTTTCGTCTTTTAAATCTTCCACTAAATCAATTTCATCTTTTTCTAAAAGAGAATGCCCATTTGGTATGCACAGCACGTAATTTTCTTTCCAAATTGGTAAAAATAAATCTTCTTCATCTTTCCATTCCCGCACTAATAAATTCAGTTCATTTCCTCTTCCTATTTCATTTACATTCCACAACACAGAAGTGTTTAAACGAGTCGCTGTTTTAAAAAATTGCAATTTATATTCTTGTGGTAAACTATCTGCAACACCAATAGTAACTTCGTTGGTTAAGTCTTGCTTCAAAAATAAGTCTGGTAATTCTTTTAATTCCCTTAACAAGCGCTTAGCAATAGGATACAAATAATGTGCTTCATTAGTTAGTTCTACTCCTCTTTTATGCCTTCTAAAAAGATTTTTACCCATCTTTTCTTCCAGCTGCTTTATTCCGTTAGAAATATTAGGCTGTGATACAAAGCATTTTTCTGCTGCTCTAGTTAGATTCTGTTCTTCGTAAACCGCTACAAAAAATTTTAAAAGACGTTCTTCCATTATAAATTTAAATTATGATAAACATAAAAACATAGTATTTTGATGTCATTTTTTGATAGCTTATCTTTGTATTCAATCTAAAACACTTCCGTTAAAATTCAAAAATCAAAATTATCATTAATATTTATTATAACAAAAACATAGTATGGAAACTAAAAAACTTATCGTAATCACAGGAGCAAGTTCAGGATTTGGATTAGAAATGGCGAAAGCATTTTCTAAAGATGGGTATCCGCTTTTATTATTAGCAAGAAGAGTTGAAAAAATGGAGGCTTTACACTTACCGAATACGTTATGCCGAAAATTGGACGTTACCAACAAAGAAAATTTTGAAAAAGTTATCGCTGAAGCGGAAGCAATTTATGGTGAAACCGATTTGCTTGTAAACAATGCAGGAGTAATGCTTTTAGGAGATATAACAACACAAGATCCTGCAGAATGGAAAAAAATGCTAGACGTTAATATTCTTGGTGTTATGAACGGAATGTCTGCAGTAATACAAAAAATGAAAGCGCGCAAAAGCGGTACTATCATTAACCTGTCTTCTATGGCTGGGATACAAGCATTTGAAAATCACGCAGCATATGCGGCTAGTAAATTTGGCGTTAGAGGTTTAACACAAACCGCACGATTAGAGTTATCACCTTATAACGTTAGAGTGATTTCTATAGAGCCTGGAGCAGTGAAAACGGAATTATTAGGACATACAACCGACAAGTCGATAATCGATGATTATAACGATTGGAATCAAAATCTGGGTGCTATAAATATCACAGCGGCTGATGTAGCAAACACCATAAAATTTGCATACCAATTACCACAAGCCGTTTTATTACGTGAAATAATTATTTCAGACACCATGCAAGACGCCTAATCATCGTTTACATACAAATTAAAAATAGCAGTATAAATCCAATATATCTTTGGCTTTTACTGCTGTTTTTTTTTATATAAAATTCTTATTTGTTTTTATTTAAAAATCGAAAACGCCCCTACCCAAAAGCAACTTGTAACCTCAGGAACACAAAACAACTTTCTCGATGCTACCAAAATTCAACATTTGGATTGTTTTTATAGTCGTATAAAACGTACTAGCAAACCAAACGCTTGAGTATTAAAGGAACATCCAATATTAAAAAAATGGGTTACAGAAAACTAAAACATCTTATTTGTAATCGCTGATGCAGAAAAATTCTCAGAATCCCGTAAACTTGCAACAGTAGATAACGTAACAACTTTTACGACCTTTAAAAAGGAGTGTTTTATAAAAATGACACTTTGCGATAGCAAGGTGTTTTTTGTTTAAATTGCAACTATACATTATAAAAAAGAACACCACAAGCCATACACCATAATGGACAAACAAAACAATAACAAAAGTGAGCAGACTAATAAACAGATGCAGCCAGATAAATTGTTGGATAACAACACCAATGAAGATAAACCGACCAAACGCATAAGAAAACAAGCGACTCAAGAGCAGTTAGACAACCCTTTTCATGGTGTAAAACTAGCACAAGTATTAGAGCGTTTAGTAGCACATTATGGTTGGGAATATTTGGGCGACCGTACTAATCTTCGCTGTTTTATCTACAATCCTACCATGAAATCAAGTCTCGGTTTTTTAAGACGTACCACTTGGGCACGAGAACATGTAGAGGACATCTATTTGGAAATGGTGGAAAGAAAAAGAGCGCAAGATAAAATACTAAAAAAATAAATCTTTACTAAGGTTGTTACATCTGCTAAAAAATTGGACGCAAAAGCATATCAAAATCCAACCCAAAAGCCAATAATTAAAATAAAGTTAAACTTTTGGAATAATCATTCCAAAAAAAATATATCTTTGCATCGTGAATAAAAAAGAAGCCATACTATCTGCTGCCATTACGCTATTAACTCAAAAAGGGGTACACAACACACCAATGTCTGCTATTGCTAAAGCAGCAGGCACAGGAATGGGTACGATTTACAACTATTTCCCAAACAAAGAAATATTAATAAATACCATTTACGTCAGCATAAAACACGAAGAAAAAGACCTGTTTTTAGAGTTCGACGCTAACAAATCTATTCAAACGCAATTTGAAACCTACTGCACAGCTATGATTGATTTTTTTATAGCCAATCCTACCTATTTTAAATTTATGGAGCAGTTGCAAGCCTCTCCTATTATTACAGAAGACAGTAGAAACGAAGGCGGAAAATCTATTATTCCAGTTTGCAATTTGCTAACAAAAGGACAAGAAGATGGCCATATTAAAGCCATAAATATAGACGAAATATTAATGTTTATTGGTAGCTCTATAATAGCCTATTTACGTTGGTATTTTAATCAGAAAGCACACAACAAAACATCACTTAGCAACCAAATGCACATGCTTTGGGATGCAATAAAAGCATAAAAAAATTTATTATTAATTTGGAATGAACATTCACTCCAATAAAAACAAAAACTATGAAAAAAAATATATTAATCACAGGAACATCTACAGGAGTAGGTTTTGAAAGCGCTATTCTATTTGCTAAAAATAATTTTAAGGTCTACGCTACCATGCGTAATCTAGACAAAGCAACAGCATTACAAGAGCAAATTGACAACCATAATTTAGACATCCATTTACTCCCATTAGACGTTACAAAAACAGAAACTATAAAAGCTGCAGTAGATACCATTATTAAAAACGATGGAAAAATAGACCTCCTTTTGAATAACGCTGGTGCAGGTTTTGCAAAAACAACTGAACAAGCAACCCAAGCCGAAATAAAATGGGTCACAGACGTAAACTATCTTGGTGTGGTGTATTGTACACAGGCTGTTTTACCACACATGCGCAAACAAAAATCGGGACAAATAATTAGTATTACCTCTGTTGGTGGTTTGGTTGGACAACCTTTTAACGAGCTATATTGCGGAGCAAAATTTGCGGTAGAAGGTTTTATGGAAGCCTTAGCAACCTATGTTAGCGATCCTTTTAATATTAAAATTACGTGTTTAGAACCAGGAGGAATTGCAACAGCATTTATGACCTCAGCCATTACTAAAACAACCACCGAAGGACAGTTAGCAACCGGAGAGTACGCACCTATTTTTAATCAATACATGGCTGGAATTGAAAAGAGATCCAAATTAAGCGAAGTATCACTTTATCAAACCGGATTAGAAGTCGCAACCGTGGCTTTACAAGTGGCACAAAATAACCATCCGCCTTTACGTATTAGAACCTCACAATGGGCTGAAGATTTTTGTAAGCTTAAAACAAAAGCAGATCCAGACGGCACTAAATTAGTTGCAGAAGTAAGAGCTAGTTTTTTGTAGGCTGTTATTTACGTGATTATTATATCTATCTAATTATAAAACCACTTAGCGAAAGCTTGGTGGTTTTTTGTTTATTGGGAGGCTTGGTTTATTGTGGGAATTTGAGAACTTCGTTCGAGGGAGGATATTAGTGATAGCCTGACGTTTTAAAACCATTTTAGGTTTAAAAACGGAACGCCCAAACCTTTATTAATGCTTTGATTTACAATTCATAAAAAATAAATAAACTTTTTTGTAACATTTACTGCTCTTTCTACGTATAACTATGTAGAACGTTTTATTCACACTTAATTTTACACGAGACATTAGATGAGACAACTTAAAATTACCAAGCAGGTTACCAATAGAGAAACCGCATCATTAGACAAATATTTACAAGAAATAGGAAAAGTTGACTTAATTACAGCTGATGAAGAAGTAGAATTAGCACAACGTATTAAAGCTGGTGACCAATTGGCTTTAGAGAAATTGACAAAGGCTAATTTACGTTTCGTTGTATCTGTAGCGAAACAATACCAAAATCAAGGTTTAACTTTACCAGATTTAATTAATGAAGGTAATTTAGGTTTAATTAAAGCGGCTCAACGTTTTGATGAAACGCGTGGTTTTAAATTTATCTCTTATGCGGTATGGTGGATTAGACAATCTATTTTACAAGCATTAGCAGAACAATCTAGAATTGTACGTTTGCCTTTAAATAAAATTGGTTCTATTAATAAGATTAATAAAACGTTTGCATTTTTAGAACAAGCACATGAAAGACCTCCAAGTGCGGAAGAAATTGCTAAAGAATTAGACATGACTATTAACGATGTTAAGGAGTCTATGAAAAATTCTGGTCGTCACGTAAGTATGGATGCGCCTTTGGTAGAAGGGGAAGATTCTAACTTATATGATGTATTAAATTCTGGTGAGTCTCCAAATCCGGATCGTGATTTATTACATGAATCTTTACGTACCGAAATTGAGCGTGCTCTAGAAACATTAACGCCTCGTGAAGCAGATGTTATTCGTTTATACTTTGGTTTAGGAAACCAACACCCAATGACTTTAGAAGAAATTGGTGAAACGTTTGATTTAACTCGTGAGCGTGTAAGACAAATTAAAGAAAAAGCTATTCGTAGATTAAAACATACGTCTAGAAGTAAAATATTAAAAACTTATTTAGGATAGTAATTTTAAAAATTACAACTAAATTACCCCAACAAACAGAATTAGATACCCACTTTCGTGGGTACGAAAGCTGTTCGTTTTTTGATTGATGAAAGAACCCAGAGCTGATTACTCTGGGTTCACTCATTTTAATACTTTCCTTATTTTCTCTTTATCCTTCTAGAAATTTTTATCTTTCCTTTGGGAAGCTACTTCAAAAAGACTTTTCTATATTTGTGCAAACACAACAAAAACTAAGAAAATGTCTGACAAATTAATTGCTCCTTCTATGCTTGCCGCAGATTTTGGTAACTTACAACGCGATACAGAAATGGTTAATAATAGTGATGCCGATTGGTTTCATATTGACGTAATGGATGGTCATTTTGTACCAAACATATCTTACGGAATGCCAGTAATCGCCGCTATTAAAAAGCATGCAACAAAGCCGTTAGATGTGCATTTAATGATTGAAAAGCCAGAGCGTTATATTGAAGAATTCGCAAAAGTTGGTGCCGATATTATTACGGTGCATCACGAATCTACGGTGCATTTACACAGAACACTTACACAAATTGAAGATGCTGGTTGTAAAGCTGGTGTGGTTTTAAACTTAACGACTCCGGTATGTGTTTTAGAAGATATTTTACCGAAATGCTATATGGTTTTATTAATGTCTATTAATCCTGGTTTTGGTGGTCAGAAGTTTGAAGAAATCACCTATCAAAAAGTGAGAAAGCTTCGTAAAATGATAGACGAGCAAGGTTTAGATACTAGAATTGAAATTGATGGTGGTGTTACCGATAAAAACATAGAAAAACTAGTAGCCGCTGGAGCAGATGCTTTTGTAGCTGGAAGTCATGTTTTTAAAAGTGCGAATCCAACTGCTGCTATTGCTAATTTAAAGAAGCTTGCTAATTCATAAAAAAACAAAAAGCTTTTACTGCGTTTATTTAAAAACTAATTGCTTAGTAATTGAATTATTTCCGATGCTAAACTGCATTACATATATTCCAGGTTTTAAATGACTTAAATTTAATTCTTGTATTTCTAAATTCGCATCAAATTTATAAGAAACAACCACTTGCCCCAGTATATTAATAACTTTTAAATCTTCTGCTTTACCGTTTTTTAAATAGACCATACCTGAACTTGGATTTGGATATATTTTAATTGCACTAACATCCAAATCTTCCGTATTAAGTTTATCGCAATAGGCATCTAAACCTGCATCTGTAATGGTCCAACCAAAAGTACTTATCATATTGTCACGTGCATCTTCGCCTTTACAATATTTACTAAAACCGCCATCAAATTCCACATTATTTTGTAATGTTAATTGATTCCATCCTTGAAGCAAAGCATCGTAATTATCTAAAGAAAGGGTCGCGCCACTAAACATTAAAGACATTTCTGTAACATCGCTTACATCCCATGAACCCAGATCCTGATCGAAAGATATTGCATCACGAAACATAAGCCCCATTTGGGTTACACTGCTTACATCCCAAGTAGATAAATCCTGATTAAAAGATGTTGCGCCTCGAAACATAAGTCTCATTTGGTTAACATTGCCCACATTCCAAGCTGATAAATCTTGATTAAAAGATAAAGCATCATAAAACATCCAATTCATATCAGACACATTACTAACATCCCAGGTGGATACATCCTGATTAAAGGATGTTGCCTCACGAAACATCAAGCCCATATCTGATACAATACCAACATCCCAAGTGGATACATCCCCATTAAATGAGGATGCGTAATTAAACATAGAACCCATATGATAAACACTGCTCACATCCCAAGAGCTAAGGTCCTGATTGAAAGCAAAAGCTTCTTGAAACATGGCTGCCATAATAGTAACATTACTTACATCCCAAGAAGACAAATCTTGGTTAAAGGATGAAGCACCCCAGAACATATTTACCATATGAGTAACATTACTCACATCCCAAGAAGACACATCCTGATTAAAAATACTTGCACCTGCAAACATATGGTTCATATTAGTTACAGAAGACAAATCAGGAGCGTCAGTAGCATTAATAACAAGATTAGAACAGCCATTAAAGGCATATGCCATTGACTCCCATTCGATATCTCCCCATTGTTCTACGGAAAGTATTTTATTATTATCACTATCGTCATAAAAAAATATTCTTGGAAAAACACCACGAATGGCCACCGTAAAAGTACCTTCAATGCCATAATCATGAGTTATAGATCCTGTAACTCCAAGGTCATCAAAAACACCATCATTATCCCAATCTACATCATAATTACTCCCACTAATGACTGAAGGAATTGTTATGGATGTTGCATTAGAAATGCCAGTATTGTTGGTTTTCCAAGTAGTGATGAAATGGTTTTCTGATTGACTATAAAGAAATATGGGCAACAGAAAAAACAATAAAAACGAGAGTTTTGATTCCATAATACAATTTTTAAAAATTTGATTTCTAATTTTATATTAGGGAGAACTAAATTGGGAATACCATTGTAATGTATTGAAATTTAATGAATTACACAAGTAAATAATAAAATTTCAGCTTTTAACAACTTACAACAGGATACAGAAACAGCTAATAATGTGGATGCTGATTAGTTTCAAACAGATGACTATTAACCCTGATTTTAGTACTTAAATTTAAGTAGATGTTATATGAAAAACAAGTAAAATCTGGATTAAACCCTTTTATTTAAGGTAGTCCTATTTTTAAAAGTGCGAATCCAACTGCTGCTATTGCTAATTTAAAGAAGCTTGCTAATGCTTAATAACCAGGAAAGTTAAAATTTAGCATTTGTTTTACTTTGTCATAAATTTTAGGAAACTCCGATCGAAATTCGCTTGGGGTTTCTATGAAATTTTCTACTAAAACGGAAACAAACTCAAACTGGTTTTCAAAAGCATAGTCTCTAAAATAACCTGAAGTCGTCAGCTTTTGCTTTAACACCTCGTTTGTATCCACTAACTGTGTAAGTTCTTGAAAAGAATCTAAAAAAATTGCAGCACTAGTACTATAACTTCGCGATTTCAAAAACGAAAAATGCATGGCATGAATACATTCATGTACTCCTAAATTCATATTATCATCTTCAATATTATATCCCTTTACAAAATCTTCCCAAGAAAAAACTAAAGCATTGTAAGCCATATTAAATTCCCCTTTATGCATGTCTTTATTCATGGTAGAATAATATGCTTTATCATAAATAATCACTTTATCTATACACTCAATTTTATAATCTCTATACCCAAAAGTAAGCTTTGCAGCGGTAGCAGAAATTAAAACTTGCATGCTATTGGTTATTTTGGATTCTTTCCCAATAAATTCCCAGTTTTCTATATAGTAATTAAGTCGATGCTCGAAGTTCTTTTTTTCTAAAAGGCTTAACCGTTTATAAAAATCAAATTCTTTTTGCAGAATAGCTTTATGTTCTATAGCAAGTTTATTCCTTTTCAAGTAAACATGTGTAAAGAATTGTTTCTTTTTAAAATACGTTACGCGTACCTTTTCTAAAAAGGTAAAAGTCCCTCGAACCGTCATAATGATTGTTAACACCACTGTAAACACGATTAATATAACGGTCAGTATTATAATTGCTAGTGGTGGCGTTTCATAATCGGTTTGATTAAGTAAAAGGGATCTAATCATAAAGTTTTAGTAGGCTTGCTTTATCTAATGTATGGAAACTATTTAATAGCCCCAATTTACACGTAATGGTTTTAACATCCAAGGCAATTTAATTATTGAGAAGGAAAAAGGTGCTTTAGACAGTAAAATATCATAAGCTATTTTTCGACAGTTAACACAAAGTTATCCGATGTTTCAGAAAGAATGCCTTCTCGCAGCATCCAATTACCTCTAAATCCAGATATATACCTTTAACTAATTGCAGGCCAATAATCCATAGCAACTTTGAGTAATCCTTCTATAAGTTCTTTTTAATCTAGAGACAAATCCATTTATGGCGCACTACATATGCTTCTTTGGCAATTTCTAAAGCATGAACAAAATATATTTCTGGTATCTTGATACCATCGGTTTTAAAGGAAAAGAAAAAAGGCCCTTCACTTGGCTATTAGATGTTGCTCCAAAATTACTTCCATCGTCTGCCATATTATTTCTTTTTTATAATTTAAATCTATTAGGTTTGACTTGTTATTTCTTGTGACATTCGAATAACAATAAATTCCGAAGGACGAACTACAGCAACACCTATTTCAACTATCATATTACTTTCTAATATATCGTCTGCAGTCATTGTTTCTCCCAAACCACAACGCACAAAAAACGAGTTATCAGGCATGCTTCCTTGTAATCCTCCCTTTTTCCAAATGGAATATAAAAAGCTACTTACACTATTGTTTACAGCATCCCAAGTATTTCTTTCGTTTCGTTCAAAAGCAAAAGATTGTATGGTAGCCCCACAAGATTGTTCTATAAAAATGAGTGTCCGTCGTACCGAAATATATCGCGACTCCCTACTATTACCATCTAAGGTTCGTGCTCCCCAAATTAGAATCCCGATTCCTGGAAAAAGACGAATGGCGTTAATTGATTTACCAGAAATAGCGTCTACATTTAAACCTTCCTGTTCTTGACTAGTAAGTCTAATAGGTAAAGAAACAGCGCCAACTATAGAAGTATTTGCAGGCGCTTTCCAAACGCCTTCTTGATTATCTGTTTTAGTAATAACGCCAGCCATCGCGCCACTTGGTGGAAGTACATTAACATCTAACAATACCTTTTGGATAATGGATGTGTATAAAGTGCTTCCGTTTAATAATGCTTTATGAAATTCTGAAAGAGTATACTTTGCGTCGTCTAGACATTTGATCTTTTTAAAAATTTCAGCAACATCTTTATTTGGTTTTTCCGAAGGATTTAAAAGCGCTTCTAATGCATCCAAATTGCCACCAAATAAATTCGTAAAATCTAAATCATCTTCCTGCATAATAACAGTTCCTATAAAAGGATAATAAGCGCAACCAAAAGATAATCCTCTAGCTCCAGTATTATTCCGAAAGTTATCAATATCATCCGTATATAATATTGGATCTGGATTAGTTCCTCCAATAACATCAAAAATGCTAATTGCTGTGCGCATTTCAGAATTTTGAAATAACATAGATTGCATGAGTGCTCCATTATTTACAACGGAAAGCAAAGTAGCTTCCGGACAAATATACATAGTCGGTTCTGTTTCATTTTTCAACAAAGCAATCCCATTTTGCAAGTCGTCTAATTGCACATTAGGATTCACCAATACATCTCCTGGTCGCAATGGATCATTAGAAGGTTCACCATAGCTACCAACAGAAACAATGTACGCATCACCCCCTCCATTTTGATAAAACAACTGGATACTATTATACATATAATAAATAGTGTTAGGGTCTGGAACTACAGCATAGAAATCATTACCAATTTGCATAAAACTCCCTCTTTCCGGATTTCTAGCTTGTTTTATTAAATAATAGTGCGGATTATATTGTTTTTTAGAATCGGTATCTGGAAAGCAAAAAATGGCCTGAAAGTCGGCAAAGGAAGAAATTTTGATTGGCACATTTATATGCGACTCTCCTTCAAAGATAGCCTGTGGCGTATAACCAACAAATGCAGGAATAGCCGTTGCTACTGGAACTACAGAATTTGGAACCCCATTTAACTCTTCTATATATACTCCGGGTGTTTTATATTTTGCTGCCATACGTTTCTATTTTATTTGTGTTACGTTTATAGATATATATACATTGGTGATAACACCTTATGGTCTCGATTTTCGTTATTTGTTATAGTAAATCTACCATCAGGAATTGGTAATTCCATATTAAGATTTTTATTTAAAGCGCTTGCCGTAGTTCGAATACCAAACAATTGGAATTTATATTTTGGTACTTCGCTTAATTTTAAAGGTTGCGGTGTGATAAAACGAACTGCTACTTTATTATTTGGTAAAGTGACTTGTTCTGGTCCTTCAAAAAAATTAGAAAAACTGCCATCCACATATAGATTAGAGAAACGATCTAGTTTACTTTGAACGATATCATATTGCCAAAAAGTTGCTCTAGCTTTTAAAGCAATCAAAAAAGTAGTTGCTCCAGAAGGGTTTTCCAAAATATCGTGAAAATAGATTTTTACTTCACCTAATAAATTATGAGAAACGGTAGTATTTATTTTAGGATTTAATAATGTAACATTAGTATCTAACCTGTTTTCTGAAGCATTACTTTCATATACATAAGTTCCAATAAAGTCGGTAGGAATATCTGAATAGTTATAAAAGTTCGGATTTGAAACTTGAATATTAAAATCAAAGAAATGGTTAGAAGTTGTACTTTCCAAATGGCTTAAAAATACTTCGGTTGATACTTCTGAATTTACATATATGTTGTAAGCACTTTGTATATTCTGAATTTGAATATCAAATCGTTTTTTTAATTCTTCCATAATTAATCCTAGGGTTAAAGAAATACTTCCATCTATTAAGTCACTAAAATAATCGTGGGTTATTTTAATACGGAATATTTTTTTTACGAAACTACGCTCATCATCGAATTTTATTAAAAAAATTTCTAGTTAAAGATTAATTTCTAAAGAATAGAATGCAACAAACGACATGGTTTAAAATTAGTGCTAGACTTGTTCTAATTTTAAACGGTAGGTTTTCCATTTTTAGAAAATAATACCAATAAAAATCTAAGACAGTATAAAAATACCATCTTGCTATTCGTTGTTTTTATTCCACTTAACAGAATAAACGCGGAAGTTTTAGGGAGAACTTAAATGTACAAAAATATTTGACACTAAGTAAGTTAGGTGAAAAATAAGTTGAAAACGGATAGATTATTCGGAAAAATTAATACTCCGAGATTATTAAAAAAAAACAATATTTAAAATCTTTGAAAAGTAAGTTTGATTTGACTTTAAAAAGAGGGTTAACTCGCTGCAATCGTTTCTCCTTATAAAGGGCCGCTTTGAAAAAAGAAAAGTTGCATTTAAAAATTCAAGCGCGCTTGATTTGACGTAATTAAAAAGAGGATTAACTCGCTGCACTCGCTTTTCCCTATAAAGCTCTGCTTTGAAAAAAGAAAAGTTGCATTTAAAAATTCAAGCGCGCTTGATTTGAGGTAATTAAAAAGAGGATTAACTCGCTGCACTCGCTTTTCCCTATAAAGCTCCGCTTTGAAAAAGAAAAAGCTGTACTTACAAATTCAAACGAGTTTGATTTGACGCACAGCTTTTTCTTTTATTCGTGACCTCGAAGGGATTCGAACCCCCAACCATCAGAGCCGAAATCTGATATTCTATCCAGTTGAACTACGAGGCCATCAAATTCCTAGAAGGAATCTTATTATTTATTTAAGACAATTTAGCCTTTACAATAGTAGAAATGGTTTTACCATCTGCTTGGCCTGCAAGTTTTTGGTTTACCATTCCCATAACTTTTCCCATATCCTTCATACCTGCTGCTCCTGTTGCTGCAATAGTTTCTACTACCACTTTCTCAATTTCTGCTTCGTCCAGTTGCGCTGGCAAAAACTGACTAATTACTGCCGCTTGTGCTATTTCTGGCTCTGCTAAATCTTCTCTGTTTTGTTCCGAAAAAATAGCAGCACTATCTTTACGTTGCTTTACTAATTTAGATAATATTTTTATTTCTTGATCTTCTGTAATTTCTTCTTTAGATCCAGTTTCTGTTTGTGCTAAAAGTATTTCAGATTTTACTGCTCTTAAAGCAGCTAATGCTGTTTGGTCTTTAGATTTCATTGCAGCTTTCATAGCTGTCATGATACTTTCTTGTAAGCTCATAATCTTATTTGTTTTGAATTGCGAAGATATAAAAAAGTGAGCAGTTGATAGTACTCCATAAGCAACCTAAATTTAGAAAATATAAGAAATGATTAAAATAAAAAACCCGAAAAACCTTTGGGTGAGTTTTTCGGGTTAGTTGAAGTTAAACACTAAACTTAACTTAGTCTACATTATCGTGTAAAAACGAATTATTACTTCTTAAAAGCATATCATCATTATCATCTGTACTTATAGAAGTACCAGAAATACTAGTTCTTTGTGATGAATGTTGCACATCTTGCAAATCTACACCTTGGCGCTTATACGCGGGAATCTTCTCTATATCATCAATTTTTGAAGTATTGAATTTATAATTAAAGTCCTTCATTTTACGTCTGCGTTCTTCTGCTCTTTCTTTTAACATGTCTGAAATCGGACTGTTCATTGGGTCAATTTCTTCCACTTGCTCTTCAACAACATTGTTTTTCACCACTTTCTTTTCGAAAACAATTTCTTGATCCAAGACCTTATCTACCACTTCTACAACTGGCTCTTTTTTCTTTGGTTCGCTTGTAGCTTCAAATTCTAAATAATCATCTAAAGCATAACGAATTTCGCCATCTTTATTTGTTTCTGTAACATTTACAAGCTCTATAAAGTCATTCACAGGCAATGCCTTAATCTCTTCTGCATTTAGATTATGAACTACTTTTTCTTCCTGTACAACTTCTTTAACTTCTTCTTTAACCTCTTGAATTTCTTGTGCAATAGGCGCAAGAGGCTCACTTAATGGCATATCAAAAGTTAGCGTGATTTGTTGCTCCTCTTCAAAATCATTAGCAGCTTCAGCTACCGGAGTGGCGTTAGTGATTACAAAATCTTCTTCTTGTAAAGTTTCTTCTACATGTGCATCCTTCGTTGCAAGTACTTCATCATAAACCACATTCATGTTTTTGATGATTTCTGAAGTTGGAATTAAATTTAATGGTTTAGCACCTACTTTTCTTCTTGTTTCAAAAGCATCTTCCAATTCATTTAAATCTAAAGTGTGCTTTACAATTACTGGTTCTACCTTTTTTTGTAACTCAATATTTGGAGTTATAATTGCTGGACTTTTATCTTTTTTAGATAAATCTTTATCCGAAGTTTGCTCTTCTTCCAAAGAGTGAATAACCTTTTTTGTTTCGGTATTTGAAATTTCATCTTGTTGTTCAATATCAAAACCCGTAGCAATAATGGTTACAGCAATAGACTCATCTAAAGAATCATCTTCACCAACTCCCATAATTATATTTGCTCCATGACCAGCTTCATTTTGAATATGATCATTGATTTCTCCTATCTCATCGATAGTAATTTCTTGTGCTCCAGAAACGATTAGCAACAATACGTTTTTGGCACCTATAATTTTATTATCGTTTAATAATGGGGAATCTAAAGCTTTACGAATGGCATCATGTGCACGATTTTGCCCAGAAGAACTAGCAGAACCCATAATAGCTGTTCCACTGCTACTTAATACCGTTTTAGCATCACGTAAATCAATATTTTGTGTATAGTGATGTGTAATCACTTCTGCAATACCACGTGCTGCAGTCGATAATACTTCATCGGCTTTGGAGAATCCTGCTTTAAAACCAAGATTACCATAAACATCACGAAGTTTATTATTGTTTATTACGATTAATGAATCTACTACGTTTCGTAGTTTCTCAATACCATTTTGCGCTTGTTCGTTACGCATTTTTCCTTCAAATTGAAAAGGCATAGTAACAATTCCAACTGTTAAAATATCTAAGTCTTTAGCCATTTTAGCAATAATCGGGGCTGCTCCTGTTCCTGTTCCTCCACCCATTCCTGCGGTAATGAAGATCATTTTGGTATTGGTATCTAACATACGTTGTAGATCCTCAAAACTCTCTATAGCAGATTGCTCTCCTACATCTGGATTTGCTCCTGCACCTAAACCTTCGGTAAGGTTAAGACCTAATTGAATTTTGTTGGGTACACCACTATTTTGAAGTGCTTGCGCATCTGTATTACAGATTACGAAGTCTACTCCTTTAATACCTTGTTGAAACATGTGATTGATAGCATTACTACCACCACCACCTACTCCAATAACTTTAATCACATTGGATTGATTTTTTGGTAAATCGAATGCTATATTGGTTTCGAATTCTTTGTTGCTGCTCATGAATTTCGGTTTTATTTTCTTACTTAATTACTTTACTCTGCGTTATCTAAAAAATCTTTTACTTTCTCGGTCAGTTTATCTAAAAACGTCCGTCTCTCTTTTACTACTTGTTTTACTTCCGTTTCTTCTTTTGTCTCTTCTGTTTCATCGACTAGAAAATCGGACTCCTCCACAATAACTTCGGCTTTTTTTCTTTCATTTCTTTTTAAGCCATCCATTACTAAACCTACAGCTGTAGCAAACAATGGACTTGTAATCTCATCATCACTATCTCCTGCAAGATGCTCATTAGGAAACCCTATTCTAGTGTCCATTCCTGTTATGTACTCTACTAATTGTTTTAAATGCTTTAATTGTGCACCACCACCTGTTAAAACAATTCCTGCAATAAGTTTCTTTTTTTGCTCTTCGTGACCATAATTTTTAATCTCTACATACACTTGCTCCACAATTTCTACTACGCGAGCATGAATAATTTTAGAGAGATTTTTTAATGTGATCTCTTTTGGTTCTCTGCCTCTTAATCCTGGAATAGAAACAATTTCATTGTCTTTATTTTCTCCTGGCCATGCAGAACCGAATTTTATTTTTAAAAGTTCGGCTTGCTTTTCTATAATAGAACAGCCTTCTTTTATGTCTTCTGTTATTACATTTCCTCCAAAAGGAATTACAGCAGTATGTCTTATAATACCATCTCTAAAAATGGCTAAATCTGTTGTTCCTCCTCCAATATCTATAAGTGCAACTCCTGCTTCTTTTTCTTCTTGACTTAATACAGCATTAGAAGACGCTAAAGGTTCTAGTGTAACTCCTTCCAGATTTAATCCAGCACTTTGTATGCACCTTCCCACATTTCGGATAGAAGAAACTTGTCCAACTACCACATGAAAATTAGCTTCCAATCTTCCGCCATACATTCCTACTGGTTCTTTTATTTCGGCTTGACCATCTACTTTATATTCCTGTGGTAAAACATGAATAATTTCTTCACCAGGAAGCATTACTAACTTATGCACTTGATTAATTAATCGGTCAATATCTTCTTCATCTATAACCAATTCAGAATTTGATCTCGTAATATAATCGCTATGCTGTAAGCTTCTTATATGCTGCCCAGCAATACCAACGGTTACTCCTTCAATTTTCATTCCTGCCGCAGTTTCTGCTTCTTGCACTGCTAATTGAATGGATTGAATGGTTTGCGTAATATTATTTACCACACCGCGATGTACACCAAGGCTTTTAGATTTACCAATACCTAAAATTTCTACCTTACCATATTCATTTTTACGACCAATCATAGCCACAATCTTTGTGGTTCCAATATCTAATCCTACTGCTATATTATTCTCCATAGTTTACGTTTTGGTGCACACTACTTGGTTATCAAACTGTAAATTAACTTTACTGTAACTATTAAGTGTTTTTTCTTTTAACGCTTTTTGATAAAATACCTTTAGGTTATTTATCTTTTTATCTAATTGATTTAAATCCCCTAAATGCACTATAAAAGTGGATTGTCTCAATTTTAAATAAACACTATTGTCTTCATTTTGATGAATCTCAATCACGTATTTATTTAAAAAGGCATCGCTATTTACCTTTTTTGCTATTTTAAACACATTATCCAATGCATCTTTTTTCACTAAACCGGTTACCAAAGGCACTCTTGCTGCATGATTAGAAGACAAAGGCATATAACTTCCTTGGTCATCTATATAATACGACGAATTAGTACTAACTCTAGCTATAGGTTTTTTTTGTTTCACTTCTGCTTTAAGTTCCCCATTTACAGAAAGATACACTTCGGCAGATTTGATCATTGGATTAGAATTCAGGGCAGATTCTAATTTGTTCAAATCTAAAATTTCTTTAGACGCCTTTGCACCAGATTGTTGATTTTGTATTAACAACTTACTAACATTAGCCTGCGTAATAAACAGGTTATTATCGCCTAAAAATTGTACTTGAGGTTGAGACACATCTCTAACCTTATTTTTTGTTGCCGAAAAAGCATACAAAAACACTACTAACACTAGTAGTACAAACATTTTTATATAGTTCCAGTTAACTTTCACCAAGCAACGCTTTTTTAATATGTTTCACTTCTGCTCCAATATCACCAGCACCAATAGTTAAAATTATTTGTGCTGTACTTTCTTTTATTTTTGCAACTAACTCATTTTTAGCAACAAGTTGTTTGTTTTCATTTTTAATTTTTTCTAATAACCAATTAGAAGTAACGCCTTCTATTGGCAGCTCTCTTGCTGGATAAATATCTAACAATAATACTTCATCAAACTGCGACAAACTTTCAGCAAAATCATCTACAAAATCTTTGGTTCTAGAAAATAAGTGCGGTTGAAATATTGCCAACACTTTCTTATTTGGGTACATTTCTCGAACGGCTTGATACACTGCATTAATTTCTTCTGGATGATGTGCATAGTCATCTATAAACACCAATTCTTCCGTTTTAATTTGGTACGTAAATCTGCGTTTCACACCTTTATAAGATGCTAAAGCTTTGGCGAGCTGCTGGTGAGGGCAACCATATTCTACAGCCATCGCCAAGGCTACTAACGCATTCGACAAATTATGTCTACCAGGCAGGTTAAATTGAACTCTTTCTAGTGTTGCATTTGGCATTTTCACATCAAATACATACGCACCATTTTCTATTTTTATATTTTTTACGGAATAATCGGAATCGTCTTCCATTCCGTAGGTAATTCCTTTTAGCGGTAAACCATTTTTAACAAACAGCTTTCCGTTAGGTTTTATTTTTTCTGAAAAATCTTTGAATGTTTTTATTAATTCGGAAGCATCTCCATAAATATCTAGATGATCTGCATCCATAGATGTTATGCACGCTAAATCTGGAGACAAAGTTAAGAAGGATCTATCAAATTCATCTGCTTCTACCACAGAAACTTTGTTTCCATTTAAGATTAAATTAGAATTATAATTTTCACTAATTCCGCCTAAAAAAGCGGTTAATTCTACATTACATTCGTATAACAAATGCCCTAAAATACTTGTCGTTGTAGTTTTACCATGCGTTCCAGCAACAGCTAAACAAAACGTATTTTCTGTAATTAGGCCTAAAATTTCAGATCTTTTTAAAACGGTAAAATTTCTGTCGTTTTTAAAATAAGCAAGCTCTCTATTATCTTTTGGTACCGCTGGAGTATAAACAACCAACGTGGTATCATAATTTAAAAAAGCATCTTCTACTTGCGCTATAGAATCTTCAAAATGAACCTGAATACCTAAATCTTCCAAACTATCTGTAATTTCCGTTTGGGTTTTATCATAACCTGCCACGTTTTTATTGCTCGCCTTAAAGTATCGCGCAAGCGCACTCATGCCAATGCCACCAATGCCAATAAAATAGATGTTATGTATGTTGTTTAAGTTCATTCTTTTTAAATAAGGTCGCGATTGCGATCGACCAAACATTTTCTTTTTAGTTTAATGTTTCAGAAGCTTTTCCACTTCGTCTACTATTTCTTTAGTAGCATTTACTAATGCTAGCTTTTTTATATTTGCTCCTAGCTCTTTTTGTTTCTCTGGTGAAGCCATTAATTGCGTAAATTTATTTTCAAAATCTACTACCAAATCACTTTCATTAATTAACATCGCTGCATTTTCATTTACAACAGCCATCGCATTTTTAGTTTGATGATCTTCGGCCACATTTGGTGACGGAATAAAAATTACTGGTTTACCAACAATACACAATTCACTAACAGAACCTGCTCCTGCTCTAGAAATAATAATATCTGCTGCAGCATACGCCAAATCCATGTTATTTATAAATTGATGCAGCTGCACTTGCTTTTCATTACCATCAATTTTATACGTTTTATAATACAGTTTTCCACATTGCCAGATCACTTGCATGTTCAACGTATTAAAATAATCTAGTTCTTCCCTTATCAGCTCATTTATGCGTCTTGCACCTAAACTACCACCAATAACCAAAAGGGTTTTCTTTCCCTCTACTAGATTAAAATATTTTTTAGCCTCGGCTACTTTAGAATCTATATCTAATAAATCTTGGCGAACAGGATTTCCTGTTTTAATCATTTTTTCTTTCGGAAAAAAGCGTTCTAAACCATCATAAGCAACACAAATTTTCTGCACCTTTTTAGATAACAGTTTGTTTGTAATTCCCGGATACGAATTTTGCTCTTGTATTAAAGTAGGCACGCCGTTTACAGTTGCCATTTGTAATAATGGTCCGCTTGCAAATCCACCTGTACCAATAGCGATATCTGGTTTAAACTGTTTTATTATTTTCCTTGCATTATATAAACTACTTAATAATTTAAACGGAAACAATAGGTTTTTTAATGTAAGCTTACGCTGAATACCTGAAATCCAAAGTCCTTTGATTGCAAAACCAGCTTGCGGTACTTTTTCCATTTCCATTCTGTCTTTTGCACCAACAAACAGAAACTCCGCATCTGGAAAACGAGATTTTAACTCGTTAGCAATGGCAATTGCAGGATAAATATGTCCTCCAGTTCCTCCTCCAGATAATATGATTTTATGTTTCTTCATTAAATTGCTTCGCTTAAAACCTCTAACGGATTATCTTCACTATTCTCTTTATTCTTATCTTCTTCTCTCTTTGCACTTACACTCAATACAATACCAATTGCAAGACAAGTCATCCAAATAGATGTTCCTCCACTACTCACTAATGGTAAAGTTTGCCCCGTTACCGGAAACAACTCTACAGCAACGGCCATATTTATTAATGCTTGAAAAACGATTGGTAAACCAACACCAAGCACCAAGAGTTTACCAAAAATGGTATCGGATTTCTGCGCTACAATTACAATTCTAAACAGCAACCACATGTATAATATCATGAGTAAAAAGCCACCTATTAAACCATATTCTTCTACTATAATTGCATAAATAAAATCGGATGATGATTGAGGTAAAAAGTTTTTCTGAATACTTTTTCCTGGACCAACACCCTGAATTCCTCCAGAGGCAATTGCTGTTTTTGCATGTTCTATTTGATAGTCTGCTTCTGTATTATCATCATTAGAGAAACTATCAATCCTACTCATCCAAGTATCAATTCTATTTGGCATCGCATCAGGAAACGCTTTTGCAACCAAAACAAAGAGCACCAATGCGAAAATACCAGAACCGATAATCACCGCTAAATAGCGTAAAGGATACCCCCCTAAAAACACCAACATAACGACCATAACAAACATAATTGCAGCGGTTGAAAAATTTGCTGGAAGGATTAGTATTAGTATCAGAAATACAGGTATCCAAAGCGGTAAAATAGTTTCGACAAAAGTAATTTCTTTTTCTTGAATTTTAGACATATATCTTGCTACATATACCATAAGTACGACTGCTGCAAGAGTAGATGTTTGAAACGACATGTTTACTATTGGGATTTGAATCCAACGACTAGCATTGGCTCCTTCAATAGTAGTTCCTTGTAGCATTGTAACAACCAATAATACTAGTACTACAGGAATTAAAACCATCGATAAACCTCTAAAGTATCGATACGGAATTTTATGCACGCCATACATTATAGCAAAACCTAAAAACAAATGCATAAAGTGCTTAATAAAAAAAGAAAAAGTATTACCTGTACCACCAACGTAAGCTAAATTGCTTGCTGCGCTGTACACAGGTAAGAATGAAAAAATAGCCAATAGCGCTGCTATTGCCCAAATTAATCTATCTCCTTTTATGTTATTAAATATTTCTTGCATTCCTTATTCCTGCGTAGGCAGACATCTCTTTTTAAATTTATTACGCTCTTCTTTTTATCCACGAATTTCATTTCGCTTCACGCATTACTTTTATAGATTCCTGCCTTCGCAGGAATTTATTATAAACTTCGTACTGCTTCTTTAAATTGTCTTCCTCTGTCTTCGTAGTTTTCAAACAAATCAAAACTTGCACAAGCTGGAGACAACAATACATTATCACCAGATTCAGCAACTTTATAAGCAATCTTTATAGCTTCGCTCATAAATTGCGTTTCCACAATAATATCTACCATGCCACCAAAAGTGCGCATCAACTTTTCATTATCTACACCTAAGCAAATAATTGCTTTTACTTTTTCGTTTACAAAAGAGAATAATTCATTGTAATTATTTCCTTTATCTACGCCTCCAACAATCCAAACCGTTGGTGCATCCATACTTTCTAACGCGTAGTATGTTGCATTTACATTTGTTGCTTTAGAATCGTTTATATATTGCACTTTGTTAATTTTTAACACATGCTCCAAACGATGCTCTACTCCTTGAAAATTCTCCAGACTTTCACGAATCGTTTGCTTTCTTATTTTTAATAAATGCGCTACTGTCGATGCAGCCATTGCATTCTTAACATTGTGCTTACCTTCTAATGCTATTTTGCTTGTTGGCATAATTATTTGGTTGTTATCTATTGTTATTATTATATTTTCTTTTTCTAAATACGCGCCATTCTCAATTTTCTTTACTAAAGAAAATGGCAATAATGTGGATTGTACTGGATGCGTTTTCAACCAATCTGTGATTACCTCATCGTCTGCATCATAAATCAGATAATCTTCTTTTGTCTGATTTTTAGCAATACTAAATTTGGAAGCGATATAGTTTTCAAATTGATAATTATATCTATCCAAATGGTCTGGAGTAATGTTGGTTATTACAGCAATTTGCGGTTTAAAATCTACTATACCATCTAACTGAAAACTACTAATCTCTAAGACATAGTTTTCATAATCTTTTTCTAAAACTTGCTTTGCAAAACTGTCTCCAATATTACCTGCCAAACCAACGTTTAACTCTTGTTTTAAAATATGATCTGTTAGTGTAGCCGTTGTAGTTTTACCATTACTTCCTGTGATACCAACTAGTGTTGCATTGGTATATTTGGAAGCAAATTCAATTTCTGAAATAACAGGAATACCCTTCTGAATTAACTGCTGCACTATAGCAACTTTTTCAGGAATCCCTGGGCTTTTCATTACCACATCTGCATTAAGAATTTTTGATTCTGTATGCTTCTGCTCTTCCCATTCCACTTCATTATGTATAAGAACTTCTTTATATTTATCTTTAATTAATCCCTTATCGGAAACAAAAACCTGATAGTCTTTTGCCTTTGCTAAAAGCGCTGTCCCCACACCACTTTCTCCTGCTCCTAATATGACTAATCTCTTTTTTTTCATTATTTGTCATTCTGCGCTACGACGCAGAATCTGCTTTTGTTAATATGGATTCCGCATTCAGCGCGGAATAACAAAAACTATCTAATTTTTAGTGTTACAATAGATACAATTGCTAATAAGATTCCGATAATCCAGAATCTGGTAACAATTTTACTTTCGTGATATCCCGATTTTTGATAGTGATGATGTAGAGGCGACATTTTAAAAATGCGTCGTCCTTCACCATATTTTTTCTTGGTGTATTTAAACCAACTTACCTGCATTACTACAGAGAGATTTTCTGCTAAAAATATTCCGCATAAAACGGGGATTAACCATTCTTTTCTAACGGCAATTGCAATTACAGCAATAATTCCGCCAATAGTTAAACTTCCAGTATCTCCCATAAACACTTGTGCTGGATAGGCATTGTACCATAAAAAACCAATTAACGCTCCAACAAATGCAGCGATATAAATAGTAATTTCCTCTATTCTTGGTATGTACATAATATTCAGATAATCTGAAAACACAATATGTCCAGACACAAAGGCAAAAATCCCGAGGGTTAGTACAATTATAGCTGAAGTTCCTGCTGCTAGTCCGTCAATTCCATCGGTAAGATTTGCACCATTAGAAACGGCTGTGATAATAAAAATAGAAGCAAGGATAAAAATAATCCAAGCATATTTTCCCCATTCTGGATTTATCCATGTAATTAAATCGGCATAATCAAACTCATTTCCTTTTACAAAAGGGATTGTTGTTTTAGTGGATTGCTCTTCTGCTGCAAAAAACTTTCCTGGTAAAGCATTTGGGTTTTCCGCTAAAATCTCTTGTTGTTGCGCTACAGGAAGTTTCTCTTTAATAGTCACATTAGGACTAAAGTATAAAGTAGCACCTACAATAATACCCAAACCAACTTGACCTAAAATTTTAAATCTTCCTTTTAAACCTTCTTTATCGTTTTTAAATTTTTTGATATAATCATCAATAAAACCAATAGTTCCCATCCATAACGTGGTAACAATTAATAAAATAATGTATGTATTTTCTAGCTTTGCAAGTAGTAAGACTGGAATTAACGTAGCAAGAATGATAATAATTCCTCCCATAGTTGGTGTTCCTGCTTTTTCTGCTTGCCCTTCTAAACCTAAATCTCTAATCGTTTCTCCTACCTGTTGTTTTTGTAGAAAACGAATAATGCGTTTACCAAATATGGTAGAAAACAATAGAGATATTAGTATAGCCACAGCTGCTCTAAAGGTTATAAACCCAAAAAGTGAAGCTCCTGGAAACTGGTAATGTTTTTCTAAATATTCAAATAGGTAATACAGCATTTATACTATTTTTTATTATTTTTTTTATTATTTTTTATGGATTCCTGCCTTCGCAGGAATGACAAGATTTATTTTTGCAATTGTTTTAAAAACTCTTGCACGGTTTTATAATCATCAAAATCATGACGTTTACCATGAACTTCCTGATACGTTTCATGTCCTTTCCCAGCTATTAATATAATATCGTTTGCTTTTGCTAGCTGACATGCTGTTTTGATAGCTTGTTTTCTATCTGCAATCGACATGGTTTTTTTAAAGTTTACAGGATCCACTCCTGCTTCTATTTCTTCTATAATAGTTTCTGGAACTTCACTTCTAGGATTATCGCTTGTAAAAATCACTTTAGTACTTAAAGCAGAAGCTATATTTCCCATTTTAGGTCTTTTAGTTTTATCTCTATCGCCTCCACAACCAACAACCGTTATCAGTTCTTCGTTTTTTGTACGAATACTATTTATGGTTTCTAACACGTTTTGCAAAGCATCCGGAGTGTGCGCATAATCTACAATTGCCGTGATCTTTTCTTCTGAAATTAAGTACTGAAATCTTCCGCTTACACTTTCCAATTCACTTATTAAACGAAGGATTTCACCTTTTTCTAATCCTAATAATTCCGCAGTACCATAAATTGCCAATACGTTATAAGCGTTAAATTTTCCGATAAGTTTTGTCCAAACTTCAGCATCTTCCACCTTAAGCAACAAACCACTAAACTGATTCTCTAAAATTTGCGCTCTATAATCCGCATAACTTTTTAAAGCATACGTATATTTTCTAGCTGCCGTATTTTGAAGCATCACCATTCCATTTTTATCATCCACATTCACAAGTGCAAATGCTTCCGACGGAAGATTATCAAAAAAGGATTTTTTCACATCGCGATATTCCGCAAACGTGTCATGATAATCTAAATGATCGTGGGATAGGTTCGTAAAAATTCCGCCTTCAAAATAAAGCGCCTCTGTTCTATTTTGATGAATTCCATGCGAGCTCACTTCCATAAAGCAAAACTCAACGCCTTCATCATTCATTTCTTTTAAATAGCGATTGATCGTTAAAGAATCTGGCGTTGTATGTGTTGCCTTATATTCTTTAGTATCCACCATCACTTTTACTGTGGAAAGCAAACCAACCTTGTAACCAGCATTTTTAAACAACTGATACAAAAGG
This sequence comes from Lacinutrix sp. MEBiC02404, assembly GCF_053601575.1. Taxonomy (NCBI): domain Bacteria; kingdom Pseudomonadati; phylum Bacteroidota; class Flavobacteriia; order Flavobacteriales; family Flavobacteriaceae; genus Lacinutrix; species Lacinutrix sp. MEBiC02404. Next base: position 199,597 of record NZ_JBSHNV010000189.1, on the reverse strand, counting down.
GTTGCTATAGTAGTTTTTCCGTTCGTTCCCGTAACACCAACAAGCTTTAAATTTTTAGAAGGAGAACCATAATAATTATTCGCCATAATTGCCAATGCCTTTGTTGCGTCTTCCACTTGCACATAAGTCACTTTAGCATTCAGATTGTGTGGCATTTTTTCACAAACAACAACCATTGCTCCTTGCTTTATCGCAATATCAATATAGTCATGACCATCTACAAGAGAACCTTTAATAGCAACAAAGACATCATTAATAGCAATTTTACGTGAATCGAAATCTATGTTTCGTATGTACACGTTTGTGCTACCAACAACCGCATTGATATTTACCTTATATAATATGTCTTTAAAATCTATCACGATGCTTCTAAAACTATAGTTTGTTTCTTTTTAAGTTTGGTGTTTTTATCTACCGATTGTTTTTTAACAATACCAGAACCTGATATTTTTACTTGCACATCTACATCCATATTTTCCAATAAGGAAATAGCATCCATTGCAGGCAAACCGATAACACTCGGCATAATTGTTTTATAGGTTTGCGCCGTATTATAATACCCTTGGTATTCCTTATCTACCGAAGCATTTTGCACCTCTAAAGATTCTACCTCATCTACAATTGGCGTATCTGTAAATATTTTTTGCGCAATACGCTTAAATACAGGCCCCGTTACATCTGCTCCATAATAGCCGACTTTTGTACTTGGTTTATGAATAACTACGATGCAAGAATATTTAGGGTTTTCCGCTGGAAAATATCCTGCAAAAGAAGAAATGTATTTAGGATTCCTCTTCCACTCTTCATTATTAGCATAATCTGTTCTTGCCGTTCCTGTTTTTCCAGCCATGGAGAAAGTTTCAGAATACAACTTCTTTCCTGTTCCTCTAACCACAATATTTTTTAGAATATCTTTCATTTGAGCAAGTGTTTCCGCAGAACAAATCTCATCCACGATCACTTCTTTGTCAAAGACTTCAATCTCTCTATCAAATTCTTTTACCGCTTTTAAAAACCTAGGCTTTATCAATTCGCCATCATTAGCAATAGCATTATAAAAAGCTAAAGTCTGCAATGGCGTTAATTGCATATTATAACCGTAAGCCATAGATGGCAATGCATTTCTACTCCAAATAGCATCTCCTGGTCTTGGTATTACAGGATTACCTTCGCCAATAATAGAAATACCCAGTGGCTGATCTAATTTCCATTTTCGTAACCTTTTAAGAAATTTCTCTGGATTTTCGGAATAGTTATCATCCACAATAGTAGCCAAACCAATATTTGAAGAAACCTCTAAAGCCCTTGCTGCCGAAATTTTACCAAAACCACCACGATGCGAATCGCTAATCGTTCTTCCGTAAAATCGTTTTCTTCCATTTCCTGTATCTACAACCGTAGATGTATCTATAACTTTATCTTCTAAAGCAGCCATTAAAGCCATCACCTTAAATGTAGATCCAGGTTCATGAGACTCCCCAACAGCATAGTTTAGTTTTTCGTAATAATTACCTTTACTTGTTCTACCAAGATTAGAAATCGCTCGAATTTCCCCTGTTTTCACTTCCATTACAACCACACAACCATGTTCTGCTTCGTAATACTCTAATTGTTTTAAAAGGGCATGATGTGCAATATCCTGAATATTTACATCTATTGTTGTGTACACATCATAACCATCTTTAGCTTCTACTTGGTCATAATCTACAATAGGCTTCCATTGTCCTTTTCCTATTTTTTGCTTTAAACGCAAACCATCTGTGCCACGTAAATATTTCACTCCAAAAGCACCATCAATTCCTGGTCTAGTAACATTTCCATCCTCATCTGTACGCTCATAACCAATGGTACGCTCTGCAATTCCTCCCATTGGATGCTCGCGTTTTGTAGTTTGCTCTACAATAAGACCACCTTTAAAAGCACCAAGTTTTAACATTGGGAAATTGCGAAACTTAATATAATCGGAATACCCAATATTTCTAGCCAATAAGTAATATCTATTTCTATTTGCTCTTGCTTTACGGAGTTCTTTTTGATAATACGAAGCTGGCTTTCCTGAATATTTTGAAAGTGCCAGACTCAAAGGTTTTAAATTTTCTTCAAAGGTTTTAGCGGAAGGCGTAATAGCGTCGATTCTTATATCGTACTTAGGCACAGACGTTGCTAATAAATTTCCGTTTACAGAATAAACATTTCCTCTGTTTGCAAGAATTGGCACGGGCTTAATTGTTCTACTTTGCGCTAATGCTTTATACTTGTCCCCTTGCACAAACTGGATAGTCAAAAGTTTAAACACAACTGCTAGAGCGAAGATGAACATACATCCTGCTATGAAATACAATCGGTTTAATATGTTCTTTTCGCTTGCTGCCAAAATGGAACTATTCTTTTTGTGATTTAACTTTTATTTTTTTTGGTGGAACTTCTGATATAGCAATTCCTTTCCCTGCCATTTCTCCTTCTAAAAACGACTCTTTTTTAAGCTTCATGAGTCTTCCCCTGCCATCTATCATAGCAGAACGAAGCTCTTTAACATGATTATTTAGTTTTGCAATTTCATGTACTTTTTTATCTGCACTATGCGAACTCGCAATCATCACTATAGCCAAACCAGAAATAAATAGAATCATTTTCCAGTTTTTAAAGGCATCATCGCTAACGAGAAACCTTCCTTTTAATATGCTATAGATATTTTTTTTCATCTTCGGTTTCCGCGAAAGCGGTAATCCATCTGTTTAAGTTATTTCTTTTCTATTGAGACCTCTCGTTTTGCTTTACAATGTGCTTTCCACGAAAACACATTTCCATCGCAACCAACGCGAGGGGCGATACTTATTTATACTTTTTTAGCAATACGAAGTTTAGCGCTTCTTGCTCTATTGTTTATTTTTACCTCTTCTCTACTTGGCACTATTAAACCACCAACTTTTTTAAGAGGCACTTCAAAGTTTCCAAACATATCGCGTTCTGGCTCCCCTTCAAACAAACCATTTCTAATAAAACGCTTTACCAATCTATCTTCTAAAGAGTGATACGATATAAAGCTCAAACGACCATTAAGCTTCAAAACCTCTGGCATTTGCAATAAAAACTCTTTTAAAGCTTCAATTTCCTGATTCACCTCAATACGAATAGCTTGATAAATCTGCGCTAAAACCTTGTTTTCTTTTTTATGCTGTAAAAAGCTTTTTAATACTTTTTTTAATTGATCACTAGTTATGATTGGCGACTCTTTTCTTTGCTCTACAATTTCTTTAGCCATTGCCGGAGCTTGCCTTAATTCGCCATATTGCAAAAGCACTTGCTTCAATCGCTCTTCTTCATAATCGTTAACTACATGATATGCAGAAATTTCGCTTTTCTGATTCATACGCATATCTAAATCCGCTTCAAATCTGGTTGAAAAACCACGCTCTGCAACATCAAATTGATGTGATGAAACTCCGAAATCCGCCAAAACACCATCTACTTCCTTCACACCATAAAACCTTAAAAAGCGCTTCATGTGTCTAAAATTCTCATGAATTAACGTAAAACGAGCATCATCAATAGTATTTTCAAGCGCATCTGGATCTTGATCAAAAGCATACAACTTTCCGTTTACTCCAAGTCTTTTTAATATTTCTTTACTGTGTCCTCCACCTCCAAAAGTGACATCCACATAAACACCATCTTCAACAATGTTTAAACCGTCCACGGTTTCTTTCAATAAAACTGGGTTATGATATTCCATTTTCTTCATCGTCTTGTCCCATTACCTCTTCTGCTAAATCTGCAAAATCTACAGCTGCATCATCAATGGTTTGTTCATATTTATCTTTATCCCAAATCTCCACAATATTAATTGCTGAAGAAACCACTATGTTTTTTGCTATATCTGCAAAAGCCACCAGGTCTTTAGAAATCAATAATCGTCCTGTCGCATCTACCTCAATTATTTTAACTCCTGCGGTAAATCGTCTTATAAAATCATTATTCTTCTTTTTAAAACGATTAAGTTTATTCATTTTAGTCATCAAAGCCTCCCATTCACTCATTGGATACAACTCTAAACAAGGCTGAAAAACTGCTCGTTTAAGCACAAATCCATTTTGCAACACCGGAGACAACTGCTTTTTAAGCGCAGCAGGAAGCATAAGCCTTCCTTTTGCGTCTACCTTGCATTCGTATGTTCCTATTAATGAGTTCACTGTAACTTTTACGTGTTAAAACGATTAAGAGTCAAATATATTGAAAATTCTACCACTATTTACCACTATTTACCACATTGTTAATAAATTTTCGACCAAACGAAGCATTATTTCGATTACAAAAACAATTAAAGCCCAAGAACCACTAACTAACAGCGGGTTAACTTGTGGGTAAAAAACTTAAAAACGATTGTTAACATCTCATTTAAGAAACTCTTTCAGTGTTTTTATTTAAGTTGTTATAATTTGAATGAATTAACTATATTTGTTTTTCATAGAAATGATTAACTAATTCATGATGCATCGCTTAAAAAAAGAGAAGGATTACAGCTACATTGAGATAGGAGAAGGTAATCCTATAATTGTACTTCATGGACTTATGGGAGGATTAAGCAACTTTGAAGCGGTTACTAAGCATTTTAGCAAAAAAGGATACAAGGTTATTATTCCTGAGTTGCCAATTTACAGCATGTCTTTACTAAAAACGAATGTAAAAACTTTTGCAAAATATTTACATGACTTTATTGAATACAAAGGCTTAGATAATGTGATTTTATTAGGGAATTCGTTAGGTGGACATATTGGTTTATATCATACAAAACTGTATCCTGAAAAAGTTAAAGCGCTTGTAATTACAGGAAGTTCTGGTTTATACGAAAGTGCCATGGGCGGAGGCTACACCAAACGTAGCGATTACGAGGTAATAAAAAAGAAAGCACAAGATGTTTTTTATGACCCTGCTGTAGCAACCAAAGAAATTGTGGATGAAGTTTACGATACGGTAAACGACAGAAACAAACTTATTAAAACATTAGCAATTGCAAAGAGTGCGATAAGACATAATATGGCTAGTGATTTACCACAAATGAAAGTACCTACTTGTATTATTTGGGGAAAAAACGATACTGTTACTCCTCCAGAAGTTGCTGATGAATTTAATGCTTTGTTACCGGATTCTGATTTATTCTGGATCGACAAATGCGGTCATGCTGCCATGATGGAACATCCAGAAACCTTCAACCAAATTCTTAATGATTGGTTAGAGGACAGAAAGTTCTAAAGCAAATTAGCGTATATATAAAGACCCTTATTCTTTTACCATAACTATTTTGGTAACTTACATGGATGTCTTTACCTTTGAGCTTTTAGTATTAATTTAATGAGACTTCCGTTTTCACGGAAATGCTATCGCCATGAAAATAAAATCTGCAGAATTTGTATTGAGTAACTCTGATGTTGCAAAATGCCCAACCAAAAACATTCCGGAATACGCTTTTATTGGTAGAAGTAATGTAGGTAAGTCTTCGCTTATCAACATGCTTACTAGCAGAAAAAGCCTTGCAAAAACTTCTGGTAGACCAGGAAAAACGCAGCTTATAAATCATTTTTTAATTAATGAAGAATGGTACTTAGTAGATTTACCAGGTTATGGTTATGCTCGTGTTTCTAAATCTGCAAAAAAGACTTTTCAGAAATTTATAACACAGTATTTTGCTTTACGCGAACAGCTAGTTACTGGTTTTGTTTTAGTAGATATTAGACACAAACCACAACCAATAGATTTAGATTTCATGAAATGGTTGGGAGAAAATGGCATTCCGTTTTCTATTATTTTCACAAAAGCGGATAAACTTAAACCTAAGGCTATAGAAAACCATGTAGAAGATTACAAGAAAATTCTTTTAGAAACTTGGGAAGAAGTGCCTAACTACTTTATTACTTCTTCATCTAAAGATGTTGGTAAAGAGGAAGTTTTGGAGTATATAGATTCTTTGAATGCGAACATGGAGCTGGATTGAAGTTGAAGTTGAAGTTGAAGTTGAAGTTGAAGTTGAATAACTTATTTCTAAAAACTGCAACTGCTACCATAAACTAATTAATTCTTAACATCCAGTGCATCACGAAGTGCATTACCAATTAGCATAAAAGCCATCACTAAAGTCATAATACACAATCCTGGTATTAACGCTAAATAAGGCTTTCCTAGAATAATATAATTATAATGATCTTTAATCATTGCACCCCAACTTGCCATTGGTGGTTGTGCTCCAATTCCTAAAAAACTTAAACCACTTTCTATTAAAATAGCTGCTGCAAAATTGGCTGCCGAAATCACAATTACTGGCGCCATTATATTTGGTAAAATGTGCCTGGTAATAATTCTAAAATCATTAAAACCTAGAGCTCTTGCAGCAGTAACGTATTGCATTTCTTTAGCGCTAATTATTTGACCTCTTACCACTCTAGCAACTTCTACCCACATAGTTAAACCTACAGCAATAAAGACTTGCCAAAAACCTTTACCTAGAGCCAATGTAATTGCAATCACTAATAATAACGTTGGGATAGACCAAGTTACATTAATGATCCACATAATAAAAGCATCTACTTTACCGCCAAAATACCCAGCAACGCTTCCCATGAAAACACCTATAAATAGGGATATAAAAACAGCTACAAAGCCAATAAAAAACGAAATTCTCGCGCCTACTAATATTCTACTTAGCAGATCTCTTCCGTACTTATCGGTTCCGAAAAGAAAGGTTTTTGTTGCAATTAATGATTTTAATTTGGCAGCATCTAATTGCTCAAAATCTATCGTTTTGTTTGCTCCAATTAATCCATCGGAAGCATATTCTGTATAGATTAAACTATTTTGCTCTATAGTATAACTGGAAATAGGAATTTCAGTTTCTGTATTTTTTCTTCCGAAGAAAAGCGTATCTAAAAAACCTTGTTCGTTTTTAATCGTCGAAGGAATGGTTAGCATTTGCACTTTAAACCCTGGTCTTTTGGAATGTATTGCTAAATGCATCTGGTTTGCATATTGCGAATTATCTGGAGCTATTGCGTAAGCAAAAACGGATATTAAGCCAATTAACACGATACACCAGAAACTAAAAACGCCCCAAAAATTGCTTTTAAATTTTTGGAGCGCTAATGCACTTAATGAGTTGGTATTACTACTCATGAATTTATTTAGTCTTTTACTGTTGCAGCTACTTTTTCAATGCTGTAAGACATTTTCAAATCTTCTAAAACATGTAATGCTTCTTCCATATAAACATCTTTACTCAGACTTTCGTGCCATCTATCGCGTTTATCCTTTAAAATAGAATCTGTTGCAAACAATTCACTTTCGTAAGGTAAAGACTCAAAGGTTAGATTTGTTTGATATTCTGATATTTTATCAAATCGTTTTGCTTCTTCTTCTGTTAATTCTATTTTTTGCTTGTATGCAGTATAGTTTAAAGCGTGTGAATTTTCATCCATTCTAGTTTTTACCCATTTTGCATTCTCTTCAATTAGCTTTAACTGGGCATTATTACTCATACGTTCCTGACTCTTTTTAATGGTAGAATCGTAATCGAAATAACTATCCCAAAAAGTATAATCTACAGCTTCAATTTTATCCCAAGGTAATGGATTTTCTTGATCCTTTTCGCCAACATTAATATAGCTGTATCTATCTGGAACAACAACATCACTCTTCACTCCTTCTAATTGAGTAGAACCTCCATTAATTCTGTAGAATTTCTGTGTAGTAAGTTTTAAAGCTCCCAAATCTCCTTGCGAGTTATTACGCACCATTCTATTTAAATCCAATACATTTTGAACAGTACCTTTACCATAGGTTTGTTTACTACCTATAATAATAGCTCTTTTATAATCTTGCATTGCTGCTGCTAATATTTCTGAAGCAGATGCCGAAAGCTCATTCACTAAAATCACCAATGGTCCATCCCAACTGATCGATTTATCTTTATCTTTTAAAACTTCTTTTGGTTCTCCAGTAGATCGTACTTGCACTATTGGTCCATCTTTAATAAACAAACCTGCCATATCTACAACGGTTTGTAAAGATCCTCCTCCATTATTACGAAGATCTAAAACAAGACCTTCCATTCCTTCTTCTTTTAAACGCTCAATTTCTTGTTTGATATCACTTGCAGCGTTACGTTTTTTGTAATCTTCAAAATCTACATAAAACTTAGGAAGATTGATTACCCCAAAACGTTTATCATTATTCTTTACAATAGAAGATTTAGCATAGGTTTCTTCTAACTCTACCACATCTCTAGTAATAGAAATCACATCAATAGTACCATCTACTTTTTTAATAGTAAGATTAACAACCGTTCCTTTTGGGCCTTTTATAAGTTTAATTGCATCGTCTAAACGCATACCTACAATGTTAACCGCTAGCTCTTCATTTTCTTGACGTACTTTTTGAATAATATCACCAACTTCTAATTCTTTTCCTCTCCAAGCTGGACCTCCAGAAATTAATTCTACAATTTTAGTGTTATCCATTTTCTTAGATAATCTTGCTCCAATTCCTTCTAGCTTACCAGACATTTGCTGATCAAAACGATCTTTGTCTTCTGGTGCAAAATAAAATGTGTGCGGATCAAATTCTTCTACAATGGCATTTACATAAATAGAGAACCAATCTTTACGTTGTTGATCATCTATATAATCATTGTAATAATTATCAATAGATTTTAAAGTTTCATTACGAGATTCTTCTTCTAGCTTTGCTAACGCCTTTTTCTCTTTGTCACTTTTTATATTTTCGGTAACTAAGTCATCATAATTAGAAATAGTAGTAAACTTAAGTTGTTGTCTCCAACGTTCTTTCATTTGCTTTTTATTCTTAACGTATTCTAATTTTTCATAATCGGAACTATAGCTTTCATTTACAGAATAATTAAAAGGTTTATTTAAAATATCCTTATAAATTGTTTTCGTTTCTTCGATACGTTTTAATAAACGCTCATGCGTTAGATTAAAGAAAGCGATATCATACGCTTTAAGTTGATCATCTAATTCTGTTTTATATTTTTCAAATTCTTCTATATCTGATTTATAAAAATAACGTTTTAAAGGATCTAATTGCTCTAAATAATCGGTATATACAGCAGATGAAAATTCATCATTTAAAACTTTAGGGTCAAAGTGCCCACGCTCTAAAACGTAAGTTATCACTTGTATTAGTAGCTTATCTTTATCTGGATCATCAAAAGTCTTACTCGTAAAACTACAAGATGCAAATGCTAATAAAAGCAGTAGGATAAATACATTATATTTCTTTTTCATTTTCTAAATGCATTAATTAATTTAAGCTTTTATAGCTTAAGTTAGGGGTTTGTCTCAATTCACTAATTTAAAGAAAAAACTGTGCCAATTAAAACGAATAGGTACTAATTTTTTGTTAAACCGTAAATATGCCGAATAAGCTGTATAAAATATGTATTTTAGCATAGCAAAAAAAAGGACGCTACATGACAAAAAAACCGCTAATATTAGTAACCAATGATGATGGCATAACTGCTCCCGGACTACGCGCATTAATTGAAGTGATGAATACCATAGGTGACGTTGTGGTTGTTGCTCCCGATAGTCCGCAAAGTGGAATGGGTCACGCTATTACTCTAGATTCTACATTACATTTAGAACAAGTAACTATTGACAATGGCGACCAAAAAGAATACAGTTGTTCTGGCACACCTGCAGATTGTGTAAAATTAGGAATTAGCGAAATATTAGACCGAAGACCAGACTTGTGCGTTTCTGGTATTAATCATGGTTCTAACTCTTCTATCAATGTAATTTACTCTGGCACCATGAGTGCTGCTATTGAAGCAGGATTAGAAGGTGTACCATCTATTGGATTTTCCTTATTAGATTTTAATTGGAATGCAGACTTTGAAGCCATTAAAGAATATGCCAAAAATATTGCACTAAATGTTTTAGAAAATGGTTTGCAAGAAGGTGTTGTTTTGAATGTAAATTTCCCAAAACTAGAAAAAAAAGCTATAAAAGGAGTACGAATTTGCAGACAAGCAAAAGCAAATTGGGTCGAAAAATTTGATAAAAGAATTAGTCCGCAAGGCAAAGAATATTATTGGCTTACCGGAAAATTTGTTAATTTAGACAAAGGAGAAGATACCGATGAATGGGCTTTACAAAATGGTTATATTTCTGTGGTGCCTGTGCAATTTGATTTAACAGCGCATCATAGTATACAAAAATTAAACACGTGGGACTTTAGCCTAAAACAGTAAAAAATTAATGCCACTTTCGTGGAAAACAAAAAAGAGAATACCGCTTTCGCGGAAACTAAAGATGAAAAAAGATATTACAATTGGGTTAGTAGTTGGTTTTATTGCCAACATTATAGGTTTATTTATTGCGACTAAAGTATTAGGTCAAGGAGGCGGTTTCATGGAAGCTATTGAAACGGCTAATGCACAAGATTTTATTGGTAAACTCATCAGTTTAGGTGCTATTTTAAACCTTATTGCGTTCTTTTTCTTTTTAAGCAGAAAACAAGATAATCGCGCAAAAGGTGTACTTATCGCTACCATATGTATAGCAATCTTAACCCTTCTTTTTAAATTTATATAAATGAAGTATTACATTATTGCAGGAGAAGCTTCGGGCGATTTACATGGCTCGAATTTAATGAAAGCATTACAGAAAGAAGATGTACATGCCGAATTTAGATTCTGGGGAGGAGACCTTATGCAAAGTGTTGGTGGTACTTTAGTAAAGCACTACAAAGAAAGAGCTTTCATGGGTTTTGCAGAAGTACTTTTAAATATAAACTCTATATTTAAAGCGATTAGCTTATGCAAAAAAGACATTGCTAGTTACAAACCAGATGTTGTTATTTTTATTGATAATTCTGGTTTTAATTTACGCATCGCGAAATGGGCAAAAGAACAACATTTTAAAACACACTATTATATTTCTCCACAAGTTTGGGCGTCTAGAGCGAAACGCGTTGAAAAAATAAAAAAATATGTAGATGCTATGTATGTTATTCTTCCGTTTGTAGAAGATTTCTATAAAAAGCACAACTACAAGGTGAATTTTGTTGGACATCCTTTAATTGATGCTATTGCCAACAGAACGCAAGTAGATGAATACACCTTTCGAAAAGAACACCAACTCAACGACAAACCTATAATTGCATTACTTCCAGGGAGTAGAAAACAAGAAATTAAGAAAATGCTTTCGGTAATGCTTAGTTTGGTTAGCGACTATCCGGATTATCAATTTGTAATTGCTGGCGCACCAAGTCAGGATTATAGTTTTTACTCGCAATTTATAACCACTAAAAATGTTACTTTTATTTCTAATAAAACATACGATTTACTTAGCGTATCTACTGCTGCTTTAGTTACTTCTGGAACTGCAACACTAGAAACTGCACTGTTTAAAGTACCACAAGTTGTTTGTTATAAAGGGAGTTGGCTTTCCTATCAAATTGGAAAACGTATCATCACACTAAAATATATTTCTTTGGTCAATTTAATTATGAATAAAGAAGTGGTTACTGAATTGATTCAAAATGATTTTAACACCAAAAGGCTTAAAAAAGAATTAGACGTTATTTTAGACGAATACCATAGAACTAAATTCTTTATGAGCTATTACGAATTAGAAAAAGAGCTTGGAGGAAGAGGTGCAAGTGAGAAAACCGCTAAACTTATTTATAAAGCTTTATCACCAAACACTTAAATTTGTACATGAAAAAAATTGCCCTAATTCTTATTCTTTTAATTTCCTTTTCCGCTTGTAAATCCAGTAAAAACAAACGTGTTGTTACCAAAAAAACACGAACAACAAAAACAGTTACTAAAAAGAAAACTCCTAAAAAATCAACTACAAAAACGGCGACTACTAATACTGTTACTACAAAAAGCAATGCAAATGTAGAAAGCATTATAGATTATGCTAAAACTTTTGAAGGTGTAAAATACAAATATGGAGGAACAACCAAAAAAGGAATGGATTGTTCTGGTTTAATATATACTTCGTTTAAAAAAGAAGCCATTACACTTCCTAGAACCACCCACGGTTTATCTACCACTGGTGATTGGATAGATCTCAAAGAAGTACAAGAAGGTGATTTGCTATTTTTTGCTACGAAAAAGAACAGCCGAAAAGTAAACCATGTTGGGATTGTAACTACAGCAAGAGTTGGCTATGTGGAGTTTATTCATGCGTCATCAAGTAAAGGCGTTATGGTTTCTAACCTGGCAGAACGCTATTGGTATTTATCTTATGTACAAGCTAGACGAATATTGTAGCATTTTTATAATGTAGAATATTTTCGCTATAAATATAGATTATTTACTATATTTATATATGCGAATTCTAAATTTTACCGTAATCAAACTAAGCGCTTGTCTATGTATAGGAATTGTTTTAGCCTATTCCATTGTAATTCCTTTAACCTGGTCTTTGTATAATGCGCTTCTCCATTTTTTACTATTAACTATTTCCCTATTCCTTTCTAGAAAACAATTTATCAAAACCATTTGGTTTGGCGTTTTGGTATGTTTCACCACTATTTCTATTGGAATAGTAAGCACAAATATGCATAATCCAAAACATTTTAAAAAGCACTATACGCATTTAAAAAACACACCAAAGCAAATCACATTTCGGATAAAGGAAGTTTTAAAACCTGGTAATTATAACACTAAATATGTTGTAGATATTCTTAAAGCGGAAGACGAATCGGTTACCGGGAAAGCGCTACTAAATATCAAAAAGGATAGTCTTCAGAAGAAACTAGAAGTAGACGAAATCTTAATTACAACGGAAGGTTTTCAGGAAATTTCACAGACTTTGAATCCCAATCAATTCGATTATAAAAACTATCTAGAAAAGCAATATATCTATCATCAAATATATGCTAGAACGGAAAATCTATTCCGCGTAAGCGATACCAAACACACGCTAGTTGGTTATGCTAGTTTATTAAGAAATACAATAAACAAACAACTTAAAAAGTATCCTTTTAAACCCGACGAGCTATCTATTATTAACGCATTAATTTTAGGACAAAGACAAAGTATTAGTACAGGTGTGTACACCAATTATGTAAATGCTGGCGCTATTCACATTCTTGCCGTTTCTGGTTTGCATGTTGGGATTTTACTACTGCTACTAAACACACTGTTTAAACCTTTAGAAAGCATAAAAAAGGGCAAACTGGTAAAAACGATTATCATTCTAATCCTACTTTGGTGCTATGCACTTCTTGCTGGCGCTTCTGCTTCTATTATTAGAGCTGCAACTATGTTTAGTATCGTTGCCATTGGAATGCACTTAAAACGCCCAAGCAACATATATAATACATTGGCAATTTCGATTTTTTTCATTCTACTATTTAAACCTTTGTTTTTGTTTGATGTTGGGTTTCAATTAAGTTATATGGCTGTACTTGCCATTGTTGCTATTCAGCCAATACTTTATAAAATTTGGAAACCTCGGTTTTGGCTAGCGGACAAGCTTTGGCAAATTACCACGGTAACTATCGCTGCACAATTTGGAGTTCTGCCCATTAGTTTGTTTTATTTTCATCAGTTTCCTGGATTGTTTTGGTTGTCTAATATTGTGGTTATTCCGTTGATAGGAATTATTTTAACAAGTGGAATTTTGGTTATAATTTTGGCATTATTACATGCATTGCCTCAATTTATTGCAGATGGCTTCGGAAGTATCATACGTTTCATGAATACTTTTTTTGAATGGATTGCGAGTAAAGAACAGTTCCTATTTCAAGGGATTTCTTTTAATATCCTTTATGTGCTTACTTCGTATTTAATCCTCTTAGCGTTGGTACGAATATATGTAAAGAAGAGCTTCTACTCTTTGGTGTTTTTATGTCTTTCGATATTAAGTTTTCAAATAGCAATTATGTATACTAAATACGAAAATAGCAAGGATGCCTTTATTGTTTTTCATAAAAGCAGAAATACAGTTATAGGTTTAAAACGCAACAAAATGCTGAAGATTTTTCATAATTTAGATTCCATTACAAGCAACAAAACCTTAGTCACTTTTGCTACAGCAAACTATGTTGAATCTACTACAACAGACACATTACAAGATCTCTTTTTCTTCCAAAACAAAAAAATTCTATTAGTAGATAGCCTTGGTATTTATACCATTAAAAGCATAAAACCCGATTATGTATTATTGCATAATTCGCCAAAAATAAATCTAGAAAGGCTGATTGACTCTTTAAAACCAAAAGCCATTATTGCAGATGGCAGTAATTACAAATCGTATGTAGCACGATGGGAAAAGACCTGTAAAAAAAGAAAGCTCCCATTTCACCAAACTGGCAAAAAGGGAGCTTTTATATTAAATTCTAAAACAAATTCAGAATGACAAATCTAACCTTTAAATTCTGGTTTAAATGCTAAATAATATGCATCAAATGCGTCTTGCGTACTTAGTTCTTTATAGTCATCACTTGCAAACATCTTTAAATACAGCTCTATCTGAACTGGCGTTTGATATCCTTTAATAGGAGCAATCAGTTCGGCCTTTTCATCTAGGTATACTATAGTAGGATACGCGTTTACTTGAAAAAATCTAGCCAATTGATGTGCGCTATTACGTCTCTTTGCTTTAGCCGGATCATAATTAGGGTTTGTATATTCTTTCCCTTTATAGTTCGCAACAGCATTACCTTCTGCATTAAATTTTACTGCATAGAAATTTTTATTTACATAGGCAGCAACTTCCTTATTTTGAAAAGTATTTTTATCCAACATTTTACATGGTCCACACCATTCGGTATACATGTCCATCAGGATTTTTTTAGGTTCTTTCTTTTGAAGTTCTAAAGCTTCCTCAAAAGAAACCCAATTAATGTCTTGTGCAGTAATAGATCCAACGGTTAAAACTGCGAATAAAAGTGTAAGTGCTAAATTTTTCATTGTATATAAATAACTTAATTATGAATTGTATATTTTCAGAATTACAGTCTCAAAGACTATTCCAAAATTACAAATTATTTCACGTTATGCATTAATCTTTTAAGAATAGGGTTTAAAACTATAGAAACTAGACCAACTGCAATTGGTACTAGTGTAAAAATTAAAAAGAAAGTGGATAAACCATGTTCTTCCGAAATTTTATCAATCATTCCTCCCATTGTCCCCGCTGCTTTTTGCCCGATAGCAATTGCTAGATACCAAATACCAAACATAAAACCAATCATTCTCCCTGGTACTAGTTTACTTAAATAAGACAATCCGACAGGTGAAATACAAAGTTCTCCCATGGTATGAAATAAGTACGCAAATATTAGAAAGAACATACTAACAGAGGCTGTTTGTGCTCCTTGTTCAATTCCCATGGTTCCCATAACTAATACGCCAAAACCTAAACCTAAAAGGATAAGACCTAAACCATATTTCATGGCAGCAGAAGGATTGTATTTACTTTCCCACCATTTAGAAAATAAAGGTGCCAAAGTAATAATAAAGAAGGAGTTTAAAATACCAAACCAAGATGCTCCTACTTCTGTTGCGTCTTTACTAAACTCTCTGTTCACTTTCCAAATTACTATTCCCCAAAGTGCTAGAAATGCGATTGCTAAAATAATATTGGAAAACGGTATTTTGGAATATGTTTTTTGGAATAATAAATATAAAACCCAAGTAATAATAGCTAGAGGTCCTACCGTTAAAATTAAATCTACAATTTTAAATATCATTGCAGAAGAACCTATTAAAACTCTATCTGTATAATCTCTAGCAAAAATAGTCATAGACCCTAAAGACTGTTCAAAAGCTGCGAAGAAAAATACCGTAAAGACCCCAAAAATAGAAACTGCAATAATTTTGTCTCTTATAATTTTTGAATATCTTGAAATTCTTGTAATAATTAAATATAAAAATAAGACTAAAGCCGTTAGAATGGTAACGTTAGAACCTTCTAAACCACCAATACTAAAATCTAAAAGATTCACATCCCCAACTTTAGACATTGGATCATTAAATAGATATAAAAGCCCTCCTAAAGCAGAAAGGATTATTAGAATTTTATCTACTCCTGTGAAAGGGTTTAATTTCTCTTCTGTTGGATTATGTTCTGTAGGACTAACTTCATTGATATTTTGCGGTAATTCTACTTCATAAACCTTAGAAGGCTTTTCACCAATTTGTCCAAATAAATCTTTAGCTAACCAGAATTGTAACATTCCTAAAAACATAAAAATTCCTGCAAGACCAAATCCCCAAGACCATCCAATATTTTCGGCCAAATAACCACAAAGCATCATACCAAAAAAGGCTCCAGCATTCACACCCATATAAAATATGGTGTATGCGCCATCTTTTTTAGATTCTTTGCCTTTATACATTTCAGAAATCATAGAAGTTACGTTAGGTTTAAAAAAACCAGTACCAATAACCAATAGTGCTAAACCTAAATACAGCGTAAATCGCGTTTCAAAAACCATAGCAGCGTGACCTAGCATCATGATAAAACAACCAATTATAACTGCCCATTTATACCCAGTAATCTTATCTGCAACCCAACCACCAACAATTGGCGTTAAATATAAAAGGGATGCATAGGTACCAATTAATGCCAATGCGTGTTCTCTTGGCCATTCCCAACCAGGGTTATCACCTATTAAAGGAGCTGTTAAAAATAATACTAGAAGAATACGCATTCCGTAAAATGAAAAACGTTCCCACATTTCCGTAAAAAACAACACAAATAATCCAGCTGGATGCCCAATTACTTTGTCTTTAAATAGATTTTCAATATCTGTATTCATTTATATATAGTTTAGTTCACTTTTTAGTATAAAAATAACCGCTTACTCAATGCCGTGCATTTTTCTTTTAAGCATTGGGCTTAATAGTAACATAATTACAGCTGCGGCTATTGGAATTACCGTAAATATCAAAAAGAAATTGGATAGACCATATTCTTCTGAAATTGGATCGATATAACTTCCTGTAAAACCTCCCAAAAGGTTGGCAAAGAAATTGGCTGTAAACCAAATACCAAACATCAAACTAACTAATTTAACCGGTGCTAATTTACTCACGTAAGACAACCCAACTGGTGAAACACAAAGTTCTCCCATGGTATGCAAGAAATAGGCACCAACTAAGAATATTAAACTTACAGAAGCTGTTTTTGCTCCATCCGGAATTGCAGAAGCTCCATAAGCCAAGATTCCAAATCCTAAACCTACTAATAGTAAACCTATTGCAAACTTAACTGGTCCTGAAGGATTTAATTTACTTTCCCAAAGTTTAGAAAACAATGGTGCAAATAAGATAATAAATAAAGAGTTTAATACAGAGAACCATGATGCAGGAACTTCTGTTGCATCCGATTGAAATTCTCTATTTAACATCCAAATTACGATGATCCAAATAATTACAAAACTTAAACCTAATAAAATATTTGCTAAAGAGTATTTGCTAAATGTTTGTTTAAACAGCATTGCTAAAACATAGGTTATTACCAACATTGGCACTACTGTTATAATGGTATTTACTATTTTAAAAGTCATCGCTGCACTACCAACCAAAGCTCTATCGGTATAATCTGCTGCAAAAACGGTCATCGAACCACCTGCTTGTTCAAAAGCCCACCAGAAAAACACTACAAATAAAGAAAAGACTCCAATCACAAACATTCTATCTCTTACTACTTTCGAATTTTCTGCTTCTACAACAACGTCTTCAATATCATGCTCTAATTTTTCAACACTATGTTCTATAACCTCTTCAAAATCTTCCGTTTGTTTTGGTGATAATCCAATTTTTCCAAAAATCTTTTGTGTGAAATAAAATTGTAACATTCCTAAAAACATAAAAATTCCAGCAAGTCCAAAACCAAAATGCCATCCTATATTTTCTCCAATGTATCCACATAATAAGATACCTAAAAAAGCACCTGCATTAATTCCCATATAGAAAATAGTATAACCACCATCTTTCTCTTTTCCTTGTGTTTTATATAATTGACCTACCATGGAAGAAATATTTGGCTTAAAAAAACCATTTCCAATAATTAAGCACGTTAATCCAGCATAGAAAAACATAGATGTAATTCCTTCTAATGCCATGGAAGCATGACCTAAGGTCATAATAAAGGCTCCAAGAACAACAGCTCTTCGATACCCCATAAATTTATCTGCTATAAAACCTCCAATAATTGGGGTTAAATAAACCAGTCCTGTGTACCATCCATAAAGAACCAATGCATCTGCTCTACTCCATTCCCAGCCACCATCTAATATAGTAGATACTAAAAACAGCACTAATAAAGCACGCATTCCATAATAAGAAAAACGTTCCCACATTTCGGTAAAGAAAAGCACGAACAATCCTGCAGGATGTCCTAAAACTGTTTTCTGGTTCTCTGCAGAACCTCCAAATTTATATTCCATGTTTATTTATTTTAGTTAGTTAGTTAGTTAGTTAGTTAGTTTATCCTTTAATATTTTTTTGTACTTCTTTCGTTTCTGCCTTTGGTAATTTATCACCAAGCTTGTCATTAATAAAGTTTGTCATTTTTTTATACAAATGCAATCTTGTGTTTCCGCCATAAATACCATGGTTCTTGTCTGGATACACCATCCATTCAAACTGCTTATCTGCTTGTATTAAAGCTTCCACCATTCGCATCGTGTTTTGTAAATGTACGTTATCATCTCCGGTACCATGAATTAATAAAAAGTCTCCTTTTAATTTATCTACATGATTTATTGGGGAATTTTCATCATAACCACTTGCGTTTTCCTGAGGCGTAGTCATATAACGTTCGGTATAAATAGAATCGTAGAATCTCCAGCTAGTTACCGGAGCAACGGCAATAGCCATTTTAAATACATCGTTTCCTTTAAACAATGCATTACTACTCATAAAGCCACCATAACTCCAACCCCAAATTCCAATTCTTGACGCATCAATATAAGATCTTGTTCCTAATTGTTTTGCAGCTTCTATTTGGTCTTCTACCTCGTATTTACCTAATTCATTTTGTGTTACTTTTTTAAAGTCGGCCCCTTTAAATCCTGTTCCTCTTCCATCTACACAAGCAACAATATATCCTTGTTGTGCTAAATGTTGGTACCAATAATCATTAGCGCCATTCCAACGGTTTGCAACCTGTTGTGATCCTGGGCCAGAATATTGATACATAAATAATGGATATTCTTTAGTAGCATCAAAATCTGCGGGTTTAATCATCCACATGTTTAAATCGTTACCATTTACCTTAATGGTAGAAAATTCTTTTTTAGAAGTGGTATAGTCTAATATTTTTTTAGCAAGTGCGTCATTATCTTTTATACTTTTTACTAAATCTCCTGTTGCAGCATTGTTTAGCGTATATTCTGGAGGTGTTGTTGCGTTAGAAAACGTATTAATGAAGTAAGTGAAATCGGCACTAAACGAAGCATTATTTGTACCTATGCTTTTGGTTAATCGCGTTTTATTTATGCCACTTAAATCTATTCTATACACATCTCTATTTATAGAACCATTTTCTACCGATTGGTAATAGATTGCATTCGTTTTTTCATCAAAACCATAATAGCTGGTTACTTCCCAGTTTCCTTTGGTGATTTGATTGATAAGTTTTCCGTTTTTATCATAATGATAAATGTGGTTGTATCCATCTTTTTCGCTAGTCCAAATAAAGCTATCATCCTTTAAAAAAGTAAGATTATCGGTTACATCTACATAGGCTTTATCTTTTTCGGCTAATACCAAAGTTGCCTTGTCCTTTTTAGCATCAATCATCCAAAGATCCAATTCATTTTGATGTCTATTCATGTATTGCGCACTTAAGACATTTGCTTCATTCGTCCATTTTATTCTAGGAATATAAAAATCGTTGTATGCTTTATCTAATTTTACTTCGGAAGCTTTATTCGATTTCAAATCGTATAAGTACAAAGAAACAACCGAATTTTTCTCACCCGCTTTTGGGTATTTAAAAACTTGTTGTGTTTGGTATAAAGCAGTACCGTAAACATCCATTGAAAATTCTGGAACATCTGTTTCATCAAATCTTATAAATGCTATTCTATCACTAGCGGCATTCCACTCGAAAGCACGAACAAATCCAAATTCTTCTTCGTAAACCCAATCGGTAATACCATTAATAATTTTATTCTTTTCGCCATCAAAAGTGATTTGTTTCGTTGTACCAGAAACTAAATCTTTCACATATAAGTTATTATTTAAACCATAAGCCACTTTAGTAGCATCTGGAGAAAAGGTTGGTTCTTGTATTTTTTCTTCAGCTATTAAATTAACCGAACCGTCTTTGGTATCATACACATAAAATTTACCTAGTGTAGATCGTCTAAAAATAGACTCTACATCTGTAGCTAAAACAATTTTGGTTTCATCATCACTAAATGTATAATCTGTAAAATAAGGTATCGCTTCAATGTCTGAAGAGCTTACCAAAGTATTCACTTTACTTAATGTCTTATAATCGTAAACATCTATAGTTGTGATTTTTGAATCTCTATCGAAATTTAAAACAGAATATTGTTGTCCGTTTTTCATAGAATGCAAAGCATCCATTCTTTCGGTTCTAAAAGATCCATTCCAGATATCTTCAAGTGAAATATTTTTGGTTTGTGCGGTAGTAGAAATCGCTGTTATTAAAAAGCAACTAAATAGGAAGAATTTAAAAGTTCGCATTAAAAATAATGATTTTATGAATTGAATGTCAAGTTTACTAAAAAATAAGCAAAAAACCGTAAACATTAACAGTAAATTGAGGTTGTAAATACTTAAAATAGCTTCGGTTTTAAGTTACAAAAACTTAAGTGACTTAAATGAAAACCATTAAAAATGGGAATACTATCTTTGTGTTACAAAAACATAGTACATGAGTGCACCTATTTCTGGCTTTTCTAAATTAACTAAATCTAAAAAAATAGATTGGATTGTTGAAACTTATTTTTCAAATAAGGACGAAGCTAAAAAAATCATAAAGCAATATTGGAATTCCAATATAGCACTACAAAACTTACATGATGAGTTTATAGAAAACACGATAACCAACTATTATTTACCATTTGGTGTTGCGCCTAATTTTTTAATAAATGGCAAAATGCACACCATACCAATGGCCATTGAAGAAAGTTCTGTCGTTGCTGCTGCTAGTAAAGCTGCTAAATTTTGGTTAGCACATGGAGGTTTTAAAACAAAGGTACTTTCTACCACTAAAATCGGACAAGTACATTTTATGTATTCTGGAGATTTCAAAACACTAGAACGCTTTTTTAACAAAGTTAAAACACAACTTATTACAGAGGTAAAACCAATTACCAAGAATATGGAAAAACGTGGTGGTGGTGTTTTAGATATTATTTTAAAAGATAAAACTGAAGCCATCCCTGGTTACTACCAATTGCATGCAACCTTTGAAACACAAGATGCCATGGGAGCGAATTTTATAAATTCTTGTTTAGAGCAGTTTGCAAAAACGTTTAAAGCGGAAGCGGAAAAACAATTACAAGACACCATAGAAATTGTAATGAGTATTTTGTCTAATTACGTTCCAGATTGTTTAGTTCGCGCAGAAGTAAGTTGCAAATTAGAAGATTTACCAAAAGACGATTTTGATGCTGAAAAGTTTGTACAAGCAGTTCGTATTGCAGAAGTAGAACCATATCGCGCTGTTACACATAATAAAGGTATTATGAATGGTATTGATGCCGTGGTTTTAGCTACCGGAAATGATTTTAGAGCTGTAGAAGCTGGAGTGCATGCGTATGCTGCTAGAAACGGAAAATACAGTAGCTTGACTCATGCTAAAATTGAAAATGGCGTATTTACCTTTTGGATGGAAATCCCTTTAGCATTAGGAACCGTTGGCGGATTAACCAATTTGCATCCTTTAGTGAAACTGGCTTTAGAATTATTACATAAACCAAGTGCTAGAGAATTGATGCAAATAGTTGCCGTAGCTGGATTGGCACAAAATTTTGGTGCTTTACGTTCTTTAACCACAACAGGAATTCAAGAAGGCCACATGAAAATGCACTTGATGAATATCTTGAACCAAATGGAAGCTACGGAAGCAGAAAAAGAAACGATTGTACATCATTTTAAAACAAACACCGTAACACATAGTGCCGTTGTAGAAGCTTTTAATAATTTAAGATTGAAAAAATAATACATGCAAACTTTCTATAGCAGCGGAAAATTATTACTTACCGGAGAATATGTAGTTCTGGATGGTGCACTAGCACTTGCTGTACCAACAAAATATGGACAAAGTTTAGTTGTTGAAGAAATTGAAGCGCCTAAAATAATTTGGGAAAGTTTCGATGAAAAAGGGAATGTTTGGTGTGAAACCGCATTTGATATTTACAATAATGAGATTTCGCGCCCAGCTCAAAAGGACAACGAGATAACGAACAGACTTTTAGAAATACTTCAGGCTACTCAACAACTCAATCCGGAATTTTTAAAGGACAAGAAAGGCTACAAAATAACAACGCTATTAGAGTTTCCAAAAAACTGGGGACTTGGCACTTCTTCTACATTAATCAATAATATTGCAAATTGGGCTGAAGTAGACGCCTACCAACTTTTAGAAAAAACGTTTGGTGGCAGTGGTTATGATATTGCTTGTGCGCAACATGATGATGCAATTACGTACCAACTAAATCAGGAGATTTCTCGACAAACTCATAATAACGGCGAACTAGCTAAGAGTGACAGCAGAAATATTAACCTCGTATTATTTAATCCTATTTTCAAGGAACATCTCTATTTTGTGCATTTAAACAAAAAACAAAATAGTCGCGATGGTATTGCGCAATACAAAAAGAACACTACTAATCTAGATGAAACTATTGCAGCCATAAATAAAATAACCGAAGCTATTATTACTTGCAAAACCCTAGAAGCTTTCGATTTACTAATGGGTAAACACGAGCAAATCATTGCTAAAATAATACAATTAAAGCCCGTTAAAGAAATGCTTTTTAAGGACTTTAACGGAAGCATAAAAAGTCTTGGTGCTTGGGGCGGAGATTTTGTTTTAGTGGCTTCTAAAACGAATCCGACAGACTACTTTAAGAATAAAGGTTTTCCTACTATTTTAAAGTTTGATGAAATGGTTTCTAGTACTTTTTAACACTACTTCATCACTAAAACAGTTGTTTTACATTCTATCGTTTAAAAACGACACTTCAGAAATTTACTTTTATAGACCCTTCATTTTATTCCTAATTTCACCTTGTTATCATAAACAAGATCTCATGGAAGAAACAATTAAAATTTTCATTTACATACATGCGTTTTTTGGCGGACTAGGGTTAATCTCCGGATTAGGTAGCATATTGGTAAAAAAAGGTAGCGTTCCACATAAAAGATTGGGGAAATCATTTTCCATAGGCATGTTAATCAGTTCTTTAATCTCTATTCCCATTTCATTATTGCCGAATCACAAAAACACCTTTCTTTGTTTAATAGGTCTATTTACTATTTATTTAGTACTCTCTGGAAACCAAATACTGACCTTTAAATCTAAAAGGAAGCTAGCTCCAAAACCACTAGATAAAATTATTTCGGGTGGCATGTTAGTCCTTTCTATAACGATGATCTTATTTGGATTTTATGGCTTATTTAAAGGAATCACAGGAAATATCCTTTATCTCTTTTTTGGTGGTTTCGGACTTCTATTAACCATCAGAGATTTTATCTTCTATAAAAACTGTAGAGGCTCTAAAAACGGCTGGCTGACAAATCATGTAGGAAAAATGATTGGAGCATTCATAGCATCTATTACGGCGTTTATAGTGGCAGGATTAGGAATAGGAAGTATCCTTTCTTGGATCTTGCCTTCTCTTCTGGGCACGATTTACATTCTATATTGGAAAAGAAAATTGAAATAGATATTGAAACAAGTGTCCGATGACAAAAAACAAGCCCTTTTAGATTTCTCTAAAAGGGCTTTTATATTTTATAATGTAAGTTTATTACTGCACTGTATTTGCTCTGTTATCTTCAATAGTAGAAGCATCTTTTAAAGCAGTATATAATCTAGAATCTATTGCCATTTGTTTTTGTTGTCCTACTTGGTTAGCAAAAGATTGGTAGTTTGCTAATTCTACTGCAGGAGTAGCTTTAGTTACTTGTACCATATACACACCGTTTTCACCAACAATTAACTTAGAAGTTTCTCCTTCTTTCAAACCAAAAGCAGCACCTACAACTTTAGGCTCTCTACCAACACCAGAAACTGTTGGTGTTTTCATATTAATTGCTAAAGCAGTTCTTACTGTTTGTCCTTCTGCACTTGCAAGATCTTCTAACGTTGTTGCAGAAATTCTACTTTTAATCATGTCTGCTTTTTTAGCTTTACGTATTGCTGGTAAAGCAGTAACAGATGCATTTTGTGTATTCATTAAACCTGCTTTGTTTTTAGCAGTTAATTGCACCACTGCAAAACCATTAGATATCGGGAATTTTTTAACATCACCAACTTCTGCATCTGCTTCAAATGCCCAACGAACAATTGCTCTTTGGCTATTTAAACCAGGAATATTTTCATCTAAAACTTTGATTCCGTCTACAGGACGAACAACAAAGTTACTTTCTTTAGCTATATCTTGAAATTTACCGTTTGCTACAGCGTTTTCAAAACTAGCAGCATCTCTAAATACTTTAGAAATTGTATTTTCACTAGGCTCAATTTTTCTAGCAATCGTTCCTACTTTAATAGTACGTTGCATATTCTTTTGCCCTAAGATTTCAATAATATGATATCCAAAAGTAGTTTCAACTACACCAAAATCACCTGTTTTGTTTTCAAAAGAAAAATCTCTAAATTCTGGAACCATAGCGTTGTACGTAAACCAATCTAAAACTCCTTCTTTCTCATTACTTACTTTATCTGCTGAAAAATCTAATAAGCTAACAAATTTAGATGGCGAAGATTTAACCACGTTCATAATACTATCTGCCGTTACTTTAGCTTGCTCTTTTGTTTGTACTGTTTCTGCTGTTGCAGAACGAGATCCAATAAAAGGTAATAGTATATGTCTTGCTTTTACAGAATCTGGCATTTGTGTTACAGCAACCACTTTAGAAATCTTAAAGTTGTTGGCATCCTTATAAGGACCAAATACTTCACCTACATTTAAATTAAAAATAGTATCTGCAACCGCTACAGGTAAATCTGATTTCTTAATAAAACGATTATCAAATTTAATATCTGAATTTGCATTTACAAATGCTTCGTTGTCTTTTGCTTTTAAGAAACTTAAAACCGTATCATTTCTTTTTGTAACCTCATTATATACCACTTGGTCTTTAAAAAGATTGGTTAAGTTTTTCTGGATAGCATTTTCATCTTCAAGAGATGCAACTTCAAGAAACTGCACATAATTAATATTTCTAGAAGCTTCCACAGTATATTGCTTTACGTGGCTATTCATATAGTTTGTAATATCACTATTAGAAACCGTAACGGTACTATCTACGATAGAAGAAAAAGGAACCTGAATAAATTTGATATCTCTTAGATCTCCTTCTAATTTATGTTGTAATTCTCCTTCAGCAAGTGTACCAACCATTCCTGCTTTAACCATATTCACATAGTTTTGGTTCAGTGCATTAGAAGCTACTCCTTCTTCATAATCAATCCATTGTTGGTAAGCTATAGAAGAAGTTTCTTTTAAGCTAGCAATGTATTCGTTCATTTTATTTTCATCAAAAGCACCTGCTTCATTTTGAAAATCTGCATTATTTGATAAATTTGTTCTTAACAAATCACGCATTTGGTCTTTTTCTACTGTAAAACCTAAAGCATCAAATTGTGTTTGCATAACTGCTTGACGTACTTCCTGGTTCCAAACGTTGTTCATCGCTTGTGTGCTCGTTCCGTTTCCTCCCATTTGACGTTGCATTGCTTCTACTTTTTGCATAAAAGCCTCACGTGTAATGTCTTTGCCATTTATTGTAGCTACTACATTTTGTGATTTTGCTGTAAGTGCGTCACTGTTTCTAAACAAATCTGCTAATACAAATGAGAATAATGCTAAAGCAATTACTGCTATTAGTACTAATGATTGTTTTCTAATGTTATTTAAAATTGCCATTGTTGGTATAAATTTTATTCAATATAGTGCGCGAAAATACCATTTTCTATTTAATAATGAAAGGGTTATTTTGATAAAATGAATTTCAAGTGGAAATTGAACTAAAAAAGGAGTTCGGATATCTGTTATCCAGTAAAAACTATCATTAAGAAGTTCAAGTTCAAGTTCAAGTTCAAAATAAATATTAAAAACGCTTGCTAAGCCTAGAAGCTGTTTTCTTTTTTATAATTCAAATAAAAAAAGGATATTGTTTATACTACATCTGGTAAAGACAGAGAACCGTTAGATGTAATATCTAAGTTGTAATGGATTACGGAGACTGTAAAATTAATCTTCTTGCAAAACCTTCAGTTCTACTAAATCTATTTTAGTATTTGAAACTTCTAAAATGGTGAATTGAAAATTTTCTATGATTACTATTTCGTCTTTTTTCGGAATTTCCTCGGTATGTGCCACTATTAAACCACCTAAAGTTTCGTAGTTTTCTTCATCTGGCAAATTAATTTTAAACGTTTCGTTTATATAATCGACTTCTATTCTAGCTGAAAATTTATAATTATTTTCATCTAGCTTTTCTTCAATTAAAACTACCGTATCGTGTTCATCCTCAATTTCACCAAAAAGTTCTTCTACAATATCTTCTACTGTCATGATACCAGAAGTCCCTCCGTATTCATCTAATACCACCGCTATACTTTTACGTTTTTTTATTAATCCGTTAAGCACATCGTTTATTAACATGGTTTCTGGCACAAACTCTACAGGAAGTATAATAGACTTTATAGTTTTTGGTTTTTTAAACAACTCAAAGGAGTGCACATAACCTAAAATATCATCTATATTTTCTTTATACACTATAACTTTAGAGCAACCTGTTTCGGTAAAAATAGTATTTAGATTCTTAATAGATTCATGAAGTTCTACCGCAATAATTTCGGTTCTAGGCACCATTACTTCTCTAGATTTTACTTCCGCAAATTCTAAGGCATTTTGAAAGATTTGAATTTCGGTATCTATCTCATCATGCTCTTCTACAGATTCCATTTGCTCACTAATATAATTACCCAGTTCTACTTTAGTAAAAGCTAGTTGCACTTGATCCCCTTCTGTTTTA
The DNA here is from genome assembly GCF_053601575.1 of Lacinutrix sp. MEBiC02404. NCBI lineage: Bacteria > Pseudomonadati > Bacteroidota > Flavobacteriia > Flavobacteriales > Flavobacteriaceae > Lacinutrix > Lacinutrix sp. MEBiC02404. The sequence continues at coordinate 172,365 of NZ_JBSHNV010000189.1, read as the reverse complement.
AAGAATTTTTTCAGTACAAAATCGGAAATCCAAAGTACAAAGTCAGAAATAAAAGTAAAAAGCATATAAAACATATATGCAGGGAAAGCCAATATTTTTAATAAGGAATTGGCATAAATTTGAAAAAACACTTTAGGTAAAAACTCCGCCGTTATTAGTATTACAATAGTTGAAATGATGGTTTGTGTAAACAAACTAAAATCTACAAATAAATAGTTTACTACACTATTGTTAGATGGCAACATAGACTGAAACCAATGGACTAACAAATCTCCCATAAAAAAACCATAAACAACTAAAGCGATATTGTTACCAATAAGCATGGTTGCAATAAACTTGGATGGTTTTACGGTAAGTTTAGAAAGTATTTTGGCAAGAAAGCCGTCTTGCTTTTTTTCAATTTCTATATGTATTTTATTAGAAGATACATACGCGATTTCCATACCTGAAAAAAAAGCGGAAAGTATTAAGCAAACAATTATAATAACAATATATACGCTCATTACTTCGCGTTATTATGGTCTTCAAATTTTTTATTGAATTTTCTACGGAAGAAAAACATAAAAATAGCCAAAGCTGTAAAAGCTAAAGATATATAGGTTCTATTTCTGTCTACACTCCAATTACTTACTGCATCGTATAAAAATAATGCGGCAAAAAACAAGTATATGTATTGAAAAAACTTAGCGGTTTTCATTTTTGGTATTTAGGTTGAAATTTATTTTGCAGCAAAGATAAGTATTATTCCTCAAGTGTGATAATACCATCTATTTCTAAAACTACTGCTTGTTTAAATTCGGAATCGGAGTCAAAACCATTTCCATTGATTAAGTCACGACCTTGTCTAAACGTTACTGGTTTGTTTGTAAATAGCCATTCTTTAGACTGGTCATAATACAATTGCTCTGCAAATAACGTGTCTTTTTTATGCGAAGTTACTATCACATTACCTTGCAGATCTATAAGGTTTGTTTCTTTATATGAAATAGCATAATCTGCTATCACTGTATTTTCCTGATTTAAATCGTCATACATATGTAAGACAACACCTTCTGGGAATTCATTATACCCAAATGCTCTATTTGTAAAGTCTAGCATCTTCGGACTAATAAGATTTGCTGTTACTCTCCCAGAATCTGTATACTTTAAATTTATATCTTCTGCAACACCAATTGGTTGATCTTCTGAAACACCAATTTTTTGCACCTCGTTAAAGTTACTTTTACATGAAAAAAGCATAGCCACAGTTAAAACTGTGGCTATGCTTTTTATATATAAATTCTTGTTTTGCATTATATTTTTGGTACGGTTACACTTCTACCAATCCAACATCCAATACTAATAGACTGTCCTGCTTTTCCTGCAGAGAAAATCTCAGATTTACTTGGCGCTTTAGCTTCATAATTAGCACCTAAACTACTATTACCACCTTTTCTCGCTTCTGCTGCAGCTAACCAGAATACGGCTCTTTTGTTAAAGTTTGTATCTCCACAACTGTTCGCACTAGCAGCATACATGTAAGCAATTTGAACATGAGGACTTTTATCTGAAGGGTTAGCACTTAAAGATTTCATGAAGTATTCTCTTGCTTTACCATAGCTTCCTTTTTGCTTAAAGTCTTTAGCTATTGTATTGTAAAGTTTAGATTTTCTAAAAGGATCTGTTTCTAACTGTAACGTTTGATCAAAATATTGTTGCTCTCCGGTTATTAAATATAAGTAGTATGATGTTTTTGCATTAGGCTCAATGCTGTTTTTTTGTTTTACAACTTTAACAAACATTGGATCTTCTTTACATCCTTTTTCATATAACTTATTCATTGCTCTTTGTAACCAAACACCATTATTCTTATTTTCTTCGTAATCTTTTTGGTATAAAGGAATAAGGTTTGAACAGTTTGCTCTATCTCCTAATTTAGAATCTACACTACCAGAAATTTGTTCGAAAGCGGTTAATGAACTTTCGTAATATCTTTTGTATTGACCATCTTTTTTAGTTAAAGCAGTTCCTGCTTCTTCTTTAGCCATTAATTTATTTAATCCTTCTGAATTGCTTTTTACTTCTGTTTCAATTTTATCAACAACATCATCATACTTATCAAATAATTGTTGGTCTGTTTTCTTTCCAGCATCAAATAAATCTACCATTAAAGAAAAATAAACATACAATGATTTCGCATTTTTAAAGGTTTTTAAATCGGTAGTAAATGCTTTATCAAAAGCTTCATACAATTGGGTATCTGTTAAACCTAATTCGGTTTTATAATCATACATTAATTGTGCTTTATCTGATAACATATCACCTACTTTCGTTTTACTAGGAAAGTGTTCTAATTTTTCATCCCAAAGTTTTAAAAGGTCATTAATAAAAGCAACTTGTTCCGCTCCTGTAGAGTTCTTAATTTTATGCTTTAATATTTTTTCTCCATCTACAGGGATTGCATTGTTAAATTTTGGGTACTTCGTACGCACTTCCATCCAAGGTCCGTAAGCTGCATCAAAATTCCCTGCTTTTACGTATTCGTGAAAGATAGATAGTTTGGTCATAGCTTCTTCGTTTTGCGCAAAGCCAAAACCAAGTCCTAGGAATAATATTGCTAATAATGTGATTTTCGTTTTCATTGTCTTAATAATTTATGCTGTTAGTTATATTTACTTTTTTCGAACCATCTATCATTCAAAGATAAACTTAATTGGAAATTAATAAAATTCTCTTGAATTAAATTCTTGTTCGTTGTTCCTCTTTTACCAAACTCAAAACCTAGGTTTGCATTAGAGAATAAATTTCCAACTGGTAAACCTACTCCAAAAGATATGCCAAACTCATCTATGGACTCTCCATTAATTACTAATCCTGTTTTTTCTGCTCTAACTCCTGCACGATAAACTATACGTTTTATATACGATTTGTATGCATTATAATCCGGAATATAAAAACCACCTAATGAAAAAGTATTACTGTTTTCGTATGTTGTTTCTGTACTTGGATTAGCATAAAGTTCGTTACTAAACTTACTAGTTTCTTGAAAAACACTTTCTACACCAACAAACCATTTTCTTGGCTGACCAATACCAACACCAAAAGAAAATTTAGCTGGTAATGTTAATGTAGTTTCTTTTAATCCTTGTTCTTCTAAATTTGCTTCCAGCGTATTTATTACAAATTCTTGTTCTGTACTTGAAATAATAGTAACGGTATTAATAGATCTTTCGTTTTTAGATTTTAAGTCACTTTTAGGAGAAAAAGTTACCCCAGAAGTCAATTCTAGGTTATTCGTCAATTTCGTTTTATAAGTAAGACCAAGATTATAACTCAAACCACTTAAGTCGGATCTATTATCTTCTCTTGTTTGGTATTGTACTAATTCGCCACCACTGTACACATACTCAATAGTACTTCCTTCAATGTTTCCAAAATTATATTGGGCATCGACACCAACGCTTAAGTCTTTTGTTATTTGGTACCCTGCAGACAAATATGTTCTATTAACGCCACCATCTCCACTAAATTTATTGGTAATATTCTCTGCATCATAGTTTTCTAGTTTATACCCAACAGAAGTGTAAGGCATTAAACCAAAACCAATACCTAATTTCCCTAAAGGTAATGAAATCGCTAGATAATCGAAGGTTGAAGTAGAAGCGCGATCACTATTAGATGCACTTTTTAAATTGGTAGAGGTATGCGTTCCACCAACAGAAAATATCATTGGACGACCTTCATTGTTATATAACTCTAAATTATCCCCTCCATAAGACGCAGGGTTTCTTAGGTTAACATGTGTACTATCTGTATAAATACTAAGTCCTCCCATACTTCTATTTTCTACGGTACCTTTAAATTTTAGGCTACCAATTCCATAAAACGAATATGGTGAAGAAGTACCTTCTTGAGCGAAACTTTGAATTGCAAAAAAAGCAATAAAAACTATAACCAGTTTTTTTATCATTAGTGTATATTATATTGTAAAATAAAATTTAATCCTTCTAAAAGGAAATTTGAGTTGGCAAATATGCTACTTTTTAATTGTTTAGACAAAAAATTAGCGTCTCCTCCTGTTAAAATAATTGTTAAATCAGGGTATTTTAACTTATATTCTTGAATTGCCCCATCAATTTCAAGTAAAACACCTTGTACAACACCGGAATGCATCGCCGTTGCCGTAGCATCTCCAATAATATTTTTGGGCATCTTTGTTTCTAATAACGACAAATTTGCTGTAAAATGATGTAATGCTTTATAACGCATTCGTATTCCTGGTGATATTGCCCCGCCTAAGTATTCGTTTTTCTTGGTGATAAAATCGAAAGTAATACAAGTTCCTGCATCAATTATTAAAACATTTTTATTTGGAAATTGTTGTACAGAACCGCTAACCAAAGCAATTCTATCGATTCCTAAAGTTTTAGGAGTACTATATAAATTTGCAAAAGGAACTCTTGTTTCATGATTTAAGATAAGTGTATCATAATATTTTTCAAGATACGCAATATCTGTTTTTCTTAATTTCCCTACGGATGAATAAATGGTTTTCTTAATGCTTTTATATTCTTTTCTAATACTTCTTAAGGTTTTTAAAACCTCTTTGTTTTTCACTTTATGACTAGAGATTATCTTATCCTCCTGAAAAACAGCGATTTTAACAAAGGAATTACCAACATCAATAATTAAGTTCATATTTTTTCTTATGGCTTCAAATTTACAAAATGCGTTATAAATTATATTCTAAATCCCACTTTAATAATTACTTAAAGCAAGATTTTTAATACCAAGAAAAAATAATATAAAATTTTTATAATTTTTTCTTTGTGAATAACAAAAAGGTACATATATTTGCACTCGCAATTTTATGCTACTGGTGCCTTAGCTCAGTTGGTAGAGCAATGGACTGAAAATCCATGTGTCCCTGGTTCGATTCCTGGAGGCACCACCAAAAAAAACCCGATTCTTTTGAATCGGGTTTTTTGGTTTTTAGAAGACACAGACTGTCATAGCTATTGAATTTCTTCTAATAACTAATGCCTTATTCATTTAACCATTCTTATTCTAGCACACTCCTTTACTGTTTTATTACCCAGAGAGAGGCGCTTAAAATAAATTTGTAGTTGTTCGTACTACCAAAAAAAAACCTGTTTATTCGATTCCTATTCAAAACAAACGTTATGTTTTGAAAAAACAGAATCCCTAATCCTATATTTTCTTATTGGAGTTGCATTCTATTCTCCATAAAACTTACATCTCCTGCTTCTGCATCGAATCTGTTAAGATATGGTCTAAATTCTACTACAATCTTTTCAAAATTACTAGTTGTAAGTGGTTTATTAAGAAAACCTGCACAAGAGTTTTGGTTTTCAGCCTTTTTAATGTCCTGAGAGTTCGTTGACGAGGTTAGCATATATATTTTAATTTTGGTTTTGTTTATTCTGGTTAACTTATTAAATTCATCTAAAAATTGAAATCCATCCATTTCTGGCATATTAACATCTAGCAATATTATATCTGGAGTAAACATGGTTGGATAGACATCTTTACCTTCTAAAATTTTCAAAAAAACAATAGCAGCATTCGCACTAGCAAATGTTCTAATATTACTATCAGCATGTACTTTTTCAATAATTTTTTGACCTACAAACAAATCTATCTTGTTGTCATCAACGATCATAATGTTCATATTCATATTTTAAATCTTTTTTATATAGCAGAAGGCAATACCACTTTAAAAACAGAACCGTTTTTAATACTACTTTTAACTGTTATTACTCCTTTTAAATCATCTACCATGTTTTTAACAATATAAAGCCCCAAACCATGCCCTGGCACGTCATATTTATTTGCTCTGTAATACAAATCAAATATTTTATCTATTTTATTCTTATATATTCCAACACCATTATCTTCTATAGTAATTACAACTTCCTTTTCTAATGTTTTTACATCTATATTTACGAAAGCCTTTTCATTTTCTTTTGGTACTCTAGAATACTTTACCGCGTTATGAATTAAATTCTGAAGTATAGAATTTATCATTTCTTGATTAGAATTATAACCAAAAGGGTCTACAACATCAATGTTAAATTTTATGTTATCAAATTTATTTGCACCACTTAACAACACCAGTATACCATCTATTGTTTTAGAAAAATTAATCTTATTAGATTCTTTTTTCTTCGCTGTAACACAGGATGCTTGAGAAAGGTTTTCTGATAATTCTTTTCCGTTTTTTATGACGGTATCTAGCATATCTGTTAAAAAAACAACTCTATCTTGATCTTTTTCTTCTTTTAATAAACTAAGAACTCCTTCTGCAGAAGAAAATGGCGCTTTAAGATCATGTGCTGAGCGATACAAGAACAACTCCAATTCTTCTGTTTTTTTGTTTAATTTATTTTCTAGAGATTTACGATTACTTATATCGAACATCATAGCACAATAAAAAATATTTTCACCAACATTACCATTACTTAAAGCAAACTCTACAGGAAAATGCTCTCCGTTTTTACGTAGACAACACATCTCAATGATATCTACATTCTGTTTATTTTTTATCTTATTAACGACTCTTAATAACTCTTTAATATTCCCGTTTCTATACTTTTTAGACATTAAAACCGTTAGTGATCTACCAATTATCTCCTCTTCTGCATAACCAAAAGCAGCCTCTGCTCCTTTATTCCATTCGGTAACATTACCTTTTTCATCTGCTACTACAATAATACCGACATTAATAGATTGATAGATTGCTCTAAATTTTGCCTCGCTATCTATAAGATCATCACTTAAATCTTTAAAATCTGTAATTTCACGCAAAGCAATTGTTGAAGAAATAATCACGCCCAACTTGTCATAATTTGGGGAAACTACTGCCGAAAAGAATATTTTTTTACCATTGGAATCAAAGTCATACAATTCAAACTGGTTTATTGCTTTATCTATATAAACCTTATCTATATTAGTTTTAAAGGCCTCAAAGCTTGTAGTAATAAAATAATCATAGATATAGGTACCAATTAACTCCCCGATTTCTTTATTGCAAAAATTCTTATTCGCATTTAAAATCTTCCCATGTCTTGTAATAGTAAACACATTTAAAGGCATGGATTGCAAAAAACTCTCATTAGTGGATTTACATGCTACAAGCTTTTCATTCTCGTTGTGATATTTAGTAACATCTTTATAAATGGACAAGTACTTCAGTCCTTTCTCTCCTTCGTTTCTTATAGGTATAATAGTTGTATCTAACCAAAATATTTTTCCTGTACTAGAAACATCTGTTAAGACCCCATTCCATTTTTTTTCCATTTTAATGGTTCTCCAAAGGTTTTTATATATTTCCCCTGAATAAAGAGGTGACTTTAGTAGTTTATGCGTTTCACCAACTAACCGGTTAGCATCACATTCTAAAATTTCACAAAATTTATCATTCGCATATTCTATTCTGCCTAACGCATCTGTTACAGATACAATAGAATTTTCAATAACATCCACTAGTACGCTATCATTAAGAACATGAGAAAGGTTATATTTGATTGCTTCCATAGAAATTGTTTTTAGTTTCTACACAATATTCTCTTGCAGATTCTAGATTATTAAATACACCAAAAGGAGTAATAGGCTCATAAATTCTTTTGTACGAAGCGATCACTAGTTTTATTTCCATAGAATTAAAAACAAAGGCTTCTGAAATTTTTAGTTTACTTAATATTGCAGAGTTCGCTAATAAATTAGCGGTTTCACGAGTATATGTTCCTCGGGTATCTCTGGAATCAATTAGAAAAGGCATCGCTTTGCCTTCACATAATTTAACAATTGCGTCTATATATCGTTTTATCTTACTTGTTTCTAATTTAGAATTCGCATCCTTATTTCTAAACTGACAATAAAGAATATCATTGTCTGTCCAAAATTTAGAATTTCCGATCTCAATCATGTCTTTCATACTAATTGTCATAGGTTACAGAATTAAAAATTGCATAATTTTGATTACTATATTGTATTGCCAAATCGGGGTCTTTAAAAATTAAATTTGGCACATTAGAATCACTAAACATTACATAAAAGGAAAGAAGTATTTTATGCTTATAATTTTTTACTAAAAATGCTTTTGACAGGACAGCACTTTTGATTTTAATATTGCTTGATAAAAGTTTAAATAGTTTCACCGAAAGCACACTATTAATCTCTTTAAAATCAAATATTACAGGTAAATAAGCACTATCTGACAACAATGAAATAGCCTCACAAAATATATCTTGAATATCTTTATCTGAATAGTCTACATCAGAATCATCATATAATTTACAATAGACAATTTTCTGGTCTACCCAAAATTTAATATTGTTTATTAGTATTTCGTTTCTCATTATTATCCTTTAGAAAAAACTAAACCAATAGGAGTGCCAAAAGTTTAATTCACTATAAAAAAATACGCAACACTTTGTAAATCAATTTATTGCGTATTTTTATTTCAATTAGAGAAGACTAATAAAGCATCGTTATACCACGACTTTTTAAGTCAAAACATAATAATCAACGGTATTCCGTTAATTTATTTAATATTAAGATTTAATGAAAAAACAGAAATTGACGAAGGCAAAAGCCCAACTAACCTTTGTCCCCAAATCTCAACATAATCCCCTGGATCTAACTCTACGGTTCCAGAAATTGAATTACTAGTAATATCTGCTAAAAGATTCACTCTCATTAATGTATTCGTTTCAACCAATGTAGTTGATCCATTTTTTCTTATAAAAAATGCATAATAGTCCCCTAAATTAATGTTTCCTCTAACAGACAATGAAGCACTTACTTGAAATGTTCTCGTCTTTTTTCCTAAATAAGTTATTCTATTATCTTGAGGAGAGGATACCCTAAGCAAGTTTACCGCTGTAGTAGAATTTGAATTAGAATTTCCTGCCAAATTAAATGCGGTTCCAGCTACAACCGTTTGTATAAAACCTGTTGTAATTGTTCCATCATAATAAATATGACCTGTTGCTACCTCATCAGATTCTACAGGTATTCCAGGACAATCTACTGTCCATGCATTATTAAAATTATATCCTGCAAATGAACCCGTTGTATATCTTTTAATATACTGTGTACTAGTACCACTAAAACTAGCTCCTGTCAATACTCCGCTTTCCACTATTGGATTACTACTCACATCAATACCAATAGCAGACCCATTTACCTCAGAAAAACCACCTTGCTTTTCTAGATTATTAAAAGTTCCTGAAAATGTTTCATAGGTTCCCAAATTATTAGAAAACCATCCCATATTACTCAGTAATAAATCGGTAACATTATTATATGTTATTCCAGTTGTATTTCCTGAAAACTGAACAATACTTAAAAAGGCCAACCCATATCCATCAATAGTACCAACAGATGCTGAATTTGCTACAATAGCATCTCTAAACACAAAATTATCTGTACTAGTTCCTGTCATATTGAAAATGGTTCCTCCAGGCGCGGTAAGCGTTACCCCTTTGATACTTCCTCCTGAACTTCCTTCAAACATAGTACCTCCAACTTTTACTAAAATATCCTCATTGGTATCTAAACCTAATATATAAGCTCCATTTAAATTTATAGATTGCGCTAAAGTAATCTGTCCGTTTATTTCATATAAAGTATTTGTGGTTAACAAATATTCACTCCCACCTCCAGCAGCAAGCTCATCACTTAAATCTGCTGCAGATTTAATTAGTTTATGGTTGTCTCGTTTTTCTGAATCCATCTTTACCCAATCACTTGCGTTATAAAAATAAAAAGCACTCGTTGTTATATCATAAACCAACAAACCAGTTGCAGGGCTTACAATTGCAATTCTCTGCGTTGATGTCATTCTTGGCGCTAACATACCTTTACTGGTAGAGGTTAAGTCGAGCATAGCGGAAGCGTCTGGTGTTAATGTTCCCACTCCTACTTGAGCAAATGCACTATAATTGCAACTAGTAAAAATTGCTATGGTTAATACGGTTAATTTTAGTTTAAAATTTTTCATAATTAATAGGTTAAGATTTTTTGCATTAATTCGCGATTTGTTGTTTGTACTTTTACCAAATAAATCCCATCACTATGGTTAAATGGTATTTCTATTCTGTCTTTATTATTAAGGTTCGTATCTAGCGTTAAAACTTCTTGTCCTAAAATATTAAATATTGCGACCTTTTTTAATGCAAGTTGATCCTGGTTACTTACCACGATGTTATTGTTTCCATCATAAAAGATCTTGATATTTTTAGTTTCTTCCGCGTCTACAGATAGCGTTTCTGACGGCGCAAAAACAATAGAATATCTATCCAAATACTGTCCTATTGGTAAATTGACATTAAAGCTAGACCCAGTTAAACTATGTGTAGTATTTAAAATATTATCTTTTAAATAAATCGGTCCTAAAAAATTCTCTATTTCATCGATCATAATTTGATGAGAACCAGCTTCGCTAATCAACAACCCTAACGGAAACTCCAGTGCTTCATTAAAACTATCTAATCCTTGAATAGCATATTTTTTATTTACATCCTCCTCTATTACAAAAAACAAATCATCGTTTCTATACTCATTTAACACTGCATCATAACCTTGGTTATAATTAATATCTGCAGTAGAACTAGGCATAAAAGCTAAAAGCAATTGTCTATGAAATCCTTCAGGATCCTCATAACCTATTCGTATATATTGATTATTGACAGTGTATTCTGGATCTTCATCTGTATCCTCCGAAGATTTATAAAAAATAGCATCTCCTGTAGATTCTGTTTTAAATTTTCTTTGTGAATTATTAAAAAGAACAGATCCGCTTCCGTAGGCACTAACAAAAAAACCTTGACCAACTGGAACATATCGCTTAGGAGCTGTAACACTTCCCGAATTACCCATACCTGCAATTAAAGGAGATGAAACAGAAGGAGGAATACCTCCAGATAAATTACGTATCGCGTAACCACCTAAATAATCTGTAGTAGCATGCGAATTTGAACCTCCATCTACCCAAAAATAAAGAGCATCGAGCATAGATAAATTATCTTGTATAAATTTAGTAGCATCTAATGCGGAAGGATACGGATTACCTAATAAGGATTCTTCTCCTGCATTTATAGGCATTAGATATTCGCCGTTATTAGGCGCGCCGTAATACACATAGTTTTGATTCGCAGAAAGCGTATTACTACCTTTCATAGTATAACCTTCTGCTGGATTTATAACACTAGTAGCATTCAAACCAACCCAGTCTCCATATGCTCCCGTTCCTTGTAAGTATGAATATATCCATCTCGTATTAAGCGTCAAGGAAGTAGTCACATTACTACCACCATCTAATACAGATGGCGCCCCATTGTATGGAGAGCTACCACTAAATAACATTTGTTGCGGGCTAAATGGGTTTTGACTGGCATCTGTACCATCATACTTATTTCCTAACAAAGAGAATGTCCCACCACTATTCACTGGTGCCGACCAATAATTAAATTTAAATCCGGACGCATATCCTTGCTGGTCTATTAATATTTTACCAGAGCCAATAGAGTTAGCATTTACACCAAGATGTGTTTGAATAAGCTGCGCCTCGTCTATTAACCTAACATCGCCACTCACTAAATTTAATGCATTGCTAATATTTAAAGCAAAACCATCTGCTACAGAAAGGCCTTTCTCACTCGCTGCCGTAATATCTACTTCTAAATTATTAAAATTAACAGCAGATGAAGAACCGGAAATACTGACTAACGGGTTTGCTGCACTTTTAAAATACGTGGTTCCAGAAGCAGAGGAAGTAGCCCCATTATTTACAAAACTATTGTTTAAATAAAGGTTTCCGTTACTGTCATGCACACCACTCGTTTTATTTGTGTATTCATTTTCAAAATACACACTTGTTGCTGGTTCAATTTCCAATATGCCTTCATTCACAATTTGTGAATAACCACATAAAAAGGTAAAAAGAAGGAAGCAATTACAAATAAAATATTTCTTTCTCATAGGTTAAGGTTTGGGGTTAGAATAAATTTGTTTAATAGCTATTTAAAATTAAAAGGGATTATTATTTTTATAGATCACTAACTTAATGCGTTATACATCTTGTTATTTTTATTACAATAGAGCTTTGCAGATTGAAAATTTTTAAAAACCGCATCCGGAATAATAGTTATATCCATGATGTTTTGAACCATTAAAAAAAACTTCAAACGGTAAGAGTCTACCAAGAAGGTTTCCGAAAGTACTATGGATTTAATTTTTGAATTATTAGACAAAAACCTAAAAGCTTTTATTCCGGTATAAAAATCGAGCGCTTCTAAGTTTATTAAAATAGGCATGTGAGTACCTCTTGATAACTTAGAAATAGCCTGAACAAAGATTTCTTCTAAATCGTTATCCAAATCTTTTTCGTTCAAATCATTAAACACGTTACAGAAGATTATATTTTGATCTACTCTAAACTTAAAACTATTTGTTAACTTCTTGTTTTCCATAGTATTATTTTGAAAAACGTATTTCAATACAGATGCCAAAAACCGTTAGGGACCAAAAAAAAATCATAAATCGCTCACAATAAACGCTTTATGATTTAAATATAAATTTTGGACAATATTAAAAACATCGCTATACCGCACATTTTTAAGATAAAAAGCAACGATTAACGGTATTCCGTCAATTTTATTGCATTTTCGAGATTTCTAGTTTAGTCATTCTATCCCGTAACGTACTAGGCTTTAAATGAAGTACAACAGCCGCTCCTTTAGGCCCACTTATTTTCCAGTTACATTGTTCTAACACATAGATAATATGATTACGCTGCACTGCGTCAAGAGTGAGATCTTTATTGTTAATTGGTTTCGCCTTTTGTGTAGAAGACTCAAAACCCGGAACTACCAAGGTTTCTGTATTAGACAAAATAGAAGCACGTTCTATTAAGTTTTCTAATTCTCTTATATTTCCTGGCCAATTGTATGCTTTTAACTGACTCATAGCGTCATCGGTAATATATTGGATGCTTTTTCCGTAAGCCTTATTAAATTTATCTACAAAATGCTCTACCAATAAAGGAATATCATCTTTTCTATCCCTTAAAGGAGGGACTTCTATTGGAAACACATTAAGACGGAAATACAGATCTTCTCTAAACTCCTTTTTCTGAATGGCATCTTTTAAATTTCGGTTGGTTGCAGCAATTACTCTAACATCTAATTTTTTCATTCCTGTAGTACCACCAACAACCTCAATTTCTCCTTCTTGCAAAAATCGTAATATTTTTGGTTGCATATCTAACGGCAACTCCCCTATTTCATCTAAAAACAAAGTACCTTTATCTGCCAATTCAAACTTCCCAATCTTATCATTAATAGCCCCTGTAAAGGAACCTTTTTTATGACCAAATAATTCACTTTCAATTAACTCTCTAGGTATTGCGGAACAATTCACCTTAATTAACGGTTTATTATTACGCAAACTAATATTATGGATCGCTCTTGCTAATAATTCTTTCCCAGTTCCAGATTCCCCCAACAATAACACCGTAGCATTTGTTGGCGCCACCTTTTCAACCTCTGTAAGAACATTACTAAATTCTTCACTACCATACACCATTTCTTCATAATTAAATACTAGATCTAACTCGTTTCTTAGATATACATTTTCTTGTTCTAACTGGTTTCTTAATACATTTAGTTCCTTATTAGCTTCTGTTAGTTTCTGGTTTGTAATTAAAATTTTATTTTCTGCTGATTTTCGCTCGGTACTTTCCACCATTAAAGATACTAGATTAGCAATAGAAGTAGCAAACTCCTCTTCATCGGTAGTCCAAACATGCGTAGTATCTACTTGTTCAAAACATAAAACCCCATAAACCTCATCTGCACCTTGAATAGGAATACTTAATTTAGATTTTATATTTAGCGGGATAAGGTAATCCTCTATAAAACCTGTAGAAAGCGCATGACTAATAGCATGGGAAGCTGAAACTATTTTATTTTCAATTAACGCATCAAAAAAGCGGTTATTACCTTTTTTAGAATAGACTTGGCCGCTTTCATATTCCCTATTTGTTTGCGAGTATAATTTCTCGCAAAACATTTCTGTTTTATTCTTATTAAATTTGAGAACACTTCCTCTCTCCACATTTAAGGTTTTTGCAGAAAGCTCTGTAATTCTATTTAATGCTTCTTTATAATCTGTACCAACTAAGCTAGCCAATTCGATAATGACATTTTTTCTTTCTAATGATTTTTTGGCATTTTCCTCTAACAACCTTTTTGCCTTCTCTTCTTCCGATACATCCTTCACTGTTGCAAATATGGCTATAACTTCTCCATTATCATTTTTTATATTTCCAGCTGAAAATGAAGCTGTAAATTGTGTACCATTTTTTCTAACAAATTCAAATTGAAAGGATGGCGCTTCTCCTTTAGCTACTTTTATTTCAATTTCTTGCATTCTTTCTAAGTCCTCTGCTTTCGCAAATGGATATGGTAACTCCATACCAATAAGCTCTTGTTCTGAATACCCCAGAATTTCACATAATGCCTCGTTTACTTTTATAATTCTACCAGGCATATCTAGCATAAGCAACCCTTCTTGCATAGACATGATAAGCCTGTCATTAAATTCTTTAGCTAGTTTTAAATCTACTTCCGATTTTCTTCGAACTGTAATATCTTCTACCGTAGCAAAATTGGCTGTTTTTACACCATTTTCGTCATATATACTAGAAACCAATACATGCACAGGAAAACGCTCTCCATTTTTTCGCATGTATGTATTTTCATAATCTTTATTATTTTTATTTTGTATTAATAACTTATAACGATTGGTATTTTCTTTTTTTAATTCAGGTGGTGAAAAAGGATATGGACGCTTAACTCCTATTAATTCTTTTTCCGTAAAACCTGTCATTTTACAAAACGAAGGGTTTACGCTAATTATTTCGGAGTCTAGATTTATGGCATATAAGCCTTCATGCATTCCACTTAAAAGACTGGATGAAAAATCATTGGCTATTTTTAAATCTAATTCGGCTTTTTTACGTTCGGTAATATCTTGAATAGTACCAACAAAACTGTTGGCTACTCCATTAACATAAACAACTTCGCCTAAACCTTGAATCCATTTTAATTCCTTTTTGTTTTTAGTCAGGATTCGATATTCTAAATCAAATTTTCGTTTATGTTTTAGACTTTTGAAAACATTTTCTTTAATGAGAGACCTATCTTGAGGGTGGACTACTGATTTCCATAGATCAAAATCTACTATAGTATTCTTATCTATTCCTATAATATCATTAAAGGTGATAGAGGTAACACCTATTAATTTTTTTACATCTAAATTAAAACTACCTATTTTTGCTACTTCCTGAGCTGCTAATAGTGATTTTTCACTTTCTTGAATTTTTAACTCTGCTTGTTTACGATGGGTAACATCTTGCATGGTACCAATCATTTTTACAGATTGTCCTTCACTATCATAAATAAATTCGCCAGTACCATGTACCCAAATTTCTTCTTTAGATTCTAATTTAATGACTCTATATTCTTTGTCAAACTTTTTATTATTTTGGATGCCGTTTTCTAAATAATTAAACATCAACTCTCTTTCATCTGGATGAATAATACGAACCCAACTCTCAATTGTTTTCGCATAGGATTCCGGGATACCGAAAACACTATTTAAAACAGGGGAAGACTCCCAACTTCTTGTGCGTAAATCTAAAACATAAGAACCAATATTAGCAACTACTTGAGATTGCCTTAAACTGTATTCACTTTCTTGAAGTTTTATTTCTGAATGTTTCCTATTCGTAATATCCTGTATGGTACCAATTATTTTTACAGGATTCCCTTCGGTGTCAAAAATTAATTCTCCAACACCATGCACCCAAATTTCTTCATTAGTATCTAGTTTTAAAACTCGATATTCTTTATTAAACCTTTTATTATTTACAATACAATACTCTAAATAACTACGTATTTCCTCTTTATCTTCAGGATGAATACGCTCCCCCCAACTTTCAATTGTTTTAGCATACGATGCATCTATACCAAAAAGAGTATACAAGAATAAGGAGCCTTCCCAAGTCATTGTTTTTAAATCTATAGCGTAAGAGCCTATATTACCAACTATTTGAGATTGTCTTAAATTATATTCGCTTTCTTGAAGTTTTAATTGCGCTTTTTTACGCTCTGTAATATCTTGCGTAGTACCAATAATTTTTATAGGGTTTGCATCGTCATCAAAAAGGAACTCTCCCCTAACGTGTACCCAAATTTCTTCGTTATCATCTACTCTTACAGCTTTGTATTCTAAATTAATTTTCTTTCTATTTAGAACACAATTCTCATAATAAGCTAATACTTCTTCTCTTTGATCTGGATGAATAATATCACTCCAACCTTTCTTTGTTCTTAGATAGGATTTATTAATTCCAAAAATCTTGTTAAGAACAGCAGAACTCTCCCAAATCTTTGTAAGAATATCTACAGTATAAGACCCAATATTGGCAACTATTTGAGATTGTCTTAAGTTATATTCGCTTTCTAAAAGTTTTTCTTCTGCTCTTCTACGCTCGGTTACATCCCGTGCAATACCAAGTATTTTACCGTCTTTTTGCAGTTTTGCAGAGACTTCTAAATCTAATAAAGATTTGTCCTTACGCAGAAACTTTCTAGCAAAAATAACGGCTTCACCAGCAAGTAATCGCTCGTGATTTTCTGGGTTTTGAACAAAACCACCAATATTAAAATCTTGAATTCTTAGGTTTAAAAACTCGCTTTTGGTATACCCCAAACTAGTATAGGCCGCTTTATTAAAATCGTGTATTTCGCCATCTAAAGAATAGGAAATTATAGCATCATTCGCCTGATCAATTAATGCTCTATACGATTCATCTTTCTTCTTAATTTCTGCTACAATTCTAGATTTCTCAATTGCAATATTGACTAGATTTAACGTGAAATTAAGTTCGCGAATATCACTTAATGAAGGTGTACTTATAGCCTTGCTATAAATAGCAAAAGTACCTATAACAGCCTTGTGTTCTGAAAGAATAGGAATAGACCAACACGCGTACAAATGGTGTTCTAGCGCAATGTCTTTATAATCTACCCATAACGGATCTGTACTTATATCTGAAACAATAACGGTCTTTCCCGTAAATGCTGCTGTACCGCAAGAGCCAGCATTTTCACCTATGACAAGTCTTTTTATAGCTAAAGTATAAAGTTCTGGCATGGAAGGTCCAGAAGATAAATTAAGATGTATACCATCTTCATCCATTAAACTAATAGAGCCATAATAACCTGGATGAACAGATTGATAGTTTAAAAGCAACCGGTCAAAAATCTCATTTAAAGGTGTATTTATGGAAATTAAATCTAGTATTTCATTTTTATGAATTAATAATTGCTCTGCTTTTTCTCGTTCTAAAACCTCTTTTTCGAGATCTAAATTTTTATGCTCCAACTTACTAATTAAGCGTTTGCTATAAAGCTTTAAAACTTCTTCCTCTGTAAATTTGACATTTTTAGCAGGCTCTGCGTCTGGTTTAACTTTACCAAATAGATCTTGAACTACTGCTATTATCTTATTTTGGTCTGTGGGTTTCCTTAGAAATTGATCTGCTCCTAATTTTATAGCAAAATCTTCATCAAGCGCTTCCGTATACGTAGACGTATAAAAAATAAATGGGATGTTTTTAAAGGATTCCTCCTTTTTACAAGCTTGACAAAACATATACCCATCCATGACAGGCATTAAGATATCTGATATAATTAAGTCCACACTACATTCGTGTAGTTTTTCTAAACCTTCTTTACCGTCTTTGGCTTCTACAACCACATAACCAACTTCCTCAAGTATAACTCTAAGTAAATATAGGTTTTCAAAAGTATCATCTACTATTAATATAGTCTTCATGCCTTAATTATGCTTTATATATACTTTCCATTTGATTTACAAAAGTATCTGGATTAATAGGTTTCTCTATATACCCATTTGCACCAGCTTCCATCGCTTTTTCTTTATCTCCAGCCATTGCATAAGACGTTACTGCTATGATTACGGTGTTTTTTGGTAACCCATTATTTCTTAACTTACTACAAATTTCATAACCATCCATATCTGGTAGTTGTATATCTATTAAAATAACTTCCGGATGGTTTTCATGTGCTAAATTTAACCCATCAATTCCGTTATAAGCTTTAAGCACACTATACTCACTATTTGCTAAGAGGTACGAAAGCATATACATATTTTGTTCATTATCTTCAATTATTAAAATGGTAGGTTTCATTTTTTTTACGTATAAAATTTAACATCAACAGGTTAAGCCTTAAATATATTAAAATTGATATTATAAACTAATTTATAAGGGCATTATATTTTATCGACATATTCTAACGGTATCTTGAACGTGAAATTACTGCCTTTACCTAATTCACTTTCTACTCGAATGGTACCACCCAATTTTTCCACTAGACTTTTACAAATAGCCAATCCAAGACCAGTACCTTCATGCTTTCTATTAAGACCTCCTTCTATCTGAATAAAAGGCATAAATAATTTAACAGCATCTTTTTTAGTGATTCCTATTCCTTGATCTATAACTTGCGTAACGAGTACATTGTCTTCAATATGGACTTTTACAACTATGATTCCTTTTTCAGAAAACTTAATCGCATTAGAAAGCAAGTTTAATAAAACTTGTTCCACACGTCTTTCATCACTGATAAGCGTAATATCAAAATTAGAAATTTCTGTCTTTACGGTAAGCCCTTTTCGGGAAGCTTGTGGTTCTAGAAAATCAATGGTATTCTCTAAGGATGTAAGATATTTAAATGGATAAAAGGATACTTTTAATTTACCTGCCTCTATTTTAGAAATATCTAAGATATCATTAATTAAACTCAATAAATGTGCGCTACTATTTTTAACCATAGAGAGTTGCTTTTTCTGCTCTTGATTTAATGGCCCTGCCAACTCCTTTAGTAAAATCCCTGTAAAACCAATAATAGAATTCATTGGTGTTCTTAGCTCATGAGACATGGTTGCTAAAAATGCGGATTTCATTAAATCTGCAGATTGTGCTTTTACCTTTTCTTTTTCCAATTCGGTAGATTGCAGATTTATATCTTCTAAGAGGTTTAATAAAGCTTCTTTACTATCATTGAGCTCTTCGGTTCTTAAATTCACTAATTCCTCTAGATTATTTTTAAAAATTAATAACTCTTTTTCGTTTGCAATTCTTTCGGTAATATCCACAGCGATACCAATATATCCATGCATATTATCATCTGTATCTAAAAGCTTTGTTGCTTTTACGGCAACGCTAGTAATTTTATTATTTTTATCCTGAAATCTAAATTCTCCTTTAAACTCTGCGCCTGTAGTGGCTGCTTCTTGCCACTCTTTCAATACTCTTTCTTTATCTTCCGGATGCAAGGCATTTTCCCATCCCAAACCCATGGCTTCTAAAAAATTCATTCCTGTATATTTTAGCCATTCTTCATTAACATACGTACACTCTCCTTTTTCATTGGTATTAAAAATAGCAACTGGTGCATTAGAAGTAAGACTACGATACAATAATTCTCTATTTTTAAGAACTTCTTCTGTTTTTATTCTACTCGTAACATCTTGTATGGTACCAAAAGATTTTATAGCTATCTGATTTTCATCATAAAATGTTTCGCACCGTTCATTCACATACTTAATTCGCTCATTATCCAGCTTTAATCTATAAATTATTTGATAAGGATTTTTGCTTTTCACGGAATCTGCATAGATTTCCATTACCATTGCCATGTCATCTGGATGAATAGCATCTAAAAACGCATCATAAGTAACCTCAAAATCTTTGGGATTCTTTTCAAAAATCCGATACATTTCATTAGACCAGGATAATTTATTCCGCTCTTTATCCAACTCCCAGCTACCAAGTTTAGCAATCTGTTGTGCTTTTCTTAAATTAGACTCACTTTTTTGTATTTTTTCTGATGTGGTTTGATGTATGGATTTTAATTGCTTTTCCTGTACTAAAAGTTTAGAGGAAATCAATTCATTTAACCGAGCAGATCGACCACCAAAATACCAAACGCTCCAACTGCTAAAAAACGCAATTAAAACGCCAAGAATAGAAGACCATATTGCGGTATTAAATTTTTGTTGTAATGGCACAACATACAATTTCCACTCCCCAACAGACATCTCCACAGGCACTGCAAATTCTTTAAAAGAAGATATATCACTTTCTAAAAAAAAATCTTCCTCACCAGTTTCCAAATTCACCCTAGACAATTGATAAATAAAATTATGTCCATTAGAATTAGCTGTAATCAAGTCATTAAAAAAAGTAGAAAGCTTTGTAACCACTGCCGAAAATCCTGAAAACTCACCATCTATAAAGATCGGCTGTCTACTTACCATACCAACACCTCCTTGTTCTAGATGCACCGGACCTGCAATAAAAAAATCTTTTCTTTTAATAGTAGTGAGCGATCCACTACTTGCTTCCGGGCTTGTTAGAATATTAAAACCAATAACTTCATTATTCTTTAAAGGATAAACGTGTGTAATAAACCCTTCACGATCTACTAATTCTACAACATCAAAATATTTACTTCTATTTAATAACTCGGCTGCTATATTATCAAAATCTGATGGTATTCCGTTTCTTTCTACAATATACTCTAGTGATTTAGTAGCCGAATAGCTATACATAACTAACGATTGTAGCTTTTCTTGAATTAAATTTACTTGATTGTTTATTTCTCGTTGTTGTTCATTCTTATTTATGATATACTCTTGATAAGCAATATATTGCGTAGCAAAAAGCAGTACTATAAAAAACAAAAAAGCTAATACCAGAGGTTTTTTAAAAAAAAGGAGCAAAGTACTTTTATTCATAAGAAAGCAAAGTTAAAGAGATTATTAATTTTAATAGCAGATTTAATTATCCTTTTTCGATTGCAAATCTTTAATAGCATTCTTTAATTCTTTCATTTTTAATTCTCTACCAACAAACAATTTATTCATACGTTCTAATTGATTATTTTTTAAATAGATTTCTTCGGTTCTAACTTTAATTAACTCTTCTAGGTTATTTCTATGCTTTGCCAATTCTTCTTCAATATTTTTCTTTTCGGTGATATCTATAATAGTAATCAAAACATGACCTTCATTATTTAACTGAAGCGATTGTAAAGAAATTAATAGGAAAAGCTCTTTCCCAGACTGCATTTGGTATTCTAATTCAATATTGGAAACATAGCCTTTTTCATCAAATTCACCCCATAGTTTATTTTGATTTTCTACATTTTTTTGATTATCAAAATTGAATAACCCTATTTCTTCTGCCGTATTCCCTAACATCTCTTCTCTTTCAAAACCGACAATGTTTGCCAATGCTTCGTTTACTTCAACAATAGTTTTTTCTTTATTAAGTATTGCCTTCCCAATGACATTGGAATCAAAAGCTTTAGAGAATTTTTCGGCAATTTCTTTTACATTATCTTCTGCTTCTATATGTTCCGTAATGTCTTGCACCAAAGATAAAACAGTTTCTACTTCCCCGTCAGGAGATTTTAAAAGAGAATTATACCATTGGCAGTAAATCACTTTTCCAGATTTAGTATTATTACGGTTAATAATCTTGTTACTCCTTACTTTTCCATTTCTTAATTCACTAGAAACAATCTCTGTAGACGCATAATCTTCTTCGTAAACGAGATTAAAATCGCCAAAATGTTTTCCTACTACTTCATGTTCTTTCCAACCAAAGATATTTTCGGCTTGTGGTGACCAACGACAAATAACTAAATTCTTATCCCATTCAATTATAGCTAAGGGAGAATTATTTAGATGACTAGTAAGGCGTTGATGCGCCTTTCGGTTTTCTTCATCTGCTTTTTTACTTTCGGTAACATCCTGTATCAGTGCTAAAACAGTTTCTACCTCTCCGTCTGGAGATTGTAAAACAGAATTATACCATTGGCAGTAAATGACTTTTCCGGATTTCGTATTATTACGGTTCACAATCCTATTATTCTTTACCTTACCGCTTCTTAATTCACTAGCAATAAAATCTGTAGAAGGGAGATCTTCTTCATAAACCAAGTTCAAGTCGGCTAATTGTTTTCCGATAACTTCAGATGCTTTCCAACCAAATATATTTTCTGCTTGTACAGACCAATTAGTAATGAAAAAATCGGTATTAAACTCCACGATGGCTAACGGAGAATTATTTAAATGTGTAGTAAGGCGTTGATGTGCCTTTCTTATTTCTTCGTCTGTTTTCCTTAGCTCTGTAATATCTCTAAAAACGCCAATTAGATACTTATCACCAGCCACATCGATATATCTTGTTTTTTTAGTAGAAACAATACGAATATCGCCTCCATCTAAAGTCAATATTTCTTCACTAATATTTTCAATACCTGTTGACAGGACTTCTTTGTCAATACTTAAAAAACCTTTCATTTCATCCATTGGTAAACTTTCCTCTAGAGTTTTACCTATTATCTCTGCTTTTGAAAAATTAAACAAGTTATAAAACGCCTCGTTAGCCAATACAAACCTACTTTCTCCATCTTTTACAAAAATAGGATCACCAATACTATTTATAATATTATACAAATACTTTTCACTTTGAATAATTTGTTCTTCTGCTTCTTTACGCTCGGTAACATCGACAAGCGTGCCTATATAACCATATAACTCCGTATTAGAATCATATAAACTGGTTGTTTTAGCCGAAATCCATTTTATTCCTCCTTTTTTATTTAGCAACCTAAAATCTGAAACTAATTCCGTCTTACTAGAAACTGCTTGTTCCCACTCGCGCACAACTCTATCTCTATCTTCTGGATGAATAGCGTTAGACCAACCTAACCCTATGGATTCATTAAAAGTTAATCCAGAATATTTTATCCATTCTTCATTTACATAATTACAAACACCATTTTTATCTGTTTCAAAAATCCCAACGGGCGCATTAGAAGATAATCGTCTAAATAATTGCTCACTATTTATTAACTTTTCTTCGGCTTCTTTGCGCTCGGTAACATCAATAGCCATACCTATATAACCATACAAATTATTTTGAGCATCATAGGTCCCTATCGTTTTTACAGACACCCATATCACCTTATCATCCTTATGCAGAAATCTAAAATCAGTCTCCAGTTCACTTGCTCCAGATACAACGTACGCTTCCCATTCTTTACGTATTCTTACCTCATCATCAGGATGAATCGCTGTAGCCCAACCATATCCCATGGCATCTTCATAAGATATTCCCGCGTACTCCAACCACCTTTCGTTTACATAATCACAAGAACCTTCTGTATCTGTTTGGTAGATACCAGTTGGCGCTTTAGACGTTAATCGCCTAAACAATTGCTCACTATATATTAACTTTTCTTCTGCTTCTTTACGTTTGGTAATATCTTTAGCCACGATTCCTAATGCTGTTGAGGTACCCGTTACTTTATCTTTAATTAAGAAACCGGACATTTCAATTGGAATTAGATTCCCGGTTTTAAAATGTTTAAAATACGTTTCCCCGCACCACCTATTCGTTTCAAAAATACTAGACATATGCTCATTTGTAATCCTATCACGGTAATCTTCAGGAAAAAAATCAGAAATAGAAGCTGGCATTTTTTCATCGGATGCCAACCCTATTAATTGCCTACCATTATCATTTAAATAAAGTGGTTCTCCCTCTAAGCTTGCTAAGCCAATAAAATCATCATTAGTTTCTATTAAAGACAACAACATTTGATTATTAGCATCTGTTTTCTTTTTTTCGGTAATATCTGTATAATAAATTGTTAACCCTTCTGGAGATGGGTATATCCTGTTTTCAAACCATTTATCTAGCGGCTCATAATAATCATCAAAGTATACCGTTTTTTGCGTCTCCATAGCCTTATAATACGCCTTATAAAAAGAACGGTCCACACCTTCCGGGAATTCGGTCCAAATATGTTTCCCCACTAATGTTCCTGGCTTTCTTCCTAATAGCTCCGCCGCTTTTTTATTAACATACGTATAACACCAATTAGTGTCTAAAGAAATAAAACCACCTGAAATGCTATTTAAAGAGGTTTCTAATTGAGAGGTTAAACTTTCCTTCAACTGGTTCTTTTCTGCCTTTAGTTTTAAATATTTCTTTTCATATCTTAATATAGAAAATACTTCTCGCTCTTGATTAGCAATAAAAGAAGTTTTGCTTTTCTCATTATCTATATACCTTATATATATATAGAGAATCACAGAAAACAAAAGTGCTGCAAAAAACTTCCCTATAATACTACCTGCCAATAAATTATAAAATTTCGCATCCCCAAAATAGAGCGTTATATTAAAAATAAATGCGTCAAAAACAAAAACGGCTAATAGCGAAATAAAGAGTGTGAAAAAGAAATATTGCTTATTAATTACGGAAATCAAAAATTGATAAATTATTACTAGCCACAAAAAATCAAGCAACAACAAGACCGTACCAGTAATAAAATACGTATCGTCTATTAAAAAAGCGAAGGATGATTCCATATCCCCCAAGTTTTGCACATTGGCAACAGCGAACAATGCAGACAAAAGAAGGTTTGAAATGAGAATACCTAAAATAAGGGCTCTAGCACTAGAAACGCCTTCTTTGATATAAATCAATAAAACCGCAAACAAAAGAGAACTAAATATAATAACAGATGTAGGGTAAATTACTAGTTCATCAAAAACAGTAAAACTTATCATTGTACCCGAAAGCGCTTGTAAATATCTAACTGCACCTAAAAAAAGATAAAGAGGCGCTAAGCCTAGTACGTTTCTAAATTTAAATAATAAAAGAATACTGGCAGATATGAGTAAAAACTCAATAAGTATTATAGTATATATGTTCATAAGATGATTTGGTTAAGCTAGGGATCTTAAAAATACGCTATTTACTTGAAAAGTAAAAAGAATAAATCAAAAAAACCATATAGCCTCAGTAGAAGTCATAACACTAACGAATCAAACTAATCACTAATACAATCTTCTCTATACGCTAGCAAAAGCAATATTAAAAATAAGTACTCCTATTTTTCACACCTATTAAGTTTGAATTTCTTTTCTATTAATCACTATTTAAAAATAGTATATTAGCTTGTTAGAAAAAAAGACAAAATGAGTAATAAAGATCAATTTATGAAAGAAGCTGTAAACGCAGCTTTAAAAGGAATGAATAACAACGAAGGCGGACCATTTGGCTGCGTAGTTGTTAAAGACGGGAAAATTGTAGGCCGCGGAAACAACAAAGTAACCTCAACAAACGATCCTACGGCACATGCAGAAGTTACAGCAATTAGAGATGCTTGTAAAAATTTAGATTCTTTTCAATTAGATGGTTGCGAAATTTACACCTCTTGCGAACCTTGTCCAATGTGTTTAGGAGCCATCTATTGGGCTAGACCAGACAAAGTATATTATGGAAGCAATCAAGTAGATGCTGCAAATATTGGTTTTGATGACGAATTTATTTATAAAGAAATTCCACTACCTTATGCAGAACGAAGTATTCCTTTTGAGCAGTTAGCGCGTGAAATTGCATTAGAACCATTTCAAGAATGGACTAAAAAAATGGACAAAACAGAATATTAAATTGCAGACTAAGCCAGTTCGAATGTTTAGACTGCGCGAAAAATGTATCGAGAAGCTTTAGGACAGAGGAAGCTTTTCGATACAAAATTCCGAAAAAGGAAGTTCACTCGAAGTGACAATATAGTTAGATTTCTAATTCATTTATAATTGAAATAATTAACATGATTACCTTCATTTTAAATAACAAAACTATTAAAACACCAGAACATTCTGGAATGACTTTATTAGATTTTGTTCGTTACCAACAACGTCTCACAGGAACCAAAATTGGTTGTCGTGAAGGCGATTGCGGTGCTTGCACTGTTTTAGTTGGCACGTTAACAAACAATACCATAGAATACCAAAGTATCACATCGTGTATTTCTCCTTTAGGAAATGCGCACGGCAAACACATTGTAACGGTAGAAGGCACTAATCTTAAAAACAAATTAACCACTGCGCAAGAAGCAATGCGAGCAAATTACGCCACACAATGCGGATTTTGCACACCAGGTTTTGTGGTTGCTTTAACTGGTTTTGCTTTGTCAAATTCACAAAACAATTATAGCAACGCAATAGACGCCATTAGCGGAAACATTTGCAGATGCACTGGTTATAAAGCGATTGAAAAAGCAGCGCATCAAGTAGTTGAAAAACTAGAGAGTCAAGAAAAGAATTCTTTTAATTGGCTCATTGAAAATGAATTTATTCCAGACTATTTTGAAAGTATTCCTAAACGTTTAAAAGACATGGAGGTTGCTGATTTAAATCAACCTAAAGGAAAATATGTTTCTGGCGGAACCGATTTATATGTACAACAAGCAGATAATTTAGCAGGTAATAACGTACATCTTATTGCCGAAAAAGATTATTTAAAAGGGATTACCATTGCGAACGGAATGTGCACTATTGGTACAAATGCAACCGTTTCCGATTTATGGAATCATAAAAAATTAAACACCATTTTTCCAAACTTAAGAACACACTTAAAACTGGTTTCTTCAGAACAAATTAGAAATATGGCTTCCTTAGGCGGAAACTTAGTCAACGCTTCGCCAATTGGTGACATGACCATATTCTTTTTAGCACTTAATAGTACGATTACGATAATAGATTCCGAAGAAAAAGAAAGAACTATTCCATTAAATACATTTTATCAAGATTATAAAAAATTCGATTTACATACTGGAGAACTTTTAAAAGAAATTCGATTTAAGTTACCAACGAAACACTCTTTTTTCAATTTTGAAAAAGTCTGTAAACGAACCCATTTAGATATTGCAAGTGTAAATTCTGCAATACATATTTCTGTTGAAAATGAAACAATCACAGAAGCACACGTTTCTATTGGTGGCGTTGCTGCTATCCCGAAGTATTTACATGAAACCTCCGCTTTCTTAATTGGAAAACCGTTGACTACAGAAACTATACTGGAAGCCAACGAAATACTTCAAAAGGAAATTGCACCAATTAGCGATGTTCGTGGCACAACAGACTATAAACGTTTGCTTGCAAGACAGTTATTTTTTGCACATTTCACGGGATTATTTCCGAAGCTATTCACCTTAAACGATTTTGTTCAGCATGCATAAAAACAAATCCAATAAAGTCTTAGATTCTAAATTAGATGCCGTTTCTATTGCACTAAAGCAGAGCATTAAAAACTTAGATTCTTACACGCATGTGCGTGGAGAATCCTTATATGTAGACGATGTAAACATTAGACAAGGAACCTTTCACTGTGTAGTTTTCGACGCACCAAAAGCACACGGAAAAATAAAAAGCATTGATTATTCTAAAGCGGAAGCCTTGGAAGGTGTCGAACGTATTTTCACCTACAAAGATGTTCCTGGCGAAAACGAAATTGGTGGTATTATTGCTGACGAGCCTTTATTTGCAGAAGATGAAGTACATTTCTGGGGAATGCCAATTGCATTAATTGTTGCCGAATCGGAATTTATCGCAAGAAAAGCAAGAGGTTTAATTGAAATCGAAATTGAAGATTTACCAGTAATCACCACTGCAAAAGAAGCAAAAGCAAAAGGAAGCTTTATCAATGCACCCAGATCTTTTAGTTTAGGAGATACTGAAAAAGCATTTGCAGATTGCGATTATGTTTTTGAAGGGGAAACCTTTTCCAACGGACAAGAACATTTATACATTGAAGCACAAGGTGCTTATGCCGAACCATTAGAAAACGGCAATATAAAAGTAACTTCTTCTACACAAGGCCCAACGGCTGTTCAAAAAACTATTGCGAAAGTTTTGGGTATTGCCATGCATAAAATTGAAGTCGACGTCACTCGGCTTGGTGGCGGATTTGGAGGTAAAGAAGACCAAGCAACACCTTGGGCAGTAATGGCTGCTTTGGCCACTTACCATTTAAACCAGTCGGTGAAATTAATACTGAATCGCCATGACGATTTACGCATGACAGGTAAGCGTCATCCCTATGAAAGCACCTATAAAATCGGACTTTCAAAAGACTTAAAAATTATAGCCTACCAAACGGAGTTTTTACAAAATTCTGGCGCCGCAGCAGATTTATCTCCTGCCATTGCAGAACGCACATTATTTCACGCTACCAACAGTTATTACGTACCAAACGTGACCACAAAAGTATTGAGTTGCAAAACCAATTTACCTCCAAATACAGCTTTTCGAGGTTTTGGTGGACCACAAGGCATGTTTGTTATAGAATCTGCTATTGCGAAAGCTGCTCATGAAATTGGTGTCCCTGCTAGTCAAATTCAGGAAGCTAATTTACTAGATGAAAATGATACGTTTTCTTACGGACAAATAGCTACAAAAGTAGAAGCCAAAAACACTTGGAATTCTGCTAAAAACATATTTAATAGTAACGCTTTAGAACGCGATGTTGCAGACTTCAATAAAAACAATACCGCGTTTAAAAAAGGACTTTCGTTTATGCCTATTACTTTTGGTATTTCGTTTACCAATACACCAATGAATCACGCTCGTGCTTTGGTTCATATTTATTTAGATGGAAGTATCGGAATTAGTACTGCCGCCGTAGAAATGGGTCAAGGTGTAAATACAAAAATGATGCAAATTGCTGCGGATGTCTTTTCTATTTCCATTGAAAAAATCAAGATAGAAACTACCAATACCACAAGAGTTGCAAACACCTCTCCTTCTGCTGCGAGTTCTACTGCAGATTTAAACGGAAAAGCAACGCTAATGGCTTGTAACTCGCTTTTAGAACGGTTGAAAATAGTAGCTTCGGAAGATTTAAATGTTCCGGAAGACAGTATTACTTTAAAGGAAGAATTTATTTTTGTAAACGGAAAGAAATCCGATTTATCATGGACCAACCTCATCAGTTCTGCTATGTTAAAACGTGTTGCCTTAACGGAAAACGCACATTATGCGACACCAGAAATTCACTTCGACAAAACGAAAGAAAAAGGACATCCTTTTGCCTATCACGTTTACGGAACAGCAATAACCACAACAACTATAGATTGTACACGTGGTACGTATGCGTTTGACAGCGTTAAAATTGTTCACGATTACGGAAAAAGCATGAGTGAAGGTATTGATTTGGGACAAGTAGAAGGTGCATTAATTCAAGGAATTGGTTGGATGACCATGGAAGAAATCGCCTATAATAAAGATGGAAGATTACTATCGAACGCCTTGTCTACTTACAAAGTTCCAGATATCTTTTCGGTACCAAAAACGGTAGAAGTGATTCCTGTAGAAACGGAAGGAAATGACATGGCTATTTTAAAATCGAAAGCCGTTGGTGAGCCTCCTTTAATGTACGGGATTGGTGCTTATTTTGCGCTTCAAAATGCCATTAAAGCGTTTAATCCGAATTACGATTTAGAGTTTCATGCGCCAATGACTCCAGAGAAAGTTTTGATGGGTTTGTATGAAAACACGAAATAAAAACAATTGTCAGTTCGAGTGATTTGAGGAACGAAAATTGTATCGAGAACCTACGGAAACTAAATTCTTATTCTCGATACAAATTTTACTCATTTTCAATCGTAAAACTCACTCGAATTGACAAATTTAATTAAACCATTTTCTTTGCATTACAAAAAACAAAACATCCTTAAAGGTGCACTTATTTACAGTGCTGGAGATTCTATTGCTGCTTTCTTGCTAGACGAATTTTCATACCATCGTTTATTAGGAATGATGCTCATTGGCGCAACATTTTATGCTTTTGAAATCCCCAACTATTTTGATTGGATTGTTAAAAAGACCCAATTTTTAAAAGGTATAAAAGCTACACTAACCAAAACTGTTTTAGCTATTTTATACTTCAATCCACTTTGGATTGCTAGACATTTACTGTTTATTAAATTGTTCTCGGGAAAGTTTGAAGCGATTGGTTTTCATCTTTTAGAGATTGCCTTTTGGTCATTTTTGGTAAATATTCCTATTTCATTTACTGCGAATTATATTATTCAAAACCGATTTAAATTGAAATGGCGTTTTATGGGATCTGCTGTATTTTCGGCAATTATGGCCATTTATTACGCGTTGAGTGAGACGCTTTTTAGCTAGCACATAATTTTCACATGGACTAACACCCCTAAAGTCCCCTCAGCCTCAAAAGCCACTAAATAGACATGTCCCCTTGAGGGGACTTTAGGGGTGTTTATAAACCTTGTAGATATAAAAAGCCTAACAAGAAGAAATACCTACCAGGTTTTTAAAACCCTGCAAGACAAACAACTATTGAAAGGTTTCCAAATCTTCTTTTGTGAGAATCTTATATTCAGAAATAGCATAATGCTTCAACACGGCGTCCAACAAATAATCACGAACTACTACAATTACGTGATGTGCATTATCCTTTTTGAATCTAGAAATTAACGCTTCCGCGGAACGATGTAAACCTTCATTTCTTAATTCTAGTTTCCCTATTTCATCTATAATTAGATATTTATTTTCAGCTTCCGAAGCAATAGAAATCAAATAATCATTCGCTTCTTTAAAAGCAGGCTTTAAAAACTTAAAGTGCCCTATCCTAATGACGTCTTCAGATTCCGATTCCGTTTCAAGTTCAAATTCCTTTTTGGATTTCACTTTCAGAAAATAACGTTTTCCATCTTCATTATCCGGACATAACAATCCATCGACATCGTTTCGCGTTTTAGACCAATCTAATAAAGCGCTTGTTTTTCCAGATCTAATGGCTCCTGTGAGTATATAAATCATTTCGAAGGGATTTTAAAATGAATACAATTAGAAATGCTATTGGCTATAAAATATTTAAAACGCGTATAGCCTTTGAGCTGTTTGGTTTCTTTCCATGTACATGCAATTATTTGTCGGAAATACGGAAACAAATCCATCGCATTCGTAATATCTTCTTGGTACTTCGATTCCTTTTTAGCAAGATATTTCCGAATGAACTTCAATACAAAAGGTCCTAAAACCAAATACCAAAGCATTAAAAACAAAAAGCTTCTTGCAATAATATATATCGCTTTTTGCCATCCGAATAAAGCACCTCCAAAAAATGTAAAAGCCAAAACAATAATTGCAACAGTGATTAACCAAATCCAAATAACTTTAGACTTCATTCCCTTTTTAGTTTTTTTCTCTTCGGAAGTCATAACGGGAGATTTTAAATAGAAACTCGTTTCTTCTTTTTCAGAAATAATACCAATCATACTTTTAATAAAAAGTCCGGCTAGAAGTCCGCTAATTCCATAAACCAAAAGGTAGATACTAATTAAAACGGAAGTGGTAGATGTTTGGGTAATAAAGTTAATTTTTTCTTGAATCCAACTACCATAAATATTGATCGCTTCCCAAAAATCTGTACCATAAATAATGGTTAGTTTTAATAGTTTTTGAAGTGCAGATTGTAAGAAGGTTATCATTCCTAAAAGGATTAAAGTAATTCCTTTCCAAGAAAAATTAGAAAACAAAAATGCACCAAAAACAGCCTGAAAGCTTACAGAAACATAGGCTGTAAATGGCGAATACGGACTCACGGCCATTTTTATAATCAAGACAATTACTAATGCTTTTAAAATTGCTTGCCATTTGTTTTCGGCATAATATGCAATTAAGCTAATGAGTAAAATGGCTATTCCGCCAACAATTAATCCCGTAAATGGCGAATTAAAAACATGTAAAAAGCCACCAAGCCCAGACTCATTTAAAGCCCAAAGTGCGGTTAGTTTATCTATAATGGATTTGTTGTTTTTCATGTTTGCTTCCTGAGAAAATAGGAATCTAAATCTAATAATGATTAATTCGAAAACACCACTAAAGTCCCCTCGAGGGCACAATTTGATAATGCACTTGCAGTAATTGTGCAACTACGCTAATAGCAATTTCTTTTGGTGTATCTCCTCCAATATCTAATCCGATTGGGCAAACCACATTGGTCATACCTTCTGGAATATCCATCTCTTTAATAAGCATGTTATTAAACCGCACTTTCTTGGTTTTACTACCAATTAACCCTAGGAATTTGGTTTCGTTTTTTAGAGCCAGAGCTATAATATCAAAATCGATAGCGTGGTTATGCGTTAACACTAAAACGTAACAATTACTTCCCCAATTCACCGCGTCACTAAACGTTTTAAAATCGGTTTCCCTAGTTGGATGTGTGGCAATACTTTCGTCTAACTCAAGATTAGAAAACCAATCTTCACGAGAATCTATTAGATTTACTTTAAAAGGTGTGCCGACTAATAGCTTACAAATTTCCACTCCGATATGTCCTGCTCCAAATAAAAATAATTCTGAGGATTGATTCATGGGTTCTATGATAAATTCTACTTTTCCGCCACAGCATTGTTCAAATTCTGGACCTAAAGTGTAACTGGATTCTATAATTCTATTTTCGTTTAATGCAATAATCGCTTCATCAATTGCTTTATACTCTAGCTTTCCACCTCCAATGGTTCCGTGGATTACTTTATCTGCAGTAACTAGCATTCTAGAACCAACCACACACGGCGTTGACCCTAAACATTTAGTAACGGTAATAAACGCTACAGGTATATGTTTTTGTTTAAATTCGGATAAAAGCGTAATCCAGTTTTGCATAAAGTTTATTTGACTTCTAATTTTTTAATCAGCTTACCAACGGTCATCCCTTGAAATAATATAGAAAACACAACAACCACATAGGTAATTACTAAAAATAAATCACGTTCCATAACTTGCGTAAGACCTAAAGCTAATGCGATAGAAATTCCACCACGTAAGCCTCCCCAAGTCATAATTAAATTGGTTTTTGGCACGAAATCCAATTTCTTTTCAAAGAATTTTATAGGCACTAATAAGGAAATATATCTACACAATAACACCAAAGGTATTGCTATTAACCCTGCTAATAAATATTCCATTTTAAAAGTTAAAACAAGCATTTCCATTCCAATTAAAACAAATAGAATCGTATTTAAAAGAATATCGATTAGCTCCCAAAACTTATCTACATAGGCTTCTGTGGTTTCCGACATTGCGTTATCTCTAACGGTGTCATTACCAACAACTAAACCAGCAGTGACCATTGCTAAAGGAGCAGAAATATGCAACTTTTGCGCCAATACCGTTCCTGCCATAACCGCTGCTAATGTGATAATTACTTCAATATCATAATCGTCAATAGACTTCATCAATCTATACGTAATCCATCCTAAAATTAAACCTAAAGCAATACCACCAATAACTTCTAAACCAAATAATTCAACGACTTCTAAAGCGCTAACATTTTCAATGCCTAAGTCGGCAATTTTATAAATGGTTAAAAATATTACAACGCCAACACCATCATTAAATAAAGACTCTCCAACAATCTTGGTTTCCAATCTTTTTGGCGCTCCTGCTTGTTTTAGTATTCCTAAAACAGCAATAGGATCTGTAGGTGATATTAAAGCACCAAATAACAAACAGTAAATAAAATCCACATGTAACCCAACAATTGGCAGTGCATAAAACATAATAACCCCAACTAAAAACGTAGAGATTAAAACACCAAATGTAGCAAATGCTAAAACGGGCCATCGCTGCACTTTGAGCTGCTCAAAGTTGGTATGTAAAGCTCCCGCAAAAAGCAAAAAACTCAACATTACATCTAATAAAACGGCTTTAAAATCGATTTGTGTAATGATAAATTTTTCTGCATTTAGTAAAGTATCATCAAAATAACTTAGTACAAATACGGCAAAAGTAAACAGAATTGTAATTAGCATTAAGCCAATAGTGTTTGGCATTTTTAAAAATCGTACATTTATATAGCCAAAAACAGCAGACATAAGCACTAATATAGAGGTGATTACGAAATAATCCATAGATTTTATATTTATTGCTAAATTAAAAATTTATATCTTTTAACTATCATTAATTCCATATTAAGAAACGAGCATGCTAATAACGCATTACACCAACAAATATTTAATAGCGAACAGCATGTGGAAATAAAAACAATACATAGAAACAAATGAAAAGGGCATATATAGATTTGCATTGTCATCCAGCTTTAAAACCGTATGGCAAGAGTTATAAATACGAACCAACAAAACAAAACCACTTAAATGCGGGAAGAAAAAATTCTATTTGGCATTATAGTCCGCCAAACTTCCTAGAGCGTCAAGTAAATAAAATATTAACCTTAACTAAATTCACACAGACAGATTTAAGTGCTTTGGCAAAAGCGAATTGCCAAGTCGTTGTGATTTCATTATATCCATTTGAAAAACATTTTTTAAAGGATAGAATGTTAGGTTTTAAGTTCATTTCTGATATTTTAACAAACCTCGCCGCTGGCGTAAGTCATTCCAGAATTGATAATATTAGAAGTCATAAAAGTTACTTCCAAGATTTAAATTTTGAATATGAATACTATTTACAGCTTGATAATTTTGCTCAAAAAATAGATGGTATTACCTACACCTACAGAATGACGAATAGTTTTTCTGAAGTAGAACAAAACATAGAAAAATCTACAGATACTAGAAAAATAATTAGTCTCATACCAACTATAGAAGGCGCTCATGCTTTTGAAACCGGATTACTTTTAGACAAAAATATGGCGGACGAGCAAACCGTTTTAAGCAATATAGAAGAAGTAAAAAACTGGGCACACAAACCACTTTTTATCACCTTAGCACATCACTTTTATAATGAAATTTGCGGACATGCAAGAAGCATTAATATTGGCGCAATAAAAGACAATCAAAACCGCGGACTAAATACAGACATTACCGAGTTAGGCTTTAAAGTAATAGATAAACTTTTAGACAAAACCAATAACAAACGCATACTCATAGACGTAAAACACATGAGCACCGCTGCAAGAAAAACCTATTATAATTTACTAGAAACTACTTATGCAGATCAAAATATTCCAATAATAGTAAGTCATGGCGCTGCAAATGGAAAACGCTCTATTGAAGAATGGGACAAAAAAGATTCCGCTTTAAGTGGAGCATTTAGTGATTTAGATATTAATTTTTATGATTCCGAAATCCTTCGTATAGCAAAATCTAAAGGAATCTTTGGCTTGCAACTAGACGAACGACGCATAGGAAGCAAAAAAGCAGTAAAGAGTTCCAGAATTTACATGCCAAACAAAAAAAGTCGATTACGAAACAAATCTGAACTCATCTGGAACCAATTACAACATGCCGCAGAAATACTAAACAAGAACAATATTTTTTGTTGGGAAACGCTAGCTATAGGATCCGATTTTGACGGTATCGTAAATCCGATAAAAGGACTTTGGACCAGCGAAAACATCAAAGACATAGAACCCTATTTGGTAGAAAGAGCCGATGCGTATTTAAAAGATCACAAGCAAAATTTAATTCCTATCAACCAGATTTCAGGACAAGAAATAATAGATCGCCTCTTATTTTTAAATGCCGAAACTTTTTTAAAAACCAACTTCAAATAAATTTATTTTTTTGTTAAGTTCCCCACATTTTATCGACATAAACTGTATATTCCTTTTTTAGGAATACATTTTAAAACGACAAGATGCAAAAAACATATTACGATCCTTCCGATTTAAAAAAATTTGGTAAAATCACCGAATGGAGTGAAGAATTAGGAAATAAATTCTTCGATTATTACACAAAAGTATTTGAAGAAGGCGCATTAACAGCACGTGAAAAATCACTGATAGCCTTGGCTGTTGCTCACACCGAACAATGTCCGTATTGCATTGACGCCTACACCAAAGACGGCTTGCAACGTGGCATCACCAAAGAGCAAATGATGGAAGCAATACATGTTGGCGCAGCAATTAAAAGCGGCGCAACCTTAGTACACGGCGTTCAAATGATGAATAAAGTCAATAAATTAGATGGTTAAAATTAGGGCGTTACACTACTCCGTAAAAACTACGTAGTGTCGGGCTTTCCAATACAATCTTTTGCAAAAAAGCAAAAGGATTTCCTTTTTAATCCCTAACGCAGAAAGCCTCACCAAGTGAGGAACTCATGAAAACAAGTAGCAATAATAAAAAGATTCCCACCTTCGTGGGGAATACATATGCCGAAATCAAAAACACAATCCCTTCATAAACAAGAAAGCGAACTAGCAGTTGCTAACAAACAATTAGAAATACTCTCTAACGGAATATTTCAAAATGGAGAGTTACCAACTTTTGCAAAAAAAATAAAAGAGACAAATCAGTTTCCTTTACGCGCAAAAAAACTAGAAATACTTCAGATTAATGTTGGTTATATGTGCAATCAAGTATGCACGCATTGTCATGTAGACGCTGGTCCAGACAGAAAAGAAATCATGACGGCAGATACCATGAAACAATGTCTTGAGGTTATTAAAACTACAGGAGCACATACTTTAGACTTAACAGGTGGCGCACCAGAAATGAACCCGAATTTTAAATGGTTTGTAGAAGAAGCATCTAAAGCAGGAATTAAAGATTTCATTGTTCGTTCTAATCTAACTATTATTCGAGCAAACAAAAAATATTATGACTTACCAGAGTTTTTCAAAAAACACAATGTGCATGTCGTTTCTTCTATGCCACATTGGACTAAAGGAAAAACAGACAAGCAACGTGGTGAAGGTGTGTTTAGTCAATCGATACAAGCCTTACAACAACTAAACGCTGTAGGCTATGGAATGCCAGACAGCGATTTAAAATTAGATTTGGTCTACAATCCTTCCGGAGCATTTTTACCTGGAGATCAAGCAGCATTAGAAAGTGATTTTAAAAAGGCCTTAGATCAAGATTTTGGTATTCAATTTCACAATCTATTTGCTATTACTAATTTACCAATTAGCAGGTTTTTAGATTATCTTATAGCTTCCGAAAACTACGAAGATTACATGTATTCTTTAGTCGAAGCGTATAATCCTTCCGCAGTAGCAAACGTAATGTGTACCAATACTATTTCCGTAAGTTGGGATGGTTATTTATACGATTGCGATTTTAATCAAATGTTAGAATTACCAGTTAATAGCACATCGAAACACATTTCAGACTTTAATGAAGAATTATTGGAAGGACGTGATATTATCATCTCGCAACATTGCTATGGCTGTACAGCTGGAGCAGGAAGTAGTTGTCAAGGCGTAGTTGCATAAAATATATACTTTTTAAATTTCAATGAACATAATCGACTACCAATGGGCATTGATTCTAATATCGAGCTTAGTTCTCTTTTTCCTATCTCCGTTAGCTAAAACTACAGATGCTTTTTTTAAAGCGATCCACAAAAAGAAGGCGCCAAGCACATTGGTACTTACAGGAAGTCTAATTATTTCTTGGATTTTTGCCAAGAGCATTACCAATGCCGCGAACCTAGGATTAGATTATGGTATTGTTGGCGGTGTAGCCTATGCTGGATATTATTTATCTTTCGCAGTAGCTGGTATACTTATTTATAAAATACGTACAGTTGGCGGGTTTAAAAGTATTCATGAATTTTTAACCACCAAATTTGGCAAGGGAGCGATGGTTTTGTTTTCTGTATTAATTGCTATTCGTTTGTTTAATGAAGTTTGGAGTAACACCATGGTAATTGGGACTTATTTTGGAGAAACAGGCAGTACGAACTACTATTGGGCAATTATAGTTTTCACAGCATTAACTTTGGCCTATGCCATTAAAGGTGGCTTGAGTAGTTCTATTTTTACAGATAGTATTCAAATGGTATTATTTGGTATATTATTATTGATCATTCTATGGCATATCTTTTCCATGGACAGCTTTAGCGTAACAGACGTTATTACTTCTGGTACTTGGAGTTTTGAAATGGGTTTAAATCTATTTTTCGCAGCCATTATTCAATCGTTTAGTTATCCGTTTCACGATCCTGTTTTAACAGACAGAGCATTTATAAGTACGTCAAAAGCAACACGAAAAAGCTTTTTATGGGCAAGCGTATTAGGAGCAATTTGCATTATACTTTTTAGTATTATAGGCGTCTACGCGCGAACTCAAGGTTTAAAAGGACAAGCAGCAGTAGAAGTCGGTAAAGCATTTGGTATTATCATCTTATTAGTAATTAATTTTATAATGATAATCTCGGCAGCATCTACTTTAGACTCTACTTTTTCCTCTTTTTCAAAATTACTTTCTATAGATTTAGGTTTCTTAAAAGACCTAACTTTTGGAAGAGCTTCCATGGCAGCAATAGCCATTTTAGGTACGTTACCTGTTTTTTTTAATATCGAAATACTTTCGGCAACCACCATATCGGGAACGATGGTTATTGGACTAACGCCATTATTTCTATTTTGGAACATTAAAGTCCCAAAAATAAGTTTCTATCTTAGCGTGATTACCGGATTATTATTTGGTTTTGTATTGGTTTTTAATATTTTCCCAGAAGCTTTAATTTTTACTAAAGGAAAGTATGCCGATTTACTTTGGGTTAATATTTGGGGGATTTTAAGTTGTACTATTTTATATTTCATTCCGAAATGGATCCAGCTAGATAAATAATAAGATCTCCTCTTTTGCAAAAAATGACATGAACAAGAATATCGTTGACATAGGAAAATTATCAGGAAAAGTACTGCTATTTGGTGGTGTCTATAGCAACCTACAAGCATTAGAAGCCTTAATTGCTGTAGCCAAAACCGAAGGTATTCCGCCAGAAAACTGTATTTGTACAGGAGATATTATTGGCTATTGCGCGCAACCGGAAGAAACGCTACAGACCTTTATAAAATGGAAAGCGAAGAGTATTGTTGGTAATGTTGAAATACAATTACGGGATGCGCAAGAAGATTGTGGTTGTGATTTTAAAGAAGGTTCGCGATGTGATAATTTCTCACAACAATGGTATCCGTATGCCCAAAGGATGCTTTCTAAAAATTCTATGGATTACTTGCAAACGCTTCCAGACCACATTACTTTTTCTTTAGGCAATCAAAAAATAACAGTGGTACATGGTTCTTTTTTTAATGTTTCCGAATTTATATTCCACTCCACTCCTTGGGAAAACAAAGCCCCAAATTTTGAAGCTACCCAAAGTGACCTTATAATTGCTGGTCATTGCGGATTACCATTCCATACTAAAAACAACAATAAACACTGGATAAACCCTGGCGTAATTGGCATGCCTGCTAATGATGGAGCGCCAAGCGTTTGGTTTAGTATTTTAGAAGATACCACAAAACCTTTCCGTGTTCATTTCCATAGGCTAGATTATAACCATATATTAACAAGCACATTCATGCAAAACGGATTATTACCAGAATCGTATGCGAAAACAATTGTTTCCGGTATTTGGGACAACATGGAAATTTTACCAGAAGCAGAAAGACAATTACAAGGAAAACCTATTGAATTGTAAGGTTCTACATATTATTTATACTAATTAAAAATGCGAAAACTCTTTATATTATCTATTTTACTTTTAAGTTTTTCGGCACATAGCCAAGAAACCATTAAAGAACTTCTTATCCTGCATAACACCAAAAGTGTTCCCTATGTTTCTGTTCAAGAGCTAGCGATGCCTAAAACGCAAGCCATTATTTTAGACGCAAGAGAAATAGAAGAATATAAGGTTAGTCATATTAAAGACGCTTTGCATGTAGGTTATGATCACTTCAATTTAAATGAAACAACAACGCGTTTAAAGAACAAGCAGCAACAAATAGTTGTATATTGTTCGTTAGGCATTCGTTCTGAAAAAGTCGCAGAACAACTTAAAAAAGCCGGATATACAAACGTTCTTAATTTGTATGGCGGAATTTTTGAATGGAAAAACAACAACTTCATTGTATACAATATGGAAGAGGAAGAAACCGAAGACATACATACATTTTCTAAAGCATGGAGCAAATGGCTTTTAAAAGGGAATAAAATATATAACGACTGATAACTGCTAACAAAACAACTAATTTGAAAAACAAAAACCTCATAATTGTATTTACAAGAAACCCAGAACTCGGGAAAGTAAAAACACGTTTAGCAAAAACTATTGGAGACGCTTCTGCATTACATATTTATAGCTTTTTATTAGAACACACCGAAAAAACGATTAGAAACATAGATAGCGACAAAGCAGTTTATTATTCAGAAAAAGTTAGAGATCAAGATATTTGGGATAATTCCGCATACCAAAAACACCAACAAAAAGGAGATGATTTAGGAGAGCGAATGCTTCATGCATTTCAAAACGCCTTCCAAAACGGATACGAAAAAGTACTTATTGTTGGTAGCGATTTATTCGACTTAAAAGAAAAACACATAGACGAAGCATTTCAAAAATTAGAAATCAGAGATGTTGTTATCGGCCCAGCAAAAGATGGTGGTTACTATTTATTAGGAATGAAAACAGTGCATACCGAAGTTTTTGACAACAAAGCATGGGGAACTTCATCCGTTTTTAAAGACACGATGAAAGATTTACAAAAATTTAAAATTCATCAACTAGAAAAGTTAAATGATATTGATACTTTTGAAGATATGGAGCATAATTCCACTTTAAAAAAACTAATAATTACAAATGATTAAATTTATAAACGAAACTGTAGCATACCTTCAAGAAAAGGGTTTCGACAAACCAGAAGTAGGAATTATTCTTGGTACTGGACTTGGAAAACTCATTGATGAAATAGATATACTTGCAGAAGCAAGCTATAATCATATTCCAAATTTCCCAACAGCAACCGTAGAGTTCCATAAAGGAAAACTTATTTACGGCGTTTTAGCAGGAAAAAAAGTAGTGGTTATGCAAGGGCGTTTTCATATTTATGAAGGATATTCATTACAAGACGTAACCTATCCTGTTCGTATTATGGAAAAATTAGGCATCACCACCTTATTGGTTTCTAATGCTTCTGGAGCAATAAACACGGACTATAAAAAAGGGGAATTAATGTTAATTGAAGATCATATTAATCTTCAAGGTGGTTCTCCTTTGGCATTTAAAGGGGTTTCCGATTTAGGAGAGCGTTTTACAGATATGAGCGCTCCTTATGATGCAAAAATCAATGCAAGCTTTAAAGCTATTGCACAAGCAAACAATATAACATTGCACGAAGGTGTTTACACAAGTGTTGTTGGTCCGCAATTAGAAACAAGAGCAGAATACAGAATGCTTAAAATTATTGGTACCGATGCTGTTGGTATGAGTACCGTTCCAGAGATTATTGTTGCCAATCATTTAAAATTAAAAGTAGCAGCAGTATCTGTTTTAACAGATGAATGCGACCCAAACAACCTAAAACCTGTAAATATTAATGAAATCATTGCCATGGCTGCGAAAGCAGAACCAGACATGATTACATTATTTAAAGAATTGATAAAAAGTATTTAGTAAAATAATTAGGGCGTTACCACAAGGGTCTGGCTTTCGGCAGTCGCTCTCTGCGAGGAGCTCCAACAAAGCCTCAATCCTTAACGCGCTTACTAGGATGAAAAAAACATAGGATTTGACTTTTAAAGGCAAAAAATCAAGTCCCAAATCAATGCCTAAGCATTGACCATTGAAATGCAGAATATAAAAATTAAATCGTAAAAAATTTTTGAAGCCTTGGAAAAAATTTAGATTTAGTTTTTGGTTTTTATTCCCAATAAAGGAATAAAAAATTCCTCATTTCAATTTGATTTTTTGATTCGTTTTGTATCCAGACAAAATGAATATAAAATAATATTAATAATTAATAAAAAGATTCCTGCCTACGCAGGAATGAAAACATGAGTTACCTAGAAACCACACACGACGTATACAAAGAAGCAGCATTAACACCAGATGTTGGATTATGCTGCACCACTAACCCGATTTGGGAATTACCAGGATTAAAAATCCCGAAAATCATGCAAGAGATGAATTACGGCTGTGGTTCTACGGTACATGCTCGTGATTTAACCAATAACCCAAAAATGCTTTATGTTGGTGTTGGTGGCGGAATGGAACTTTTACAATTCGCATATTTTAATCGCCAAAAAGGTGGTGTTGTAGGTATTGATGTTGTAGACGAAATGCTTGAAGCTTCTCGTAAAAACTTTATCGAAGCCGAAGCACAAAATCCTTGGTTTAAATCGGAATTTGTAGACCTTGTAAAAGGAGATGCATTAAACCTTAATGTAGCAGATAACTCTATCGATGTTGCTGCGCAAAACTGCTTATTCAATATTTTTAAAGCGGAAGATTTAAAGAAAGCCATAGAAGAAATGTATCGTGTTTTAAAACCACATGGAAAACTGGTGATGAGTGATCCTACTTGTGAGCAACCAATGAATGATACTTTGCGTAACGACGAAAGACTAAGAGCTTTATGCCTAAGTGGAAGCTTACCAATTGCCGAATACGTAAAAGCACTAACCGATGCTGGTTTTGGAACTATTGAAATTCGCGCTAGAAAACCATATAGAATTCTAGACCCTAAAAATTACCCAACAGACGAATTGATTTATATTGAATCTATCGAAGTTGCTGCTATAAAAGATCCAATGCCTAAAGACGGACCTTGTATTTTTACTGGAAAAGCTGCTATTTATTATGGCGACCAAGATTATTTTGATGATAAAGAAGGACATATCTTATTAAAAAATCAACCATTGGCAATTTGCGATAAAACTGCAAATGCATTACAAGCACTAAACAGAGATGATATTTATTTTTCAGAATCTACTTTCCATTATGATGGTGGCGGTTGTTGTTAGGCGATAATATCATTCCTGCGAAAGCAGGAATCTCATGAATAAAACTAAAATAAATGCATAATATATTTAGTGTCATTTTGAGTGTAGTCGAAAACCTTAAAAGAAATAATTTATTATAAATAAGATTCCTGCCTTCGCAGGAAATAACATGGAAAAATACATAGACATCATAAAAAATTCCTATTCGGGATATTTCAATTATCTAAAGAACGAGCTAATTACGCTTAACCATTGGGATAATTATTTTTACGGATTAATTGTAATTTCTTTAGTTGTTTGGGGTTTAGAAATTGCTTTCCCTTGGAGAAAGAATCAATCTATTTTTAGAAAAGATTTTTGGCTGGATACTTTTTATATGTTTTTCAATTTCTTTATATTGAATCTCATTGTACTTATTGCTTTATCCAATACAGCTGCAACATTTTTTAATGATATTTTAGCCATAGTCGGTTTATCCATTTCTAGCTTCCAGTTGTTTGATGTAGATAATTTGCCAAGAGTTTTAGGCCTATTTATTTTCTTTATGGTTAGCGACTTTATGCAATGGAATACGCATCGTTTATTACATCGTGTTCCTATGTTTTGGAACTTCCATAAAGTACATCATTCGGTGAAAGAAATGGGCTTTGCAGCACACTTACGTTACCATTGGATGGAACCTGTAATCTACAAATCTATACTATATATTCCTATCGCAATTATTGGTGGTTTTGATGCGCAAGATGTGGCAATAGTTCACTTTTTCGCGATTACTATCGGCCATTTAAACCACGCCAATTTAGGTTGGGATTATGGCTTTTTAAAATATGTGTTTAACAATCCGAAAATGCATATTTGGCATCATGTAAAAGAACTTCCGGAAGGAGCAACACATGGTATTAACTACGGCATTACTTTAAGTATTTGGGATTATCTTTTTAAAACCAACCACATACCTTATGACGGCAGAGACATAGAACTTGGATTTGAAGGAGATGAAGATTTTCCAAAAGATTTTATTCATCAAGAATTATATCCTTTAAAGAAAAACACTTCTAAATAATGAGCTTCTTATGTAAGGGAAAGTACTAAGAATTGACAAAGAAATAAACAAATAACATGAAATACTTTAGTATTATTCTTTTTGCAATTCTAATCAGCTCTTGTTCTTCTACCAAACAAGTAATACCCAATAATGAAGTAAAAAAAGAAGAAATTAGTGCTATTGAGACTGAGGATGTATCTCCGAAAACAGACGCAGAAGTAGTTATAGAAAAAGAAATACCAGAGCCACCTCAAGCTCCTAAAATAGAAGTGGTAGATGCTAT
This sequence comes from Lacinutrix sp. MEBiC02404, assembly GCF_053601575.1. Lineage (NCBI taxonomy): Bacteria > Pseudomonadati > Bacteroidota > Flavobacteriia > Flavobacteriales > Flavobacteriaceae > Lacinutrix > Lacinutrix sp. MEBiC02404. The sequence continues at coordinate 128,340 of NZ_JBSHNV010000189.1, read as the reverse complement.
TGACGATTATGCTCCTGAAGCTTTTAATCATCACTCATGGCATACTTTATTACAAAAAAATGTAACGGAATCTGGTAATGTAAACTACCTAGATTTTAAAAACAATCCAACAGCATTACGTGCTTACATCGATTCTTTGGCAGCGAATATGCCTACAGAAAATTGGAACAGTCAAGACAAACTTGCCTATTGGATTAACGCCTACAACGCATTAACCGTAGATTTAATTATTAGAAATTATCCTGTAAAAAGCATCAAAGACATTAAAGATCCTTGGGACCAACGCTTATGGAAACTTGGTGAAAAGTGGTACAATCTAAACGAAATTGAGCATGAAATTTTACGTAAAATGAATGAACCTAGAATTCATTTTGCTATTGTTTGCGCCTCTTTTTCTTGTCCGAAATTACAAAACGAAGCCTTTACCGCTTCCAAATTAGAGGAACAACTAACCAATGCTACCAAAGCATTTTTGGGAGATTCGAATAGAAATGAAATAGCTTCCGATAAAATTAAAATCTCGAAGATTTTTCAATGGTTTTCAAAAGATTTTAAACAAGATGGAGATCTTATTGATTTCTTAAATACGTATTCCGAAGTAGACATTTCTTCCAACGCTAAAAAAAGCTATAAAGATTATAACTGGGATTTGAATGAGTAAAATTTCCATTATTATTCCAATGTTAAATGAAGCAGAAAACATTAAAAATCTGCTGGCACATCTATTGGAAAATAGTACTCCCAAAAATATTGCAGAAATACTTGTAGTGGATGGCGGAAGTACAGATGGTTCGCAAAAAATCGTTACTAATTTTGGGGCTGTTGTCACCTCGAGCGAAGCCGAAAGGACTCCAATAGGTTTCGACTGCGCTCCACCAAACATCTACCTAATTAATTCCGGAAAAGGAAGAGCTAAACAAATGAATCTTGGAGCAAAAGCAGCTTCCGGAGATCTTTTATATTTTTTACATGCAGACTCTTTTCCGCCGAAAAACTTTGATAAACTACTACTAAATGAAGTTGAAAAAGGAAATCCTGCCGGTTGTTTTAGGCTTCAGTTTAAAAGTAATCATTGGTGGTTAGGTTTAGCGAGTTGGTTTACTAGATTCCACTGGAAAGCTTGTCGTGGTGGCGACCAAAGTCAGTTTATCACCAAAAAATTATTCCAAGAAATTGGTGGTTACAATGAGACCTTCACTATCTACGAAGACTATATTTTAATTAATGCGCTCTACGCGAGGAAGGAATTTGTAGTCATTAATGCAAAGATTCAAACCTCAGCAAGGCTATATGAAATACATGGCGTCTGGAAATTACAATATCATTTTTGGATGATTTATATTAAGAAATGGTTTGGTGCAAGTGCGGAAGATTTATATGCGTATTACAACAATTACATAAATGTTAAAAAGTAATAAAATTTACTTAAGATTAAATTAAAATTAATGTTTAGGTATTCACAATATATATATTCGTAAAAAAATATAGATGAAACACCTCTACTTCAGCCTTTTATTATTCTTTGGCATTATAAACCTTTCTCATGCGCAAGATTTAATTGCAGCAAAAATAATAGACTCTATAACCCAAAACCCAATACCTTATGCAACAATTTCGCTAAATAACACAAGCGGAGTTATAAGTAATGATTTTGGGGTTTTTCATTTAAATATCCATAAAAAATTCACTAAAACAGACTCCTTATTCATTAGTTGTTTAGGTTATAAAACGAAACAACTATCTATTCAAAGCGTCACAGATAGTATTATTACTTTAAGTCCGAAATCTATTGACTTAGACGAGGTTTTAATTAGCAATAAAAATTATTCCATGGATGAGATTATAGACTTCATAAAAGACAGTTTACCAACAAACTATAGTCATGATCTACAAAAAAGCAAACTATTTTTCAGACAATCATACCACTCGAATATTGTAAAAAATAATGTTGTCATTGAAAAAACAACCATTCCAGAATTCAATCAAAATTTCATAGATAGTATATTACGAGTATTACCTAAAAAATCGAGTAATTACACAGAAATCCTAGGAGTACTTTATAAAAATAATGACACAGATGCTATTAGTAAATTAGATATAATAAAAGCTTCCGAATTATACGATAAAAACAATGAAATAGATTCAGAAAAACTCGAAGAAAAGTTTAATGCCATTGCAAGAAAACATATAAAAAGAGACTCTTATTTTAAAATAAAATCAGGTTGGTTTGGAACAAAAACAGAAATAGATTCTTCCCTTTTTGAAACTCCAGAAGACAAAGAATCTGTAGCATATTTAGAGGCTAAAAAAAAGGAAGAAAAAGAGCGTAAAGAAAACTTTTTAAAGTACAGAAAAATAACAATATCTAATTTAGAAAATAAAGGATTTTTAAATGAAGACTCCAACCTAAACATCATTCACAAGTCAAATAGATACGAATTTGAATTATTAGACTATGCTTTTTTAAATGGTAATTTTGTTTATAAAATTGCTTTTAAACCAAAACGAGGTGAAGATTATAAAGGCACGATGTATGTTAATACAGATGATTTCGCTATTATTCGTTTAGATTATGAAAACGTAAAAGCACTTCGAGATTTTAGTCTATTAGGAGTATCTGTAAACCATTATTTACAAAGAGGTACAATCATTTACGAAAAAAACAAAGCAGATAAATATGCATTAAAATATTTTGAAATTGTGGATGGCGAGAATGTTGGAATTAAAAGACCAATAAGGATTATAGAAAAGAATAAAAATGTAAAAGGAAGACGTAAACAAAATGAGGTTTCTGCAAACATAAATTTAAAAATAACAAACATTAACAAAAAAGAATTAGTTGTTTTTGAAAACGATAATATTACCAAAGAGACTTTTAATAATTTTAAAGAAAAAGCAGCTATTAAGCCAACTTATTTACCACACTACGATCCTGATTTCTGGAAAGGATATAACGTAATAGAACCAAATCAAGCAATTAAAGATTTTAAAAGTATCGAGTAATTCAAGTTAATATCTGGAAATTACAATATCACTTCTTGGCTATTTATATAAAGAAGGCTTTGGGTGCTTCCGCGGAAGATTTATATGCCTATTACATAAAGCATATCCGCTAAAAATATTGCCCAATACCAAAAACTAAACCTTGTGTTTCACCTTTAGTAATTCCGAAGCCATAATCTATTCTAAAAATAGCATTAAAGATGCGTTTATGTATAAATCTAAAACCAAACCCAGGATATACTCTAATATTTTTGGATTCCCCAAAATCGCCAAAACCACCACCAGGATTTCGCCAAGTACCAGCATCTATAAAAGCATTCCCTTGAATGGCTAACCAATCTTTATCTAATAGCGTGTGTCTATATTCGGTATTCACAACGATAGCTCCTGTACCTCTATCAATGGTATTACCAACACCTCTTAAATTGACATTATTATCTACAGAAAAAGGAGCAAATGGCGTTTCATCATTAGTTGCTAAACCAACGCGCAATCTACTTGCCCAATTTCCTTTATTTCCTACTCTTTTGTAATAATGTAAATCATTCCATCCAATTACAAAATCAGAGCCATCTGGACTAGTTGCAGTTACATATTGAAAATTAAACAAGCTTCTAAATCCGGATACATACTGGTAATCATAATCTAGACTATTAAATTCATAAATACCTTTATAGAGTACTTTATTAATAGACAATTCTTGTGGCACGGAAGGATTAGTAGCGCCATTTATATATTTATATTCTTCTAGAAAATAATTTATACCAACTTCAAAGCGGTTTTTAAAATTAGGTTGATACAATGCTAAAACTTCATACGATTTATTCTTGTACTTGTAATTAGCAGTAGTTCCATCAAAGAAAACCGGTTCTTCCGTATTTAAGTTTTGATGATTGATTGCTAAACCAAATGCTCTACTAAACAGGAAAGGTGCTCTAAAATTTATACCATAGGAACTAAAGATATCTTTCTGATAAAACCCGCCAAAAATAATATTCTGACCTAATGCATTAAACTCATAAACACCCAAACGATAAGCAAACTCGTCATCATTTGTGGTATAAATACTTACCGACGGAATAATGGTAAAATTCTCTTCTATATTATAAAACACATTATAACTATTATCATGCGAAAGAAACACTTGATAATACGCATGTGCAACAGCTGGCAAACGTTTTAATCGTTTAATATCTTCTTCTAAAATAGTGGAATCTAAAACTTTTCCTGCTTTGGCTTTAGAGATTTTTTTAACTAGGGACGTTTTTAGCTTTTTGTTTCCTTGAATTTTTAAGTCCGAAATCATTTTATCCTGACCTACAGCAATAGTAGATATAAAAGCAATAATTAGTATGACTATTTTTCTATAGAGCATCTTTTTTAGGCTTGAAAATACGCTTTAATTATTTTTTCTACAGGCTTATTCTGAGGTGTAAACCGGTTATCCTTTTCACCACCAACATTGGCATGGTCATGAAACCATTTCCATATAAATCCTCCCGCAAACCAATCTTCTTTCCAAAAGGTATCGAACAGTGCTTTGGTGGTATTATTCTGTGCTTCAAAATTTACAACATCCAAACCTCTTTCAGAATCCCAAGGTTCTTTTCCTGCGTAATCGGCACTTCTATAACCAAACTCTGTAAATAAAATTGGTTTTTTATGTCTGTCTGAAATCTCTTTTATCACGGACTTATGCGTTTTCCAACCTTCCAAACATTCTGCTACCGTTGGTGTTTTACTAGCACTAATTGGAAAATAAGCATCTACTCCAATATAATCTAATGCATTCCAAAAAGGAGTTCTTTTAAACTCATCCCAATTTGCGGCATAGGTAAGTTTTCCTTTGTACACTTTTCTTATTTCTACAATTAGCGCACTCCAATATGCAGGTCTGTTGGTTACAAATTGTTCTAATTCGGTACCAATACAAAAGATATCGGCATTAATTTCTTGGGCTAATTTTGCATACTCTAAAATAAAATTAGCATATGAAGTTTCTAATATTTGCCAATCGGCTTCGGTTTCCATTTCTATATACCCCGTAAATTGCCCTCGAGAAACCCAAATTTGCGGTTTAATCATTATTTTTATGCCTTTTGCTTCTAAGCTTTTTGCATACTGCTGGACTCCTACGCTACTTTCACCGTACCATTGTCTTTCTGTATTGTAAACAACTTCGGGATTTTTTAATTCTCTAATAAACCCAAAAGGCATTACTGCGGCAAAATTGGCATTAATATCTTTTACCGGATTTACATGTTCTTCAGTTACAGCAGTTCTAGATGCTACAAAACTTACACCATTAATTTTTGTTTGTGATGAGCAGGATTGTAACGTACAGATTACAGCAATAAAAAGAAGCTTGATGTATTTCATTCTATTCAATTATTCACGAAATATAAGAAAAAGATCCCGCTAATACGGCGGGATCCTTTTCTATACACTTTTAAAAATGTTCTTTTCTTTATAGTAATGCTCTAAGTCCTAAACTGAAAGTACTTCCTAATCCTTGAAAATTATTTCCTCTTACAATTTTACCATAAGAAGCTTCTAAATTTAATACTTTGGTTAATTGGTATTTACCACCAAAACCTAATTGCGTATAATTTTGTTCAAAGTCGTTTCCTAAATCCATTAAAAATGCTTGTTGCGCATTTACAAACAAGGTCGATTTAGATGACGGAAAATAACTTAAAAAAGCACTTACTGGAAGAAATAAACTGTTATTCGCAAAACGCTCACCTACATTAACAGCATCTCCGCTTTTAATAGCGTCTGAAGTAGATTCCCCAAAATTAAATCCGAAATCAGCCTCGGTAAATATTTGCCAATCGCCACCACCAAAAGTTTTATCATAGAAGAATTTTGTTTCCCAAAACGTACTTCTTTTATCTAAATATACAGGAACATCTTTGTCTTTAAAAACTGGTAAATACACAGAACTTGTAAAAGAAAAGTTAGGCACACTTGCAAAAGGCTGCACTCTAATAGAAGGTGCTATGGTTGTTAAACCACTTCTAGAATCTACACCATTGTTTTCAAAATCGAAAACACTAAAAGCGTCTTGACCACCATAATTATTGGCTCTTACCTGAATAATCAAACCAACATTGATTCTTGCATTTTTACTAACTCCAGTATAAATTTCTGTCGTATTGGTGAAAAAATTCTCTCTATCCACATCAAAAGACTTCCCTGTTCCTTCTCCTGTTTTTTTGGTTTGCGTGTACAAACTATTAAAAAACTTAATATCCCATTGTCCTTTGTTTAATAATTTACTTGGTGTAAATTCCTGAACATTACTCCTTGTTGGCTCTTTTTCCTCCTGTGCGAACCCAACAAAATTTATTACCAAGGCTATTACTAATACAATTACTTTTTTCATTTTTAAATTTTATTTATTCTTAGTTAGTTAATTCGTGTGTTATTGTTTGTTTATTTTCCAATCGTATTCAAAATACGTTAGCTTATAATCTGTTGGTATTTTTTCGGTTCTAATGGTATTTATATATTCTATTTCTGTTTGTCCATTCGCAATAAAATCTTCTTTATACCATTCTAATATTTTAGAACCGGAAACACTTTTCTTTTTCGCGTTCACTTTTATAAAATAATCACCGTTTAAAGCGAACTGTGTTTGCTTTTGCAATTGTGCTTCTAATGTCTTTGGCAAGTATGCTTTACTAATTAATGGCGGACAACCAACAGCGCCACAAACTAATACAAAATGAAAACGAGGATCTTTAAATTCTGCGCGTAGCAATTTGTTTTCAATAGTGTTTAAGGTTACTTTCTTGCCTGCCAAATGATATATTGTTTTATCGAAAAAACCACTATCCTCTAATGGAGATTTTGTTGGATAATTATCTACCAATCCTTTAATCACCGATAAATTATAAGCGTTTATCCAAAAGGCTTGGTAATTTGTAGCATCTGTTTTAGAAACGGTTATTCCTTCTGCTATTTTTAAAACTGCATCTAAAGATTTCGTATCTTTTTTAATTGCATCGTAAGCTACTTTTCCGTCTACAACATTTACTTTAAAAAAGGCATCTGCTTGTGTAAAAAAGGTTTCTAAGTTTTGCGCTTTCGCGGAAAAATGGCCTAATAAAATTAATGCTACTACTATTATTTTTTTCATTTTAATATGGTTTAATTCTTTTCTTTTATTCCGAAAAAATTCAGATAAAATTCACATCCAAATCGGTATAACTTTCGGTTAAGTCTATAACACATGTAAAAACTTTCAAAAAAATATTAGAAAATTTCTCGTCTCATTGCCTGAAAAAACCTTACAAGTCTGCGTAGTTTATATCTATTCTAAATACTTACTACCGATTAAGTTTTTATCTTGTATCACGACCTAATCAGAATAGAATTAAAAAACCAAACTAAAATATGGAACATGTAGTTATTATAGGAAATGGCATTTCCGGCGTAACCGTAGCCAGACATATTCGAAAAAATTCGGATAAAAAAATAACTATCGTATCTGCCGAAACCGATTACTTTTTCTCACGTACTGCTTTAATGTACATATACATGGGACACATGAAGTTTGAACATACACAACCTTATGAAAATTCGTTTTGGAAAAAGAATCGCATCGAATTAAAAAAGGGCTTTGTAAAATCTATAGAAACAACCTCTAAAACACTGCAATTTGCAGAAGGTGATAGCTTACAATACGACACCTTAGTAATTGCAACTGGAAGTAAACCTAATAAGTTTGGCTGGCCAGGTCAAGATCTAGAAGGAGCACAAGGTTTATATAGCAAACAAGATTTAGATAGTATAGAACGTAATGCACCAAATAACAAAGTATGTAAACGCGCTGTAATTGTTGGTGGCGGATTGATAGGTATTGAATTAGCCGAAATGCTAAACTCCAGAAGTATTCCTGTAACTTTTTTAGTACGAGAAGATAGTTTTTGGAATGGTGTTTTACCAGAAGGTGAAAGTGCTATGATTAATAGACATATTAAAAATCACCATATCGATTTACGTTTATCCACTAATTTACAAGAAATAAAATCGGACGAAAATGGAAACGTAAAATCGATTGTCATCGTAGAAACTGGAGAAGAAATAGCATGTAACGTTGTTGGTTTAACTGCTGGTGTTACTCCAAATATTGATTTTATAAAATCTTCTGATATTGAAATTAATAGAGGTGTTTTAGTAAACAGACATTTAGAAACAAATATTCCAGATGTTTATGCCATTGGCGATTGTGCCGAACAACGTGATGATGGTATTGGACAACGCAGACCTATTGAAGCAGTTTGGTATACGGGCAGAATGATGGGAGAAGTATTAGCGCAAACCATTTGTGGAAACACGATGGAGTATAAACCAGGTCATTGGTTTAATTCTGCTAAATTCTTAGATATTGAATACCAAACCTATGGTTGGGTATTTGCAGATCGCGGTCGTCCAGAATATGAAAAACATTTTCACTGGATACACGAAGATGACACCAAATGTATTACCGTAGCTTACCACAAAGAAACAAATGCCTTTTTAGGAATTAATACTTTCGGGATAAGAATGCGTCACGAAATATTTGATCGTTGGCTAACCGAAAAACGCGATGTAGATTATGTAATAAAAAATCTACCTAAAGCGAATTTCGATCCAGAATTTTACAAGCATTTTGAAAAAGACATTCTAGCTGCTTACAATAACCAACTACAAACAGTATAACCCTAAAATAAATGAGCAATAAAATAGATCACAGTATGTCTTTGGCAACACCAGATGCTTTAAACATAACTACCAAACAAAAAATAGCTTTAGCAACTGGCTTGGTCGGGTTATTTATACTAGTACTCGCTATATTTAATGTAGACTTTCCTAATAGAGCCGTTTTCTTAGCCATATCCTTAGGTTTGGTTATTGGCGGCACCATTATATATTCTAGAGAAGCATACCTTACCAAATTAGAAGGTATAAAAAATGATGGTGTTTGGTTTAAATCGTTATCCTCAAGAGGCGTTTTAGGTTGGGCATTAGGTATTATTTTAACGGCATTTTATATTGTACTTTATTTCTTTCCTACCTATTTAGGACTAGGAGTGGATGGCGCAGCAAATACTGGCTTAGTAGCTCTTTTCGATCCGTTAAGCAATCTTTTAAGCGGTAATAATGCTAGCCAATGGTTTGTATATGGAACCTTATACACCGTCGCTATTTTAGCTTTCGGATATAAGTTCATGTTAAAATATAGACACAACCGCTACCAACAATTGCGTACCGCATCGGTTATGTTTTTTCAAACGGCATTTGCTTTTGTGATTCCAGAATTAATGGCGCGATTAAATTCAGACGATTTCTCCTTGCCATATAATGATCTTAAAAACATGTGGCCTTTAAACTACTATGCTTTTGATCAATGGCGCGTAGATCAATTTATAAATGCACAAACCGTAGGAATGTTTTTCTTAATTTTAGGGGTAGTAATGATTTTTGTTATTTCCCCATTCCTAACTTACAAATACGGAAAACGTTGGTATTGTTCATGGGTTTGTGGTTGTGGCGGATTGGCAGAAACTGCAGGAGATGCTTTTAGACACCTAAGTGATAAAGGTACAAAAGCATGGAAACTGGAAAGATGGATGATTAATTCTGTCCTTGTATTTTCCGTAGTAACAACAGTGGCCGTAATATCCACATATTTAGGTTATGATTCCGAAAAATACTGGTTTACAAAAAATGTATTTCTAATCAGTATTGGCGTATTCTTAACCGTATTATTAGCAGGAATCCTTTATTTTAAAAGAGAAGAATTAAATAAAAGTGCCTTTAAAGGTGCTATTGGTTTTTACATTTTAACAATCGCCTTCCTAGTATTCTTTTCTTTCTTCGACTTAAGTCAGATACAAATTAATGCAAGTTATTTCTCCTTCGGCTTAAACCAAAACTCGTATAATTTTGATAGCGCATTACGAAGCTTTTATGGTTTCGGAATCGGCTCTATATTTTCTGGAGTTATCGGTACCGGATTCTATCCTATTTTAGGAAACAGAACTTGGTGCAGAATGGGCTGTCCAATGGCAACTATTATGGGAATCCAACAACGTTTATTCTCTAGATTTAGAATTACAACCAATGGCGGACAATGTATCTCATGCGGGAATTGTTCTAATAGCTGTGAAATGGGGATCGATGTTCGTGCTTATGCGCAAAAAGGAGAAAACATTGTACGCTCCAGTTGCGTTGGTTGCGGTGTTTGTAGCGCGGTTTGCCCAAGAGGTGTATTAAAATTAGAGAATGATAGTATGGATGGAAGAATTAATCCGACTGAAGTGTTATTAGGTAACGATGTAGACCTTATGGACTTATTAAATAAAAATTAAGTTCTTGTATTTACACGGGATCCGAATTTAACTTTTCCATGAAAAAAATACTATACTTATTAATATTGCTTGTAAGTTGTAACGCTTTCGCGGAAAAAACGTACTCCAAAACATATTATAAGAATGGTTCAATAAAAGCGGAAGGTTGGACAGAAAACAACCTTAAAACCGAATACTGGAAATTCTATCATCTAAACGGAAACATAGAAAAAGCAGGCGTCTTTAATAAAGATTTAGAAGATGGCTTTTGGACGTTTTATTACGAAAATAAAAACCTAGAAGCCGAAGGTCATTTTTTAAACGGAAAACGATCTGGTTTTTGGACCTACTTCTATCCAGATAAGACGCGAAATAAGTTTGGTAATTATGAAAATGGATTAGAAACTGGTTGTTGGCAAAGCTATCATACCAATGGAAACCTAATGCGCAAAGGCAATTACAGCAAAGGCCTTTTTAATAATTATTGGAAATTCTATCATTTTAATGGTATCCTAAAAAAAGAAGGTAACTTTGCAAACGGAAAACCAATAGCATATTGGAAAAACTATCACAATAACGGTAACCTCCAATCGGAAGGTCTTTTTAAAAACGGACAAGAAGATGGTTTTTGGACGTTTTATTTCGATAACGGAAAACAAGAAAAAACGGGGGATTACAAATCTGGACTAGAAACCAAATACTGGACATTTTATAAAAACAATGGCACGAAAGAAAAAGAAGGCCATTTTATTAACGGTAAAAAATCAGATTGGTGGTTGTTTTATGATAGTAAAGGAAATGTAAATCATAAATGTCAATTAAAAGACAATCAGAAAAACGGCTATTGCTTGATGTATAAAAACGAAAAGCTAGTTTCCGCCAGTAAATTTTCAGAAGGAAAAAAGATTAAAACGTGGACCGATTTGGCCGCTTTTAAAAGAGAAAATAAATTAAGTGATCTTAAGTAAATGCCCAAAATAAAAGTAATAATACCTGCTTATAACGAACAAGACTCTATTGCGAATGTTATTCATGACATTCCTAAAATGGTAGATGAAGTAATTGTTATTAGTAATAACTCCACAGATGCTACAGAAGCTAACGCAAAAAATGCTGGAGCAACCGTTTTAAAAGAAAACAGAAAAGGCTATGGATATGCCTGCTTAAAAGGAATGGATTACATTTCAAAACAAGAAAGCAAACCAGATATTATTGTTTTTCTAGATGGCGATTATAGCGATTACCCAGAAGAATTAACCAAAATTATACAACCAATTTTAGAAGATAATATCGACTTTGTTATTGGGGCAAGAGTTAAAGAACTTCGCGAAACGGGTTCTATGACACCGCAACAGATTTTTGGAAACTGGTTAGCAACCTTTTTAATGAAACTGTTTTTTGGAGCAAAATTTACAGATCTAGGACCATTTAGAGCTATTAAATACGATACGCTTTTAAACTTAAACATGGAAGATAAAACCTATGGTTGGACCGTAGAAATGCAATTAAAAGCTTTAAAACAAAAATTAACATACCTAGAAATACCTGTAAACTACAGAAACCGAATTGGTGTTTCTAAAGTTTCAGGAACGGTAAAAGGAAGCGTTTTTGCAGGAATTAAAATCCTTGGATGGATCTTTAAATACAGCTTTAAGAAATGAGCCAAAAACAACCTCCTAATACTATAATAAATTTTAATAGCGAATTACACATGACCATTAATAAAACAATTAAAATCAGCATATGAAATGATTTTAGAAACCACAATTATCATTATATATTCCACTGCATTATTGCTGATTTTCTTTTATGCTCTGGCACAATTAAACTTGCTGTTTAATTATATTGCTGCACAAAAAAAGGAAGATCATTCGCCAAAATTCAATTTAAAAAACGCAGATGAAACCCCTTTAGTAACCATACAACTTCCAGTGTACAACGAGTTGTATGTTATGGAACGTTTGCTGGACAATATTGCAAAAATAGAATACCCAAAAGACAAGTTAGAAATTCAAGTACTAGACGATTCTACCGATGAAACCGTTGACACTACCGCATTGCAAATTGAAAAACTAAAAGCACAAGGATTAGACATCAAACATATTTGTAGAACCAATAGACAAGGTTTTAAAGCTGGTGCGTTAAAGGAAGGTTTAAAAATGGCTAAAGGAGAATTCATCGTTATTTTTGATGCCGATTTTCTCCCAAATAAAAACTGGCTAAAACAAACCATTCCATATTTTAAAGACAAACAAATTGGTGTGGTACAAACCCGTTGGGCACATATTAATAGAAACTATTCTACGCTAACAAAAATTCAAGCTTTTGCTTTAGATGCGCATTTCACCTTAGAGCAAGTTGGTAGAAATAGCAAAGGGCATTTTATCAATTTCAATGGTACTGCAGGCGTTTGGCGAAAAACATGTATTCTAGATGCAGGAAATTGGGAAGGTGATACACTAACCGAAGATTTAGATTTGAGCTACAGAGCACAACTTAAAAACTGGAAATTTAAGTACTTAGAAGATGTAGAAACTCCAGCAGAATTACCTGTAGTAATTAGTGCTGCACGCTCGCAACAGTTTCGATGGAACAAAGGTGGCGCAGAAAACTTCAGAAAAATGATGCTTAAAGTGGTTAGAAGCAAAAACATTTCTACTAAAACAAAAGTACACGGTTTACTGCATTTACTGAACTCTACCATGTTTTTAAACGTACTTATTGTTGCTATATTAAGCATTCCAATGCTTTACATTAAAAACGAATACGCGCACTTAAAACCGTACTTTTATGTCATGAGTTTCTTTGTTATTAGTACGCTTATTTTCTTTATTTGCTACTGGTATATGTACAAGAAAACCTACGGAAGTGGTGCGAAAAATTTCCTGCAATACATTGTATTATTTTTCACCTTTTTCTCTATAGCAATGGGCTTTTCACTACATAATTCGATTGCCGTTTTAGAAGGTCATTTGGGTAAACGAAGTGATTTTATACGTACACCAAAGTTTAATATAAATAGCGTAACAGATAGTTGGAAAGGCAATAAATACTTAAAGAAAAATATTTCTGCTCACGTAATTATTGAAGGTATGCTTATGCTCTATTTTGCCTTTGGTCTATACAGCGCTTTTGTAGTTGGTGATCAAGGTGGTGATTTTGGATTATTCCCTTTTCATCTGATGCTTTTCTTAGGTTTCGGATTTGTATTTTTAAAATCTTTAACCTCTAAAGCCTAGTTATAATTTGGGCGTTTCTTTTTATAATCCTGCCAGGTTTCCAAAACCTTGCAGGATCATAAAAAGTCGCGCTTTCCGCTATATCTTTTTTCCCTTGTTCTCGATACCAATTTGCTCATGCTTCACAAATGCACTCGAACAGACGCCAAAAAAGGATGCCGCATCAATCGCTAACGCAGTTCATTACTCCGTTTTATGCACTTCTAGTTCGATTTCAATCATGAATTCTGGCACTGCCAATTCTTTAACACCAAGCCAAGAACCAGTTGGAAATTGTTTCGTATAAATAGAATTTCGATAGGCTGCATTTTCTAAAAACAGTCCCATGTTTGTCGTAAAAACATTTAAAAAGAAAAAAACGAACCCGTATATTTTTAAATCCAATAGTAATTTCAAACCTTTAAAGCCGACAAACAAATAATATTTATATTTGAGCCATGCTTTACAATACCTTTTTTTTAAAACTCAAAAAACCTTCCATTTTACTGGTAATAGCATGTATACTATTCTACTTTTCTTTTGCCTATAATTTAGTAAGAACAGATTACATAAAGCTAATTACACTGTATGTTGCATTGTTTATCCTGTTTTATAAATTGGTTCGCATCCACAGAAACAATTTTAAATTTTTAGCTTGGATTGCCTTTATATTTCGGGCCGTATTTATTCTTGCCATTCCTAATCTGTCGCAAGACTTTTATCGTTTTATTTGGGACGGACGCATGATTTTGGAAGGCTTTAATCCGTATTTATACACACCTGAATCTTTTTTAACATATAATGAATTACCAGTGAACCAAGCGGAAGCATTATATGCTGGAATGGGAACCCTCAACGGAAGCCACTTCACAAACTACCCGCCAATAAACCAGCTCTGCTTTGTGATTGCAGGAATATTTGGCGGGAAAAGTATTTTGGGTGCAGCTATGGTTTTAAGACTACTAATTATTGCGGCTGATTTTGGAACCCTATACTTTGGAAAAAAGCTTCTCGAAAAACTAAATCTACCTGTAGAAAACATTTTTTGGTACATTTTAAACCCTTTTATAATTATAGAACTTACTGGGAATTTACACTTTGAAGGGGTTATGATTTTCTTTCTAGTTTGGAGTTTATACCTATTACATATTAATAAATGGAAACAAGCTGCTGTAGTTTTTGCTTGTTCGATTTCGGTGAAATTAATTCCGTTGCTATTTTTGCCTTTATTATTTAAATATTTCAAGAAAGGAAACGTCCTTGCAGGCACAACGAAGCAATCTTTAGAAAACAAAAATACTTCGACTGCACTAAGTATGACAAAGCTTATATCATTTTATGCAATAATAGGCATGGTAACGCTACTATTATTTCTTCCTTTTTATTCTTCCGAATTTATAAACAATTATGCACAAACAGTTGGTTTATGGTTTCAGAATTTCGAGTTTAATGCCAGTGTTTACTACATTGCTAGAGAAATCGGTTATTGGTTTAGAGGCTATAACGAAATTGCAATTATTGGTAAAACCCTTCCTGTTTTAGTACTCTTGTTTATTTTATTCTTGGCATTTTTCAAAAAGAATACAAGCACAAAACAACTCTTACAATCGATGCTATTTGCATTTGCTTTTTACTTATTTCTAAGCACAACCATACATCCTTGGTATATAGCAACCTTATTAATTCTATCTGTATTTACGACTTACAAATTCCCTTTAGTTTGGAGTTTTGCTATCATTCTAAGCTACTTGGCATACATACAAATTGACAAAGCAGACAAGTCCGAAAACCTATATATTATTGCATTGGAGTATCTTATTGTTTTTAGTGTATTTTTGTATGAGCTCATAAAAAGAAAATCTATTGAAAATTAATTTTAAAAAAATATTAAGACGCTTAAAAAGAACTGTTGTAGCGCTAATACTGTTGTATCTTTTCTCGTTGGTGTTTTTATATTTCAAACAGGAACGCTTCTTTTTTAATCCGAAACACTTAGAAAAAGATTATGTTTTTCAGTTTAAAGAACCTTTTGAAGAAGTAAATATCGAAGTAGAAAAAGATGTTTTTTTAAACGCTGTCCTTTTTAAAGCCGAAGCACCTAAAGGTGTTATTTTATACTTTCATGGTAATGCCGGAGCGATTCATGATTGGGGAAAACGCGCACATTTATTTTTAGAAAACGATTATGATGTACTTTTTGTAGATTATAGGAACTATGGTAAAAGTGATGGTCATTATAGCAACAGCGAAGAGCTTTTTAGTGATGCACAAAAAGTTTACGATTACACTAAAACTAGATACGACGAAGACAAAATTACCGTTTTAGGTTTTTCTTTAGGCACAGGAATAGCTAGTTATGTAGCATCTAAAAACAATCCTAAAATGCTCATTTTAAACGCGCCTTATTACTCTTGGAAAACACTAATTGCGGAAGAGATTGCGCCTCCCGTACCTCAATTTTTAATTCGGTATGATATTCCTTCCTATCAATTTGTACAAGAAGTAAAGTGCCCAATACATATATGTTATGGTACGCGTGATTTTTTAATAAACCCAGAAACAAACACCAAAAAACTATACGCTTTACAACCAGAAAATATCACAATTCATCCCATTACAGATGCTGGACATAATGGCTTACATATCACCAAAGAATATTATGATTTATTAAAAATTATTCTATAAAAAAAGAGGCTATCTGTAGATAGCCTCTTTTTTTTATTATAATGGAATACTTAATTTAGTTTATAGGTTTTAAAGCTACAATAGTCAATTTTTCTTCCTCTTGCTCCTCACCGTTTTCATCTAAAACAGTTTCTGTTAACACCGTATAGGTAATTTGGAAATGAGATCCTATTACGTCTTCTGTATCTAAATCATAATCGGCTAATACATCTTCTTCTACTTCATGAAGCGTTAGCGTAGTTTCTTCGTCATCGGCATTAAAAACTATAAAATTATAGCCATAAGCATCGTTTCCGTCGTACTGTCCATCTACAGTAATTCGATCTTGATTCATCGTTGTAAAACTGGTTAAAGCAATACATAAAACAGCAAGTACTAATGTGATTTTTGTTTTCATTTTTGATAAATATTTAAAAGTTAGAAATATGTATCGGAAAAATTTCTACCTAAAGTCCGAATTACTTAAACCATTTCAACCTAGGAAACAGTGGTAGTACAATGTATTTCTTCTATATACGTTTCAAATTCGCTTTAGGATTAATTAAATTTTAAAATAAACATATCTATTACTTCAATAACAATTAGAATAATAATGATCCACTCTAATCTGCTACTTTCTTTATGATCCATAATATCTTTAAAGAGCTCTAAATTCTCTTTAATAATTTCTATTCGGTCATGAATTAATCGGTATCTATCTTTTAAATCGAAAGAAATTTTAAGCTCCTGATTTAGCTTATTAAGTTGTTCATTTTCCCAAGTACTTTCGGGGGAATCAAAAATATACAGATTCTCCGAAATCTTATTTTTAATGTTCAATACTCTTCCTATAAAACGTTTTAACTTATTTCCTGAAATATCCAATTTCCCTTTATTCTCGAGGTATTTGGTATGTTCATGTGTTTCAATAAGTAATTCTTCGGTAATATCTGCATAGCGATCTAATGCTACAGATTGCGAAGTATTTAACATCACTAAACGAATCATTTCATCATTTAGCTCTGGTAAAATAACGTTATTATATTCTACTTTTAAGGAATTTTCTCGGACTTCTATTTGAATATCTTCGGAAAGTTTTTCAGAAATATAGGTATTACAAAATGGTTTTATTTCTTCCAATACCGATGCTATTTCTGTAGCATTCATATTAAAAAAACTAACCATTCCGTAGTGAAAAATATAGATAAATTTATTTTCTGAGCTTTTATAATACAGCTCGTCACTATCTTGAAACAGCAACTGCCATTGCAATTGCTGTTTACTAGCTTTTATTTGGATAGTGTTTGCTACTTGATAAGCAACAACTTTGTACATTATGAGATAAACATTTGTTTTTGGTCTTTAAAACTTTTAAATTCTAACATATAATCATTTGGGTCTTTTACAAAAAAGGAGACATGCTCTCCTGGTTTGTCTTCTAAAAAAGTAGTCTGTGTTACTACTTCTAATTTTTGCTCTTTTAGTTTTTCGTAAATTTTCTCCCAAGTATCTACATCTACAATAACACCAAAGTGAAAGGATGGTAATATTTTACCTTCAAACACATAATTAGGACTATTGAAATGAAACTTCTCGGCTTTAATAAACGTTAACTGATGATTAAACAAATTAATATCTACCCAATTTTTAGTCATTCTTCCTAAGGAAGCACCAATACTTTTCGTGTAAAAATCTTTCGTTTTTGTTACACTTAAACATGGTAATGACATGTGAAATGACGTTTCCATACACTTGATTTTAAAGTTATAACTTAGTTATATTAAGTTACAAAATAAAATCATGTGATTTCGTTTTTTAGTCTAAATCTTCAGCATCTTCATCTGTTAATTCGGGATCTTGAACAGCTTCTGGATCGCTTTCATCAAAATCTTCATAATCATCTTCGTCATAATTCTCCATAGTAACTTCCAGTTTTGTACTGACTTTAACCAAATACTTGGTATCTTCTGTAGTTACTTCAATTGCTTCAATTAGTTCATTTTTAGCATTTCTAAAAGACACTACTTGGTCATCATCATAACCATCAGGATATCTTTCTACTAATAAAGCTAAAATTTCTGGTGTTAGCTTTTTAAAATCTACAATTACTCTTTTTAGGTTGTCTCTTTTATTTGCCATTTAAAATGTATTTTCATTTCCGCGAAAGCGCAAATCTAATCCTATAATTAATGTTTGAAAGTTTAAATATATTATTTATTGTTATTAATTCTAATAACATCGTAAAAATCTTTTCGTCTATCTTTTAAATTTTTTACTGCTCCAAAAGAATGCAATTCTTTTAACAGACTTAAATCGACATCTGCTACTAGAATCATTTCTGTATTTGTAGTCGCTTCTGCTTTGATTCCATTACTTGGAAATGAAAAATCACATGGCGTAAATACGGCAGATTGCGCATATTGAATATCCATATTATTAACATTCGGTAAATTACCAACGCTTCCTGAAATAGCCACATAACATTCATTTTCTATAGCACGAGCTTGTGCACATAAACGAACACGAGAATAGCCATTTTGCGTATCTGTTAAAAAAGGAATGAATAAAATATCCATACCTTCATCGGCCAACAAACGAGATAGTTCTGGGAATTCAGAATCATAACAAATCAAGATTCCAATTTTACCCGCATCGGTTTCAAAGGTTTGCAATTTGTTTCCGCGTTGCATTCCCCAAACTTTCGCTTCGTCTGGCGTTACATGAATTTTCTCATAACGCTCTAAACTTCCATCTCTTCGGCATAAATAACCCACATTAAATAACTTATCGTCTACCAGTTCGGGCATACTACCAGTAATAATATTGATGTTATAGGAAATAGAAAGCTGTTGCATTTTCTTTACAATAACTTCTGTAAATTTTGCCAACTCTCTAATAGCATCTGGCTCATGCATGTGGTTAAATTCTGCCATTAAAGGCGCATTAAAAAACTCTGGAAACACAGCAAAATCAGAACGATAAGCAGCAACGCTGTCTATAAAATATTCTACTTGTTGCATTAACTCATCCATACCTTTATACGGACGCATTTGCCATTGTATCAAACCAAGTCTTACAATACTTTTTACAGAACTTGCTTTTTTGTTTGGTTTGGTATAATAGATATTATCCCATTCCATTAAAACGGCATATTCATTGGAGGCTGTATCTCCTTCCAAATATCCTTTTAATACACGAACTGGGTGAAAGTCGTTAGAAATTTGAAAGTTTAAAACAGGATCATGAATTTCTTTACGCTTTACTTTTTCAATGTATTGTTTAGGCGTTAAATCGGTATGCTTATGAAAGTTTGGCATTCTTCCTCCAAAAACAATTCCTTTTAAATTTAAGTTTTCGCAAACCTCTTTTCTATAATCGTACAATCTTCTACCTAAACGTAAACCTCTGTATTGTGGTTTTATAAACACATCAATACCATAAAGCACATCGCCATCTGGATCGTGATTTTTAAAAGATTTCCCACCAATAATATCTTCATACGTATGTTCATCATCAATAGAATCATAATCTACGATAAGCGATAATGCACAACCTGCAATGTCTCCATCGATTTTTATAACCACTTGACCTTCTGGAAACATAGAAGTCAATTCTTCTATATGATGTTTTTTCCAATACGAATTAAGCACACCGCCATACGATTCTAAGGTAGCTTCTTTTAGCTCTTCAAAATCATTAACCGTTAAATACTTAAGCTCTATATTATCAATTTTATTTGTGTCCATTACTGATCTAAAAGATAAGCAAAAATTAAAGGAGCAACAATAGTTGCATCACTTTCAATAATAAATTTTGGAGTATCAATATCTAGTTTTCCCCAAGTAATTTTCTCGTTAGGAACTGCTCCTGAATACGAACCATAACTTGTTGTAGAATCACTAATCTGGCAGAAATAACTCCAAAATGGTGTTTCTGGTCTTTCCATATCTTGGTATAACATTGGCACCACACAAATAGGGAAATCTCCAGCTATTCCTCCTCCAATTTGGAAGAAACCAATTCCTTTTTGTGAATTATCGGTGTACCAATCTGCAAGAAACGTCATATATTCAATACCAGATTTCATGGTACTTGCTTTTAATTCACCTTTAAGCACGTAGCTAGCAAAAATATTTCCCATGGTACTGTCTTCCCAACCTGGACAAACTATTGGTAGATTTTTTTCAGCAGCAGCATACATCCAAGAGTCTTTTAAATCAATCTCGTAATATTGCTCTAATACTCCTGATAACAACATTTTATACATGTATTCATGCGGTAAAAAACGTTCCCCATTTGCTTCCGCATCTTTCCAAATTTTTACAATATGCTCTTGCAAACGTCTAAACGCTTCTTCTTCTGGAATACAAGTATCCGTTACTCTATTTAGTCCCTTCTCTAATAAATCCCATTCGTCTTGAGGCGTTAAGTCTCTATAATTAGGCACACGTTTATAATGCGAATGCGCTACTAAATTCATGATATCTTCCTCTAAATTTGCTCCTGTACAAGAAATGATTTGTACTTTGTCTTGGCGAATCATTTCCGCAAAACTTTTACCAAGCTCTGCAGTACTCATCGCTCCTGCCAGAGAAACTAACATTTTTGCACCACTGTCTAATTGTGCTTCATACCCTTTTGCTGCATCTACTAAAGCTGCCGCATTAAAGTGTAAATAGTGTTTTTCTATAAACTGTGAAATTGGTCCTTTAGTACGCATCTTCATCTTGAAATTTAGTATTGTTATTTTTATTTACTTTATCATCGTCAAAAGAGTTGTCATACACCTCTTCTGCTTCTTCATTTTTAAACTTATAGCTTAACATTTTATAGTATAATTTAGCCGCAAGAAAATCGGAAGATTTATCTATTTTATTTGGACAAAGTTCTACGATATCAAAACCTACTACGTTTTTCTCTTCAAAAACTTGTTTTAAAAACTCCATCGTTTCATACCATAGCAAACCTCCAGGTTCTGGAGTTCCTGTACTTGGCATAATAGAAGGATCAAAAACATCTAAATCTATAGTTATAAAAACGTTTTCTGTCATTTGATCAATAGCAGCATCCATCCAAGTATCATCTACAGCCATTTCATGAGCGAAATACGTTTTATCTTCATCCATAACCGTTTTTTCCATCACGTCCATAGAACGAATACCCACTTGAATTAAATTGGTATTCTGACTCGCTTCGTACATTGCGCAAGCATGGTTACACGTAGATCCTT
The DNA here is from genome assembly GCF_053601575.1 of Lacinutrix sp. MEBiC02404. NCBI lineage: Bacteria > Pseudomonadati > Bacteroidota > Flavobacteriia > Flavobacteriales > Flavobacteriaceae > Lacinutrix > Lacinutrix sp. MEBiC02404. The sequence continues at coordinate 106,885 of NZ_JBSHNV010000189.1, read as the reverse complement.
CGTAGCTTTTACGTAAATCTGCATGTGCATCTAATTGTAAAACAGTTAAGCTTGGATACATTTCATTAAAAGCGCGAACCGTACCAATAGAAACCGAATGCTCACCACCAAAGATGGTTACAAATTTATTTCTTTTAATGTACTTTTTTGTTACTTGATGAACCGCTTCTACCATAGCTTCTGGCGAACTGTTCTCTGTTACAGCGTCTGCCAAATACACACCTTGATGGTATACTTCTGTTCCTGTTTCAATGTCATAAAGTTCCATGTTTGCTGAAGCATCTAAAAATGCTTCTGGACCTTTATCTGCTCCTTTTTGCCATGTACTTGTACCATCATAAGGCACAGGTATTAGTACAATTTTCGCTTTGTCTAATTTTGCTAAATCTTCTGGAATACCAGCATACGTTTTAGTTTGCATAACCTAAAATTTTAAGTAAGTCTTCACTTTTTTGTTGTTCACTAAATAGTTTAGTAGAGATTTTTCCGTCGGCATCTCTATCTATTAATATATGTTTTGGTGACGGAATTAAACAGTGTTGTAAACCACCAAATCCGCCTATACTTTCTTGGTAAGCTCCTGTATTAAAAAAGCCAATGTACAGTGGTTTATCTTTATTATATTTTGGTAAATAAATGGCATTCATGTGTTGCTCACTATTGTAATAATCATCGCTATCGCAAGTTAACCCGCCAAGCAAAACACGTTCATAACCTTGATCCCAACGATTTAATGGCAGCATGATAAAACGTTTATTAATTGCCCAAGTATCTGGTAATGTTGTAATGAAAGACGAGTTTATCATGTTCCACTTTTCACGATCATTTTGTTGTTTCTGGTACAATATCTCATAGATAGCGCCACCACTTTCACCAACGGTAAAACTTCCAAATTCTGTAAAAATATTTGGTACATCTACACCTTCTTCTTCGCAAGTCGTTTTAATTTGATTTACAATTTCGTCTACTAAATAAGCGTAGTCAAAATCGTAGGCAAGCGAGTTTTTTATAGGAAAACCTCCACCAATATTTAAACTATCTAATGTTGGACAAATCTTTTTAAGGCTTGTGTACACTTTTAAACATTTTTGCAATTCATTCCAATAATACGCATTGTCTCTAATTCCAGTATTAATGAAAAAGTGCAACATTTTAAGGTTCACTTTTTTATTATCTGCAATTTGATTTTTATAAAATGGTACAATATTTTTATAACCTATTCCTAATCTCGAGGTATAGAATTCAAACTTTGGTTCTTCTTCGGAAGCAATACGAATCCCTACATTAAATTTCCCGTTTATTTCTTCGGAAAGCAATTCTATTTCCTCATAATTATCGATAATAGGAATTGCATTTCTATGCCCTTCATTAATAAGTCTCGCAATATTTGTTACGTATTGCGCACGTTTAAAACCGTTGCTAATTACAAAAGTATCATTCGTAATTTTCCCTTCTTTTTTAAGGTTTTCTACAATATCAATATCAAAAGCCGAAGAGGTTTCAATATGAATATCATTTTGTAACGCTTCATGTAACACATGTTTAAAATGCGAGCTTTTTGTACAATAGCAATAGTTGTAGTTCCCTTTATAATCATGTTTTTCAATAGCTTCTGCAAACCATTTTTTTGCACGCTGAATATTGTTAGATATCTGCGGTAAATACGTGAATTTTAAAGGTGCTCCATATTGCTCTACAAGCTCCATAAGGTTGATATCATGGAAGCTTAGTTTATTGTCCTCTAGTTTAAATTCTTCTTGAGGAAAATCGAAAGTTTGATTGATTAGATCAAAATACTTGGTATTCATGTTTGTGTGTTTTGCTTTAATTGTAAATTATAACATTCTAAAGTTTATTTAAAATATTATAGCCTTTATTTTTAAAAAAAATATTGAAATATAAATCGGATAACAGCGCATAAAACACTGTTATAAAAAAGGTTATGAATTAATTCAAACTTGAATTTTTAGTTCTGTAGTAGGCACAAAGCCGTATTGATGCTGACTAGCACCGATGGTAGTATACTCGGAAGTTAGCTTTAAAATTCGGTCGCTTAATCTGTAAGCTGCTTTTGAATATGACTTCCTAATTTCCAAAAGCCCGAACATAGAAACAGTGTTCAATTTGTTCAGCTAAATGCAATACAAATGAAATGCTTTTTTTTGAATTGCAATGTTTTTTTGAAAAATTTTTTATTTTTTTTTTGAAATGGTTTTAAGGCTATTTACTACTTGCTTTTCTAAGAAAAATACTAACTTGTTTAATGTCTGATATAAGTCATTCAAAGAGATTAAGAACAACACCTACAATAGCAACCAAATAAAACACCCATAAGTGATGCATGATACAAGCATAAGCGCTGCAGTGATTATTTTCTTGATTTGCCATTTAGCAACCATTACTATTGGGTGTAAAACTCAAAAAACCACTTTATTAATTTCATATTTAAATGTAATTGTAGTGATAGGTGTATTTCTTTTTTGGATGATCTATACGCTGAATATAAAAAAACATATCTTCGAATTTAGAGCGTTATTTGTCATAGGGATGGAAGCCTGTATTTTAATATTCGCCCTGTTCTACATAATAGGTTTTCATAAAAAAACGTATGTAAAAGTTATAAATTATATAGGCTTTGGGGTTCATTTATTGATTGCAACAGGAATGCTTTATTATATATCGACATTCAAAATAGATAAACTTTTTTAATCATAAATTACGCTTGGAATTAAATAGTAAGTACTATACTAAAACACACCTAATAATGAAGATTATTAAAATTACCATATGGATTCTACTACTTGTATGCATTCCATTACAAGGATATGCTCAAATAGAAAACAAAATGACAAATAATTCAATCAGAATTCCATTAAAACAGGGAAAAAATCCTAGTACTCCATTTGAGAATTTAGTTATAGAACCTACTAATCTATTTATGCAATCAAAACCAATAAATACAGACTCTCCTCATATACAACTAGAATTAAATGTAGTTGAAAACAATAGTAAATATGCTACTTTTCTCTGGTATTATGGCGCGTCTAGTGGTAGTCAAAAAACAAACTATCCGAAAGCATATCAAAACTATTCCTTTTATTTAAAAATCAATAAAGAGGAAGTTACATTAGTTGTTGAAAAATTAGACTTTGAAAAAACAATATTTATAGATCTAGGTCAAACAGCTATTATTGGGAACCTTACCATTCTATTTAAAGATTATATTGGAGAATCATCTGTGGATATAAATGGAAATCAGACAGATTCTTTTAACACCTATAATATTTCGTTATCAGCAGGGAAAGAGCAGAAGACCATATCGTTTATGTCACTAAGTAAATATGATGGAAAAGAACAAACCTTAGAATGGAAGGATTATAAAATTATGATTTTGGAAGATTCAGAAAAAGCAATAAAGTTAATCGTGTTTAAAAAACAATAACTCCATTACTAAAAAAACACTTTAAGCGTATTTAACCTCTTTCCTTTCTGCTATATACTTCTGTGTTCTTATTTTTTAAGACCAATTTTATCTATCCACATAAGATTGGACACAACATTTCTCAGATTGACTTGTATACCAGGATTATACTATGTTTCCATTTTCAAAGAAATACTAGAACAACGAAACGCTCTCTAAGAAATAACAACCTCTTTAAACCAATAAAAATAAAATGATTAAAGGTATTTCTTGTCTTTATTTTTTAAGTAATTAGCTATAAACATGATCATACCCATTAAAAACATAAAACACAGGAACTAATGAGTAACCCTATAAAAACAGAAAAGCAAAAAATGTTATCTGGCAAGCTTTATAATGCCCTAGATATAGAACTTAGCCAAGAACGCTTGAAAGCTAGGTTATTAATAAAAGAATTAAATGACCTTAAGGAAGACGAGAAAGAAAAACGAGGTGAAATCTTAAAAGATTTAATTCCGAATCAGGAGAAAAACCTTTGGATTCAAACTCCTTTTTATTGTGATTATGGTTACAATTTAATTGTTGGCGAAGGTGTGTTCTTTAATTATAATTGTATTGCTCTGGACGTTATGCCTATAAAGATTGGCCCCAGAAGCTTGATGGGCCCAAATGTGCAATTATATACTGCAACACATCCTATGGATTTTAAAAAAAGAGCTTCTGGGCTAGAATTTGCTAAACCGATAACTATAGGAGAAGATGTTTGGTTAGGTGGTGGCGTAATTGTCTGTCCAGGAGTTACTATTGGAGACAGAACAGTAATTGGAGCAGGAAGTGTTGTTACTAAAGATATGCCTTCTGATGTTTTTGCAGCTGGAAATCCTTGTCGGATTATAAATTCTAAAAACTAATTTCTTGCTATTCAAAAAATCAAATATGATAAAAGTCATATTTCTCCATCTAAACCTATCGTACATTTACGATAAGAAGTCCATTGCATTTTTATAATCCATAAAAAATTAGCATTTGAAAAGAAGTTTAGAACATATAGCCTATAAAGAAGACACAACATCTTTAGCTAAATTTGCAAAAGCATTAGGACATCCTACACGTATTGCTATTTTAAAACATCTAGAAAAGCAATCTTGTTGTTGTACAGGCGATTTAGTAGAAGTATTTCCTTTGGCACAGTCTACAATTTCTCAACATCTTAAAGAGTTAAAAAATGCTGGTCTTATTCAAGGAGAATTGAAACCTCCCAAAATAAAGTATTGTATTAATCAAGAAAACTGGAAGATTGCAAAATCATTATTCGCGCAGTTTTTTGATTGATATTTTTTCAAAAACACATCGTCTATTGGCGATAAACAAATAGAGATATTATGAGTAAAGTAATTAAAATTTTAGGAACAGGTTGTCCAAAGTGTCAATCTATGACGAAGGTTGTTACCGATGTAATTACCGAAAACAATGTAGATGCAACTATTGAAAAAGTAGAGGATATTATGGAAATCATGAAATTTAATATCATGACAACACCCGCTTTAGTAATAGATGATGTTATTACTATTAAAGGTAGAGTACCTTCAAAAACAGAAGTATTGGCTCTTTTAAATTAAAAGTACGAATTATGAATTATCAGATACAGGCTTCTTCCATTGCAAATCAGGATGCCGTTATTCATATTAAGGAATCGAATATCGATTTTGGAACAACCTCTAAAACCACTACAACCTTACCAAATCCTGCCGAATTATTCTTAGGATCATTCTCTGCATGCATGTTGAAGAATGTAGAACGTTTTTCAGGCATGATGAAATTCACCTATTCAAAAGCGACATTGGAAGTGCAAGCGACTCGTCTAGAAAATCCGCCAAGAATGGACAATATCATTTATAATTTAACCATTTATAGCAACGATGAAAAACTCAATATAAGCCTACTAAAAAAGAACATTGAAAAATTTGGCACTATCTACAATACCGTAAAATTGTCATGTTCTATTTCTGGTACCATTAACACTATAAAAAATGTTTGATTGGTTACAACATTTTACAGATTGGTTGATTTATTCTGTTTTAAAAATTGGAGCAGAATCCCATTTAGGAATTGCTTTGAATTTCTTTGTGTACGATACACTAAAAATTCTGATCCTTTTATTTATCATCGTTTTTATAATGGGAATTGTAAATGCATATTTTCCAATTGAAAAACTTAAAGATTATCTCCATAAAAAAAAACTTTACGGTTTAGAATACTTCTTCTCTTCTGTGTTTGGAGCAATAACTCCTTTTTGCTCTTGTTCTTCGGTACCTTTATTTATTGGTTTTGTACAAGGAGGAATTCCGCTAGGCGTTACTTTTTCTTTTTTAATTACATCTCCTTTAGTTAATGAAGTTGCCATAGCCATGTTTATTGGTATGTTTGGTATAAAAGCGACTTTAATCTATGTGATATCTGGTATTTTATTAGGTACACTTGGTGGTTGGCTACTTGGTAAATTTAATCTAGAGCCATTGCTTTCCGATTGGGTAAAAAAGATTTTGGAAAACAAAATGAAACAAGCTAATTATCAAGAAGAAAAACAAACTTTCTACCAACGATTACCTGAAATAACACGTGGCGCTTGGGATATAGTAAAAAGCGTTTTACTTTATGTAATTATAGGAATTGCAATTGGAGCAGCAATGCATGGCTATGTACCAGAAAACTTCTTTAATGCCTATTTGGGAGGTGGCGAATGGTGGACGGTTCCATTAGCAGTATTAGTTGCCGTACCCATGTATGCCAATGCCGCAGGAATAGTTCCTGTAATTCAAGTTTTTGTTGCTAAAGGCGTTTCATTAGGAACTGCTATTGCTTTCATGATGGCAACTGTAGGTTTGTCCATTCCAGAAGCAACCTTACTAAAAAAGGTAATGTCTTTAAAGCTAATAGCCATATTTTTCGCTGTAATAACGCTTTGTATTATCCTTTCCGGATATCTGTTTAACTTCTTATTATAAAAAAATAACGAAAACAAAAAAATGAAAACCATGTACAAAACATTTAAATTATTAGCGGTTATAACCATCGGTTTTACACTTACTTCTTGTAATAGTAAAAACAAAACGGACGTAGCATCTGTTGATACATCTATTGCTAAAATTGAAGTAATAGATTTCCATTCTACACATAGATGTATGACTTGTAATGCTATTGAAGCAAATACAAAATATACATTGGACACCTATTTTTCTAAGGAAATGAAAGCCGACAAAATCACCTTTCAAGTAATAAATGTAGATAAAGAGGAAAACGAACAAATTGCTGAAAAATTTGAAGCATCTGGAACTGCCTTAATTTTGAATGTGATAAAAAGCGGAAGAGAAACTAAAATAGATTTAACCGAATTTGCTTTTATGGAAGGCAACGACAAAGAAACCTTTTCTAAACAATTGAAGGCAAAAATTGACACGGAATTAAAAATGCTGTAAATGGATTTTTTACAGTCCCTTTTAGAGCAATATAATATTCCTATTGTATCTGCATTTCTCCTAGGAATAATGACAGCTATTAGTCCGTGTCCTTTAGCTACCAATATAACTGCAACTGCTTTTATTTCTAAAAATATTTCGAGTAAACGGAAAGTACTATTTAGCGGATTATTATATTCTATTGGAAGAGGATTTAGTTACACAACCATTGGATTGATCCTTTATTTTGGAGCAAGCAAGTTTCATATTGCTCGATTTTTTAATCAGAATGGTGAAAAATATTTAGGTCCGCTATTGCTAGTAATCGGTTTGATAATGCTAAATGTTATTAAACTGCCTTTTTTCGGGAAATTTAATTTTCAAGAAAAGCTATCCGAAAAATTTAAAGACAAAGGTTTACTAGGTTCTTTTTTAATTGGAGTGGTGTTTGCTTTAGCCTTTTGCCCGTATAGTGGCGCATTATTTTTCGGAATGCTAATACCAATGACCATTGCATCTGCCAACGGACTTTATTTACCAATAGTATTTGCTTTTGGAACTGGATTACCTGTAATTCTATTTACCTATTTAATCGCTTTTACCATTGGAAAAGTTGGTGTATTTTACAACCAAATCACCAAAATAGAAAAGGTAATGCGAACCGTTGCAGGTGTCGTTTTTGTATTAACAGGCTTGTACTATATTTTTATTTTTACGGGAATAATAGAATAGTCAAAATGCAGACCTCCAAATAGACTTATAACAGAATCCATAAGGTTTGCAATACGGCTAAAATGCATCTATTATTTTTAAAATCGCTAACTAGTTCTTTATTAAAAGGCACCTTAACCTTCGCCTCTTTTTTTATAACACTATTATTTTAACACCTATAAATAGATGTAGCAGAATGGCCTCTTCAAATTTATTCTTTAAGGAAACTACGTTTTATTTCTAACCTTTCATTCAATTTTAAGATTGCCTTAAAAACCATTAATTCTTTATAAACAGGTATCTGTAAAGGCTATAAATTTTATAAAGCTATTTTCAGATTAAAGCAAAAAAAATGCTCCGGGAAACGAAGCATTTTTAATAGTAATATGACTTTTGTAATAGTAAATTAAATACTACAACATTTTCAATGTATTCAACTCTTGTTCTGTTAGATGTTTCCAGTGACCACGAGGAAGATCTTTTTTTGTAAGATGTCCAATTGCCACGCAATCTACAGCTACAATCTCGTATTTTAAGCTATCAAAAATAGCACGAAGTACGGTATTTCCTGTGTTTTTAATTTTAAGACCAATTTCTTTTTTAGAAGCGCCTTCTATATAACTAATTTCTTCGACAGTGATTAGTTTTCCTTCGATTCTAAAACCTTCTCTAATTTTTTTAAGGTCTTCTATCTTCAGGTTTTTATCTAATTCTATTTGAAATAAACGCGATACACCATTTTTAGAATTGGTGAATTTTTTAGCAACTAAATCATCATTGGTAAACAACAATAATCCTTTACTATTTCTACCTAATCTACCTATTGGCTTAATTCTAGAATTGGTTGCATTGGCAACTAAATCCATAACCGTACGTCCTTTACCTTCACTTGTAGTAGTTGCAAAACCTTTTGGTTTATTTAATAAAACGTATGCTTTTTTCTCTGGATTTATTCTAGAACCATCAAAACGAACCTCATCTTCTAGTTTCACTTTGTAACCCATTTCTGTAACTATCTTTCCGTTTACAGAAACTAAACCTGTTGCAATATGCATATCTGCGTCTCTACGAGAACAAACACCTGAATTTGCGATGTACTTATTTAAACGCATTTGATCCGGATCAGATGCTTTTTGTGGCTTCTGTGTTTTTTGCGGCTTTTGCGTTTTATTTCCTGCTGCTTTCTTTTTTACTGGAGCATTTCCTCTTTCATTGCTTTGGCTACGTGTATTAGTATTTCCACGTCCTGAAAGCTTCCCTTTGCTTTTACTATCTCTTGGCTTACTCATAATTTTTCCCCAAGTAAATGGGAATATTTTAATTTATTAAGCTACAAAGATATAGTATATATTATGATTTACGATTGTGGATTAACGATTTTTGATACTCATCCTTTCTTGCGTTAGCGATTGCAACGGCATCCTTTTTTGAGATACGAGAAAAAGATATAGTGGAAAGCGCGTTGCTACGTAGTTTATACGTAGTAGCAAACGCCATAATTTATATTAAAACGAGCTTATTTAAAAGCAAATCTACATCTATTAGTAAAATGCTAAAAACACCGGATACTATTATAAACTTTAAGATATTATGTAAGATTAAATATTGTGTTTTTGTATTCGATTTAAAGAGTAATATTAGAAACGCCCCTAATAATATGGTGCTCACATAAAAGAAATAATCCATTTTTCCAATTTGATATCTACTGACTAATAAATAGGATGGAATAAGTGTTAAAGCACTTAAAATGGTAAGCATGCCTTTTGAATATTTTACACCATAAACAATAGGGATGGTTTTATAATTAAGTGCCAAATCTCCTTTTATATTTTCTAAATCTTTTACTAATTCGCGCATAGATACTATTAAAAACAAAAATGCGGCATGTACAAAAATTACATGTTCGAAATTTCTGTAGTACATAAAAATGGCAAAAAATGGCGTTATGGTTAGTATTGCCGAGGTGATATTACCAATAATTGGCATCTTTTTTAGCTTATGTGAATAAAACCAAATAGCAAAAATATATACCGAAAAGAAAACTACTGCTTTAAACGAAACTGCACTTACCATAATTACAGCAAGAAAGTTTAGTACAAAATAAAAGGATAGTTTAGTGTTTTGACTCACCAGTTTATCTAACATAGATTTTTGTGGTCTATTTATTAGATCTTTTTCTGAATCGTAAAAATTATTAATAATATAACCTCCTGCTATTGTTGCCGCAGACGCTAAAACTAACAGCAGTAAATTGACATCTAAAACTACTTGGCGTAAAGGTTTATCATGTGCTAAAATGTAAATAGAGGTAACGTATTGTGCAATTACTACAATTAAGATATTGTAGCCTCTAACCACAGAAAACATGCTGAAAAATTTTAGCCAAATATGTTTTTGTTTTCTGGAAAGCATAAATTTATTTAATGAAACTCTAATAACTACACTTCATCAAGTTTAGTAGAACAATTCATGAAGTATTAGAAATTATAAACCACTTCTAATTTATACCCTTTAAGCGATTGTTTTGCTTTCTCAAAGTTTTCTGTAAAACCTAAAATATAACCGCCACCACCAGAACCACAAAGTTTTAAGTAGTACTCATTGGTTTCAATTCCTTTTTTCCAAAGTTCATGAAACTGCATTGGTATCATTGGTTTAAAGTTGTTTAGCACGACTTTAGATAATTGCTTGGTATTCTTAAACAGGGACTTTATATCTCCTTTTAAAAAATCATCTACACAAGCATCTGTATGTTTTGTAAATTGGTCTTTTAGCATACTTCTAAAACCCTCTTGTTTCATGTTCTCCATAAAAATGCTAATCATTGGTGCAGTTTCACCAGTAATTCCGCTATCTAACAAAAAGACAGCTCCTTTACCATTATTGGTTTGTGAAGGAATTCCTGTTGCTTCAATATTATCTTGAGAATGTATTAGAATAGGAATGCTTAAATAACTATTTAAAGGATCTAGTCCAGAAGATTTACCATGAAAAAACGATTCCATTTCAGAAAAAACGCTTTTTAACTTCAATAGTTTTTCGCGTGTTAAGTTTTCTAGAACGGTAATTTTACCTTGTGCATATTTGTCATAAATAGCAGCTACCAATGCGCCAGAGCTACCAACACCATAACCTTGTGGTATCGAAGAATCAAAGTACATTCCTGCCTGAACATCTTCTTCTAATTTATTTAAATTAAAGACAACAACGTCTTCTTTTATTTCTTTTAAATGGGAAACAAAGTTTTTTAAACTAGCGTTAGATTTAACTGCTTCTTCCGATGGGTTATCATCCATTTTTAAAGCACCATTATAGAAACTATAAGGAATAGATAATCCTTTAGAGTCTTTAATGATTCCGTATTCACCAAAGAGTAAAATTTTCGAGTAAAAAAGGGGTCCTTTCATAAATATTTTGCGTTACAAACTATTATTAGTAGTAACTTATATCAAATATACGTAATTTTTATTGTTTTCGTTTAGCACCAAAGCCAATTCTGTCGCAAATATAATGTCCATTTTGGCAATACGCAACTAATTCATTTTTAATAAACTCGATACATTCTGCGGCTTCCTTTTCTGGATACAGCACGTGTACATTTGCTCCGGCGTCTAAGGTAAAACTAATATGCAATCCTGTTTGCTTTCTAAACGCCCAAATAGCATTAATTATTTTGAGGGTATTTGGTTTCATTAAAATAAAATACGGCATGCTTGTCATCATCATAGCGTGAAGCGTTAGGGCTTCACTTTCTATAATTTCAATAAATGCATTTAAATCTCCGGTTTTTAAAATGTCCATAAGTTTGGTCATATTCTCTTTAGCTTGCGTAAAACGTTGTTGTGCAAAAGGATGATTATGCATTAAATTATGACCAACCGTACTACTTACTTGCTTTTCGCCTTTATCTACTAAAAGAATAGTGTCTTGATAGTTCTTGAAGTTATGATGTACTTGGTACGGATATTTTACAGCATACAGATCAGAGCTCGTTTCTATCTTTTCATGTTTTCCCCAAACAATAAGATCACCTTCTACGCTTCTACAAGCACTTCCTGATCCTAATCTTGCTAAAAAAGATGCTTTTTGATTAAAGTATTCTAGCGTAATTTCGGGATTTATTTCTTTTTCTATAGACATTAAACAAAGTGCCAAAGCGCTCATTCCAGAAGCAGAAGATGCAATACCAGAACTATGCGGAAATGTATTTGCAGTTTCAATTGTAAAATGATAGTCTTTTAAAAAAGGTAGATATGCTTCAATACGTTTAAAGAAAGTTTCGATTTTCGGTTTAAAATCTTGATTCTTTTTGCCTTCAAAAATAACATCAAAAGAAAAAGAGTTGGTATCTTCTTTTTTAGAAAAACTTAAGCTTGTCGTTGTTTTACAGGCATCTAAAGTAAAACTGATAGATGGGTTTTCTGGTATCTGGTTTTCCTTTTTTCCCCAATATTTAACCAAGGCAATATTACTAGGCGAAGACCAAGTAAATTGTCCATCATTAATTACTTTATTATTTCCAGAAAATATAAACGAAGCGGTTTCCATGATGTGCAAATTAGTCTGCAAATATAACTTATTACATAGCATGTATGTATAGCTTTTATTCCAAAAAACTTAAAATAATAGGTATTTCATCGTAATTGTTTTTAAAAAAATAGTAGAATTCCTTATTTTTTGTAGATTGGAAAACCGAATGACTATTCAATCAATTATCTGTGTATAAAAAACAAAGAATTCTTATTACAATGTTAGAACTTGTAGTAAAACAGGGTGTAAATGCAACACCTATGTATCAGGTTGCTAAAGAATCTAACGTAGCAATAGGCACCATTTATAATTATTTTAAAGACAAAGAGGACGTGCTTTGTCAAATCTATAAAATGATTAGAGAGGATTTTGGCACTATTCTTATTCTAAAAGAAGAAAACCAAAATCCTGAAGAAGTATTTAAAAAATACTGGGTCGATTTATTTCATTATTATGTTAGCAATCCCTATGCTTTTCATTTTTATGAACACATAGCTAAAGCCCCTATTATACCCATAGAGTTAATTGAAGAAACAAAAATACACTATAAACCGCACGCCGCTTTTTTCTGGAAAGGGATAAAAGAAGGTTTCCTTAAAGATATGCATATTACACTATTAGTACAAATAGCGTATAGTAATGTTGTTGCTGCTGTTCATTTAAAATTAAACGGTGTTTTACCAATGACAAATACACAGATTAAGGAAGCCGCAAATGCTTCTTGGGATGCTGTAAGACAAATTAAAGATTAACGATGAGCAAAAAACAACGTATTATACTCACCATGTTAGAGCTTGTTGTTAAACAAGGATATCATGCTACACCAATGTCTCAGGTTGCTAAAGAAGCCAATGTTGCTGTAGGTACCATTTATCATTATTTTGAAACCAAAGAGAAAATTATTGAAGCTATTTTTTTGATGGTTTATAAAGATTTAAGCATCGTTCTACTAACAAACAGTAAACCTAGTGCTACCTATAAAACTCAATTTACCACCATGTTGTATAACATGTATAATTATTTCTCAAGCAATCCTTTAGCTTTTTATTTTATTGAATATGTTGGTGTCCCTCCAATTATCTCTCCTGAAATTGTAAAAAAAACAGTACCATTCTATAAAACAATAACAGACTTCTTTTTTAAAGGAATTACAGAAAAAAAAGTAAAAAACATGGACGAAACTCTAATCATGAAATTATGTTACGGACTTATATCTTCTGTTGTAAAACTAAAAATTAAAGAAGAGGTACCAATGCATACAAAACAAATAGACCAATCTATTGAAGCTTGCTGGGATGCTATAAAATATTCTGAGAATAAATTATTTGCTTAGAGATAACAACTTCACCATCGTATTATAGTTTCTGGCTGTTGCTACCGTTTCCAACATGCGTTCAAAATAATTAGCGTTGCATTTTGATTTTCCGTAGCCTGCTTGGTTATACAAATAAATACAGGTATTCGTAATTTTAAATTCTTCCGATTTATATACTTTTTTTGAAGCTTCTTTTATCAACTCTTTACTTGGTGTGTCTTGCAATAAGATAAAATAGCTTTTTACTTTTCTCTCTTCTTCAAAAGGAGAATTATTAAAAATCAATTCTAATTCTTCTTTTGTTTTTACTAAAACAGAAACTTCAAATTGAAAATGAGCCCGTATGGCTTTATGTATTTTATCCTCAATAATTTTTGTGTTTTCTTCGGAAGACTGCAAAACAACATTACCACTTTGTATATAGGTTTGCACATTTTGAAAACCTGTTTTGGTTAACAATTCACGCAATGTTGCCATGGGTACTTTTTTATGACCTCCAACATTAATCCCTCTTAATAAAACAACGTATGTTTCCATTTTTATTTAGAAATGTGTTGCGAAGCAATATAGGCTCCTGTCCATGCATTTTGAAAATTAAAACCTCCAGTTATCGCGTCAACATTAATGATTTCACCAGCAAAGTATAGGTTTTTATGCAGTTTACTTTCAAAAGTTTTAAAGTTTACTTCTTTTAGATCGATTCCTCCTGCGGTGACAAATTCGTCTTTAAAAGTACTTTTTCCATCTACGTTAAAATGCGCTTTGGTTAATTGTGCTGCAAGTGCTTCTAATTGATTTTTATTTAAATCTGCCCAACGTGTTTCTTCCGTTATTTCAGAAGCCAAAACTAGCTGTTGCCACAAACGTTTTGGTAAATTGAATTGCGGTGCTTTTAAAACTGATTTTTTAGCTAGATCTAGTTTCAAACCTTTTAAAACATCTATGCAATCTTCGAAAGTGATTTTAATAAAGTTGATTTCAATAGTAAATTTGTAGTCTAACTTGGCAAGTTCTAAAGCACCAAAAGCCGACAGTTTTAAAATAGAAGGCGCACTCATACCAACGTGCGTTATAAGTAATGGCCCTTCGGAAAACAACGAGGTACCAACAACCTGTATTTCTACATTTTGTGCCACAACTCCAGGAATATCTTGGATGCGTTTATCTTTTATATTGAATGTAAACAACGAAGGTACTGGTAGAATCACTTTATGATCTAGTGTCTCCATAAGCTTCCACATTTTGGGGCTACTTCCTGTGGCTACCAATATTTTTTTTGCTGAAAATTCTTCCGCTTGTGTGATGACAGTCCAAGAATTTTCATCTTTTATAATCGACTTTACGGTTTGGCTATATAAAACTTCCACTTGATGTTTCTTCGTTTCGTTTAAAAAACAATCAATAATGGTTTGTGAGGTATTAGACTCTGGAAACATACGACCGTCTTCTTCTATCTTCAAAGCGACGCCGCGCTCTTCAAACCAAGCAATAGTATCTCCAGTCATAAATTTATGAAAAGGACCAAGCAATTCTTTTTCGCCTCTAGGATAATTTAAAACTAATTCTTGAGGAATGAATTCGGCATGCGTGACATTACAACGGCCGCCACCAGATATTTTCACTTTCTGTAAACCTTCCTTTCCTTTTTCTAGTATTGCTATTTTTAATTCCGGATTTTGAACTGCTATATTAATTGCTGCAAAAAAACCTGCTGCACCTCCACCAATAATTATTACATCTTTTTGTTTCATGTGTTTATTTCTATTGTTTTTCATAGGTCACATGTAGCATCCATTTAATCCTTATCTTTGATTATCTGGTTTTAGTTATGGATGTTTCATAATCTTTTAAAAACCACGTAAATTTAACATTAATAAATGAAAAACTGCTTTGAATAAATTCCTTATCCTAATAATATTTTTATACGCTAGTTGCGGTTCCAAAGAATTTAAAAGCGCAATAGATTTACCTTCCGATTTAAACGAAGTCTCTGGTACAGAAATCGCTGTGCATTCTGATTTAATCTGGATGGTAAACGATAGTGGTAACAAACCCATTCTCTTTGGACTTAACACAAAAGGAGAAATCAAAAAAGAATTAGAAATCGAGGCTAAAAACCATGACTGGGAAGATTTAGCAAGTGACCCTGAAGGAAATATTTATATTGGCGATTTTGGAAACAACGAAAGTAAACGCAAAAACTTAGCCATTTTAAAAGTAAGTGCTTCTGATTTACAAAGCGATACTTCGGTAGAAATCGAGCGTATTTCTTTTAAATATCCAGATCAAGAAAAATTTCCACCAAAAAAGAAAAAAAGGTATTTCGATTGTGAAGCTTTCTTTTATAGCAATAACAGCTTTTATTTATTTACTAAAAGTCGCGTAAAAGGCGATTTCGGAAAAACTAGTTTATATAAAATCCCTGCAAACGCAGGAATGCATGAAGCCGAATTTTTAGGAACATATTCTAATTGTACTGATTTACGATGCTGGATAACTGCGGCAGATATTAGTCCGGATGGCACAAAAATGGTATTGCTAAACCAGAAATCGGTTTTACTTTTTACAAACTTTAAAGGGAATGATTTCTTTAATGGCACCATAAAAGAATTTCCTTTTGGTTATGAATCACAAAAAGAAGGTATTTCTTTTAAAGACAATAACACCGTTTATATTACCGACGAAAAAGCACATGGAGCAGGTGGGAATTTATATGAATTCTCTTTAAATTAATACGGTAAGCATTTCTATAATTTTCGACTAAAATAATCGTTTACTAAACATTAATTAAAGTTTAGTATTTTTACTCAAAATCATATCTTTTTATGGACCATCTTATTGCTGAAGCAGAGAAACATGTTATTACCCTTCTAAATACACATTTAGACCATGCTTTTGTTTATCATAATTTGACGCATACGCAAAACGTTGTAAAAAAAGCAACAGAATTAGCAGATCTAGCGAACTTAGATCCTACCCAAAAAAAACAATTAATAATTAGCGCTTGGTTTCATGATGTTGGTTTTACAAAAAGTATTGATGACCACGAAACACATAGTGCAGCTATAGCTACTGCATTTTTAAAAGAGCACCATGCCACTGCTGAAGATATTCAAGTGGTTAACGATTTAATTCTAGCAACTAAAATGGACTATACGCCAAAAACGCAGCTAGAAGCATTTCTTCGTGATGCCGATTGCGCGCATGTTGGAAATAAGAATTTTAGAGATGTTACGCAACTTTTAAAGAAAGAGTTAGAACTAACAAGTCAAAAGGAATTAACAAATACAAAGTGGCTAGAAGAAAATATTAATTTCCTTACCGAGAAGCATACCTTTAGTAGCGACTTAGCGGTTTCCCTTTGGGAGAAAGGCAAAAGTAAAAATCTTGCAAAACTACTAAAAGACCAAAACAAACAAAAAACAAATAAAGCGAAGTTAAAGCAGAAAAAAGCAGAGCTTCAATTTAAAAAAGATAAAATAGAAATTCCAGAACGTGGTATAGAAACCATGTTTCGAGTAACGCTTAAAAACCACATAACCTTAAGTGACATTGCAGACACAAAAGCGAATATTTTACTATCTGTAAATGCGATTATAGTTTCTCTAGTATTGGCTAATCTTTTACCTAAACTAGATAATCCGTCAAACGGTTACCTAATTTATCCAACCGTAGTTTTTGTTTTATTCACTGTTGCTTCTATGATTTTATCCGTTTTAGCTACAAGACCAAATGTAACTAGAGGAGAATTCACCAAAGAGGATGTTGCCAATAAAAAAGTAAACTTATTATTCTTTGGGAATTTTCATAAAATGAAATTAGAAGAATTTGAATGGGCAATGGGAGAAATGATGAAAGACAAAGACTATTTATATTCTGCCATGAAAAAAGACCTTTACTTTTTAGGTTTAGTTTTAAACAGAAAATATAAAATACTACGTGTTACGTACACTGTTTTTATGATTGGAATTATTTGTAGTGTTATTGCTTTTGCTGTTGCTTTTCAGTATGCAGGAATTAACATTAAGCCTTAATCTCTTTCATTAAATCATTATACGTATAAAACGCTTTATCCTCTTTGTTTTTGTGATACAATACACTTACGCGCAAAGCCTTTAAACCGGTTACTGCTTGTAAGTCTTGTAGTTCTAAAATCTCTACATCGGTATCTAAATAATTTTTAGATTGTAAAAACTTGATATAACGTAAATACTCTATTTCGTCTTGCTTTTGCGAATACACAATAGTAATTTTTCCCTTTTGGGTAATACGTTCTGTAGTACCTTTTATAAATGCTTTATCGACACGTTTTTTTACAATTTCGTATCTAGCATTATACGTACCATCTACATCAAATTGCTTTTCATCCATTCTAAAACTTATGGATAATGGCTGATTAAAAACCAATATCATCGAAGCAACATCTAAGGCCACAGGAAAATTATTTTTCATCTGGTAATAGCTATTTTCCATTTCGCACATCACTTGTAATTGCCACAATCTTAAATTGTACAAGTAGATTGGATTAAAGCTATCTTCTTTAGTAATAGACTCTCCAATGTACATGTTGTGTTCCACTCCATCCGTTTTAAAACGCTCAAAATAATGCGGATACATTTTTTGTGCTTTCACTTGTTTCTTATCCAAAAGCGAAGCCATTTCTCTATTAATTATAGTCACGGTATCATCATATTGTTTTCTATGACTATACACTACTTTGACAGTATCGTCTATACTTTCATAATAGGTTTCTATTTCAGGTTTTAAAGTTTTTACAGAAATAAGGTGCTCTAATACTGGTTCTATATCTTGATTAAAAAAGGAAGTTATTTGCTGTTCACTATCTACTTGAAAATGATCCACTAGGTCTTTTAAATATTCATTTATTTGAAAGATAAACTGATCATAGATAGGAAGCTTATCTAGTTTAGATGCACTTTTTAAAATAGATTTTACAGCATTTAATTGTAATATTAAATCTTGTTGTGTTGCCAAATTTCTGGCTTCCGATGAACCTTTAATATCTATTTGACCATAAAGCGGATAAATATTATCGAAAGCTATTTTACTAAAATTTGGCTCTTTTCCTTCTATTTGGGCCCTAATAAACTTTTTAGCTTCCTTTACAAACCTCCAGTTAACACTAGAATGAATAGAAGTGCATTCCTGCTGAATAATAGCTTCTATTAAATTTTCTTCATCGTTTTTAGAACGCTCTACTGCAGAAACAATAAAAGGCATAATATCTGCCAGTTTATTGGCATTAATGCTATTGAGTATTTTTGGTTTTTCGGAAACTATTTCCAGAATTCCCATAACCCCTTTCTCATTAGCAATAGGTGCAAAAATAGCACTTTGAATTCCTTGTTTATGCAGCGCGCTTATATGCGGAATTTTTCCTTGTGTTTTTTCAAACATGTCATTAACATTAGACACCGAAAAATATCTTTTTTCAACTAAAAGTCTATTGTAAGACCATTTACATAAAGTGTCACAACACTTCGAAGTATCTTGATCATCTAACAAAAAACTATTCATTCCAGATCCATACACACGATCAAAAGTATCGTCTTCTTGATTATAGATAGAAAACCCAACCTGTATATCTTTTAGTCCTAATAAGGAACGAAAAATCTCATGGAAGCCTTCCATAAAAGACGCATCCTTTCTTTTATTTTCGCCTATTAAAGTAGATTTAATATTAGAAATAGATTGGTCGTTAGTAACATCAAACATATTCGATATTACAAACCCTTTAAAGTCATAGCTATTTGGCGGAAACTTTGCCTTCCATAAAGCTATATTTTCAAAATTATCGATTAATTCATCGTAATCTTCTTGTGTGATTTTTGGTGCATTTTTGTTTGGGATAATCTCAACAAAGTCTGCATTATATAATATTTTGTAATACTTTTTTATTCCATTTCTATCTGGAATTTCATAATAAAAAGGTCTTTTAAAATCTAAGGAATAGCCATAATAATAATTTAAAATAGTAACACAAGCCAACATATACTTGTAATCTACAGACATGTTTTTTATTTCCAATTCATAATCTTCTCCAGCTGTTTCCACTATGGATTTAAAACGTTCTGAAGAATTAAAAACGATATCTTCAAAAGGTATAGAAGCTGTTTTTATTTCATTTTTAGTTAATACAGGACTAAACGAGTCTTGTAAAATAATTTGGATTTCATTTTTATGGATTTCTAGTAACTTCAAGTCCGAAAACCCTTCCCGAAGAATAGGGTAAGCTGCAGCAGTTTTCAAAACACGCTTCGCCTTTTTAGCAAGAAATTCATCCGAATTTGTTGCTAAATCCTCATAATGTTCGAGTAGCTTATTAAAGCTAATCTTTAAACGCATTGGGGATTCTGACAGACTAATTAATTTCATTTAAAAATACTTTATTGTGCAAAAATACAATTTTATTGATTAGTCGTAGTAAGTGAGAAAGCTTAACATGTTATTAAATTAAGTTTTATTTATATAGACTACAAAAAATCTAATCAAACAATTAAATCCCTTTTTCCCCTTTTTAACCCTTAATTTTAATAAATTTACTAGGTATTAAGCTATTACATCAAAATAATCACATGAAAAAAATTACACACAAACCACATTATTGGTTTTTACTCTTTACTTTTTTGAGTTTCACACCTCATTTGTTAGGACAAACTTGGACAGATAAAAACGAAGATGAAAGTTATATCGCCAGACACGAATTTGGTTTTACACAAGCGGGCGATAAATTCTTCCTTTTTGGAGGCAGAGAATCCCCTAAAGTATTAGACGTTTATGACTATACATCTAATACTTGGTCTAATGGAGGAATGGCTCCTGTGGACTTTAATCATTTTCAAGCAGTGACTTATGAAGGCTTAATTTGGGTCATTGGTGCTTTTAAAACAAACGAACCAAACCCCGAACTATCTGCAGATTATATTTACATGTATAACCCTGCAAGTCAACAATGGATTCAGGGTATGGAAATACCTACCGCTAGAAAACGTGGTGCAGCTGGTTTAACCATGCACAATAACAAATTTTATTTAGTTGGAGGAAATGTGTATGGCCATGGTGGCGGTTACGTGCCTTACTTCGATGAATTCGATCCTGCAACTGGCACATTTACGTCCTTAGCAGATGCTCCGCATGCAAGAGATCATTTTCATGCCGTTACCTATAACGACAAAATTTATGCTTTAGGAGGCAGACTTACAGGCGGTGCAGGCGGATTATTTGCACCTCAAGTACCTGAAGTAGACGTGTATGATTTAAACACTAATCTTTGGTCTACATTAGCCGCAAGTAGTAATATACCAACACCAAGAGCTGGAGCAGGAACTGTTTTATTTCAAAATGAAATATATGTTATTGGTGGCGAAACTACTTTTGGAAGTGCGACCGGTAATAACGGCCAACGCGATATTGTAGAAGCTTTCGATCCTTTAACAGGAACTTGGACAACCAAAGACAATCTAAATTATTACAGACATGGTATTCAAGCAATAGTTTCAGGCGATGGCATAGTAGTTATTGGCGGTTCTAATGGTGGGACTTCTATGAAAAATATGGAATATTATAATATGGATAATCCGACAGGAAGTCCTAATGTGAATAGCACTTTTGCTGCAGATGAAACCACTAAAACTTTTCAATATGGCGCTAGTTATGGTACCGTGAATATCCCTATTACACTATCCAATAACTTAGGAACCACAGCAACTTATATTGATACGATTACTATTTCTGGAGCAAATTACACTTTAAATGCGACCTACAGCAACTTACTTTTAGGTGCGAATCAAGATTTAATTATTCAAGCGGTTTTAAATGATACTTCCCAAAATATGAGTTCCGGAAATGTGCTAGTAACGTACAATAACAATTCAACTTTAAATATTGCATTAGAAGGCACACTCAATCCAACTTTATCTGTTGCTAATCCCGACGATTTAAAGACACTTAAGGTATATCCAAATCCTACAAAATCGACATTCCAATTAAATACAAAAAGCACACAATTAAATGTGTTTGATATTACTGGAAAATCCATAAAAGTATTTCATGGTGATTTTAGTAACGAGCATTCTTTTAATATTTCTAAACTTTCAAAAGGCGTTTATTTTATTCAGGTAAAGAATGCTTCGCAGGTTAGTGAAACAATAAAAATTATTAAAATATAATTTCCGTCGCTATTTTAAACAAAAAATCTCTTGATAATAATACACCAAGAGATTTTTTAATACGTATTCATTGCATCTTTAATTGATATACGTCCAATTAAAACCATCGCTAATTACAATAATTGTTCGGGAACCATTTTCATACATATAAAGTTCTGAACTTCCTGTTGTGGATCCTTTTGGAAACAAAGATCCTGCAGTAGTGGTTAATTTTGCAGTATTCAAATTATTAATATTTCTAATAATATATATTCTACCAGGAAAAGCAGTTGGGTCTGGCAATATAAATTCACCATTATGCATTTGCGGATCTATAGACAAATAAACACCATCGCTTATACTCGTTGGCGTTGTACTTCCTGTTAACTTAATATGTTTTACAGAAAGATTCCCATTAATATCTAAAGTACTTTTAGGATCTGTTGTACCAACACCTACTTGCGCAAAAATCGCAGTACTAAAAAGGCAAAAACAACATATCAATAAAATATTTTTCATGAATTTAAAGTTTATTGCATTAATATTTTATATTCCCAAGCACCTAAGGAAATAGCATCACCATTAAACTCCAATGCTGTATTAGACATATAATCGATATAGTTCCCTTTTTGTGGTAAACTTACTTCTAATGGCTCTGCAGACATATTTGCTACATACATAATGGTACTTCCATTTTTGCTTCGTGTAAATGCTAAAACATTTTTATTCGCAACTTCTATTTTTTCGTAAGAAGCAGGATCTTTTCCTCCATGCAATGCGGAACTTGTCGTTTTTAGTTTTCCTAGTTTTTCTAAAATTGGCCACATTTTCCCTTTAGTATGCGGAAAACTATCTTTTTCAAAAAAGAGTAATTTATGATCTAAATCGTATTCCTGACCCGAATAAATTAAAGGCATCCCAGGCGTTAAGTAACTTAAAGCAGTCATCGCTTCGGAGGCATTTCCCATGCGTTCTTTGATGGTTCCATTCCAAGAATTTTCATCATGATTGGTTACAAAGTTCATAAGAATATCATTGGCTTCATATCTATCCAAATCGGCTTGTACTGCATTCGTAAATTCGGCAGCATCCTTTTCTCCTTGTGCTATATGATTCATAGCATGATGTCTATCCCAACCATAAGCCATATCGAATAATCCTTCTTTTAATAACGCTGGTTCCCAAGCTTCCGCTAGCATAAAAATATCCTTTTTAGCTCTTAATTCTGGAATCGCTTGTTCCCAAAAGTCAGTTGGTACAGATCCCGCAACATCACATCTTAAACCATCCACACCTTCATTTGTTAACCAGTAGCTCATGTCTGCAATCATTTCTTTACGCATCTCTTGATTGTCGTAATTTAAATCTGCAACATCTGTCCAATCCGTATCTGCTGGGTGCACCACTTCCCCTTTATCATTTTGTGTATAATATTCCGGATTGGTTTTTAACCAGGTATGATCCCAACCGGTATGATTTGGAACCCAGTCTAAAATCACATAAATTCCATTATCATGTGCTGTGTTTACCAATGTTCTAAAATCTTCTATGGTTCCGAACTCTGGGTTGATTTTGGTGAAATCGGAAACCGCATAATAACTCCCTAAATATTTCCCTTGTTCAGCTTCTGGGAAATCGGTTGCAAACTTGCTATCTTCTCCTCCTGTTGCTTTACGTTTTGTTTCTGAAATAGGAAAAACTGGCATCAGCCAAATTACCTTTACTCCTAATTGTTTTAACTGCGGAATGTCTTTGGTAAAAGCATCAAAAGTTCCTTCTGTAGAATATTGACGAATGTTAGCTTCGTAAATCACAGCTGTTTCTAAATCTGTATCTGAGATTGGTTTAAGAGCTATTTTTTCTTCTGAAACTGTTTCGTTTTCAACTTGTTTCTTTTCTTCTTTACACGCCAAAATGCTGATAAAAAAGACTAATGCGATTACTTTTTTCATAGTTGTATTTATTGTTGTTTTTCTAATAAAATAATGTTTGCAGCTCTGCTAATGGTAATACTCCCATTTTGCACTTCGACTGTTTGTTTGGAATAAAAATCGTTCACTTGCTGTCCGTCTTTAAAAACTGAAGACACATTAATGGTTTGTTCTCCTTTAGGAATATCGATACCTATAATAACTTCATCTTTAAAATCCCCTTTCGTATAGCTTCTACTAAAAAAGTAAGGAGAATCACTAATCATTTGATGTTTCCCTGCTCCAACCGAAGGATGGTTACGTCTAAACTGACCTAATTTTTGCCAATGAATTAACAAGTCTTGTTTGGTAGACATCTCTTCCCAATTCATAAAACTTCTAAGTGTCGCATCTCCAATGGTGCCTTCTATAGTTAAATCTCTTGCCAGCTCATCTCCATAATATATTTGAGAAGTTCCTGGAGACAGCAACAATCGCGTTGCGGTTTCGTATGTTTTCTCTCTGTTCTTATCAAAAGGTTGTCCGTCATCATGAGAAGTTAAATAGTTTAAAACGCCATAATCTTTCAGTGTGCTATTTAAAATACTATCGTAATTCTTGAATTGTTCTTCATAAGATTGTTGTGCAGCATTCCATTTAAACTCAAAATTGATTAAGCTATTAAACGCATTTTCAAAATAGTTGACTTTTTTATCTCCAAAATCGAAAGCTATTCCGGATGAAATTCCGTAGTTATACAATTCACCAACCAAGTAAAAATCAGTGTCGTCTAACACTTTGTTTGGATTTCCCTCTTTAAATTCCGCGAAAGCGTTATCACAAACTGCCTTAAACTCCTGCCAAACATAAGCTTCTGTATGCTTTACTGTATCGACTCTGTACCCATCAATCCCGAAATCTTTCACGTAATCGCTCAACCATTTCATAATGTAAAAACGAGGTGCTCGCGGATAATCATTCGCTTCAAAAAACGCATCTAGCTCTGCAACTTCTTGGTCATATCGCCCTTCTGCTTTCCATTTAGCAATTAAATGAGGCGGTAATGCTACATCTTCATTACTTTCGGTTTTAATATCTGGAAGATTTTTAACCAAAGTGCAAGTCACGGTATTGTCAAAATTTTTGTAGTCGCATTGCGGACCAGTTCTAACCCAATCGTTTGGCCAAACCGGATCTTTATCGGTTACAGGCCCTGTGTGATTGATCACTGCGTCGAGTAAAACCCGAATGCCTTTTTTATGTGCCGCTGCTACTAAGTTTTTTAAATCTTCTTCGGTTCCTAAATTGGCATCGATATTAGTCCAATCTTTAGTCCAATAGCCATGAAAACCATACGTAATTCCAGTACCTTCATCGGTTCCTCCATGAATTTGCTCAACAATTGGCGACATCCAAATAGCGTTAACACCTAAATCTGAAAAATAATTGGATTCAATTTTCTGGGTGATTCCTTTTAAATCACCACCTTCAAAGCCACGTAAAACACCTGTTTCTTTTGTTCTATCGTAATTAACATCATTGGTCTTATCACCATTATTAAAACGGTCGGTTAATAAGAAATATAAGTTTGCTGCTTCCCAAACAAAAGGTGTTTTCATGGTGTCTTGCTTTTGGTTTTCAGCGATATCCAGATTCGTTTTTTTATCCGATTTACAACTAAAAACGAGTACTATAGTAGCTATTAAAAGTATGCTTTTTTTCATCTTTTACTTAATATTTAATTTGTACGTTCCCTACTTTTGAAGTATTCCATTGTAAATTAAAGCGTAATGCTTTGGTATCTTGGTTATAATCAAAATCTAGTTTCTTGCCATCGTATTTTATACGCTTTGGATCCTTTGGAAAATCATGAACAATAACTTGCATTGTTTTAGTAGATGTGTAATAACTAGAACCTGTTTCCGCTTCAAAATTTATCTCTACATATTGTTTACCCGTTTCTGCTTTAAAGGCTAAAATCTCAAATACTCCTTTTTCGAAAGCATTTTTAGTTGTTCCATCATCATTATATAGTGTGCGTTCACTTTTTGTAACAGATGCATCCAAATAATAATGCACATCCAAAGTGTTTCCATCATATTCTGTAGTGCTTTGCATGGATTTTGCTGTTGCAATAAATGCACCACCACGAACATAAGTGGGAATATTATTTTCTTCTGTTTTAATGCTTAAAGTTTGTCCTCCCTTTACCTTTTTATCTGTATAAAAGTTAAACCAATTATTATTTTTCGGAAAGTACACTTCTACTTCCGTTTGCTTCGGATTTACGATTGGCGTGATTAGAAAATCATTTCCCCAAAGGTACGTGGATGCCACGGTCTGTAATTCTGTATTATCATCTTCTTCAAAAAATAGTGGTCGCATTAAAGGCGCTCCAGATTGGTTGTTTTCAAATACCAAGTTGTAATTATATGGCAATAATTTATATCTTAATTCGATAGCTTGTTTAGCTAATGCTTTCGCTGTATCACTTCTAAAAACTGGTTCTGCAGGCACTTCTTCTTGCGCATGTGGTCTGTAAATTGGTTGAAAAACGCCATATTGCAACCATCGTGCATAAAGCTCATCGTCTAAGTTATCACCAGCAAATCCGCCTAAATCACTATGCATATAAGCCAAACCTTGCATACCCATTTGTAGCGCAATTTCTGGTTGAGATTGTAATCCGCCCCAAGTTCGATTTACATCTCCAGACCAAGGAATCATTCCAAAACGTTGCGATCCCGAACTTCCTGCACGCATTAAAATAAAGGGTCTTGTATTTGGAAAATTGGCGGTGTATCCTTCCTGAATTAATTCTGCCCAATTATGTCCGTAAATATTATGTACCTCATCTGCAGTTCCTGTTGCGTGTAGCAAACTTTTAGGATGCACTTCTGGCTCTCCTAAATCTCCCCAAATTCCGGAAACACCTAAATCGGCTAAGCCCTTATAAATGTTCCAAAACCATTTTTTTCCTTTCGGATTATAAATATCTATCAATCCAGTATTCCCAAAATAGAAGTCGTAGGTAAACGGATTCCCAATAGAATCTTTGGCCAAAACATCTTCTTTTACTGCTTCGTCCCAACGGCTAGAAGTGGTTAACACAAAAGGCTCTGTAACTAAAACGGTTTTCACGTTATTGTCTTTTAGTCCTTTTATCATTTGCTTCGGATTTGGAAAAGAATCGCGATCAAAAGCTAGGTTTCCCATTGTACCTTTGATGGTTTTTCCGAACCAGAAAATATCGATAATTATTGCATCTAACGGAATATTTTCTTCTCTAAATTTCTGAACAGTTTCTTCGACTTCCTGTTGCGAATGGTAGCCAAATCGACTAGAGAAATTACCCAAAGCCCAACGTGGTGGCATAGGTTGCGTTCCTGTAAGTTTTGTGTAGTTTTTAGTAAGATCTAACCAAGAATCACCAACCACAACTTGATAGGTTTTTCTACCAGAAATAGTTTCGTAAGTCAAGGTGTTATCTGCTTTAGAATCTAAATCCAAAAAGCCAATTGGTGCATTATCAAAATGAATTAAATATTGATTGGAAGACACGACAATTGGCATTGTGTAATTCATCAATGCACTGCGATCTTCATAACCATAATGCGCTTTATTGTATAATTCTAAGCGATTTCCTCTTCGGTTCATTCCTAAAGCTCTTGCGCCTCCACCATATAAAACTTCTTTTGGTTTTAGATTAAATTGAATGGTTTCAAAAGCATCCGTTTTTTGATAGCCATTTTTTTCGGAAGTCACTTCTTTTCCTTCATACCAATACGAAATATGAAAAGGTGTTTTCGCTATTTTAACGGATAAATCTTTCGTGGAATATGTTATTTCCGAATCACTTTCCTTAAAAGCAACTTCTGAAAAAGCTTCGGTTAGAACCAACGCATGTGACTCTTTATTATACGTTTCTCCCGTTGGAAGAAATGTTGTTTCCACAATTTCTGGGGAATAGAATTGCATTTTGTATGTCCCGTCGGAAACGTTTATTTGCAATTGATTGTTATTAAAATCTGCTTCCAAGAACGTTCTCTTTTTAATGGAATCGTTGAATAGCCAAGTGATTGCTTCCTCAAAATTATTACGCCAAAGTGCTTCGTTGTGTTTCCCTTCTGGAACAACTTTAGATTGTATGTTTTCTGAAGGAAATCCTTTGGATTGCAAAAGACCGATCATACTATTCATGTCGGTTACTGTTTGGCTAATTTCGGTTCGCGAAGTATTTGCACCTTCTTTTCCACCTGCCAAAAAGTACATTTTAGTATCTTGAATATTACCATGCTTTTTAGAAAAGGCATTTACCGCTTCTGGAGCAAACCAATACGATGGCGAATACACACCAACTTTACCAAAAATGTTTGGATATTTTAAAGCTGCATAATGTGAAATTAATCCGCCCATCGAGCTACCAAAAATAGCAGTATTGCTTTTATCTTTTTTGGTATTATAATGCGCATCGATATAAGGTTTCAATGTATTCGTAATAAAATCCAGATATGCATCGCCTTCTCCACCTCCATATTCTGGGTGTTTCCAAGGGGAATATTCATCTAATCTTTTAGAATCTCCATGATCTACACCAACAACAATGAGTTTTAAGTTTTGCTCTTTAAATAATTTATCCATTGTTTCGTCTACATTCCATTCTCCATAACCAGATGTACTCCCATCAAAAAGATTTTGTCCGTCGTGCATGTAAACCACAGGATAATTCTCGTTAGATGTTTTATAATCTGCAGGCAAATACAACCAGATACGACGCTTTCTATGTAACTGTGGAATATTAAACTCTTCCGATAAAATAGTAACATTTTTAGAAGCTGTTGCGGCATTTTTCACTTCGAATAGATTATCCCAACCAGCAATTTTCACTTTAATCGTGTCGTTTGGTTGGTCAAAAGTATAGGTGCGATTATCTATTTCTAATCCTTTTTTAGTGCATTCCACAGATTCCCAAGAACCTTGTGTAAACTTGAAGTTTATTTGTCCTTCTGCCTTTGGAAGCGTAATGCGATAAACACCATTCTTTTGCTCTAATTGGTATTCTTTTTTCCCACCAGACCAACCTTCAAAGTCCCCTGCAATAAAGATAGATGCGTTTTTTGGAGTCTCTTTTGGTAGCGCTTCTACAATAATGGTTACTTGCCCCGATGCTATTTGAAATAGCAAAAAAGATAGTATGTATATAATGTTTTTCATTTCGTTGGAGACCTCTCGACTACGCTCGAGGTGACATTTAGGTTATAATTTAGTGGATAATAGTAAACTTCCTCTTTGGCTTAAGATTATTTCATCTTCCCAAACAAAAGTTTCATTAGTTACTATATTTTTTAATGTTTTCCCATGCAAACCAACTTCTTCAAAACGTTTTAAATCTAAACTAATTGGTTCGTTATTTTTATTAATAATATGTACTACGGTTTCTCCATCGATACTTCGGAAGAGAAAATAGGTTCCCATAAAAGGTGCAAAATGAATGGTTTCTCCGTTATGAATAGCGTCACTTGATTTTCTATAATTCAATACTTTTTTAAGGAAAAGCTGCATGTCTTTTTGTGCATCGGATAATCCTTCTCCTGTAAAAGCATTTATAGCGTCACCTTCCCAGCCACCAGGAAAATCGGTACGAATTAAACCATGATCTCCTGGTTTTTCAAAGTCGTTCATTAAAATTTCTGTTCCGTAATATAGCTGCGGAATTCTTGGTAAAGTCAACAGATAACTTAAGGCCATTTTGGTATTTGGCACATCTCCTTTAAGTTGTGTATAAATGCGACTCATATCGTGATTATCTGGAAAAATCATTATATCTTTTGGTGATGTGTATGCAAAATCGTTGGCCAAACCTTCGTACATTTTAACTAGTCCGTTATCCCAAGATTCTTCTTCATTTAACCCATTTACTATATTTCTTTGCATTGCAAAATCCATCGTAGATCTTAAATTAGATTGATAACCATCCTTATTTTCATGACCATCTTGCCAATATGCAATTAGTAACGGATTGTAGCTCCATTCTTCACCAACGATACTAAAGTTTGGATATTCACTCATAATCGCTCCGGCCCAATTAGACATAAAATCTTTATCTGGATATGGATACGTATCTTGTCGGATTCCGGATAAGTTTAGGGTTTCCACCCACCAAATACTATTTTGAATAATATAATTGGCCATAAACGGATTTCGCTGATTTAAATCTGGCATTTCCGGTACAAACCAACCTTCTGCCATTTCCTTTTTATCACGTTTGGCAGCATACAGATCTTGATTACTTGTACGTCTGTGATTGGAATTCTTTAAAGGTTTATTATTCTCAAAACTATCTTGTTGATTTACCCAATCTTTAAACGGCAAATCTTGCATCCACCAATGCCCGCTTCCGCAATGGTTAGCTACTTGATCCATGATGACACCAATACTTTTTTCTCTCGCTTTCGCGGAAAACGCTTTGTAATCGTCTAATGTTCCGTAACGCGGATCTACTTCATAAAAATCAGTCATCGCATAACCATGATACGAAGATTTTGGCATGTCATTGGTTAACAAAGGACAAGACCAAATTTGTGTAAAACCCATATCTTCTATATAATCGAGATGTTGGATCATTCCTTTTATATCTCCACCATGTCTTGCGTAATCATCCTTTCTATTGATGGTCGCTTCTTTTAAAAGGCTAACCTTTTCGCCATTTTCGTTCATACCGGAAGTATCTAAAAAGATATCATTCGAAGTATCACCATTTGCAAAACGATCTGGAGTAATTAAATAAATAGCATCCGAACTATCAAAACCTTGAAATGCATCGGCATCTCTTTGTCTGTTTTTTAACTCATAGGTATGCGTTTTCTGTTCGCCATTTTCAAAATTAAAAACAATATCGAATTTTCCTGCTTTCGTATTTTTATCGATATTGAAATCGATAAACAAATAATTAGGACTATCCGCTTTATGCGTCACATCGATAGTAACTCCAGAGTATATAATTTCGGGAATTGCTTTACCTATGTTTTCTTCTTTAACCAATAACTGAAACTTTGCGTCTTTAAAACCAATCCACCAATGCGGTGGCTCTACGCGTTCCAATTTTGTATTTGAAACCTGCAAAGCAATAGCTGGTTTTTCCTTTTTACAAGAAAAACAGAAACTGATTACAAAGAGTAGTATTAGTTTTTTCATTTGCTTATCTAAATACCTGCAAGGTTTAAATACCAAATCGATTTTGGTACAAGCCTTGCAGGATATAATTATACTGTCACTAAACTGTTTGGCGTAATAGTCACCTTTTTATTATTTACTAAAATCTCTAAATCTTGATCTCCTTCTAATTCAAACTTGGTATCGTTCTGACAGATATTCACTTTTAAAATTCGATTTCTAAAGTTTACTTTAAACGAATATGCTTCCCATTGTTTTGGAATCTTCGGCGTAAACGACAAGCTGTCGTCTACAACGCGCATACCACCAAAACCTTCTACAATACTCATCCAAGTTCCAGCCATAGAAGTAATATGTAAGCCTTCTTCTACTTCATGATTATAATCATCTAAATCTAAACGAGAAGTACGTAAGTAAAAAGTATAAGCTTGCTCCATACGACCTAATTTCGCTGCTTGAATACTATGTACACAAGGAGAAAGCGAACTTTCATGCACGGTAAATGGTTCGTAAAAATCGAAATGCTTTTCTAGTTCTTTTTCTGTAAACTGATCTTCAAAAAGATAAAAACCTTGCAAAGTATCTGCTTGTTTGATATATGGCGAACGTAAAATTCTGTCCCAAGACCATTTTTGATTAATTGGTCTTTCTGATTTTGGTAAATCTGCAACCGTAATTAATTCTTTATCTAAAAATCCGTCTTGTTGTAAGTAAATACCTTTCTCTTCCGAATACGGAAAATACATATTATCGGCAACCGCTTTCCATTGTTCTAATTCTTCTTTAGAAAGTTTTGCTTTGTTCATGATCCTGGTATAATCGGAAGCATATTCGCTTTCGATTTTAGCAATATTTTCTAAGGCATATTGAATACACCATTGTGCAATATAGTTGGTATACCAGTTATTGTTAACGTTATTTTCGTATTCATTTGGTCCAGTAACACCTAAAATAACATATTGGTTTTTATCTGTAGAAAATGTAGCACGCTGTTGCCAAAAACGAGCAATTCCGATAAGGACTTCTAATCCTTTTTCTGGAATATAACTGTAATCGCCAGTATATCTGTAGTAGTTATAAATAGCAAAAGCGATGGCACCATTTCTATGAATTTCTTCGAAAGTAATTTCCCATTCATTATGGCATTCTTCCCCATTCATAGTAACCATTGGATATAAAGCAGCGCCGTTTTTAAAGCCTAACTTCTCTGCATTTTCAATTGCTTTTTCTAAATGGTTGTAACGATATTCTAATAAATTTCTAGCAACTTTTTGGTCTTTGGTTGCCATGTAAAAAGGAATACAATATGCCTCGGTATCCCAATAGGTACTTCCTCCATATTTTTCGCCTGTAAACCCTTTTGGACCAATATTTAACGTGGAATCTTTACCTAAATAGGTTTGGTTTAATTGAAAAATATTAAAACGAATTCCTTGTTGTGCCTCTACATCACCATCGATGGTAATATCAGACATGTTCCAGATACTTGCCCAAGCTTGTTTTTGATTTTCTAATAAAGCTTGAAAACCTAAATCGGTTGCTGTTTGTAATGCTTCTTTTGCTGCGGAAACTAAAGCAGATTTATCATGATTTCTATCTACTGTATAACCTCCAAACTTGTTAATAGTAAAGGTTTCATTTTGTTTTACTTGGTTTGTATAAGCAAAAGATACGGTATTCTCTTCTTGTTTAATATTTGATGTAATGCTTACTTTTTCGTTATTTAAAAACAAATGAGATTCCATAAAAGTACAGGTATGAAAATCGGTTTTCATGGTTGTTGCTTGAATGAAAGCCTGATTATTTTCCTGGCTGACGTTTTGGGTATTCCAAAATTTATCGTCCCAATTGGTGTCTTCATTGGTAATACCTGCATCTAAATACGGCTGAAACGTAATTTCGGCATCCTCATTTAAAGGTTTAATATTGAAATTAATGGCACCAACCTCATCCAAATCTAGACTTAAAAAACGTTTGGTAGTCACTTCAACTTCCACATTATTTTGAAGCATTGCTACAAAACTTCTAGAAAGCCAACCTTCTTTCATATTTAATTCTCTACGAAAGTTTTTCACTTCCTTACAGGCAAATAAATCCAGTTGCTCCTTATTTACAAGCACATTAATACCTATCCAATTTGGTGCGTTAAGTACTTTCGCAAAATATTCTGGGTACCCGTTTTTCCACCAGCCAACACGTGTTTTATCTGGATAATAAACACCTGCAATATAGCTACCTTGAAATGTTGGTCCGGAATACTGCTCTTCAAAATTAGCACGTTGTCCCATGGCACCATTTCCGATACTAAATATGCTTTCTGAAGACTTTACATTTTCTGCGTTAAAGCCTTCTTCAATAATGGACCAATTATCTGGTTTTATGTAATCTAAATTCATTTTTTTTAAGATATTAGAACAAAGATGCTAGACCGCTTTGCTGCTAGACTCACTCTTGATCTTTAATTTATTTTAAGATTAAAAAAAGAATTAGCGATGAGAAAAATCTTATTTCTCTTTTCTAACTTCTCTTTTCTTTCGTCTTAATTATCTATTTATTAATTCTTGAACGAAGCTGTTTTCCATTTCTGTAAAATCTGAAAAAATATAATTTGCTTCTTTTAATATGTTTTGCTCTCCAATACCAATGGAAATCATATTTGCTGCATTTGCAGCTTCTACTCCTGCGACTGCATCTTCAAAAACGATACAATCTTCCGGATTTACTCCTAACTGTTCTGCTGCAAGTAGAAAAACTTCTGGATCCGGCTTTGCTTTTGTCACATTATTTCCATCTACAATAGCATCGAAATAATGTAGCAAATCTACTTTCTCTAAAATGGGACGTGCATTTTTACTAGCAGATCCTAAAGCAATTGGAATGTTATTTTCTTTTAGAAACGCTAAAACGCGAGGAACATCTGGAAGAATCTCAGAAGCATCCATGTTTTCTATATATTGTAAGTAGTCTACATTTTTTTCGATCATCCAAGTATCGAATTGTTCTTGTGTAGCTTCTTTTTTTCCTATGTCTAATAAAATTTCTAAACAACGTTTTCTACTAACGCCTTTAAATAATTCGTTTTGTTCTTTTGTAAATTCGAAACCTAATTGATTAGCTAATTTTTTCCAAGCTAAAAAGTGGTATTTTGCAGTGTCTACGATAACACCGTCTAAGTCGAATATGAATCCTTTTTTACTCATTTTAAATCTCTTCTGTTTGATAGGAAATGGCGTTTTTATTGGTAATAAGTAAATTACAAAGTCCTGCAATGATTAAACTTATTCCTGCTACTGTCATGGCATTTATTGCTTCCTCTCCTAATAATCCAGAAACAAAATTAATTCCACCAAGTGCTGCAATTATTTGCGGGATTACAATAAACATATTGAAGATTCCCATAATCACTCCCATTTTCTTGGGATCTACAGAGCTAGATAGCATGGCATAAGGCATGGAAAGAATACTTCCCCAAGCAAAACCAAT
Source organism: Lacinutrix sp. MEBiC02404 (assembly GCF_053601575.1). Classification (NCBI taxonomy): domain Bacteria; kingdom Pseudomonadati; phylum Bacteroidota; class Flavobacteriia; order Flavobacteriales; family Flavobacteriaceae; genus Lacinutrix; species Lacinutrix sp. MEBiC02404. The sequence goes on along the minus strand of NZ_JBSHNV010000189.1, from coordinate 72,719 downwards.
TAATACAAAGCACCATTTTAAATTTTCGGGTGATGTATAGCTCATTAATAAGAAACCTAAGCCTCCTAGAATTAAAGCCGACATATGTACTAATTTTCTATTGATACGTCTTTTGGCAGTGTATAAAACTAATAATAACGCGAATGCCATAGAGGATAATCCGTAAACACCCATTGCAGAACCAACGGCATTGGAAGATTCTTGAAATGCGGTGTTTGCAATTTTAAAGGCTTCCGCTTGTACTGCATTTGTCATATCGAAAGCACTTTCAATCGGCGCTGGTGTGTTAAACACATGTTCTGTTAGTGCTGGATTTGCTAAACTCCACATCGTAAAAAAAGCAAACCAGGAAAAGAATTGAATGACACCTAACTTTTTCATAGTTAGTGGCATGTTTCCTATATTATTTAAAATATCTGGAATGAATTGATTTTTCTTTGCTTTCTCTTTTTCGAATGCTTCCATGTCTTCCGGAGGATATTCGGTAGTAGTAAAAACCGTATATAATATACTTGCTAAAAACACAAAAGCCCCAATAGCAAAAGCCACTTTTACAGACATTGGCACCACACCTGAAGCTGCAGAATTACTAACGCCAAGTTGCGAAACCATCCACGGTAAATTACTTGCAACCCAAGTACCAATACCAATAATTAAGGTTTGAATTACAAAACCGTAAGAGCGTTGCGAATCAGGCAGTTTATCTGCTACTAAAGCTCTAAATGGTTCCATAGAAATATTTATGGAAGCATCTAGAATCCATAAAAATCCTGCGGCAACCCAAAGTGCTGGAGAGTGTGGAACAAAGAATAATGCAATAGAACTTAGAATTGCTCCTATTAGAAAGTACGGTCTACGTCTTCCCCATTTGGTACTCCATGTTCTGTCGCTTAAATAACCAATAATTGGTTGTACTAATAAACCAGTTAAAGGTGCAGCAATCCATAATAATGGAATGGCATCTTTTTCTGCTCCAAGCGTTTGAAATATTCGAGACATAAAGCCTCCTTGTAGTGCAAATCCGAATTGTATTCCTAAGAAACCGAAACTCATGTTCCAGATTTCCCAAAAACCTAATGCGCGCTTTTTCATTAATAGTATATTTTATAATTAATACTATTCTGATAAGCATTTTACTTATCAAAACTAAATTACCTGAGAAGTAAAAATATAAGTTTTGATTTGGGTGTAAATATATAAAAGTTTTTAAATATTCTGTGTTATTTTTTTATTTGGTGGATTCTCGCTCTATCAATTCGGTCTCAATAACTACGGTTTCGTAGATATCTTCTTCGTCTTCTCTTTCTAGATTATTGATTAATAATTCGGCTGCTTTCTCCCCTATTTTTTGACCATGTTGACTTACAGTTGTTAGGGCAGGAACGGCATGTTTAGAGAGCACACCATCTGTAAAACCAATGATTTGAATGTCTTCTGGAATTCTTAAATTCATCTTTCTGGCAACCTTCATTGCGGTAAGCGCATAGAGTTCGTTCACTGCAAAAATACCATCCAGATTTTTATTGTTTTTAAATAAATTTTCTATTTCTATTTCTAAAGAATCTAAATGATCTTCAGATAACAATTGGTCATGCACTTTTAAAATTAAACTTGCTTTTGGATCGATTTTATGTTCTTCTAGCGCTTCTAAATAGCCTTGGGTTCTTAATTTACCAACACTCACATAATCCATTGTTGTAATAATCGCGATGTCTTTACAATCGTTATTAATTAACTTTGTTACTGCTTGTTTGGCACCTTCAGCATCATCAACGATAACTTTATCACATTTTATTTCATTTACAACTCTATCAAACATTACAATAGGCATACCTTGGTTAATAGTTTCGGTAAAATGATGATAATCCTGCTGTTGCAACGTTTCTTTTGCAATAGATAATATAAAACCATCTATACTACCGTTGGCAAGCATTTCCATATTTATAACCTCTTTTGAGAAAGACTCGTTAGATAACCCAACAATAACATTATAACCTCGTTTATTGGCAACTAACTCAATACCTCGAATAACTTTCGAGAAAAAATGATGTACAATTTCTGGTATGATAATACCTATCGTTTTTGTTTTTCGGTTCTTTAAACTAAGTGCAATATTATTTGGCCTATAATTATAGAGTTTAGCAAATGCTTGTACTTTTTGCCTAGTATCTTCACTAATTTCTTTACTATTTCTTAGAGCTTTAGAAACCGTTGAAATGGATACATCCAATTCTCTAGCTATTTGTTTTAGGGTTACTTTTCTTTTCATATTGTTTGTTAAATGCGCAATTAAGGTATTAAATAATTAGCAAAGTGTTAATTTTTAGGTGTTTTTTAGTAAAAACTCTCATTTTTCAAAAAGTTTTCAACACGAAAACGTTTGCGCTAATGTTTTCTTTTTCTTAGGTTAAATCTTTACATAAAATTTACATAGTTTTAACATCGAGAAGTGAAAATATAACTAATTAAATTAATAACTAATTAAATTATTTTATGAAAACAAAGTTAAATGGCTTATTGTTTTTTCTACTGGTTTTTCCTTTGTGTATGATAGCACAAAATACGGTACAAGGAACTGTAACTGAACAATCCTCATCTTTACCGCTTCCTAGTGTGAATGTGATTATTAAAGACACATCTAGAGGAACTGCTACAGATTTTGATGGAAGATATCAAGTTAACGTAAATAACGGAGACGTTTTAGTTTTTTCTTATATAGGCTTTATCGCGCAAGAAATTATTTATAACGGACAACAAACAATTAATGTAAATCTAGTAGAAGATCCTTCTAGTTTAGATGAAGTTGTAGTTATTGGTTATGGTAGTGTTAAGAAAAAAGATCTTACGGGATCTGTAGAAGTTATCACTTCAGAAGATTTCAATAAAGGTTCCATTCAATCAGCAGAACAGCTTTTAAGAGGTAAAGCTGCAGGTGTTAGAATCACAAGTTCTGGTGGACAACCAGATGCTTCTCCAAATATTAGAATTAGAGGAGGAACATCATTAGGAGGAAATAATAATCCGTTAATTGTAATTGATGGAGTTCCTATGGATAATGGCGGTATTTCTGGTGTAGGAAACCCTTTAAGCTTGATTAATCCTAATGACATTGAAAGCTTTAGTATTCTAAAAGATGCTTCGGCAACGGCAATTTATGGATCGAGAGCATCTAATGGAGTTCTTATTATTACGACTAAAAAAGGAACCTCTGGCGAAGCAAAATACAACTTTTCTGCTAGCACATCTATAAGTAATATTGGTGATAACAACTATGTACCTGTAATGGATAGCGCTAATTTTGTTAGATTCATTAGTGAGTATTACCCAGAAAAAACTGGTCTTTTAGGAGTTCCTGTTGGATCTGTTTCTACAAATGAAAACGTATCTCAAATTATTGATACACCTGATGGACCTAGAGCAATTTATGATACAAACTGGCAAGATGTTATTTACAGAACAGCAATTAATAAAGATTATAACTTTGGTGTAAGAGCTAATTTATTTAAAAAAATACCATTTAGAGCATCTGTAGGTTACAATGAAAGTGAAGGTGTTGTAAAAGAAAATGACTACGAACGTGTTACTGCTTCCTTAAGATTAACACCAAAATTATTTGATGATCATCTTAAAATTGATTTCAATGCAAAAGGAACTTTTGTAAATAAAAGTTCTATCGACGAAGGTGGTGCTTTAGGTGGAGCCATTTCTATGGACCCAACAAAACCAGTTTACGATTCAAACTCCATTTTTGGTGGTTACTACAGTAAAATATTATCAGCTTCAGATACTAACTTACCTAATGGAAGAGTTGGATCGAGTAATCCATTAGCTTTATTAGAACAACGTTCTAACCCGCAACGTGTAAATAGAATTTTAGGAAGTTTAGAATTGGATTATAAATTTCATTTTCTACCAGAATTAAGAGCAGTTACCAATTTTGGATTAGAAGCGTCAAGAGCGAAAACAAAAGAAAGTTTTCAAGAGAATGCCCTTGCAACGTACACTTTAGTACCAGACCCTAACGAACCTACAGGAACGTATATCTTTAATCCTGGTGTAGCAAGTAGAGAACGTCAACATATTACGAATACTACTTGGGAATCTTATTTAGATTATGCCAAAGATTTAGATGGATTTATAAATTCCTATAATGTGCAAGCAGGTTATGCATATCAAAATTTTAAAAACGATGGTAATAGAGACGAATTTAGAAACGATGAAGTTTCTGGGGTACGTATTCCAAACATCGATACCGCAAATCCTAACAATAGATATTTCAGCCTTTTAAATTTACAGTCCTTCTTTGGAAGATCTAATATTAATTTAGGAGATAAATATTTAGTAACACTATCGATGAGAGCGGATGGTTCTTCTTTCTTTACCGAAGAAAATCGTTGGGGTTATTTTCCTTCTGCTGCATTAGCATGGAAATTAAAAGAAGAATCTTTTTTACAAAATGTAAACGTTATCAACGATTTAAAAGTAAGATTAGGTTGGGGTAAAACGGGTAACCAAGATGTTTCCGGACAAGTAGGTTTCTTCCCATCCATTCCTGTTTTTGAAATTGGATCACCAAACAGTCAATTTATAGAAGGCGTAACATTATATAACGCTAAAGAGTTTAATCCAGATTTAACTTGGGAAAAAACAACTACTTATAATGTAGGTTTAGATTTTGACATCTTTAAAAACAGCTTTTTAAGCGGTTCTTTTGATATCTTTAAAAGAGAAACAACCGACTTATTAGTGGTAACGAATGTGCCTCCAGGACAAGCATTAAGTGATTTATTAATACAAAATGTTGGTTCTACAGATAGTAAAGGTTTTGAATTAGGTTTAAATTTAAATCCTATAAGTACCGATAATTTTGCAGTATCCCTAAACGGAAATATTTCTTACAATAAAAATGAAGTTACCGACTTAAAAGGTATTGAGCAAATATCTGCAGGTGGCGGTTTACCAATTGGTACAGGTAACAACTTATTAAGACACGCCGTTGGAGAACAAGCAGGTTCTGCGTGGGTATTAAAACAAGTATATGACACCGATGGAAGTCCAATTCTTGGAAGTTTTGTAGATTTAAATGGGGATAATAAAATTAATGAAGAAGATAGATACTATAGAGCAATACAACCTAACTGGACTTTTGGTTTTGGTTTAAATATGAATTATAAAAACTGGGATCTTGGAGCTAGTTTTAGAGGACAGCTAGATGGAGAAGTATATAATTCTAGACGATTAACTGCTGGAGTTATTCAAAATGCAGTTTCTTTAGATCAGCAATCTTTAAATAATACTTTAGACTATTATTCAGGGGAAGCAGATTTAGCCTTTACCGAAATTAGAGACCCTATGCAATATTCGGATTACTTTTTAGAAAAGGCTGCTTTTTTAAGATGTGAAAATATTGTTTTAGGATATACGCTTCCTAATAACCTATTTAAAAACACAACTATTAAATTATATGGCGCTGTAAATAATGCTTTTATTATTACAAATTATAGCGGACAAGATCCTGAAAATTTTGGCGGAATTGACACCAATTTCTATCCAAGAGCAACCGTATATAATGTAGGAGTTAACATTGATTTTTAAAAAATTAAATATGAAAAATAACATTTTAAAATATTTATTTAGTCTTAGTATTCTGCTTTTTGTAGGTTGTACTAATGATTTAGATACGGAGCCGAAAGTAGAACTTTCCTTAGAAGATCTATTAGCTCAAGACCCAAATGCCGTTGAAGGTATTTTATCCAGACTTTATGCATCTTTTGCACTTTCTGGTGCAGATGGACCTGGAAGTTCAGATATTAGTGATGATCCGGGGGAATCTCCATTTTTAAGAGGAATTGTGAACCTACAAGATTTTACCGCTGATGGTATGAAAAACCGTTGGGGAGATAATGGATTAGATCAATTAACTACAACTTCTGACTGGAATTCTGAAAACAAGTTTTTTAGATATATGTATAACAGAATTTTCTTTACGATACCTCAGTGTAACAATCTACTTTCTATTTTAGAAAATGTAGACGTTGAAAATAAAGAACAAATACTTGCGGAAGTACGGTTTATTAGATCTTTAGCATATTATTATCTAATTGATGTATTTGGAAAAGGTGTTTTAGCAACACAGGAAAACTTCGGAGAAACAAATCCGTTACCAGAAGCTTCAAGACAAGAATTATTTGATTTTACAGAAGCAGAACTACTTGCTATTCAATCCGATCTACCTGCAACCAATACGTATGGTAGAGCTACAGAAAGCGCAGCAGCGATGTTACTATCTAAATTATATTTAAATGCTGAAGTATACACAGGAACTGCTAGATACAATGATGCTGCTACTTATTTAAACGTGGTGATTGCTTCTAGTCACACCTTAGCAGATGATTTTGTGAGTTTGTTTTCTGCAGATAATAATACATCTAATGAAATCATTTTCCCTTTAATTGCCGATGCTGTTGTAAGTCAGAGTTTTGGAAACACAACCTATATTGTGAATGGAAATTTAAATTCGGATACCATGCCTTTAAGTCAATTTGGTGCAACAGAAGGTTGGGGAGGACATAGAGCTTCTAAAGGTTGGTATGGTTTATTTGGTGATTTATCCACTTCAAATGATGTAAGAGCAAGTCTATTTTGGACAGATGGTCATGAATATGAAATGACAGATTATACTACTTGGACGGATGGATATCCTTCTATTAAATTTAGAAACACCAATTTTAGTGGTGCTTCATTACCTTCTTCTTTTTCAAGTACGGATTTTCCACTATTTAGATTGGCAGATGCATATTTAATGTATGCGGAATGTGCTGTTAGAGGTGCTTCAAATGCAAGTATGACAGACGCACTTTCTTATGTAAATATGGTAAGAACACGCTCTAATGCAGATGCTATAGGAATGGGTGATCTTACTTTAAGATTTTTAATCGATGAAAGAGGAAGAGAACTAAACTTAGAAGGACATAGACGTTCCGACTTAATACGCTTTGGTATGTTTACTGGCGGAAGTTACTTATGGCCTTGGAAAGGAAACGCACTTAATGGTACTTCCATTCCTTCCACATACAATGTATTTCCTATTCCATCTACCGCTTTACAAGCAAATCCTAATCTAACACAAAATCTTGGTTATTAATTTAAAAAACATAAAAATGAAAAATTTAAAAATCGTATTAATAGCAGCTATTGCATTAATTAGCTTTAACTCTTGCGATGAAGATGATACTAATTTTCAAATACTTCCATCTGAATCAAGAGCCGCAATTATTAATTTACCAACTTCTGGAACTTCCATTGTTTTAGATATTGCAAACCCTACTGGCACCGCAACTACTGTAGTTTGGGAAGATGCTGTATACAATGTGCCAACGGCCATAGATTACACATTACAATTTGCCGCAGCAGGAACAGATTTTGAAACATCTTTTGATGTAGCAACGACTACCACCAATTATTTAGTTTGGACTAACGAAGAATTAAATGGCATAGCTGTTGGGACTCTAAGCCTAACTCCTTTTTCTCCTGGAGATGTAGATATGCGTATTAAATCTTCTACGGGCACTAATGGTTCGGAAGCTGTATTCTCAGAAATCGTGACTATATCTATTACTCCATATACAACGGAAGCACCGAAAATTGGTGTACCTGGAAATCATCAAGGTTGGGATGCACCTACAGCACCTAGTTTATTTGCTTCTGCTTATGGAGAAACGGACTTTGAAGGATATGTTTGGTTAGATGGTGATCATAAATTTATCGCAACAAATGCGGATGGTAATTTTGAATGGGGAAATACAGATTGGGGTGACGCATCTGGAGCAGATGGAACTTACACAGAAGCTTTAATTGAAGATGGTGAAGGTAATATTGGTGCTCCAAATGGTGCTGGATATTACTTTATTCAAGCAGATACAGAAGCTTTGACATATTCAGAAACAATCCATAACTGGGGCGTTATTGGTTCTGCAACAGGTTCTTGGGATAATGACACAGATATGACTTACGATAGCGCAACTTCTACGTGGACACTTACTATGGACTTAACTGCCGAAGAAATTAAGTTTAGATCGAATGACGGTTGGGATTGGAATTACGGAGATGATGAAGGTGATGGTGTTTTAGAATTAAATTCTAGTACAAATATTCCAGTTCCTTCTGCAGGAAATTACACTATTGTTTTAGATTTAAGCACACCAAGAAATTACACTTATAGTTTAACCTTAAACTAATACTCTTTTATTTTTTAAAGGCTTTGAATATTATCAAAGCCTTTTTTATTCCATTTAAAATTCTTTAAAAATGAAAAAATATTACTTTTCACTAGCATTGCTGGTCTCTTTATTTGCGCAAGCTCAAGTAAGCATCTCACCGCTTCCTTTTAATGTAAATGAAAGCATTACAATTACTGTAGATGCAAACTCAACAGACACAGATTGCAATGGTTTTAACAATCCTTCAACCGTTTATTTACACTCCGGAATTGGAGATAACTCCAATGCCTTTGGCTATAATGCCATTGGAAATTGGGGACAAGACGATGGTGTTGGAGCAATGACAAATAATGGGAATGGTACTTGGAGTATTTCTTTCATTCCAGAAACGTATTATTCCTTATCTCCAGAGCAAGCATCTTCTGCTACCAAATTAGGTATGGTATTTAGAAATGAAAATGGAAGCCAAGAATTTAAAGATAATGGCTGCGTTGACTTTATATATAATGTAGGGACATTTCAGGTTAATTTAACAACCCCAATAGAAAGCAGTGTTACACAATTAAATTCTGGAAGCAACTTAAGCATAGAAGCTACAAATACAAACGGAAATGCAAACTACATATTAAGCGCTAACGGCAGCGTTTTAAACACACTAAATAGCGTAACTAGCTATAATTTCACACATACTAACATTACCGAAAACCAGTACTATGCTTTAACTATTACCCAAGGTTCTGATACTATCATAAAACATTTTTCGGCACTAGTAAATGCCACACCTGTTAATGAAAACGTACCTAACGGCTTGGACAACGGTATAAATTACAACACTTCGGATAACACGAAAGCAACTCTTGTTTTAGAGGCTCCGAATAAAGATTATATATATGTAGCCGGTAGTTTTAATAACTACCAACCTACTAATTCAGATTTAATGAAAAAAGATCCAACTACTGGTGTCTTTTGGTTGGAACTTACCAATTTAACTCCTAATCAAATAGAAACGTACCAATATTGGGTTATGGATCAATCTCCTATAGCTAATTCACCTGCTTTGGTAAAAACAGCAGATCCTTTTTCTACTTTAGTATTATCACCTTTTGATGACCCATGGATTCCGGCTTCCACTTATCCAAACTTACCAGCATATCCTGCTGGACAGGAACGTGAAGTAACTGTATTAGAAACCGGACAAGCAGATTATTCATGGGTGGTTACAGATTTTGAAAAACCTAAAAAAGAAGATTTAGTAATCTATGAAGTTTTAATTAGAGATTTTGATGCCGATAGAAACTATCAAGACTTAATCGATAAAATAGATTATTTTAAAAATTTAAACGTAAATGCCATCCAACTTATGCCAGTAATGGAATTTGAAGGTAATGAAAGTTGGGGATACAACACTTCTTTTCACTTAGCTTTAGATAAGTTTTATGGAACGGAAGACAAATTCAAAGAATTCATCGATTTATGTCACCAAAATGATATTGCTGTAATTTTAGATGTTGCTCTAAACCATGCCTTTGGTAGAAATCCGATGAATAGAATGTGGATGAACGATGCAGATGGCGACGGTTGGGGAGAACCAAGTACAGAAAACCCGTATTTTAACACCACAGCAAGACATAGCTATAGTGTTGGTTCCGATTTTAATCACCAATCGGAATTAACACAACACTACGTGGAACGTGTAGTTAAACATTGGGTCGAAGAATTCAAAATTGATGGTTTACGTTGGGATTTAACTAAAGGATTTACACAAAATGCAACAGGTAGTGATTCGCAAACAAACGCATACCAAGCAGATCGTGTAGCTATTTTAAAAGAATATGCAGATTATTCTTGGTCATTGGATCCAACACATTATGTGATTTTTGAACATTTAGGTTTTGGCGGAAGCGCACAAGAAGAAACAGAATGGGCAAACTACAGACTTAACGATACGGAACCAAAAGGAATTATGCTTTGGGGGAAATTGACTAATCCGTATAACCAATTAACAATGGGGTATAATTCGGATAATAATTTTGACGGCATGGGCCATGTTGCTAGAGGCTTTGATGCTCCGAGATTAGTTGGTTATGCAGAAAGCCATGATGAAGAACGTTTAATGTATAAAAACCTCCAATATGGTAATGCTTCCAATGCTTCTCATGATGTAACGGATTTAAATGTAGCAATTTCAAGAATGTCGGCATTAGGTGCTGTAAGTTTAACTATTCCTGGTCCAAAAATGATTTGGCACTTTGCGGAATTAGGTATGGAAAACTCCATATTTACTTGTAATAACGGAACGGTAAATGAACCAGGTGGCACAGATGGAGATTGTAAATTAGATACAAAACCGCAACCGCAATGGGCAGATAACTGGGAAACAGATGCTACTAGAAGTCAAGTGTACAGGGATTGGTCTAGAATGAATTATTTAAAAATAAACGAACCTGTTTTTGAAGGAGATTACACTATTAACTCAGGAAGCTTAACACCAAGAATCGATATTTACGATACTTCTATTCCAACTACAGCATTAAGAAATGTTATTGTTTTAGCAAACTTTGATGTGGTTTCGCAAACGGTTAACACAAGTTTTCCAACAAGTGGGACTTGGTATGATTTAATGGATGAAACAGGAAATACAACCATAGAATCTACAGTAACAACCATCAGTATTCCTGCCGGACAGTTTAGAATTTTCGGAAATAACCCTCCTACATTAAGTATAGAGGATTTGGAAACGATTACCGATTTAACCCTATATCCAAACCCGACAAACAATACATTTCAATTAAATAAAGATATTAAAGGACTTCAAATATTTGATATCTCTGGAAAACTAGTAAAAGAATACAAAGGTGATTTTACAAAAAACGCCGCTTTCAATATTTCAGAACTATCTAGAGGCATGTATTTAGTACAAGTAAAAAACAAGTTAGAACAAATAAGCACCACTAAACTAATTAAATTCTAATCCCTAAATAGAATTTAAGTTCTAACCAAAAAAGCGCAACAAGTATACTTGATTGCGCTTTTTTATTATATTAAAATTACTAAAACCTATAGATTTACAGCGATTGTTTTTGTTTGAAAACTAGTATTATCCTTACTCTTTATTCTATCTAATAAAAGCTTGGCACATGTTACACCTATTTCTTTAGCGTTTTGGTTAATTACAATAAGGGAAGCATCATACTTCGATTGCATATCATTACAAAAACCTGCAATGGAAATTGCATTATCTTCTTTTTGTAATTTGTTCGTTAATAAAATAGCGTGCAAAACACTTTTTTCATTTAAACCAAAAACACCATCAATACTTGGGTCTTCTTTTAATAATTCTCCAAGTTTTTGTTTTAATCCTTTAGATCTTTCGTCTGTAATAACAGTACATTTTACATCCGCACGATGTTTATTCATTGCCGCTTCAAATCCTTTTCTTCTTAGATTTAAGTGATGCAGATTATTTGTTTTAGCCGTGATAACTATATGTTTACATTTTCTATTGGTTATAAGAAACTCGGTAGCATCAAAAGCAGCTTGAAAATCATCTGTAATCACTTTATCACATTCCAATTCATCACAAATCCTATCAAACATTACAATTGGAGTACCGTTATCTATTAAGGTTTTAATGTGTTGGTATTCGTTTTTCTGTTCCGCTTCTTTAGATATGCAAATAATTAACCCATCCACAAAACCACTAGACATTACAGAAATATTCTTTGTTTCCTTCTCAATTAAATCATTAGAAATAGAGGTAATTAATTTATACCCGTTATCATCTAAATACGTTTCTACGCCGACTAGCACTTTTGCATAAAACGGATTTAAAATATTAGGTATTATTAAACCTATGGTACTGGTTGTACCTTTTCTAAAATTGGAAGCAAAGCTATTTGGCGTATAATTATTTGCTTTAGCATATTCTAAAACTCTTTTCTTTGTTGCAGCACCAATTTCTGAACTATCGGAAAGCGCCTTAGAAACTGTAGATACAGAAATCTCTAATGCTTGAGCAATAGAAGCTAAAGTTGTTCTTTTTGATGACATATAACTAGAATTTGATTATTTATACTATTTTGCAAAAATACTTCTTTTATTCCTTTCTATAACATAATGCAGTATTTTCGAAAAAACGAATAACATACTTAAGCTATAAACATTCACTATCAGAAACGTCCGTAATGACCATTTAGCCCTTATTAAATCCCATATAAACAAAGACATAAAACAAAATATAATCCGAAAGAAACTAGACCCTTTTGGGTCAGATAAAGTTGAAGTCAAATTTCCGAAAACAACAAAAGTAGCTCTTAATATCTTTTAAAATCAAAACTAAAACAGTCCATTAATCTATCACTTTGTAAAAAAAAACACATAGAACGCATGGCTTTTGAGCTCCTATTTTGTAGATGTATCGACTTAAAAACCACATTAATTTATCAAATTCCTGCAAGCATAAAAAAGTGGATTACATTTTATAAGGAGTAATCCACTTTTAAGTTATTTCAAAAGTTCTTCGGAAGAATAAATATTTGCTATTAAACCACCATCATTATTTTGACACCTCAGTATTCCCGTTACATATTAACAGGTACTTATTTAATTAAATGCGGTTTAAAAGCCCCTGTTTTTTGACAACAAATTTGCTCCATAACTTGCAACAATTCTCGTTTCATTAAAGATATCGTATGATCTCCTCCTTTTTTACCCAAAGCACCAACGCCATACATAAAACTTCTTCCCATAAAAGTAAATTCTGCGCCACTTGCCATTGCTCTAGCGATATCTGGACCACCTCGTAAACCTGAATCTACCATGATTTTTGTTTGACTCCCAAATTTTTCAGCTAAATTAGTCATTGGTACTATCGAAGATTGTCCAGCGTCTAATTGACGACCTCCATGATTCGATACAATGATACCATCGACACCTAAATTTATAGCTCTTTGAGCATCTTCTTCACTAACCACACCTTTAATAACTAATTTACCTTTCCACTGATCACGAATGGAAGCAATTCTATCTTCATTCAATCGCCCTGAAAAAGTGGCATCCATAAATTCTCCTAACTTTTTTAAATTAAGCCCTTTAGGCATATATTTTTCTAAAGTCTTAAAACTTGGTTGCCCATGAATTAAAGTCTGTAAAGCCCAGTCTGGCTTTTTCATTACTTCAATAATATTTTTAACACTCATACTTGGAGGCATTGCCAATCCATTACGAACATCTCTAGGTCTGTATCCAAAAGTTGGTACATCTGCCAAAATAACTAATACATCTGTACCAGCAGCAGCAGCTCTATCTAACAAATCTTTTTTTACTTTTTCTTCAGCTGGATGATATAATTGAAACCAAGATTTACCTTCTGTAATTTCTGCCACTCGTTCTATACTGGAAGTAGTAACCGTACTTAAAATAAATGGAACATTATGTTTTTTTGCAGATTTAGCTAAAATTTCTGGTGAATTTGGCCACATCAATCCTTGTAAACCTACAGGAGCAATTCCAAAAGGCGCATCATATGTATGTCCAAATAACTCTGTTTTCATTTCTGATTTCTCAAACTTAGACAGGTATTGAGGCATTAGTTCAATTTTCTGTAAATCCGTTCGATTTTTATCTAAATTGATATCTTCATTACATCCTCCATCTAAGTACTCGAATGCAAACTTTGGCATTTTCACCATAGCTCTTTTACGTAAATCGTCTACAGATGGATATTTTGGGTTAATTGTTAATTCCATAATTTTTTTTTACAACGGATAAATGTCCTGTATTAAAAGGCACTATTCTATTTTTTTTGCAACAAGAAGCACTGGTTGATATTTCCACATTAGGTTTACCCATTCGTGTATTCTATCCATTACCACTTTTTTCATTTCCTCATGGAAATCGGTATCCTATTCCCTCATTAACTCAACCTGTTATATGCCATTTCGGCGGCAGAATTAAGCGAAATCCCTTTCTCTTCTTTCAATTTAGTTGTTAAGACTTGCCACTCCTGAAACACTCCTTTTCTTCCTGCCTTAAAACCTAATGGCTTGGGTGACTATGCGAGTATTGGAGATATGGAAGTACCAACTAGAAATGTTGAAGGGCTTTGGGAAACTTGTGATACAAACAACGATTCTTGGTCTTATGCTTGGTATGATAACAACTTTAAAAGTCCTAAAAAAATTCTAGGTCGTGTTATAGAAACCGTGGCTAGAGGTGGTACGTATTTATTTAATGTAGGTCCAGATAGTAATGGAGCAATTCCAAACATTGGAATAGAGTTTTTACAAGAATCTGGTCGTTGGATCCAAAAATATCCGCAAGTAATTTATGATGCAGGTAGTTCCCCTTGGGGTTATGCATTACCTTGGGGAGATATTACAACAAACAATAATTCTCTTTATTTGTCTGTAAGCGAATGGCCAACGGATGGTAAATTATACGTACCAGGTTTAAAATCAAAGGTGAAAAAAATATCGCTTTTAGATGGCTCACAAAGTAGTCCACTTAAATTTTCTAAAGACAACGATTGGTTAGTTATCGATGTGCCTTATAAAGCTCCAGAAGAATTAATTTCTGTTATTCAGGTTGCATTGGAAGATGCAGAACCTATTGTAGAAACGCATTTGGGCATTTATCCAAATGTACCTACTAGATTATTAACCGAATTTGGAAAAGCGGAAGGCGCAGTACAAGAAAACGTGCGTTGGATGGAAAAATTTGGGGAATGGAAACATGCTAACCAAGTAAGTAATTGGGAAAAAGACGGTACAGTGACTTGGGAAGTTAATGTGCAAGAACCTGGCTATTATTATTTAGATTTAGAATATAAAGGGGAAGGACGTTTAGTATGGAAAACGACTACAGATGAAGGTGTTAAAATTCAAAACCAGCAAGCGGCAACCGATAAATACGCGTATCGCAGAATGGGAATTTTAGAATTTAAAACGGCTGGTAATCACATCATCAAAACGTCATTAGTTGAAGGCGATTCAAAAACATCAAGTCTAAAGTCTATTAAAATCTTACCAATAAAGTAACCATATGCAGTCCCCTACTCTACATAAAAGTCTATTTTTAATTGGTTTGTTTTTAGTTCAAACAGCCTTTTCTCAAAGTGATACCCATTTTCCAGAATTTAGTTGGGACAAGGTTCCTGTAGCTTTTCACTTCGGAAAAAAAGGGGATCTCTTAACCAAATCGGAAGCAAAATTTATAGCGTCTCATTCTAACTTTACGGTATTAGAAAAGGCGCATGGTTTTCCTAAATATAAACATTCTGAAGAATCGATTGCTGCCGATGCGAAAGTATTAAAGCATCTAAATCCAGATATGAAAGTGGTATTCTATTGGAATGCGTTTTTAGATTACAGTATGTATAAAGCGCATGAAGACTATCAAACAAAATCAGATTGGTGGCTTAAAACAAAAACAGGCGAATTAGATTTAAAAAATGAAAAAATAAAGCGCTATGATTTATCTAATCCAGAAGTTAGAGATTGGTGGTCAGAGGTAGCTAAAGACAATTTAAATAATAAAAACATCGATGGTGTTTTCTTTGATGGCTTAGTGCAAGTAACTAATCCAGGAAATAAACAATTATGGGGAGCTGAAAAATTTGATGCCATTCAGCAAGGCTTAAAAGATTTAATTCAAGAAACCAGAGCTAAAATTGGAGAGGAAAAATTGATCGTTTATAACGGAATACGCTCCACACCAATTAGGAATAGCGGAAATGATTTTCCAGATTATACAGATGCCATCATGATTGAACATTTTGGATATTTTAATAGCAAAACGAAAGAAAGTATGCTTAAGGATATCCAAGAAATGGAAAAAGCAGGTAAAAGTGGTAAAATTGTAGTGTTTAAGACATGGCCAGAGAATGCATGGGTAGACAAAAAATTTATGGCTAAATCTGAAAAAGAAAAAGAGAAACTTTCTAAAGAACATCTAACTTTTGCATTAGCCTCTTTTTTAGCTGGAGCACAAAAACATTCTTATATTAGTTACAATTGGGGGTATCGCTTACATATGGGATCCCTTTTATGGTATCCAGAATTTGACCAACCTTTAGGGAAACCTTTAGACGATATGCAGGTAAATGAATGGATTTTAACCCGAAATTACGAGCATGCTAGTATTTGGGTCGATTTAGAAAATAAGAAAGCAACCATTGACTGGAAAAAACAAAGCTAAAACCATGAAAATAAGCGCCTACTTTTATATTTTAATATTGGTGTGCTTAACCGCTTGTCAACAACAAACAAAATCAGCAAAACCAACCGAGAAAAAGGATAGACCCAACATCATCCTATTTTATGCTGACGATATGGGTTATGGCGATTTAGCTATTCAAAATCCACAATCCAAAATACCAACTCCAAATTTAGATCAACTAGCCAAAGAAGGTCTTTTAATGACCGATGCCCATAGTTCTTCTGGCGTTTGTACGCCAAGTAGATATGCGCTTTTATCGGGTAGATATCATTGGAGAGATTTTAATGACATTGTACATGCAATGGGTGCATCTGTTTTTAAAGAAAATCAGGTGACTTTACCTAAAATTCTTCAAGAAAACGGTTATCATACAGCAGCTATAGGAAAATGGCATTTAGGTTGGAACTGGGAAGCTATTCGAAAAAAAGATTTCACGCAAAAAGTAAAAGCGAAACACGGAAAGAAGGACGTCGAAATTTGGCCAGCGCAAGCTTATGATTGGAATAAAAGGATTCCTAACGGACCTTTATCTATTGGTTTTGATTCCTATTTTGGTGATGGTACTATTAATTTCCCACCATATACTTGGATAGAAAATGATAAAGTTAAAGAAGCACCAACAGAGACTTTACAACATCCAAAAGAAGATTTCGCATTAGAGGGCAATTGGGAATTACGACCAGGACCAGCAGTTAAGGATTGGGATTTTTATAATGTTTTACCAACGGTTACAAGTTCTGCTGTCACTTTTATAAAAAATCAAGAAAAAGCAGAAAAGCCGTTCTTCTTATATATGGCTTTCCCTTCTCCGCATGCACCAATAATTCCGAATGAAGAATTTAGAGGAAAAAGTAATGCAGGTCCTTATGGCGATTGGGTGTATCAAACCGATGATGCTGTTGGACAAATTTTAAATGCCCTAAAAGCTATTAATGCTGATGAAAATACCATTGTAATTTTCACATCAGATAATGGCTCTGAGCATTATGCCTATAATCGTATTAAAAATTACGATCACGATAGTTCGCATCCATTTAGAGGTGTAAAAAGAGATGTTTATGAAGGTGGACATCATGTGCCCTTTATCGTAAAATGGCCAAACAACATTAAACCAGGAACGAAAAGCACACAATTATTTAGTCAGATAGATATTCTAAATACCTTAGCGTCTATTACAAATAGTCAGTTACCAAAAGGTTTTCATCATGATAGTTATAATTTTTCTGAGTTGTGGTTAACTGAAAATAATAAGGCTGTTAGAGAAAATATTATTCATAATACCTATACATCCAAATACGCCGTTAGAAAAGGCGATTGGTTGTACATTAATAATAAAGATGGTTATCACGCTAGAATACCAAAATGGTTTAAAGAAGGGCAACGTTTTGAAACCGATAAGGATACCATACAACTTTTCAACCTTAAAGATGATATTGGGCAAAAGACTAATTTAGCTAGTCAATTTCCTAAAAAAGTCAATGAGTTGGCAACAGTATTAAGTAAGGAACAGAAAAAAGAAACGTTTGAAAATTAATATGGAAATGAGAATAAGTCTATTAAAACATATCGCACTTTTAGGGATTGCAATTATGTTGTTTTCTTGCAATAACGCTAAAAAAGAAGTTATAGTAGCGCAAGAAGATACTACGCCAAACATCATTTTTATTTTCGCAGATGATTGGGGTTATGGAGATTTAGGAGTGTATGGAAATACAGAAGTGGTCACTCCTAACCTAGATAAAATGGCTTCTGAAGGAACACGATTTACACAGTTTCATGTCACAAGTGGTGTGTGTTCTCCAAGCAGATCTTCGGTGTTAACAGGTCACTATCCAGCAAGACATCAAGTTCATGGGCATTTTGCAGGAAATGAAGTGAACGCAAAACGTAACATGCCCAATTATTTAAATGATTCTTTACCTGCTTATCTACCGCAAACTATGCAAAAAGCGGGTTATAAAACCGCACATTTTGGTAAATGGCATTTAGGAGGTGGTGGCAAACCTCATGGAGATCCTTCAGCACCAGAACCTAAAGTATATGGTTATGACGAAACCAGAGTTTGGAACGGAAATGGACCAACTTGGAAAGGAGATCAAAAATGGCCAACCACGCGATTTATGGATACCGATACGCTTTGGGTACAAAGTTCGAGTCGAATTGCTGTAGATGAAACGATCGATTTTATAAAACGAAATAAAGGCCAAAAACCCATGTTTGTGAACCTTTGGTTAAAAGATCCACATACACCTTTGTGGCCTTCCGAAGAACAACGCAAATCTTTTAAAGATTTATCACCTAGTAAAGAAACGTATTATGCGGTTTTAAAAGATGCCGATTTTCATATTGGAAGATTATTAGAATCCATATCCGAAATGGGATTAGATGACAACACATTAATTATTTTTTCAAGTGATAACGGTCCTGCAGGATGGGGACCTTCTAAGGAAGCTGGTTCTACAGCAGGTTTAAAAGGAAGAAAAGTGGATATTTATGAAGGAGGCGTGGTCGTGCCTTTTATTGTAAAATGGAAAAATCACGTTCAAGAAAATAAAGTAGATTCTACAAGTATACTTTCTACAGTAGATTTATTACCAACTTTTGCAAGCTTAGCTCAAACCGAATTGCCAAAAAATTATAATATTGATGGCGAAAATATAAGTTCTATTTTAGAAAATAATAGCTTTACACGAACAAAACCTTTATTTTGGGAATGGCGTTTTCCAAAAGTAAAAACAGATCATTGGGCACAAGGAGCTGTTAGAAAAGGCGATTGGAAACTTTTATTTAATGAAGACATTAATAAAGAAGAACTCTACAATATTACCAAAGACCCATTTGAAAAAACGAATATAGCAGACACTAATAAGCAACGAGTAAGTGAACTTAAAGGTCTGTGGAAAGATTGGAAAAAAGAATTACCTAAATAGATTAGTATCAATAAATAACATTAAAATGAATAAAAAAATAGTAGTATTAATGGCACTTATGGGATTTACATTTTCATGTACCTCTCAATCAACAAAAACAGTTACGACCGAAAAAACAAAGCAGCCTAATGTTATTGTTATCATTACAGATGACCAAGGTTATGGCGATTTAGGTGCGCATGGTAACACCTTAGTAAAAACTCCTGCTTTGGATAAATTTCATGATGAATCTGTTCGTTTAACAGACTTTCATGTTGGTCCAACTTGTGCGCCTTCAAGGTCCGGTTTAATGACTGGACGTTATGCAAATAGAGTTGGTGTTTGGCACACGATTGGTGGTGTTTCTATTTTAAGAGAAGATGAAGTTACTATGGCAGATGTGTTTCAAGAAAATGGCTACGAAACCGCAATATTCGGGAAATGGCATTTAGGAGACACCTACCCTTCTAGACCGCAAGACAAAGGCTTTAAATACACCATTACACATGGTGGTGGTGGCGTTGGTCAGACACCAGATTATTGGGATAATGATTATTTTGATGACACTTATTTTAAAAATGGGGTACCTACAAAGTTTGAAGGGTATTGTACAGATGTTTGGTTTGATGAAGCTATAAAATATATTGAAGACAAGAAAGATGAACCATTCTTCACCTATATTTCTCTGAATGCACCTCACCTACCCTATAATGTGCCAGAAGCCTATTATAACAAATACAAAGATTTAGACATTCCAGAGTTTCAAAAAATATTTTATGGAATGATTACCAATGTCGATGACAACTTTGCGAAGCTTCAAAAGAAATTGGAAGATTTAAAAATTGCAGATAATACGATTGTTATTTTTATGACGGATAATGGAACAGCTTCTGGGTACAAAACAGTAGGAGGTAAATTATATGGTTTCAATGCAGGAATGAAAGGCACTAAAAATAGTGAATATGAAGGTGGACATCGCGTGCCATTTTTTATATCCTATCCTGGAAAAAATATTAACGGCGGTAAAGATGTGACTGATTTAACAGCACATTTAGATATTTTACCAACCTTAGCCACCTTATGTAATTTAGAATTACCTGAAGGACAAAAAGCAATGGATGGTTCCGATATTTCTTCACTGATTTTAGGAACAAAAGAAACCATTGGTAGAGACTATCTTATCACCGATTCGCAACGTGTTCAAAGTCCAATAAAATGGAGAAAAAGTGCGGTGATGTCAGACAAAATGAGATTGGTTAATGGTACCGAATTGTACGATGTTTCTAAAGATCCAGGTCAAGAAAATGATCTAGCAGCGCAGTTTCCTGAAAAAGTAGAACAAATGCGAGGCTATTATAATGCATGGTGGAGTTCTGTTTCTACAGAATTTAATCAGTTTCCTATCATTGTTTTAGGTTCCGATAATCAAAATCCTATAGAATTAACTTGTCATGATACACATGTTCACGATTCAAAAATTCCGTGGAATCAGAATTATATTAGAGAAGCACAAAAGAATCCAATAGGTGGTGAATTTACAGTAGCATTTGAGCAGTCTGGAACGTATACTATTGAATTAAGCAGATGGCCATTCGAATCTGACCTAGCCATTAATGCTGCAGTAGCAGGAAAAGAAGGAACTATTTCTACCGAAGCTATTGCTGAAGGTAGAACAATGAACTTCAAATCTGGTGGTGTGAAAATTGGTGCTTGGGAACAAACTATGGATGTAACAAAAGATGCTAAAGCATTAACCTTTAAAGGTAATTTCACTAAAGGAGAAACAGATTTGAGTGCTTGGTTTACAACGGATGAAGATGTGGATTGGGGTGCTTTTTATATGAGAGTTACAAGAGTATCCAAAGAATTCTCTTTGATAGACTAACCGTTTTAGAGATGGTGATACCTATTATGTATTACCAATATTTTTATAATATAAAAAAAAGGGAAAGTCAACTTTCCCTTTTTTTAGTTATATATACAAAAGCTTTATTATTCTTCAGTCGCTAACATATTTGGTGTAGCAACCGTTCTAAAGCCCATATGATCGGATCCAGAATCTTCAGAAACACCCATTTTTGCTGAAATTCTAAAACTAGCACAGTAAGAAGCATGGCATAAAAAAGACCCACCTTTCATTACGTGTTCTACTTGATATGGATTATCAGGATTAAAATGCGCATCCGCTCCTTTAGGGTTTACAATAGTTTTAGAAGTATCTAATTCACGATAATATTTTACACTGAAAAAATCACTGGTAATTTCCCATACATTTCCAGCCATATCATATAAACCAATACTATTTGGAGGATACGATTTTACCGGAGAAATAAATTCGAATCCGTCTTTAGAATCATTTTTAGTAGGGAATACACCTTGCCAAGTATTTGCATTAGCATCTAAACGGGTAGGATCATTTCCCCAAGTAAAAATGGCATTGGCATTAGTCCCTTGCGCAGCAGATTCCCACTCTGCTTCAGTAGGTAATCGTCTGTTGGCCCATTTGCAATACGCTAAAGCATCTTGGTACGCCACATGAACTACAGGATAATCATCTTTCCCTTCAATAGTAGATGCTGGCCCATCCGGATGTCTCCAGTCAGCTCCCGTTTCCCATGCCCACCATTGCCCATAGTTTTCCATATTTACCACAGCATTTACATCTTTATTAAAAATTAAACTCCCTGGTTGTAGAATAGAATCGTGCGGCTTTGGTGTATTCGGAGGTAATTCTTTTTTCATTTCTTCCCAATCTATCTCGCGTTCTGCAATGGTAATATAATCTGTAGCCGCAACAAATGCTTTAAATTGCTTGTTGGTAACTTCCGTAATATCCATATAAAAACCATCTACAGTTACCATATGCGCTGGTTTTTCTCTTGGCATGGCATAATTGTCAGATTCTTTTGCTCCTTGTAAAAAGGTTTTTGTTTGCACCCAAACCATTCCTTCAGGTGCTTCGATTTTTGAAATTGGCTTAAATTCAGCTTCGGGTTCAGATAATTTTTTATCCTCTCCCTTTTTACAGCTATACACTGTGGAGAAAAGAAATAAAATTAGAAAAAAATAAGTGAACTGCTTTGTTATGCTTTGATGATACATATTGTTTTTTTATAAATATAATTATTCAGAATTGTGATTTTAAGGAAATAACGTGATAATGGAATTGCTATCCAACAAATCACCTACTATTTCAGTTGTAAATAAACTAATTTAGAGTCATACTATTGCAAGTATTTGGTCAAAATATCCAATATTAAAAATATTAGCGTAAAATTAAATAAGCGCTATAAATCTGCTTTGCTTCATTCAACCAAAGAAATACTCATTTCTTGTAAAATCTTATAAAACAAAAAGCCAACTCGTTAAAGTTAGCTTTTCTATTATGTACAGGCGGAGAGACTCACTTCGTCTGCGCTCCCCATAAACTTCTCGTCTCCATACTTTCAAAAATCTTATAAAACAAAAAAGCCAACTCGTTAAAGTCAGCTTTTTTACTCTGTACAGGCGGAGAGACTCGAACTCTCACACCTCGCGGCACTAGATCCTAAGTCTAGCGTGTCTACCAATTCCACCACGCCTGCAACTTATTCCGATAATTTCGGATTGCAAATATAAACAATACTTTTAATATTCATAACATCTAAATAAAGAAAATTATACCTCTTTTTTGTACTTTTACAAAAACCGTAAATTTATTATGAAAGACATTAAAAAATATATCGATCAGCACAAGGATAGATTCTTAAACGAATTGATCGAACTACTTAAAATTCCGTCTATTAGCGCAGATTCCGCATACAAGAAAGACGTTTTAAAAACAGCAGACGAAATTAAGTCCAGTCTTGAAAAAGCAGGCTGTGAAAACGTAGAAATTTGTCAAACTAAAGGATATCCTATCGTATATGGCGATAAAATTATAGATAAAAACTTGCCAACAGTGCTCGTTTATGGTCATTATGACGTGCAACCACCAGATCCTATTAACTTATGGGATTCTCCTCCATTCGAACCTGTAATCAAGAAAACAGAACTACATCCAGAAGGTGCTATTTTTGCTCGTGGTGCTTGTGATGACAAAGGACAAATGTACATGCATGTGAAAGCCATGGAGCTTATGACGCAAACCAACCAATTGCCTTGTAACGTGAAATTCATGATAGAAGGAGAAGAAGAAGTTGGTAGTGCAAGTCTTGCCGATTTTGTAAAAGAAAACCATGAAAAACTAAGTAACGATGTTATCTTAATTTCCGATACTGGAATGATTGCCAAAGACACACCTTCTATAACCACAGGGTTACGTGGTTTAAGTTACGTAGAAGTAGAAGTTACTGGTCCGAATAGAGATTTACATTCTGGTCTTTATGGTGGAGCAGTTGCAAACCCAATCAACGTATTAACCAAAATGATTGCTTCGTTACATGATGAAAACAATCATATTACCATTCCTGGTTTTTATGATAATGTAGAAGAACTTAGTACCGAAGAAAGAGCAGAAATGGCGAAAGCACCTTTCTCTTTAGACAACTATAAAAAAGCATTAGATATTGATGCCGTTTATGGGGAAGCAGGATATTCTACCAACGAAAGAAACTCGATAAGACCAACTTTAGATGTCAACGGTATTTGGGGTGGTTATACAGGTGAAGGAGCAAAAACGGTAATTGCAAGTCAGGCATTTGCTAAAATTTCGATGCGTTTAGTACCAAATCAAGACTGGGAAGAAATCACCCAACTCTTTAAAAAACACTTTGAAAGTATTGCTCCTAAAGGGGTGACTGTGAAAGTGACGCCGCATCATGGCGGACAAGGTTATGTAACACCAATCGATAGTATTGGTTATAAAGCGGCAAGTAAAGCCTATACAGAAACCTTTGGAAAAACGCCAATTCCGCAACGTAGCGGAGGAAGTATTCCTATTGTTTCACTTTTTGAAAAAGAACTAAAAAGTAAAACTATTTTAATGGGATTTGGTTTAGACAGCGATGCCATTCACTCGCCAAATGAGCATTTCGGCGTATGGAATTACCTAAAAGGTATTGAAACGATTCCTTATTTCTACCACTATTTTACAGCATTAAATAAATAGTATTTGGGTGTTACCTCCTTCTGCTTTTTTAATAAGCATAAGGAGGTCGCGCTTTTCATTATATCTTTTTTTGCCATATACGGCAGCAAAAAAAAGGATGCCATTATAATCGCTAACACAAGAGTTACCGCAACCATAATATGAAAAACAACCATCACGTTAATCATTTATTAGAGCTCACCTTAGCAACATTATTTATAAGTACTTCTGGTGTTTTAGGTAAATATATTGATATGCCAACCGAAATAACGGTTTGGTGGCGAAGTATTTTAGCACTTATTATTCTTTTTGCATACTGTAAATACAAAAAAATAAACCTAAGAATAAACGGAAAAAAGGATGTGCTAACTTTTAGTATTAGTGCCTTTTTTATGGGAGCACATTGGATCACTTATTTCTATGCGCTAAAACTATCTAACGTAGCCTTAGGTGTACTTTCTCTATATACATTTCCTATAATAATCGCACTCTTAGAACCTTTGTTCATTAAAGTGAAATTTGACCCAATGCATATTGTTTTAGGTCTATTAGTCCTCTTAGGTCTTTACACATTAGCCCCGGATTTTAATCTAGAAAACACAAATGTAAAAGGTATATTATTCGGTGTACTTTCTGCATTTTGTTACGCCATAAGAACACTTATCTTAAAGCAACACGTCGTGAAGTACAACGGAATAACTTTAATGGTATATCAGCTAGTAATATTAAGCCTTATTCTGGCACCAGTATTATTTTTCCAAGACAGCAATAATATAAAAACGCAATATCCCTATGTTATTATGCTCGCTTTAATAAGCACAGCTATTGGGCACACCTTATTTATTAAAAAGTTGAAGTATTTTAGTGTGAGTACCGCAAGTATCATTAGTAGTACACAACCAATTTTCGGAATCATTTTAGCCTATTTCTTTCTAAATGAAATACCAACACTTAATACCTATATTGGCGGTTCTTTAATACTAGCGACTGTTATTATAGAAAGTATACGCTCTAAACACAAAAAGAGTATTTAATCTTTTAGTATTTTGGTAATCCTGTATTTATTATTTGTAGTTGCTTTTAAGAAATAAACACCATTGCTTAAAGCACTTACATCTAATATCATTTTACTTTCAGAAGAAGTTTTATTTAATATAATTTTCCCTGTAATATCATACATCTCTATAGTTACATCCTCTAAAACAGAAACTCTTTTCATAACTAAATTTGTGTGTACTGGATTAGGATATAGTGTAATTTCATACGCGTCAAATTCCTCTAAACCTAGAGCATCAAATACAAAACAAGTACTCTTTTCTTCACAAGATCCAGAAGTTATTTCCACCGCATAATTCCCATTTATTAAAGGAGTAAAACTTTGATTTGTTTCTCCAGTCACATTTGCATTAGTATCACAATTGACCCATTGGTAAGTAGCTGCATTTTGATTAGAAATTAACGTATTTCCTGTTTGAGTCACGGTATTATCTACATTTACAAGACCAGCTTTGGTTACCATATATCCCATAATCAACTTAGAAAGCTCATGATAATATGGGAAATTTAAGGTATTATATTTATCATCCGAACTATGATAAAAAGGGGTTTGGTCATTGGTTTCCCAAGATTCTCCCACCAACACTGCAGAGAATCCTTGGTTCCAAAATCTAGAATGATCACTAGCTGTAGTTCCTGGGTTTACTACATTAACTTCTAATGTGAATCCGTAATCCGGATTGTTTAAAATAGAAATAAGATCATCTTTCATGGTTAAAGAGTTTGCTATATCTCTAACATCAATATCAAAATTATTGTCATTATTCCCATCATAACCCATCATATCAATATTTAAAACACCCAAAATATTGTCATTGTTAGCAGCAGCTAAATTGGCATAATGAGAAGCGCCAACCAAGCCAATCTCTTCCTCATCCCAAAGTGCATATACAACGGTATTATCTAAACATTGTGTAGATAATATTCGAGCAATTTCTAAAACCGTTGCTGTACCAGAGGCATTATCATCGGCACAAAAACCTGCAACAGAATCATAATGCGCACAAATAATATATATGTTATCCGGATTTGTTTTTCCTAATTGTGTAGCTATAATATTTCTTCTTCCTGCTTCCCCGTTAATTAATTGGTTGGCAACCGTTAGATTGTCTAACTTATCTAATTTCTCATATAAATAATCTGCAGCTAATTCATTATTAGAATGTATTCTATTCGCAATAGTAACTGTATTTCCATTAATTATAGTCGGCTGCTCTCCTGTAAATTCTCTTATGGTAAGCTGTAAAGAATCTAAATCCATTTGATTTATTACTTCTGTAATGGTTTGACCATTCACAAAAGAGCTGATAAAAAGAAAGAATATAATAACAAAATGTAACTTTTTCATAAAATAAAATGCACTAATTTTTAGAGTAAAGGTAATGCAATTAAAAATACTCCAACTCTACACTTGTAGAATTGAATTTTATTCTCTACATTTGTAGAGAACAATCTAAACATGTAGAGATGCAATTATCAAAAACAGAAGAAGATCTAATGAATCACCTCTGGAAATTAGAAAAAGCTTTTATGAAAGATTTACTAGAAGCGTATCCAGAACCTAAACCTGCAAATACTACGGTTGCAACACTTTTAAAACGTATGAAAGATAAAAATTTTATTAATTATACGGTTTATGGTAATTCTCGGGAATATTTTCCGCTAGTCAAGAAAAAAGATTACTTCTCAAAACACGTAAACGGACTAATAAAAAACTTTTTTAACGATAGTAGTTCACAATTCGCTTCCTTTTTCACCAAAGAAACCAATCTATCTAAAAAAGAATTAGAGGATTTAAGAGCTATAATAGATCAAGAAATAGAAAACAAACCACAGTAGTTTTATCGTTAAAAGTAGAATCAACAAATTAAATAATTATGGAAATAGCGCTTTTAAAATCTAGTCTCTGTTTGTTGGCATTTATCGCTTTTTATAAAGTGTTTTTAGAGCAAACCAGCAACCATCACTTTAAACGCATGTATTTATTAGGAGTTATTTTGGTTTCCGCAGGAATTCCTTTTATCACTTTTATAGAATATATCGAACCACAAAGTATGGTAAATAATTTTACGGGATTCACTCCTTTTCAGGAAATACAAAATCTGGATTTAATAGAATCTACTAGTTATGTACCAATCCTATTATGGTGTATTTACGGAATTGGTGTATTGCTATTCTCCATCCGATTTATATACAGTCTCACCGGAATTTTAATAAAAATAAAGCGCAATCCAAAACAGAAAACTTCGCGTTTTATAAGTGTATTATTAAAAGATTTGGTAATACCGCACACTTTTTTCAACTATATATTTTTAAACAAAACCAAATTTGAAAATAATGAAATACCAAAAGAAGTTTTACTTCATGAGCAAACACATGCACTACAAAAACACAGTGCAGACATACTTTTCATAGAGGTGCTCCAAATTATATTTTGGTTTCATCCATTAGTATATTTATTAAAAAAAGACATCAAACTAAACCATGAATTTCTAGCAGATCAAGCGGTTATAAATCAAGGAATAGAAAGTACAACGTATCAAAAAACCTTGCTATCGTTCTCATCAAACCAGCAAGCATTAACCCTAGAACACGCAATCAATTATTCATCCATCAAAAAACGATTTACAGTTATGAAAACACAAACATCCAAACAGACCTTTTGGCTTCGTAGTTTATTACTACTTCCATTATTAGCTATCTTAATTTTTAGTTTTAGTACTACAAAGCAAGTAGAAAAAGAGACCGACAAAAATGAGCAAATATCTAATGAGGCAATTAATAATTCAGAAAACTTAGAAATACAGATTACTAAAGACTTAAAAATTACTGTAAACGATAGAGTTACATCTTTAGAAAATTTACAAAACACACTTAAAGAATTCCATCCTAAATTCACTTTTGAAGACAAACAAAAAACAGTTGTAGTTACCATTAAATTGGAAGATAATTTGGAAATGGGATTTTTAACAGATATAAAAGAACAACTGAGAGCTTCCGGGTATTTAAAACTAAATATCACACCTAGAAACCATACAACCAAAAAGCAAGATAAAGCAACACCTAAACAACTTGCAGAATACAACAAACTTGCAAAAAAATACAACAATCAACCAGAAGACA
Organism: Lacinutrix sp. MEBiC02404; assembly: GCF_053601575.1. NCBI lineage: Bacteria > Pseudomonadati > Bacteroidota > Flavobacteriia > Flavobacteriales > Flavobacteriaceae > Lacinutrix > Lacinutrix sp. MEBiC02404. The sequence continues at coordinate 44,127 of NZ_JBSHNV010000189.1, read as the reverse complement.
AAAGATTTATCGAACGTAAAGAGGTTGAAAAATTAGAATATGTATATAGTTTAATGACTGAAAAGCAAAAGGCAGAAGCAGAACCTTTTCCAAACTTTCCTTCTCCACCTCCAGCACCGAAAGTAAAAAAAGGAGAAGTAAGTAACATTCCACCTCCACCACCTCCAATTCCAGGTAATGCAACGGAAGAAGAAAGAGCAAAATACGAGAGAATTCATGAAGAGTACAATCAGAAATACGAGATTAAAAATGGTCACGTTTCTGAAAGAATGATTCCACCGCCTCCACCTCCAATTCCAGGTAATGCAACGGAAGAAGAAAGAGCAGAATACGAGAGAATTCATGAAGAGTACAATCAGAAATACGAGATTAAAAATGGTCACGTTTCTGTAAGAATGATTCCTCCGCCACCACCACCAAAATCACCTATCGATCACGTTATAGAAATGGCAAAAGAAAATGCTGATTTTTATTATGAAGGAAAGAAAATAACCTCCGATGAAGCCATTGAAATAGTGAAAAACGATGACGATTTAAGTATTTCTACACAAACTAAAAATGTAGAAAGACCAATGGTAAATATTACGACACAACCTGTAATCACTGATGAAAACGGAAAAGTAATTACTAAAGTAGAAACAGTACAAGAAGTTAAATCGAATACACAGAAAAACAGAAATGGCTATGTAACCATAAATGGCACCACCTATTTCTACACGGTTAAAAATAAAAAAATTTCCTATTTTAATAGATATGGAAAAAAAGTAAATGAAAAAGGAGAACTTTTAAATTAGAGGTATCCATTTTAATATGCAGACCCTTCAGGTTTTAAAAACCTGAAGGGTCTTTTTTTTGAGAAAAACTGTAACAAAATAGTATAGTTAGCGTTCTAATAGACAATCATCCATCCATCAAAATCAATCTAATCATGTTAAAACAATTTTTCATTATCTGTTCTGGCGCAGACACCAACATTTTAAAAGACTGCTCAAATGGCGAGCAAAATAAATATGCAGGAATTGGAGCCACTGTATTTTTTACAGCAGTTATGGCTTTTATAGCTTCTAGTTATGCGCTTTTTACTGTTTTCGATAACCTATATGCTGCCATCTTTTTCGGTTTAATCTGGGGATTACTCATTTTTAATTTAGATCGTTTTATTGTTTCTACCATAAAGAAAAGGGAACGTTTTATAGATGAATTTATCCAAGCATCACCAAGAATGGTATTGGCATTAATCATCGCTATTGTAATCTCAAAACCGTTAGAGTTAAAGATTTTTGAAAAGGAAATTAATCAAGTCCTTTTAGAACAAAAAAACGAACTTACGCTAGCCAATCAAGACCAAATTGCTTTACAATTTTCTCCAGAAACGGAAGCTTTAGAAAAGAACATCAGCACTTTACAAACCCAAATCGAGACTAAAGAAACAGAGGTTAATGCATTATATGACATCTTTATTAATGAAGCAGAAGGAACTGCTGGAACTAAACTTTTAGGAAAAGGTCCTGTGTACAAAGAAAAACGAGATAAGCATGATATCGCTTTAGCGGAATTGCAGGAATTAAAAACAACCAACAAAGAAAAAATAGCAACCACCGAAACGCAAATCGCACAACTTAAAACCGATTATGATACACAAATTGCAACCACACAACCTATTATTGATGGTTTTGATGGTTTAATGGCAAGAGTAAACGCATTAAATGAATTGCCTTGGCTACCAAGTCTATTCATATTCTTATTGTTTTTAGCAATTGAAACCTCTCCTATTATCGCAAAATTACTAGCACCAAAAGGAGAATACGATTTTAAGTTTGAAAACGAAGAACATAAAATTAGAACCTGGACCACACAACAAGTGCACCAAGAAAAAAGAATGCTTGATGCAGATAATTCCATAAACGATAAAGTGTATAAAGACATTGCAGCAGAGGAAGAGCTTTATGCTTATAAAAAGAAAATGGCTCGCGAGCTTATGAAAAAACAACAAGATGCTTTTTATGCCAAACAAACGAAGATATTATAAAATAGGAAACATCAACTAGTACTATATGAACCATAATAAATAGAATTTTATTCGATTACCATATATATAGTGATTAAGATTTCATTACTTTTAAAGTTATGAAAAACATACTACAAATCGATGCGGATTTCATGGAACAAAATACTGTTTTTACAGAATTGATTCAAGAAATAAAACAGTGCTTTTCCAATAAGAGCATTCTGGTACCCATGCGTCATCATCATGATTTTCCAAATCCAACAGTTAACAAAGACTCCTCTCTTCTATTAATGCCTGCATGGCATCCAAATAAAAATGCGGGAGTTAAAATAGTTACAGTTAGTCCAGAAAACGGTCCATTTAATTTACCAGCTATTCAAGGAGTCTATATTTATTTAGATGCCATTAAAGGAAATATTAAGGCCATATTAGAAGCGAAAAGTTTAACCGCTAAGCGCACAGCTGCGGCTTCGGCTTTGGCATCCGTTTACTTATCCAAACAAAATGCAAGTAGCATGCTAATGATTGGAACAGGTGCTTTATCCGCTAATCTAATTCAAGCACATGCTTCCGTAAGGCCTATACAAACCGTTTATATTTGGGGAAGAAATTATGAAAAAGCGAAAGCAATTGCTTCCAGCTTAAAAAATGAAAACTTCACCGTTCAGGCCATCCAAACTATCGAAGAAAAAATAGCAGATGTAGATATTATTTCCTGTGCTACACTTTCTAAAACACCATTAATTCTAGGTGCATATTTAAAAAAAGGACAACATATTGATTTAGTTGGCGCGTATAAACCGGACATGCGTGAAGCTGATGATGCTACCATTAAAAAAGCTTCCGTTTATGTAGATACTTTTCAAGGCGGATTAAAAGAAAGCGGTGACATTGTTATTCCACTAAAAAATGGAACGCTTAAAGAGGAAGACATAAAAGGCGATTTATTCGGCTTAACTTCTAACACAACCAAAGGCAGACAGAACGAAAATGAAATTACCGTTTTTAAATCTGTTGGACATGCTATAGAAGATTTAGCTGCCGCTAATTATTATTATAATAAATTTACAAATGCATAAAGCATATCCAAATACACTTTGGAAAACGGATTTTATTCCGCCCGAAAATTGGTGTATCTAAAAACCATTGAAATGTTTACTGGCGGATAAACTAGTACCATTGAAAGTATTACAGATTCTGTTTTTAAAGGTTCTATAATTTCTGAAGAAGATTATGGTACTTTCAAAGCTGTAATTCCAGAAGTAGAAGGAACCGCATATACAACAGGAATACAAACTTTTTTAATAGATCCTAAAGATCCCATGAAAGATGGATTTATTTTAAAATAACACTTCAAACTATGAAAAAAATAATTCTTTTACTTTGTCTAATTAGTGTTACCATTTGTAATTCTCAAACTACGGTAAAAGAAGACCAAGAAGCTATTGTAGCAGTTATGAAACTACAAGAAAAAGCTTGGTCGAATAATGACTTGGAAGGTTTTATGCAAGGCTATTGGAAAAGTGATTCTTTAAAATTTTATGGTAGTAACGGTATCACAAAAGGATGGCAACAGACTTTAGACAACTACAAAAAAGGATACCCTACAAAAGAATATGCTGGGACTTTAACCTTTACAATAAAGGATATTTCAAAAATTAGTAATGGCAATTATTGGGTTATGGGAGCATACTATTTAAAACGAAAAGTAGGAGATGCTAATGGTGTTTTTATGATTATATTTAAAAAAATAAATGGGAAATGGAAAATTGTAGCAGATACTTCTTGCTAATTTTCTAAAAAACTAAAAACAAGACTAACATGAAATATATTCGATCGTACTTTTTAATATCTTTAGTAATATTATTTATTAGTTGTAAAACTTCGCAAGTTGCAGATAAAACTCCGACTGCAATTGCTATCGAAGTTTCAAATTTCGAAAAATTGGCTTCCATAAAAAATGTGGTAAGCATTGAAAAACATGAGCAATCCAGTCATTTTGATGAAAATTACGAAATCTGGTTTCAACAACCAATAGACCATAACGACGTATCTAAAGGCACATTTAAACAACGTGTATTTTTAGGTTTTGAAGACAAAAACAAACCTGTAATTGTAGAGCTTCGTGGTTACGGAATTGGCTCAGAAAAAGCCGGCGAACTAGCAGATCATTACCAAGCAAATCAATTAGCTATTGAACATCGTTACTTTAATAATTCGCGTCCTGAAAATATAGATTGGAATACGTTAACCATTGCGAACGCCGCGAAAGACCAAGAATATATTATTACTGCCATAAAAAACGCAATATATCCTGAGGCCAAATTTGTTACGACAGGAATTTCTAAAGGTTGCCAAACGACGATGGCGCACCGAAGATATTTTCCGAAAAATGTAGATGCAAGTGTCTGTTATGTTGGTCCGTTAAATTACCAAAGAGAAGATCCTAGAGTGTATTCGTTTCTAAAAAATGTAGGCACAAAAGAAGCTCGTGAAAAGATTACAGCCTTTCAAAAAGTATGCTTTGAAAACAGAAGCGCCCTTTTAGAAAGGATGAAAAATGTTGGAGAAGAAAAAGGCATGACTTGGGAGTTTGGTGTAGAGAAAGCGATAGATTATACCATCTTGGAATACGCATTTGCTTTTTGGCAATGGGGAACTCCAATAGATAGTATTCCTACCGAAAATCTAACTATTGAAAACATCTACAACCACTTAATAGATGTTGTAGGTTATGGTTTTTTTGATGAAAAATCTGTGGAAGCTTTACAACCTTATTTTTGGGCTGCTTTGACAGAACAAGGGATTTATGGTTATGAAACCGCTCCTTTTAAAACCTATTTAAACACCGAAGAAATTTACAAATTTGATTGGGCTTTTCCGGAAGGCGTTTCCAAAAACTACAATCTAAAACCGATGCAAGAAATTAAATCTTTTTTAGATACTTCTGCAGAAGACATGTTGTTTATTTATGGCGAATATGATTCTTGGAGTGCAACTGCTGTGGAACTTACTAAAGATGCTTCCCAAAGAGAAGTTTATAAATTTGTAAATCCAAAAGGAAGTCACACTACAAGAATTAAAAGTTTTGATCCGGAAACCAAAACTAAAATTTACAGCATTATTGATGGTTGGTTAAAAGAATAAGGTAGAAAATGAGTAGCGATACATTTTCTTCCGATTTCTCTAAACACCAAACGGATTATCGATACTATGCATTGGCTTTGTAAACCATTTCGGACCAGCATTAGTCATGTAAATATGATCTTCTAATCGGATACCAAATTTGTCTGGAACGCAAATCATTGGTTCATTACTAAAAGTCATTCCTGCTGTTAAAACGGTTTTGTCGTTTCTAACAATATATGGCCATTCATGAATTCCTAAACCGATGCCATGTCCTGTTCTATGTGGTAATCCTGGCAATTTATAATCTGGCCCTAATCCGTGAGATTCTAAAACCACTCGAGAAGCATTATCCACATCCGCACAAGTATTTCCTAATTGTGCAGCATCAAAAGCAGCTTGTTGTGTTTCTTTTTCAATGTTCCAAATACGTGTTTGTTCTTCATCTGCTTTTCCAAAAACATAAGTTCTTGTGATATCGGAAATATAATCATGCAGCATACAACCTGTATCTACCAAAACCACCTCGTTTTCTTCTAGATCTTTTGGGGTTTTTACACCATGCGGAAAAGAAGAATCTACTCCAAACAGTACAATACAGAAATAAGATCCGGAAGTCGCTCCATATTTTATATGTGCATCGTTAATAAAATCGGTTACTTCTTTTGCCGAAATTCCTACGTATAAAATTCTTGCTACCGCTTTATGTACTTCTAAAGTGATGTTCATAGCATGTTGCATAATAGCAATTTCTGCTTCCGACTTAATCATTCTACAACCTGCAGTAATAGCTTTCGCACTCACTAATTCATAAGCATCTTGACAACTTCTAATACCGTCAAAAACAAAAAATGGTGTTGCTTCATCCATAGCAATTGCTCCAGACGCTACGCCGTTTGCCTCTAAAAGTGTTGCAAATAATTGGTAAGGAGATTCGTGTTCTTCCCAACCATGCACCGTTCCTTCTATTAGCATAAAGTCAAAAATAGTTCCTTTTTCAAATTCCGGAGCAATATAAATTAGCTTTCCATTTGGAAATAATAGAGCACCAACCATGCGCTCACTTGCATTCCATTTCATTCCTGTAAAGTAGAATAAATTGGTACCAGCATTTAGATACAACGCAGGAACATTTTGCTCTTGCATCATCCGACACGCTTTGTCCATTCGTTGCTGAAATTCTTCTTTTTGAATGGGCTGTACTAAATGCGCTGTCGATTTAATTGCTGCTAATTCTGCTTTTATTGTAGATCCTCCTATTCCTATCATACTATTTTTTATTATTCATTAAAGCTTCAATGTCTTCAATTTCTATTGGCATTGCTTCCGTTAAATTGCTATTTCCGTTTTCAGTAATTACATAATCGTTTTCTAATCTGCAACCAATTCCTTCCTCTGGAATATAAATCCCAGGTTCGCAAGTAAGTACCATTCCTATTTCTAACGGACGAGAATACAAGCCAACATCATGTACATCTAATCCGATATGATGTGCAGTACCATGCATGAAATATTTTTTATACAATGGTTTTTCTGGATCCTGATTTGCTACTGCATCTGCATTTAACAATCCTAGTTTTATCAATTCCGCTTCTACCAAACTTGCCATTTGAGACTCGTAATCTGCAGGAAGTACTCCAGGTTTTAAAAGCTTAGATCCTTCTTTTAAACAATGTAAAACAGCGCTATATACTTCTTTTTGTCTTTTGCTAAATTTGCCATTTACCGGAAAACAGCGTGTAGTATCACTATTATAATTCGCATAGCAAACGCCAAAATCCATTAACACCATTTCGCCATCTTTACAAATAGCATCGTTGGTATTATAATGCAACGCACAGGCATTTTTACCAGAAGCTACAATAGGTTTAAAAGCATGTCGTACAGCACCAGACTTCACTAAATTATAGATTAGTTCTGCTTCTAACTCGTATTCGTTTATATCTGGTTTACATACTTTCAAAACGCGCTTAAAACTAACAACACTAATATCTGCAGCTTTTTGCATTTGTGCAATTTCTACTTCCGATTTTATTGGACGCAGATCTCTCGTTATTTTTGCCGCTCTATGATACGCGTGTAAAGGATATTTCTTTTTACACCATTGAATCATTCGATCTTGCTGGGTTTCTTGATCTTTTGTTGCACGTTTTAAATATTCATTATGCCCAAGATAAAAACCGTCTGCTTCAAAAGCCATGTATTGCAAAAGCATTTCGAAGTCTTGCACCCATTCTACTCTAGAAATTCCAGAAATATCCGTTGCTTGATTTTTCGTTAGTTTTTCACCATCCCAAATTTTTATTTGCTCATTGGTTTCTTTGACAAAAAGAATGGCTTTGTTCTCTTTTTTATGCGCGTCTGGATATAAAACCAGAATGGTTTCTTCTTGGTCTATTCCCGACAAATAAAACAAATCATTGTTTTGCGTAAAGCCCATAACATCATCTGCATTATTATGCTTAACGTCATTGGATGTTAGGATAGCAATTGTATTTGGTTCCATTTTAGAAATAAAATGACTTCTATTTTTTTGGAATAAAGTATTCGGAATTGGTTGGTATTTCATATTAAAATTTTCTATCTGGGTGAAAAGAATGTAAATTTAATGAAGTTTTCTTATCTGAAATAATTTCGGAAACTAATTTTCCCGTTGCTGTCGCCATACTCCAACCCATCATTGCGTGTCCTGTAGCTATAGATAAATTGTTACATTTGGTAGATTTACCTATATACGGCAATCCATCTGGTGATACTGGTCGTAAGCCAGCAGCTGCACTGTTTTTCTCTTCTTCCGTGAGTTTTATTTCTGGATAAAAACGAGTCGCTGCATTGGCAATAGTATCTACCCGAACTTTATTAATAGTGTGATTTATTCCTGCAATCTCCATAGTACCTGCAAAACGCGTAAAACCGCGCATTGGCGTTACAGCAACTTTTGCTTCGGCCAAAATGGACGGCATTGTAATTCCTGTTTGCTGTGTTGTATTTATTCGGTACCCTTTTCCCGCTTGCACTAGTAATTTAATTCCTAATTTCTTGCTTAAAATAGGACTCCAAGAACCTGCAGCCAACACAAATTCATCTGCTTTTACTATTTGTTTATTTGTTTTTACTTCCAAAATACGTCCATTTAAAACGTTTACATCTTCCACTTTTTCATTGGTATAAAAGGTAACCCCAACATTTTTTAAATGCGCTTTCATTTCTTTCATAAATTCCTGTGGTGTTGTATGCGAGTCACATCGATAATAGGTTGCTCCTTTTACATTTAAGTTTACATTGGGTTCTATTTTTTTCAACTCCGATAGAGATAATTCCCTGGCGTCTAAACCTTCCTTTTTTGCTAAATGCGCTGTTTTCATTTCCTCTTCTAGCATCGCTTCCGTTTGACATAACATTAGTAATCCTTTCTTTTCATAATGGAATGTAAAGTTTTCATCACGCTTAATAGCATCATACAAATCCTGACTTAATAGCGTAATTGCTTTTATAGCTGGAATTGCTTTTTTAACGTGATTGGCGGTACACAATTTATTAAAAGCTAAAGTCCATTTAAAAAAATCGACATCTAATCTTGGTTTTATATATAACGGACTAGAAGAATCCAACATCCATTTCAGGCCTTTTTTCATAACTCCAGGTGCCGAAAGTGGCACAAGATGACTGGGTGATAAATAACCAGCATTTACATAGGACGCACCAGAATCTAGATTAGACTGATCTATTATCGTTATTTGAAAACCTTCTTTTTGAAGATAATATGCAGAACATAAGCCTATAATTCCGCCACCAATAATCACTACCTTTTTTGACATTTGCTACCTTATTTTAAGCTTCTTTATTTTTAATTTTGTCCACAGTAATCACTCTAAACGTATTAGAATTTATTGTAATTCTTATCTGATGTTGGCTATTTGAAATATAGAAGTTCTTTCCTGTTTTTTTATAGTATTCTAGATCGGTTTCTTTTAACACCTTTTTTATAAGCGTCTCACTTTCTTCTTTTGAAAATTGGGTTCCCAGCTTCTTATTAATTCTTTGATACACCAATTCTGTATAACAATGTTTTTCTAAAATTTCACTCTTGTTTATTCTCATTTCTTTAAAATACTTTTTTAAAGTGTATCCTTTTAGAGACCTTCTAACGTTAAAAAAACCACGAAGATCTGAAGAATTAAATCACTTGAAAACCTAACGCATATGGATCATCTGCAGCATCAATAGTAATGGTATTATACCCGAATACTTTTGCCCAACCTTGAATACTTGGCACTATCGCTTTCTTGCCATCTAAAAGAGTTTCGGCTTCTACGCGCCCTATAAATTTACTTCCTATAAAGCTTTCGTGTACAAATGCTTCTCCAATTTTTAATTTTCCTTTAGCATAAAGCTGTGCTAATCTTGCCGAAGTTCCTGTTCCGCAAGGACTTCTATCTATTGCTTTATCACCATAAAACACAGCATTTCTTCCAGATGAAGTTACATCAATTGGACTACCTGTCCAAAGTATATGTGTAACATCTTTTATCGTTTTATTTTCCGGATGTATAAATTGATTGGGGTATTTCTCACGGATTCTATCTCTAACTATTTGCGAATATTGAATGATTTTAGAAGCTGTATAATCTTGTACTCCAGAAAAGTTTTTTTGCGGATCTACAATAGCATAGTAGTTTCCACCATAAGCAACATCAAACATTATTTCTCCTAATTCTGGACATTCAATCGTTAAATCTTGTGCAGCTAAATAACTTTTCACATTGGTAAGTTTTACCCAATCTACTTTATTATTGGTTTGCTGATATTCTATTTCTACCAAACCTGCAGGAGCTTCCATTTTAATTTTTCCTGGTATTTTAGGCACCACCAAACCTTCTTCAATAGCAATTGTAATCGTTCCGATGGTGCCATGGCCGCACATTGGTAAGCAGCCAGAAGTTTCTATAAACAGAATTGCAAAATCGTTTTCCGAGGTATGCGGCGGATATAAAATACTTCCGCTCATCATATCATGACCACGAGGTTCAAACATTAATCCTTTACGAATCCAATCGTATTCTTTTAAAAAATGCTGGCGTTTTTCGCTCATAGAATTACCTATTAAATTTGGACCACCACTTTTTATTACCCGTACTGGATTTCCGCAAGTATGTGCATCAATACAAACAAATGTATTTTTCATAATTATCTTCTGTAAAAAGGAAAACCAATTAAAAATACCTACAAGGTTTTAAAACCTTGCAGGAAATTAGATTTATATTTTAGCTATTGTTTGTTTGTTATTTACACATCTAGAAATCTGCAACGGATTCTCGTTTTTTAGTTCGTTTGGCAGTAATTCATTCGGCCAATCTTGATAGCTAAAAGGTCTTACCCAACGTTTTATGGAATGTATCCCAACTGCTGTAAAACGACTATCGGTTGAGGATGGATATGGACCGCCATGTACCATGGAAGGACAAACCTCCACTCCTGTTGGAACACCGTTAAAAATAACACGTCCGACGCGATTTTGTAATGCTGCAATTACTTTAGGATAATTAGAAGCCTCTCCAGAATCGGCAATTAAAGTCCCTGTTAATTGTCCTTCTAATTGAGAAATTATAGTTTCTAATTCTTCGGCATTTTCACATTGTACAACTATAGAATACGGTCCAAAAACCTCTTGATGCAAGGTTGGGTTTTCTAAAAATGTTGTACCAGAAACGGTTGTAACCGTTTGTTTTGCATAATTAGTTTTCACTTCGGATTCATAATTCGCTGTAACCGTTAATTCGGCTTGTGAAATTGCTTTTTGTTTATTGCTTTCATACGCAGCACTAATGTTTGGATGTAACATTACGGATGGTTCTATCTTTATAATTTCATTGGACAAATTCTGAATAAAGCTGGATAAATTTTCGCTTTCAATACCAAGTAATAAACCAGGATTTGTACAAAATTGCCCTGTTCCTAAAGTGATAGAACCTGCGTATGTTTTTGCTAAACCTTCTTGTCTATTTTTTAATGCTTCCGGAAGTATTATTACGGGATTGACACTTCCCATTTCTGCAAATACAGGAATTGGTTCTTCGCGTTTTGCAGCCAAATCATATAAAGCACGTCCGCCACGAATACTACCAGTAAAGCCAACCGCTTTTACGCCAGGATGCTTTACTAATTGTTGTCCGACTTCGATACCACTAGAATTTAAATTGGAAAAAACACCATTAGGCATTCCTGTTTTTTGTGCTGCTTTTAGAATTGCAGAAGCCACTAATTCTCCAGTTCCTGCGTGCATTGGATGCGATTTTACAAGTACTGGACAACCAGCTGCAAATGCTGCTGCAGTATCTCCACCAGCAGTAGAATATGCTAACGGAAAATTGCTTGCACCAAAAACAACTACAGGTCCTAAAGGTACTAGCATTTTACGAATATCAGATCTTGGCATTGGTTGACGTTCTGGTTGCGCAGTATCTATTGCTGCTTCTACCCAAGAACCCTCTTTTACCAAGTCTGCAAAACTGCGCAATTGTCCAACAGTCCTACCTCTTTCTCCTTTTGCACGTCCTTCTGGCAATCCGGTTTCGGAACAATAGGTTTGAATTAATATGTCATCTAACGCTAAAATTTCATCGGCGATGGCATTTAAGAATGCTGCTTTTTTTTCTCCTGAAGTATTTCGGAAAGTTTTAAAAGCATCGGATGCTAAAGTTACCGCTTCCTCTATTTCTTCTGGAGTTGCTTCTGTAAAAACATGTTTATTTTCAACATTTAATTGCGGATTAAATGTTCTGTATGTTTTATCTCCAGATGCAGACTGTTTGTTTCCTATGTAGTTTTTTCCTGTTATCATAATCCCTTATAAATCTCCCAAAAAAGGAAGGTTTCTTTTAGTTATTCATTCGTTTTAAATTTGCTTCTATATCTACTAGTTTGTGAACCAATTTAGTAGATGCTGGATATTTTTGTAATACTACTTCTGGACGGATTGGTCGTTTTTCAAATCCGCCACCACAATTCGGACAAACATGTTCTAAAATAGTATCTACACATTCTTTACAAAAAGTACACTCGAAGGTGCATATCATGGCATCTTGCGCATCGAATGGTAGTTTTTTATTACAATTCTCACAGGTTGGTCTTATTTCTAGCATTATTTTATGTTTGTTAACTTGCTTCTTTCATGTTCTGTATTTGTGTTAAGGATTGCAACGGCATCCTTTTTTTGCTGCCATATATGGCAAAAAAAGATATAGCGTAAAGCCTGACCAAACGCAGCTTAAGCGAAGTTTGGGAACACCCAAAACCCTTTACAAATTTTTATAATCTGGCAATGTTGGTCTACTTTTTAGTGCCTCTTCAATTACTTTTAATACGTGTATACGCTCTTCGCCATGAAGCGGTAATCTTGGTGCTCTAACGTTTTCTGTACCAATAGCTGTTGCCATTTCTGCGAGCTTAATGTTTTGCACTAATTTAGGATTTATATCTAACTCTAATAATGGCATAAACCAACGGTATATTTCTATGGCTTCTGGAATTCTTCCTGCTTTTTGAAGTTCATAAATAGCAACGGTTTCGGCTGGAAATGCACATACCAAACCTGCGACCCAACCATCGGCTCCCAGAATCAAGCTTTCTAGAGCGATTGTATCTACGCCTGTCATAATTTTTAATCGATCACCAAAGCGATTTTTAATTCTTGTAATATTAGTGGTATCTCTAGTTGATTCTTTTACAGCCTCAATATTTGGACAGTTTGCTAAAAGTTCTTCAAACATATCTAGCGTTACTTCAATTTTATAATCTACAGGATTATTGTAAATCATTATAGGAAGTTTCGTGCTATTTGCAATTGCTTTAAAGTATTCTACAACTTCTCTATCTCCCGCATTATAACGCATTGGAGGCAAAAGCATTAAACCTTGCGCACCATCTTCTTCTGCTTTTTTCGCGCATTGAATAGCGTCTTTTGTAGTCTGTTCTGCAATATTTATTAGCACTGGAATTTTACCATTCACAAACGCTACGGTTTCTCTGGTTAGGATTCTTTTTTCACTATCGGTTAAAGTACTTGCTTCTCCTAAAGTACCACCAAGTACAATACCATGTACTCCTGCATCTAGTTGTGCCTGAATATTAATTTTAAAAGTTTTAAGATCTAACTCGTCGTTTTCTGTAAACTTTGTCGTTACTGCTGGCATTACGCCTTCCCATTTTATACTCATAATTTCTACGTTTTAAAGTGGTAAAATTACTAGAATACGTTTGTATTTATTGATAAGGTTTTATCCATATATGATACTATATTATTCTATTTGTAAACGTTTAAACTATATAGGAATAGTATTTGCGTATATTTGTACTATGAAAGTACTACCTTTTAAAATACCGAAACCGGAGCAAGATGCTTTAATTTTTCAAATCGATGCAGGAGAATCTTTTTATGATAAGCTACACCAACATGAAGAAATTCAGTTAAGTTTTATTGTAGAAGGCGAAGGAACTTTGGTAGTAGGAGATACTGTGAATTATTATACGAAGAATGATATTTTAATCATAGGAAGCAATATTCCACATGTTTTTAAGAGCGATTCGAAGGTGTCTATAAAATCACATATGCTTTCTTTATTTTTCACGAAACAGTCTTTTGGTGCTCCTTTTTTTGAATTGGAAGAGTTAAAAGAACTACAGCATTTTTTTAAACGCGCAAGGCATGGTTTTAGAGTTACCTCGAAACAGGAGCAAATAAAGGCTTTGTTTTTGCAACTAGAAAACGCATCGAAACTAAATAGATTTCTTGCACTATTTCAGCTACTAGAAATTACATCGAAAGCTAATTACAAAAGTTTATCTTCTTTTATTTATGACAAGAAATATAGCGACAATGAAGGCTATAGAATGCGTAATGTTTTTGAATACACGATGAATAATTTTAATAAAGAGGTTACTTTAAGTTCTATTTCTGAAGTTGCCAATATGACCAAAAATGCCTTTTGTAAGTATTTTAAAAAGAGAACGAATAAAACGTATTTTCAGTTTTTAAATGAATTGCGCATTGAACATGCGAGCAAACTTTTACTTTCAGGAAACAGGTATTCGACTACAGAAATAGCAGAGCTTTCGGGTTTTAATAATATTTCGAATTTCAACCGACAGTTTAAGGCGATAAAAGGAAAAAGTCCGTCGCAATTAAAAAGCAATAAAAACAATTAGGAAGTATTAGAAAAGAGAACTTCGTCTAATTTCTAACTTACTTATATATAACAATCTATTTACGTTAAGAATAGAAATTCGACTATCCATAGATAGTTCTAGCCTTTTTCAGGTTAGTTCGCATGTTTTGTGTTTGCAATACAAAAGGTATGGAGAACTCGTAAAAAAGATATAGTAGATAGCCTGACGTTTTGTAATCCTACAAGATTTTTTCACCTTGTAGGATTGCAAAAGCTAACGTCATACTATTATATTTTCTTAACGTACTCTGTAATTATAACGGTTAGTGTTGGACCAACTTTACCTTCAATATAGGTTTCGTTATCGCGGTCTAAACGTATATTTCTAACAGCAGTACCTTGTTTAGCAACTTGGCTAGATCCTTTTATTTTAAGGTCTTTTATTAACACTACAGAATCTCCAGTTTCTAGAACAACCCCATTTACATCTCTGTGAATTAGTTTTCCTTCTTCATCTTCTCCTTCACCTGTAGATTTAGCAAATTCTAAAACGTCTTCTTCCAGATACATCATGTCTAACAAATCTTGTGGCCATCCTTCTTTTCTTAAACGGGATAACATTCGCCATGCTGCAACTTGGACTGCTTGGTGTTCGCTCCACATACTATCATTTAGACAACGCCAATGATTAGGATCTGTACTTTCTGGATCTTCTATTTGATCTACACATGTTTTACAAGCTGTAAGTGTTTCTATTAGGCTTTGATCTTTTCTAGGCGCTAAAGTATATAGTTGTAAATGCTCTTCATTTTGGCATAATTCACACTTGCCATCTGCTCGTTTATTTAATTCTCTTTCTAAACTCATTTCAGTAAATTTTTGAAAAACAAAAGTACGTTTATTCCAACAATACAGCAAGAAGAAATGGTGTTAAGCCACTTGACTTGATTTAAAGCGATTGGATACTTGACCATTACCCAAGCCAACTATAGAGAGTTTTTTGTTTTTAGAAAGTGCTTCGTTATGTAATTGCGCTATGGCAACTACGCCCTGATTATCTATTGCACTTAATTCTTGTAGATTTAAGATAACATCATCTGCTTGATTAAAAATATCTTTTAATCCGTTTTTAAAAATGGATATATTCATCTTTATCAGGTTTCCTTTTACCCTATATATATTGTCATTATTTGTAATTATAAGTTTCATGGTTTTGTTTTTTAGTAATAGAATTTGGTGCTATAATCGAATACTTACTATTAATTACGCTGCGTCAATAGTGGTGATATGATCGAATATTTCTTTACTACCTAAACCTGTAATGAAAAAGGGTTTATGTGCTTTTAAGGATTGTTTGTAGATATCTTCGAAAGCAGAGACGCCTTCATTATCTATACTTTTAAGTTCGTCAATATTTATCACCAATTCATTCGTGGTGCTAAATATATTTTTGAAATAAATTTGAAATTTTTTTACGTTTGTTTTGTTAAGAATTCCTGTAACTATAAACGCGTCAAGTGAATTTGTGATTTCTAGTGCCATCTTTTAAATGTTTTAAATTATAAAATATTAAGCGCTATCAATCTCTGTAAATATGTGATTTATTATTAGTTACACCTAATATGTTCGATGAACTGCGGTATAAATTGTTGAATGCGAAAAATCGCAATATTATTCATACATCAGGATAAAGAATCGCGAAGCTTTTTAGATAACCCTTTAACAACCATGTCATAAGAATGATTAATTAGTTGTATTACAAACGAAGGTTGTAATTCGGTGGTATGTATTTGTATGGTATTCCAGTGTTTTTTACTCATGTGATAACCTGGTTCAATACTTTGGTATGTTGCACGAAGTTCTTGTGCATACTCTGGATCACACTTTAAGTTTATAGATTGCGTACCGACTTCCCAACCTTTTAAAGAAGTTAAGGCAAACATTTTACCTAGCACTTTAAATACCAGTGTTGTTTCATCAAAAGGAAAATGTTCTGTAACTCCTTTTTTAGCTAGGCAATATTCTCGAAGTTGTTCTATATTCATAATAACACACCAGCCTTTCCAGCGAAAAGGAGAATTTTAATTTTTCAATTTTTTCACAGGAGCTTCTTCTAGTTTTAACGCGGAATAATCGAGTTTCCAACCAATAGTTTCTACTATACTTTCCATTAAATTGATGGTTTGTAAAGCTTCTTTTTGTGCGGCTTGTATTAAACCACTTTCGGGAACTTTGTCTAAAATATGTTGTTTAGCCTCTTGGTTTAATCCGGTTAAATCGGAAGCTTCAAACTTATTAAAGTAACCGTCTTTTTTATCGTAATAATTCAAATCCGTTTCTACAGATAATACTTCTGGCTGCGGAAAATGTGCTAGAATAATCCGTTTGTTTTTATTATCTGCTTCCAATTGAATTTTACTTAAATCATAGCCAACATATGCCTTAGCGTTTATTACTATTAATGCTTTCTTCTTACTATTTACCATTTTTAAAAAACGTTCTTTCACATCTTCGTAATGGTAAATTTCAGCGAAATCGCCTTCCACAGTTATAAATTTACAAACTGTTTTTACTTTGTCTAATAATAGTAGCGATTGCGAGTTTACAAGTTGTTTATTTTTAAACGATTTAAAATAAGTAACAACACCTAAACTTGCTAATACTCCTATAATAATTCCTAAAAAGGCTTCCATTTATTTGATTGGTTTTATTCTATAATAAGCAATTAATGTACCAAAAATTAATCGTTTAAAAGTGCGTATAAAATTGGTTTACTTGGTGAAGCATCGTTTTCAAAAGGAGCTATCTGTAAATTAAGAAAATACGTGCCATCTTCCACATTATTTGGTACAAAAATAAATTCGGTTATGGTTGCGCTCAATCGCACTTTTCCTTTGGTATTCCAAAAAGCATTATGCGCTAAAAGCTTGCCTTCATCTTTTTCTTTATCCACACTTGGTAAATCTATAAGTAAATGCTCCACGCCTTTTTCTCTTAAATAAACTGCTGCATCTTCTAATAAATAAGGCGGATTGCTATGTGAATATTGCGCAGACAATTTCTCACTTGTATTTGGCAACGTACGTATCACTACCGCTTTTCGTTTTTTGTTTCCTAAGGCAAATTGGATCTGTTTTTTAGAGATTACAAAGTCGTCACCTAGTTTTTCTGGAGCTACAGTAATGACTTCCGCTAGAAAGAAAAACTTCTTTAAACTTGTATTTACAGAGTGTACTTTTTCTACAATATGACCAACACATTCAGTATGTGTACCATGCGCATGCGGATTGAAACATATATTATTAAAATTGATGCTTGCACCTTCTTTTACACTTGCTATCCAACCGTTATCTTGAACTGGCTCTATTGTCGGTTCCTTTAAATACCATGCATTTACATTTTTTACAGATGCTATTAGCGGAATAGAAATATCTAATGGTTTAGAAAAATCTATTTTATATTTTTTTGAATTGGTTTCTATGGTTGCTATCATTTATTCTTTTTTATCGTTCATAAACATCGCTAAAAGTTGCTACTCCGGAATCTGTAACTATAGTCGTTTTAATCTGTAAAAATGAATCATCTAACACTTCTATTGTCTGTTTTCTAGAAGCAAACAATTCAAATTCTTGTACAGAAACGCCATTGCCTTGAATAATAATTCCATCGGTTAATTGATAAAAAAATAACTCATTATCTACAATATTATAAGTACCTGTGTATTTATAAGTACTCGTTTCATTATTACTACAATCTATATTTCCTGAATTTAGAAGTTGATAACTTAAATCTTCATTAAACATAAAACTATTTTGATCTTGACATTGACCAAATTCATACCAAACACCTGCAATTCTTGCTTTATTAGAAATGGTTAAAACACTTTCATTATCTTTATCGTGGGATGAACTACAATTAAAGATTAGTAAAGTAAAAATTATAATAGATAATTTTGAATAATTTTTTTTACTCATTTTTATAAATTGACTTTAAATTAGTCTGAGATAATTCCATCATCTAATAAATTCTTTTTTTAGTGATTTTTAATTTTTATACCCAAATATACTAAATCATAAATAGCTGCGAAGCAATTCCGTCTACTAAAAACTTACCTTTTTGCGTTGTTTTTAACTTCTCGATACTATTTTGATTCGCATCAAAATCACTCGAAGTGACAAGTAATCCTTCGTCAATATATTTTTGTGAAGCCTGCAATAAATATTTTTTATAATCTACTCCAAAATCGTTTTCTACTTTTTGTAAGGAAACACCCCAAATAGTACGTAATCCTGTCATTACGTATTCGTTATATTGGTCTTGAACACTTAAGATTTCTACTGTATTTGGTAGTTTTTTGTTTTGTATAGATTGTATGTATTTGGTATTGTTTGCAACATTCCAACTACGTTGTGTTTTGTTAAACGAATGTGCCGACGGACCAATACCTAAATAGCTTTTACTTTGCCAGTAACTTGTATTATGCTTAGAAAAATAGTTGGGTTTACCGAAGTTTGAAATTTCATAATGCACAAAACCTTGCTTTTCGGTTTCGGCAACCAAATGATTAAAATGTTCTAATGCTAGCTCTTCGTCTATTGGTGGATAACTTCCTTTTTTAATAAAAGTAGCTAATGCCGTTTTAGGTTCTACCGTTAAAGCGTAGCTTGAAATATGATTCACGCCAAAACCAAATGCCTTTTGTAAGTTTGCATTCCATTTATCAAGAGGCATATCTGGAATCCCATAAATCAAGTCAATTGTAATATTATCGTAATATTGCGTTGCTAATTCCAGACACTTTTCTGCTTCTTCTGCATGATGTGCTCTGTTCATGCTTTTCAAATCGTCTTCAAAAAAAGACTGAATACCAATACTCAATCTATTGATTGGTGTTTTTGATAATGCTATAATTCGCTGTTCGGTTAAATCGTCTGGATTTGCCTCTAGCGTAATTTCCGGATTTGCAGAAACTTTGTAATTCTTATATACCGATTCTATTAACAAAACTAATTCCTCATCAGTAAGTAATGACGGTGTTCCTCCTCCAAAATAAATAGTTTCTACTTCTTGATCTTGCAATTCGTTTTTACGAAGTTCTAACTCTAAAATTAGTGCATCTATTAACTCGTCTTTCTTCTTCATAGAAGTAGAAAAATGGAAGTCGCAGTAATGACACGCTTGCTTGCAAAATGGTATGTGTATGTATATGCCTGAGATAACTTTTGGTTTTAGGTTATAATTTATTTAAAAATAGATTCCGCATCCGGTGCGGAAAGACAAATTAAAAACGATTCTATGCAACTACTTTTTCACACGATCTTCGTTCTGTTTTACAAAAGCATCCCAACCAGAATAACTTTTACCAACCGTAACTTTATTTGAATTATAAAAATGGCAAACTGCAGCAGCCAAACCATCTGTAGAATCTAAATTCTTTGGCAAGGTTTTTAAACCTAACAAACTTTGAAGCATTTTTGCAACTTGTTCTTTACTCGCATTACCATTTCCGGTAACTGCCATTTTTATCTTTTTTGGTAGATATTCGGTAATTGGTATTTCACGGGAAAGACCTGCAGCCATTGCAACTCCTTGCGCCCTACCAAGCTTCAGCATACTTTGTACGTTCTTCCCAAAAAAAGGAGCTTCAATAGCAATTTCATCTGGATGATGTGTATCAATCAATTCGATAGTACGCTCAAAAATAAGCTTCAGTTTTAGATAATGGTCCTTATATTTCTTTAAATCTAATTCGTTTAATTGCAAGAATTCCATCTTCTTGTTCCGTACTCGTATTAGTCCGAAACCCATTATGGTCGTACCTGGATCTATTCCTAAAATAATTCTGTCTTCGTTCATTATTCACAATAATAACAACCACTTAATGAAATAGAAATACCAATAGTTGCTGTTAAAAGGTTTCCGTTAAAAGTTCCAAATCCATCACCAATATTATCATAATCACCACTAAAGGCATAAATATAAGAAGTGTCTAAAAACAAAGAAAGGCTTTGGGAAATTCCGTAATGAAACTCCAAACCAGCCATTGCATTTAAAAAGGATTCTTTATTATCTGTATACTCTCCTAATGGTTTTACAAAAGTAAATCCTGGTCCGGCATGGGCTATAATAGCATAGTTTTGCGGTAATCGAATAAAACTACCAAGGTCATAAACCGCCTGTACATTAACTCTAGAGTAGTTTACTTTAAATTCTGGTGAATTGCTTGCATTAGAAAGTCGGTTATAACCAAAGTCTAATTTAGCGCCAAGGTTTCTGCTAAACATACGTTGTAAGCCCATATGAACTGTTGGGAAATTTATAGGTTTTGCTTCAAAGGTAGAAACAAATGCGCTTTGACTCGGACTATTAATTCCGACAGCAAATTGTGCCTTCCAAGTGCTTGTTTCGCTTTGTGAAAATCCAGAAAACGATATAAAACTTAGTAGTACAAAGAATATGGCGGACTTAAATATTTGAATTGGTATTATCATAAGGCAATATTGTTTTAATTTGCGCATTTTAGCACATCATGTATAGAACATTACCATACAAAACTAAACAATTCTTTTTTGTACTTATTAAATTAAGTATTGTAATTGGTGCTTTTTATTTTATTTATAATAAACTAACCACAAACAACGATTTAGACTTCAACGAATTTGTTGCTTTTTCGAACCAAAACAATGTTTTCTCTTTAAAAAACGTGATTTTTTTACTTTTTATAAGCATTTTTAATTGGTTTTTAGAAATTTCAAAATGGCGAATTTTAGTATCTTCTATTAAAAAAATATCTTTTTATGAAGCCTTAAAACAAAGTTTAGGTGCTTTAACAGCGTCACTTTTAACACCAAATCGAATAGGTGATTATGGTGCTAAAGCTTTATATTTTACTACTGAACACAGAAAACGGGTTGTCCTTTTAAACTTTATTGGAAACATGATGCAAATGTCCATCACCTTGCTTTTTGGTATTTTTGGTTTGTACTATTTTGCCATGGCATATCCGGTCGATTTTAACTTTTCAAGAGTACCGCGATTCTTAATTATTATAGCCGTTATTTCTATATTTTCTGTTTTAGGGTTAAAACAAAAACGTTTTAAAATAAAAGGGTTTTCTATAGAGAAAGTAAAAAGTTTCGTTAAAAATATTGCAAGAAAAATAATAGTGTCCAGTTTTATAGTATCGCTTTTAAGATACTTGGTTTTTTCGTTTCAATTTTATTTTTTACTTGATCTTTTTGGTGTTGGCCTTTCGTATTTTCAAGCCATGATTGCCATAACAAGTATGTATTTAATTTCGTCTGTAATTCCTTCCATATTTATATTAGACGTTATTATTAAAGGAAGTGTAGCTGTTTATATTTTTACCAAAATTGGTATCGATGCATTTACCATTCTAAGTATTATTCTACTCATGTGGATTTTAAATTTCGTACTCCCAAGTATACTTGGGAGCTTTTATGTGCTTACCTTTAAACTTCCAAAAAACAAAGCAGAATGATCCTTTTACTATTTGTTGCTATTACCATTGCTTACTTATTTTTAATAGGAAGTTTAGCCATTGGTTTTGATAAAGTAAAGCCTTTTTCTTTGGAAGATGTAGAAGTTAAAACTATGTTTTCTATACTAATTCCGTTTAGAAACGAAGCTGAAAATTTACCGAAACTTTTAAAATCTATTGCAGCCTTAAAATACCCGAAACATTTATTTGAAGTTATTTTGATAGATGATGCTTCTGAAGATAACTCGGTTGCAGTTATTAAAAACATTCTCGACACCCATTTATCTGCCGACAAATACACTCGAACTAACATAAAGATTATTAAGAACAAACGAAAAAGTAATTCACCTAAAAAAGATGCTATCACTTCTGCCATACAAATTGCGAAACACAATTGGATCCTTACCACAGATGCAGATTGTATTGTATCCAAATTTTGGCTAGATACTTTAGATGCGTTTATACAGAAAAACGATGCGAATTTTATAGTTGCTCCCGTCACGTATAGCCATGTAAATTCATTTTTAGATCGCTTCCAATTACTAGATTTCTTAAGCCTTCAAGGTGCAACCATTGGTGGTTTTGGGTTACATAAACCCTTTTTATGTAATGGCGCAAATTTAGCGTATAAAAAAGATTTTTTTAAAACGGTGAACGGTTTTCAAGGGAACACGAATATTGCAAGTGGAGATGATATTTTCTTATTGGAAAAGGCTGTAAAACAAGATGCTAAAAAAGTACATTATTTAAAATGTGAACACGCAGTTGTAACTACCGAAGCTGAAAAAACGATTAGCAAATTAATTTCGCAACGTGTACGTTGGGCTTCAAAATCTGCTAATTATAAAAATAGTTTTGCTAAAATAGCCGGGCTAATTGTTTTACTAATGAATGCTTCCCTTATTGCTGCATTGACAGTTAGTATTGTTGGTGTTTTTAATTTTAAAATACTTTTATATCTATTTTTAATCAAGTGTAGTATCGACTTTTTATTGTTGTTTAAAACGGTTCGTTTTTATCATCAAGAATCTTTTTTATCGTCTTATTTATTCAGCTGTTTTCTATATCCCTTTTTTAGTGTTTACGTTGTTTTTGTTTCCATTTTTTCTAATTATAAATGGAAAGGTAGGGCTTTCAGCAAATAACTGTTTTCCCCTTTATATTTTGTAGTTTTACACGAAATATGAATACACTATGCGTTTAGATAAAACATCCAATCCTGCTTTTTCTAATTACTTTTGGAAGGATAAAAAATCGTCTGCTCCTAAAATGACAGTTTCTGGTATTGTTATTAAATCGCTTTTTTGCATCGCTATTATTGCAGTAATCACCGTATATGTTTGGAGTCTTTACAGAGCTGGCTTTGACATGCAATGGTTTCTTTATGGCGGAATAATTTCTTCTATAATTATTAGCGTCATTATATCTTACAAACACAATTGGGCTCCTTTTTTGGTGCCTTTATATGCCATTGCCAAAGGTTTCTTTTTAGGAGGAATAAGTAGTTTTGCGCATGCCAAATTTCCGAATATGCCTTACCAGGCAATTGGTGTTACTATCATCACTTTTTTTACCATACTTTTGCTGTATCAAACTAGAATTATAGTAGTTACACAAAAACTAAAAAGCATTATTATCACCGCGGCTTCCAGTATATTTTTAGTATATATTATTTCTTGGATTTTAAACTTTTTTGGATTTCAGTCCTTTATTTGGGGGACTTCTTTAATCGCTATTGCATTTAATGTTATTGCTGCAATTGTAGCTTCATTAACACTACTTCTAGATTTTCAATATATAGAAAGACAAAAAAATAGCGCTCCAAAAAGTAAAGAATGGCTTGCCACTTGGGGCCTTTTAGTTTCTTTAGTTTGGTTGTATGTAGAAATTTTAAGGTTGATGAAAAAGCTAGCGATTAGGTATTAAAAATCCTTCCGAATTTCAATTTCAAGAATTAAAAAATCAATCTACTTGAATTTTAATAGGAAGTGTAAACTGCGTTTTTACTTGTTGTCCTCTTTTAATTGCGGGATATATCTCCGGAAGAAAATCTAAACTTTGATGTAATAAAACTTTCATATTGGGGATTTCTAGAATCGTTACAGAATCCATTTTCGCATCCATAAGATGTAACTCGCCAGTTTCAGAGATTTGAAAATGCACTAAAATAGTATCTTGAATGTCTTGCGTCACTACTATTTTCTCTGCAGCTAAATGCTTATAAATAGCTTCGGTTAAGGTATTTTGAAAACACTTTTTCTTGTTTTCTTGATCTGAAGAAGTAGTACAGGTTTCAAAACTTGGGTACACGTCCACTTCATTCCAGTTAAACGTTTGTAGTTCTTCTTCAAGAATAGCTTCTGAAGATGTTTTCTTCACATTAAAATAGTTACAGGAAGTTACTCCTAAAAACAATAAAAAAAGCAGAATCCTTTGCATATGTTAAAGAAAACCGAAATGTACAATTTATAAATTAAATGTGATTATTTCTTAACCACAAACATACTAGAGTGCGCGTTAGAACCTTGTTGGATCTTTAAAACATACACACCATCTTCTAAATTTTCTACAGAAATAGCTTTTGTAAGGTTGTTATTTAATTTGGCGTTTTCTTCGCTAAAAAAACGGACTCCATTTAAATTGAAAATTTCAAAAGTATAGTTTTCTTGAACGGCTTCCTTAAAGGTTACATGTAGGTTTTTAACTGCAGGATTAGGATAAATCGCTATGCTTTCCTTTAAATTAAAAGTATCACAACACACTTCTTGTTTTACTATTTTTGAAGTTTTGGCGTCTAAAACTACTTGTGTAGAATATACCTTTGCATTTCTTTCATAAACCAAATGAATTTCCTGAAATGGTTTGCTTTTTGCAACAATATCTATAAAGTGCTTAGGAAACTTTATTTCTATATCCTCTGCATACAATATCAAATCATTAACTTCTAAAACAGATTTGTCTGCCGCAGAATTAGTTACTATTTCAGCAATATAAGCTCCTTTATCTCCACAATTTGGTTTTAATCGCACGCCTAAAAGCGCTCCTGTATATTCTGTTTTTTCAACAACACACGTTTGCTGGCAATTTAAATTTACTTGCGAAGACACCGTTATTGTACAAAATAACAGCCCAATTATAAATAGTACTTTATTTCTCATTCTACGAAATAAATAAAAAAAATAGATTTTAACGCTACAAAATTCCGAATTATAAAAAAAACAAAGGAAATGCACGAAAATACGATGAAGTACCTTTATCCAATATTGGATAGTATAAAAACACAATTTTACAATTTTAATTTTCTATGGTATTAAATTCTTCGGACTTCAATTGGGATATTCGCTGTTCTACAATGGAAGAATATATATTGTTAGGAAAACTATTTTCAAAGGCTTGAAAGGCTTCTAACCTGGCTGTTACATCTTTATAATACTTATCTTTTGCCATTACCATAAAAAAACATGCGCGCATATTACCTGGATTTTCATGTATCACCGTATTTAAAATAGCTATAGCTTCCTTATATTTTTTTTGCTGATTGAGTACAACCGCTAACTGTATAAATTTATCATCCAATGGAATATCGAATAAATCCAGAGCCTGCTTCATATACTTTTCTGCTATTTCAGGATTTCCTTTCCTATCATACATTTGACCTAATATAAATACATTTGAAGCATTTTGAGGTTCCATTTCTAAAGCAATCAAAAGGTGTTCTATTGCTTTATCATAAGCATCGATTTTAGCGTAACTAAAACTCAATTTTTCATATATAAATAAAGAAGTTTCATTTAAATTAATTAATCGAACCAAGCTTTCTATTGCCTTTCTATATTCTTCTTGGCTATAATAACTTTGCGCTTTTAGGCTGATAAGCTCTGCATTATTAGGATATGTTTGTAGTCCAATATTGGTATACTTTTCTACAAGTGCATAATTTTTATTTTTAAGCTGAAACTTAGCCAATTGATAAATAGCTTTTTGGTGCGTGCTATCTAATTGATACGCACTATAAAATCTATTCTGACTAGAAGAATCTTTTAATTTTTCTAAAACTAAACCTAGTTGATAATGATACTCTGGATTTTTATAATCTAAATCTATAAGCTCATAAAACAAACCAGATGCTGCATTAAATTTTTTTGTTTTTGCTAATAGTTTAGCATATTGATATTTCGCTAATTGATTTTCTGGACTAAAAAGAGCATCTCGTTTGTAATATTTTAAAGCTTCCTCATGGTTCCCTATTGCTTGATATGCTTGCGCTAATTTATAAGATACTTCTTGTTGTTTTTTATGTAGCTTATAATTTGTTATAGCAAGAGAATAATTACCATAAACATATAAACTATCTGCAATTTTTAAAACCGAAGTTTGCGCTTCGGTTTTAAAAATTATAAATAGACAAAAAAAGGAAAGAAGTTTATTCATTTATTTGAAACTGTATTGGAAATCCGTAAGGAACCGACACCGCTTTACCCAGATGCATACCCGGTTTCATTTTAGGTAATAAGCTTACAATTCTAATCGCTTCTACTTCTAATTTTGGATGTGGTGCTCTTGCTTTTACATCGACTACATCCCCGTTTTTATCTACTATAAACTGAACGCTAATTCTGTGTTTCCCTGATTTTAATCCTAATTCTTGCGCTAAACCTATATTAAAGTTCTTGTTTACAAAATTGCTAATTTTTCCAGCCATACATTTCTTTCTTTCCTTGTTATCTACTTCTCCTTCACATCCAGGAAAAACAGGAACGTTTTCTATAACGGAAAAAGGGACCTCATCACTGCTAGTAATGCTAGATGCACTAATACTTCCAGAACTTGTTTTACCATTATCTTCAACATTGGCTTTAAATTCGTCAATAATATATTCTGCTAGTTCCAGACGCTCTGCTTTTGTTAATGTACTATTTTCTGTTTGTAATTGGTTTCTAAATTTTTCAACCACTTGCTCCATATCCTGATCTAATGGTACTGCTGTTCCTTCTTCTTGTGAACAGGAAGTGTAAATTAACATGCACGCAAGTACTGGCAATAGCATAGCATACTTGATAAGGTTTCTCTTTTTTGATTTTGATTTTTGTAACATAACGATTCGTTTTTTGATTAATGATTGTTTGAAAAATGGATTGACTAATGAGATTTGTTTCACATTAAAAATTTGTGATAATAAATTCTCATAATATTTCTTGTTATTGTTTTTAGCTGCTTTTTTGTCGGCAATAAACTCATGCACGTTTGCTATTCTATTTTGATACATATAAACCATTGGATTATACCAGAAAAGAATTCGTAATATTTCAAAAAACAATAAATCTAAGGTGTGTTTTTGTAGTACATGAATTTGCTCATGTTTAAAAATTGCATCATGGTCTTTCTCTTCAATATCTTCACCCAAAAACACATAATTAAAAAAGGAAAAAGCGGTATTACTTTCTTTTAATCTTACAACTATTAAATTCCCTTTTTTATATCTCTGATTATCAATAATCAACCGTATTATTTGAATGATTTTATAAGCAAATACGAATGCTGCAATACAGATCCCTATGTATAAAATATAATTCCAAATCGCATACACGTCTTGATTTACAACCGTTATTGCATTGACATTATTAGCATCACCTAAAATGACTTCTGGAAGTAGTATTCTATATTTTTGAGTAACTATATTTTTAAAACTTTCCATTTGAATAAAAGGCAATATCAAAGAAAGCAATCCCGTGGATAACAGATATATTCTATTATAATTAAAAAAGGTTTCTCTTTTTAAAAACAGATCATAAACTACTAAAAACAGCAATTGAAAAACGATGGTTTGTAATATATAGTGCAACATATTATTCTTGTTTATCTATTTCTTTAAGTACCGATTCTAAATCATTTAAACTTATATCGTTCTTTTTCATAAAAAAAGAAACCATGCTTTTAAAAGAGCCTTGAAAGTAATTATCTACTAATTTATTTATAGATTGATTACTGTATTCCTGTTGTTGAAGCAATGGGAAATAAATATGTCCTTTTCCCTTTTTTTCATAATCTACAAAGCCTTTACTTTCTAAAATCCTAACAATTGTGGATACTGTATTATACGCTGGTTTAGGTTCTGGAAGCTCCTCAATTATTGCTTTTACATTCGCCTTTTCAAGGTGCCAAAGTACTTGCATTATATCTTCTTCTGCTTTTGTAAGTTGCTTCATATTTATAACTAACTTTTTAGTTCAACAATACAAATATAACTAATTTTTTAGTTTGAACTAATTTTTTAGTTACAAAAATGTAACATTGTTTAATTATCTTCGTCTTATAAGAAAAAATACATGGATATATTTTTAGCCTTTATGGGCTTTCTATTTATAATTATTGGACTCGTTGGTAGTTTTCTTCCTGTGCTTCCTGGCCCACCAATGAGTTGGATTGGACTTTTACTTTTACATCTTACCACAGCGGTACCAAATGATCAGTGGTTTTTGGTTATTACCTTAATAATAGCACTACTTGTTTTTGCTTTAGATTATATCATACCTGCGCTTGGCACTAAAAAATTTGGAGGAAGTAAAATGGGCATGATTGGTACTACTGTTGGCTTATTGATTTCTATATTTTTTCCAATATTTGGTGTTTTTGGTATTATAATTTGGCCTTTTGTTGGTGCACTTATAGGAGAACTACTTAATAAAGCAGATTCTAAAACTGCCATAAAAGCGGCTTTTGGTTCTTTTTTAGGTTTTTTAACAGGAACTTTTTTAAAGTTTATTGTTGCTATCGTTTACTTTGGATTTTTTATTATGACTTTTTGGGAATATAAAGCCAGTATTTTCAGCTTTTAACAAACACGTGGGAATAGAAAAAGTCTTACAATTTCATAAAAATGAAATTATAAGACTTAGTTCATGCTATAATCAACATAATTTTATCTGAGGGGATTAACTAACTATGCGTTGTTGATAGTACTAAGATAGATATAATATACAGAACACGCTTACGGAAAAACCGTAATTGACTTACGGAAAAACCACACTATTCAAGCTTTTCAAGACTTTGAAGGTTTCAAAAAAATGAATAAATTTCAAAAATTAACATTTAGAAAAAGATAATTCGCACAAAAATCATAGAAAACCTTTATTTCTAGCTTCCTTTAGTAAGGTTTCATCTTGGCTATCTGTGATAGAGAAAACTTCTTTTAAGCTCTTTTTTCTTTTTTCAACAGAACTAGTAGAAATACCAAGATGTTTTGTTAAGCTTTTTGTTTTTATCCCTTGAGAAAGTAGATACAAAATTCTTCGATCAATGTCGTCTATTTCAATTTCAGATTCTAAAGCTGTTTTTAAATATTTGGTAACCGTGGTGCTATAAAATGGAGGATTATTTAAAACGGCCTGAAATGCACTAGCCAATTCTCTAGAAGTTAAATCACTTTTTATAACAAAACCTTCCGGTTTAATTTCTTTAATGATATTATGTATTCTATATGGCTCGTTAAACATGGTAAGGATAACAATTTTAGCATCTGGCAAAAGGTCTCTAGCGTATTTAGAAAGGTCTTCTCCCGAAGTTATGGTTCCGTCAGACGAAGGAGGTAAGCTAATATCCATAAACAAAATATCATAAGGACTTTCCTCCTCTTTAGACTTTTGCATTAACGCTATAGATTGATCGCAGGTATTTGCAATATCTATTTGCAATTCTTGGGTTTCTTTTTTGGTCGCTAACAGTGTGTTTTGATAACCTTCTATAATCATAGGGTGGTCATCTGTCATTAATATTTTAATTATTTCTTGCATTCAGTTAGGGCGTTTTTGCTAGATTGGAATTTTAATGGTAATGGTTGTTCCTTTATTTATTTGCGATTTAATTTTTAATACTCCTTTAATTTCTTTGACTCTGGAGGTAATATTTTTAATACCAATTCCCTTTTTGGATTTGCTTACTTCAAAACCAGAACCATCATCTGAAATTGCGATACAAATTACATTATTTTTTATACTAAAGCTAATTTCTACTAAGGAAGCATTAGCGTGTTTATATATATTTTGAAGGGATTCTTGTAATATTCTATAGATATGAATTTTAGTTTTATTGGTAACATTATCCCAATGTATAGAATCACTGTGGATAAGCTTATAGTCTAACTCATAAGCTCTTGTTTGCGTTTCTAATAATGCCTTAATAATATCTGCAAAACCGGACCCGGAAACAAAATCGGTATTTAACTCATGAGACACTTTTCTAATTTCCTGCTCGATAGCTTGTAACTCATCTATATAATTCTCTCTAGACTTCATCGCATCTTCGGTAGTACTCCTATTTAAACTATCTAAACTCAGCCTAGTTCCAAAAAGTCTTCCTAAAATACCATCGTGAAGTTCTTCAGAAATTCTTCTCTTTTCGGTACTTCTAGCTTCATCAATTTTATCTTGTTGTGAAAGCATGAGATTATAAATTTCTTCATTCGTTTCTTGCTGTTCTTGAACAAACCTTAATTCTTTATTTTTAGAGCGTTGTGTAATTACCACATACAATAGAGCAAGCGTTACAAACAAACCTATGGAGAGCAATAAAAACAAAAATCGTTCTTTGGAAACTTGCTCCTTTTCTGCTTTTATTTGATCTGTTTCATAATCTATTCTTGCGAATTTATTCCTAATAGAGCGTTCTGCTTTTTGTAAACTATCGCTTAATTTTATATAGGCATCTAGACTTGTTTTAACTTTTTCTCCTGTTTCAATTTTCGATTTTAATAGAAGTGCTTCTAATATCGTTTCATTTGCTACTAATTCTTTACCAATTTGATACGCATTATCTACATAATATCTAGCGCTATCTAGATTTTTAGTTTCTAAATAAAATTCGGATACATCCATACTAATAGATAAAAGGCCAACATCATCGGCTTCTTTTTTACTAATAGCGTACGCTTTATTAAATAATTGATGCACTTCGCTATTGCTAGCTGTTTTATTAATAAATTTTGCATTAGCCAATCCAGACAGAATTATAGAATAAGAAGTTGGATCATACTCAAAAACAGTAGTATCTTTATATAACTTTTCATAAAGTCTTTCTGCTGTAATATAATCTCCTTTTCTTCTATACAAAGCAGCTATATTGATATTAGAAAACAATCTTTTCTCGTAAGAATCCTTCATTCTATCACAAATAGCAAGTGTTTTATTATAATATTCTAATGCCTTCTCATACTGTTCTAATTCGGCAGAAACTATTGCTATTAGATTATTTGCGTACCATAAGGTTTCTAGGTTATAATCGTTCTCAGGCAACTGTTCTATTAAAGCAATGGATCGAATAGCATTGTTTTCACAACCTATATAATCTCTTTCCGTTTCTTGTATATCTGCCATGTTGGCTAATACTTCTCCTTGATTCTTTATATCCTCTAAAGATTCAAATAATTTAACGGCTTTAAAATAATAGTAATAAGCACTATCATGCTTCTCATTGATATGGTGATACAAACCAAGAATATTGTTTGTATTTGCAAGCGCTATAGAATCTTGTATTTTAGTTGCTAATTTTAAATTTTCATGATTAATTTTAAATAACGAATCATAGTCTCCATGGATAAGAAACAGGTAAGAGAGCACCCTTTTGCTAGTTAACACCGTAGAGTCCTGATTGGTAACTATAGAATTCTTAATCGCTTTTCTAGCATATTCAAAACGCATATCAACTTCAATCTCGTTGTTATTCGCAAGATTTCGTAATATAACAATACTATCTACTTTTTTATTTTGAGAAAATAAATTAGATGCATACAGCACTGTAATGATAAAAAGTAAAAGTTTATTCAATGACTTATTTATGTATTAAATCAAATTTATACTTTTTTAATTAAACAGCATTCAAAATAAATAAATAGCTAAATAAAAAAGGGGTTTCCATATCTCTTTAGAAACACCCTTTTTTTAAAAATAATATATTTTAACTTTGTTGTGGAATTTTAATTCCTTTTTTTTCTTTTTTAAGAGTCACTTTTACAATAGTCTCGCTATTT
Organism: Lacinutrix sp. MEBiC02404; assembly: GCF_053601575.1. Taxonomy (NCBI): domain Bacteria; kingdom Pseudomonadati; phylum Bacteroidota; class Flavobacteriia; order Flavobacteriales; family Flavobacteriaceae; genus Lacinutrix; species Lacinutrix sp. MEBiC02404. The sequence goes on along the minus strand of NZ_JBSHNV010000189.1, from coordinate 12,307 downwards.
TTATCTTTTTCGTGAGCTGGTTTGTCTTGTGGAGTTAAAGATGCGAAGATTGCACATACTACTGCTACTAATACTGTAATTTTTAGGGATTTCATTTTATTTAATTTTATAGTTAATAATCTTTTATATATACTTTATACAAAGCATCTGCTAAGGCAAATATCTTTATACAAGAGAAATAGAAAACTTACTGTAAAAAAACAAAGTAGACACTAAATCTATTTTGAATTTATTGAGGGAATAAATAAAATGAATTAAAGAACCTTAATAGGTTGATTTCTAATTTTTTGAAAAATCCAATTAAGGTTATCAAATATATAGAAATACTAAATTAAGAAAACAAAAAATACGACAAAACGCTTATTTCGTCGGTCAAATGTACAATTTATATTTATATTGTGCAAAAAAAGTATTTAAAATCCAAAAGCAACCCAATTTCACAAGTAAAACAAGAAGGCTATGTATTGGTTTCATTATGTAAACCACTCCATAGACCTAAACACCTATCAAACAACACAATATATTTAAACAAAAAAAATCTAATTTACTAGCTTCTTTTACTTGGGAGACTTTGAAATAGGGCTTTATAAATACCTCCATATTTTGTAGTTCCATACTTGAAGACTTGCATTATTCTAGAACGTAAATTGACTAATGATAAAATCTTAAACCCGAATGAAGGCATTCAGGTTTAAGATTTTATATAATTTATATAGAAATAGAAAATGCTTTAAAATAAAAAAGCTTCACAATTTCACAAGTGAAAAAGGAAAGCTTTCCATCGGTTTAACTACTTAAACCATTGATAGACTTTAACATCTATCAAACAACACAACTAAATGGTATTGCTAAAAAAAGCTTCTCCGAAGAGAAGCTTTAGCAATTTTCGCGGTCTGGACGGGACTCGAACCCGCGACCCCCTGCGTGACAGGCAGGTATTCTAACCAACTGAACTACCAGACCGTTGCTTTATTGCGAGTGCAAATATACATTGCTTATTTAGTATTTCAAACATTTTTTAAGGTTTTTTTTAAAAAAAAATCATTAAATAAAATTCCGTCGCTCTATCATGTAGGTTGTCAGTATATTATCATAATTTTTATTTATGTCTGCTTCCACATATTTTATTCTGTATTGACCACATTTCAATCTTAGGGTATCAAAATATTCTGAAACTGCCTTTTCATAATTGGTTTTTACCGTTTCTGAGTATAAATTTATGTACTCTCCAGTTTCCACATCCATAAAACGCTTTGGTTTGTTATCGAAATCGAAGCTTAGCTCTTTCTTTTTATCAAATACATGAAATAACACTACTTCATGTTTATTATGCTTTAAATGGCGTAATGCTTCAAATAGCTTCACTTCATCTTCACTAGTTTGAAACATATCTGTAAAAAGGAATATTAAAGACCTTCTATGCATCTTTTCAGCTATTAGGTGTAAATAGTTGTACGTTTCGGTTTTCTTGTTTAGCGCCTTTGTAACTACCGCATCACTAAGTTGACCTAGCAACATTTGATGATGACGTTCGCTTCCTTTTTCTGGCGCATAAAAATCATACGCATCACTATAAATACTTAATCCTACTGCATCCCGTTGTTTTTTTAACATATGCATTAATGATGCAGACGCTAATGCAGAAAAAGCCACTTTATTTAAATGGTTAATAGAAAAATCTTGCATTTCAGGATAATGCATAGAACTACTATTATCTAGAATAATATGACAACGCAGATTCGTTTCGTCATCATAACGTTTGGTGTATAGCTTATCTGTTTTTGCAAAAAGCTTCCAATCAATATGTCTAGTACTTTCACCTTGATTGTAAATTTTATGTTCTGCAAATTCTGCTGAAAAGCCGTGAAACGGACTTTTATGCATACCAGAAATAAAACCTTCTACCACTTGCTTGGCAAGGAGTTCCAGGTTTTTAAATCCGCCAGCTTTATTAAGTTCGTCTCTTAAGTTCATTTTATATGTGTTACTCTCCTCCTTTTTTAAGAAGGAGTGGCTTTATACAAAAGCATAAAGTCGAGGTGGTTTGCGTTAAGGATTGCAGCGATATCCTTTTTATTTGTCTCTTCGAGCATTACCTTCAAACAACATATATTTTGTTTGAAGGTAGCTAGTATAACTAGTCGAGAAGTAGTCAAATAAAAAGATTTAGCCCATTCGACTCCGCTCAGGATAAACTCCAAGCCTGGTTTTCTTTTGCTTTTTTTGCAAACGAAAAAACGCCATAATTATAATAGCCCTAAACTAAAAAAGGTTTGCCATAACAGCAAACCTTTTATCTTTTCTTTTACTTTATATACTATAAAAGCGCATCGATTGCCTCTGCATACGCAGTTTTTGGAGCAACACCTACTTGACGACCTACAACTTCTCCGTTTTGAAAAATTAAAACCGTTGGTATGTTACGCACACCATATTTGGCTGCAAATTCTTGGTTTGCATCTACGTCTAACTTACCTACAACTGCTTTACCGTCGTATTCTGTGCTTATTTCGTCAATGATTGGTCCTACCATTCTACATGGTCCACACCAAGCTGCCCAAAAGTCAACCATTACTGGTTTGTCACTTTTTAATACTGTTTCTTCAAAGTTTGCATCTGTGATTTCTAATGCCATAATTTTATGTTTTAATTGAGTTTTACTTCATGTTAATATGCAATATTAGTCAAAAATTTTGCCAAAGCTTACAAACTGCCAATTTGTTCTATTTATCGCTTTATTGGTTATGTCTATATTCGTTTTTTATTTGGGCGCATAAACCAGGCTTTCCACTATATCTTTTTTGCTTTTAATAGCAAAAAAGGATGCCGCATCCATCCTTTGCGCGCGTTCTAATTCAACTTATAATACACCTGTTGATCATCTAATTCATTCAACAATTCTTGACTTACTTTTACTTTCTGTTTTCGGCTAATCATAGGAAGCTTTATTTGTTCGGCATTATCATAAACCACAAAATTTAACGCTTGATTTCCAGGATGCATTTGTAATAACTCCTTTAGTTTTCTAATTTTTTCGACTTCTAATTCTTTAATATTTAATTGAATAGATAGCTTTTTAGCGTAGGTTTCCATCACATCGTGCAACAGCTGAAAACTATTAAATTGCATTCTAGGATCACTTTTCTTTCCGGTGTCTTTATTCACCCAACCTTCACGGATAAATATTTTCACATACACAAAATTGTTTTGCATTAAAAAATGTCTAAATTTTAGATACTCTTCCCCAAACATTCGAAACTCAAAACTATCGGTATAATCTTCGATAGTAAACATCGCCCAACCTTTCCCTTGTTTACTTACGCGATGTTGTATATCTCTAACTACACCACCAAAAGTAAGTTCGCGATTTACATAAGTATCTAGATCATTAAATAACGAAATATTGGCATTACAGAAGGTTTTCATTTCTGTTTTAAAGTCATCTAAAGGATGTCCCGAAATATAAACACCTACTACTTCTCTTTCTTGCGCTAGTTTCTCCATGGTTCCCCATTCTTCACATGGCGGAATTTCGGGCTCTGCTATTTGCACATCACTAGCGGCTCCAAACAAACTTACCTGTGCTGAGTTTTCATTCTCTTGGTGTTTTGCACCATATTTTACGGCTTTTTCTAAAAAGGTAATGCCGTCGCCTTCATCATGAAAATATTGCGCTCTATGCGCATCTCCAAAACCATCAAATCCTCCTGCTAATGCTAAGTTTTCGAAAGCTCTTTTATTTGCTGCACGTAAATCGATTCGTTTTGCTAAATCGAAAATGGACTTATAGGGTTCTTTCTCTCTATTATCTACAATGGTTTTTACAGCACCATGACCAACCCCTTTAATTGCGCCCATTCCGAAACGAACGGCATAATCTTGATTTACAGAAAACTTATAGAAACTTTCATTGACATCTGGACCAAGAACATTTAATTTCATACGTTTACATTCTTCCATAAAGAAGGTAACCGATTTGATATCGTTCATATTATTTGAAAGTACCGCTGCCATATATTCTGCAGGATAATGTGCTTTTAAATATGCGGTTTGATAGGCAATCCAAGCATAACATGTGGAATGCGATTTATTAAAGGCGTAACTTGCAAAGGCTTCCCAATCCTTCCAGATCTTCTCTAGTTTTTTGGCATCATGCCCTTTCGCACTTGCTTGCTCAATAAACTTTGGTTTCATCTTATCTAGAACCGCAATTTGCTTTTTCCCCATCGCTTTACGCAGTACATCGGCTTCCCCTTTCGTGAAATCTGCTAGCTTTTGGGAAAGTAGCATTACCTGCTCTTGGTATACTGTAATACCGTAGGTTTCTTTTAGATATTCTTCCATGGCTGGAAGGTCATATTCTATCTCTTCATCTCCATGTTTACGTTTTACGAAACTAGGAATATATTCCATTGGACCAGGACGATACAATGCATTCATGGCAATTAAATCTTCAAAAACCGTTGGTTTTAAATCTTTAAGGTGCTTCTGCATTCCTGGCGATTCATATTGAAAAACACCAACGGTTTCTCCTCTTTGGAAGAGTTCGTAGGTTTTTACATCATCTAAAGGAAAACTATCTGGATCTAATAGAATATCATGTTTTGCCTTTACAATCTTTACGGTATCTTTTATTAAAGTTAAAGTCTTTAACCCCAAGAAATCCATTTTTAATAGTCCGGCATCTTCTACAACCGAGTTATCAAATTGTGTGACATATAAACCAGAATCTTTTGCTACAGAAACTGGAACGAACTTGGTAATATCATCTGGTGTAATAATTACACCACAGGCATGAATTCCGGTATTACGAACCGAACCTTCTAGTGTTCTTGCTAGATTTACGGTTTCGGCAGGTAAATCATCTCCATCCGAAATATTTAAAAGTTCATTTACTTTTTCTAAATCTTCCGCACGAAACATGCTTTTCAGCTTCTTTTCGTCGGCTCCAAAAATCTTTCCTAATTTAGACATATTAGGAATTAACTTAGCTATTCTATCCGCATCAAATAATGGTAAATCTAAAACACGTGCAGTATCACGAATAGAAGATTTGGCAGCCATCGTACCATAGGTAATAATTTGCGCCACCTGATTGCTTCCGTATTTCTCGATAACGTAATCCATCACACGACCACGACCTTCATCATCAAAATCGATATCAATATCCGGCATACTTACACGATCCGGATTCAAGAAACGCTCAAAAAGCAAGTTATACTTTAAAGGATCAATGTTGGTAATCTTTAAACAGTATGCTGCCACAGAACCTGCTGCCGAACCACGACCAGGACCAACAGAAACATCCATATTTCTGGCTTCGCGGATAAAATCTTCTACAATTAGGAAATACCCAGGATATCCGGTTTTTTCAATAACGCTAAGCTCAAAATCCAAACGCTCTACAACTTCTTCTGAAAGTTCTTCGCCATAGCGCTTTTTAGCACCTTCATACACTAAATGTCTAAGGAATTTATTTTCACCACGTTTTCCGTTATCGGCTTTGTCTTCTTCAAAAACAAATTCTTCTGGAATATCAAACGCCGGCAATAATACATCACGAGCCAACTGAAAAGGTTCAATTTTATCTACAACTTCCTGTATATTTGAAATCGCATCCGGAACGTCTTTAAACAATTTTTTCATGGCATCAGGAGACTTGAAATAGTATTCCTGATTTGGCATTCCATATCTATAACCACGTCCTCTACCAATAGGAGTCGCTTGTTTTTCACCATCTTTTACACACAGCAAAATATCGTGTGCATTCGCATCTCCTTTTTTACAATAGTAGGTATTATTGGTAGCTACGAGTTTAATATCGTGCTTCTTAGCGAAATTAATTAAAACAGGATTCACTCTGTTTTCGTCATCTTGATTATGACGCATTAACTCTATATATAAATCATCACCAAACAGTTCTTTCCACCATAATAAGGATTCTTCCGCTTGATTTTCTCCTACATTTAAAACCTTACTTGGTACCTCACCATAAAGATTCCCTGTTAAACAAAGAAGGTCTTCCCTGTATTCTTCTATCAGTTTTTTATCAATTCTTGGCAAATAGTAAAATCCATTTACAAAGGCATGCGACGATAATTTGGCTAAATTGTGATACCCCTTTTTATTTTTAGCAATAAGTACAATTTGATACCCATTATCTTTTCTAGTTTTATCTAAATGGTCTTCACAAACAAAAAACTCCACACCAATAATGGGTTTCATTTCGTTTAATGTTGCCGCATCTCCTCTTGCTACAGCTTCTTCATTTTTAGCTTTTACACTTTTATTATGATTGTTTACCGCTTTCACAAAATGAAAAGCCCCCATCATATTCGCATGATCTGTAAGTGCGACTGCAGACATATTATATTCTGCTGCGGAAGCCACTAAATCTGGAACACTAATAGTAGATTGTAATACCGAAAACTGCGAATGATTATGCAAATGCGTAAAATCTACAGTTTGCAGACTCGCTATATTTTCTTTTATTTCTTCGGAAGAAATATCTGTCGCTTGTGCTTTTTGTAATCGCTCATTAATCTTAGCACTTTCGCGCTTCAGATTAATATGTTTTAAACCTATTAACGCTATGGTTTTTGGATTCTCTTCGGAAAACTTCTGAAAATAATCATCGGGAACATCTAACTGTTCTTGTGTATATTCTTCTCTTCTAACTAACTCAAAAAAGCAACGCGTGGTTGCCTCGACATCGGCAGTTGCATTATGCGCTTCACCAAAAGGAGCATCAAATAAAAACTGATGCAACTCGGTTAAGGTTGGTAATTTAAATTTACCGTATCTACCACCTGGAAGCTCACACAGACTTGCGGTATGTTCGGTACAGGTATCTAAAACAGGAAGTTCTTGTAATGGATTTGCTACGTTTCCACGAACAAACTCCGCTCCCATAATATTCAGGTCAAACTTTACATTCTGTCCAACAACAAACTTCGTTTTACCTAAAGCCTCATTAAATTTTTCTAAAACGGTTGCTAAAGGCACACCTTGTTCTTGTGCTAGTTCGGTAGAAATACCATGAATTTTCTCTGCATCATACGGAATATTAAATCCTTCTGGCTGTACTAAATAATCCTGACTTTCGATACAGTTTCCCATAGCATCGTGCAGTTGCCAAGCTATTTGTATACATCGAGGCCAATTATCGGTATCGGTAATTGGAGCGTCCCAACGTTTCGGTAAACCAGTAGTTTCGGTATCAAAAATTAAGTACATAGAGGTGTTTTCTTATAAATAAAAGAGAACGATAAAATTACGAAAAATTGACCTTTTAGCGGCGGAAAGTTATAAACAGTTTTAAACAAAAAAAAGCGCAACCAAATGGATTGCGCTTTTAAATATATATTTTAAATCTTTTAGTTACAAGAATACCCTGCCCCTTCTAGTGCTTGCATATAAGCACTAAAAGAACCTCCTGGAACATCTAAAGTAGATCCCGGAGCTCCAGCAATAGACACCGTCATTGTCCCATCACCATTATCACAATATTCTGTATCTGGAAATGAAGTGATAGAACAGGTTTGACATACGCCAGGAGTTGTACCTACACCACAATCCAAACCGTCTATTATATCTTGTAAGGTATTTGTATCATCACCACAACTAGTAATTTGTTGCTCTAATGTTGTTTTATACGCATTACACACGGAAGCAAAATCAGCACTTGAGCTATCCGTAACATCGTAAATTGCAAAAGCTGCATCGGTATTAGCGGTAGCTACATCACAAGGAAGTGTACAATCTAAACCATCTATAATATCTTGTAAAGTATTTGTATCATCACCACAACTAGTAATTTGTTGCATTAATGCCGCTTTATACGCATTACACGCAGGAGGATAATTGGAACTAGTATTATCTGTAGCATTATAAATTACTAAAGCCGCTTCGGTAGCAGCAACCGCATCATCACAAGCAACAACAGTAGAACCTCCACCTCCAGAAACTGGGATTTGGTAAAAAACTCCTTGACTGTAATTCACTTTATTCAAACCAGAGTCCGAAAATGCATTAAACCAAAATGTACCCGACACTTTATTACCAGAATCTGCATAATCTGTAATTACAATTTCCCCATCCGCCGGATAAATTTGAATAATTTCATCTGGCTCATTATTTGTAGAATGCATCACATCTTGAATACTTGTAAAAACAGCTTCACTAGCACTTCCTTCTCCTAAAACATAAGTACCAACAGCCGCTCCTATTTTTAAGGTAACGATTTCACTTCCTCTCCCTCCGTTAATGATTAACTGTCCGCTACTATTAATTTCAGCACTATAATAATCTGCTTTCCATAACGTACCATCTTTTTTACCTTGTAAAGCTGGCGTATTAGATTCAAGTTCTTCACCACAACTCACCATAAATAAAGCGGAAATAACAAATAGGAATATCTTTTTCATAAATTTTATATAATTTGAGAGCATAAAAATAGCATAAAAAAATGATTAATATAAAAAGTTGAATATAAATTATTTATAGTATCTTTGCACACTTATTAATAACCAGAGGTCGAGAACCTCAATGAATTAATTATTATGCCTGTAAAAATTAGATTACAAAGACACGGTAAAAAAGGAAAACCTTATTACTGGATCGTAGCAGCAGATGCTCGCGCGAAAAGAGATGGTAAATACCTAGAGAAATTAGGTGCTTACAACCCAAATACTAACCCAGCAACTATTGAAATAAATGTTGATGGTGCAGTAACATGGTTAGAAAATGGTGCACAACCAACAGATACAGCGAAAGCTATTTTATCTTACAAAGGTGTTTTGTTAAAAAAACATTTAAAAGGTGGAGTAACTAAAGGTGCTTTAACAGAAGAGCAAGCAGAAGCGAAGTTTACTGCTTGGTTAGAAGAAAAAGAAGGTAAAGTTGGTGCAAAAACAGATGGTTTAGCTAAGGTGGAAGCAGATGCAAAAGCGAAAGCTTTTGAAGCTGAAAAAGCAGCTAACGAAGCTAGAATTGCAGCAGCAGCTCCAGTTGTAGAAGAAACTACAGAAGATGCTCCTGCAGAAGAAGCATCTAACGAAGAAGAATAAAAAAAATATTTTTTATACTTTTAAACTCCAATACAATTGTATTGGAGTTTTTTATTGGAAATAATGTTGTTTATTACATATATAAACACTCCACTTTTCAATCCATTTCAGGTGGAGCGCAGTCGAAACCTTTATGTTATACTAGTACGAAACACTTCGACTGCGCTCAGTGTGACAAAATAATTGCATTATTATGAAAAAAGAAGATTGTTTTTTTCTAGGTAAAATTGTAAAAAAATACAGTTTTAAAGGTGAAATTCTAGTAAAACTAGATACAGATGAACCAGATATTTATGATGGTTTAGAATCTGTTTTTATAGATTTAAGAGGAAACCTTATTCCTTTTTTTATTGAAAATGCACAATTACATAAATCGGAATTATTACGTATCAAGTTTGAAGACGTAAACACAGAAGAAGATGCAGATGCCATATTAAAGAGTAATCTATATTTACCTCTAGAATTTCTACCAAAACTAGAAGGTGATAAATTCTACTTTCATGAGATTATAGGTTTTACTGTAAAAGACACCAACTTTGGTGATGTTGGAATTATTACAGGAATTAACGACACCACAGCACAGGCCCTTTTTGAAATAGATAGAGATGGTATTGAAATTTTAATTCCGATGAACGACCATTTTATTAAAAAAGTGGATAAAGAAAATAAAGTAATTCTTGTGGAAACCCCTGAAGGATTGATTGATTTGTATTTAGAAGAATAATCCCATCCTAAATCCTTCCCAAAAGGAAGGCCTTTTATTATGAGCAAACCTTTTCAATTTAAAGAATTTCAAGTAAATCAAGATCAATGTGCTATGAAAATTGGTACAGACTCGGTATTACTTGGTGCTTGGACTTCTGTAAAACAAAACCCTTTTGCCATTCTGGATATTGGAGCAGGAACAGGTGTTCTGTCTCTTATGTTGGCACAACGCAGTCAAGCAGAAGTTATAGATGCGATGGAGATTGATGAAAATGCGTATGAACAATGTGTTGATAATTTTGAAAATGCACCTTGGGCAGACCGCCTTTTTTGTTATCACGCTGCTTTAGAAGAGTTCACCGAAGAGATTGAAGATAAATATGATTTGATTATATCAAATCCTCCTTTTTATTCCGAAGACTTTAAAACTGAAAACGTACAACGTGATTTAGCAAGGTTTCAAGATGCCATGCCTTTTGATCATTTAGTAGAAAGTGTTGCTTCCTTATTAATAGAAGACGGTATTTTCTCGGTTATTATTCCGTTTAAGGAAGAAGCAAATTTTATAGCGTTGGCTTCCCAGTCCAAATTATTTCCGAATAGAATTTTACATGTTCAGGGTTCGTCTACTTCCGAAATTAAACGAAGTCTTTTAGAATTTTCTTTCCGCGAAAGCGATATAGAGAAAGAAGAACTCATTATAGAAACCGCAAGACACCAATACACAGAAGACTACATAAATTTGACGAAAGATTTTTATCTTAAAATGTGATATTTATATTTGGCAATGAAAACGATTTCGTTACTTTTGTTAAACTTATAAAATAACGCCTTCTATTTTGGGTAATTCTCAAAAATTAGAAGCTTAAAATATCATAATTAGAATGAAAGCCGATTTATTCGAAGCACCAGATTATTACAACCTTGATGAATTACTTACCGAAGAGCACAAATTAGTTCGTGATGCCGCAAGAGAATGGGTAAAACGTGATGTTTCTCCTATTATTGAAGATTATGCGCAAAGAGCAGAATTCCCAACACAAATAGTTAAAGGATTGGCCGAAATTGGCGCTTTCGGACCTTACATTCCGGAAGAATATGGAGGTGCTGGATTAGACCAAATTTCTTATGGTTTAATCATGCAAGAGATAGAACGTGGTGATTCTGGAGTTCGTAGTACAGCTTCTGTACAATCGTCTTTAGTGATGTACCCAATCTGGAAATACGGAAACGAAGAACAACGCAATAAATACTTACCAAAATTAGCTTCGGGAGAATGGATTGGTTCTTTTGGATTAACAGAACCTGATCATGGTAGTAATCCGGGTGCAATGGTTACCAATTTTAAAGATATGGGAGATCATTATCTTTTAAATGGTGCAAAAATGTGGATTTCTAATGCACCTTTTTGCAATATCGCTGTCGTTTGGGCAAAAGATGAAAGCGGACGTATTCATGGTCTCGTTGTAGAACGTGGCATGGAAGGTTTCACTACGCCGGAAACACATAACAAATGGTCTCTTCGTGCGAGTGCTACTGGCGAATTAATTTTCGACAACGTAAAAGTGCCAAAAGAAAACTTATTACCAAACAAATCTGGTCTTGGCGCTCCTTTAGGGTGTTTAGATTCTGCTCGTTTTGGTATTGCTTGGGGAGCGATTGGTGCTGCCATGGATTGTTACGATACTGCTTTACGTTACAGTAAAGAGCGTATTCAGTTTGGTAAGCCAATTGGACAGTTTCAATTACAACAAAAGAAATTAGCAGAAATGGTTACCGAAATAACAAAAGCACAGTTATTAGCTTGGCGTCTTGGTGTGATGCGTGAGAATGGAACCGCTACCTCCGCACAAATTTCTATGGCGAAACGAAATAATGTGGATATGGCTTTAACGATTGCTCGTGACGCTAGACAGATGTTAGGTGGTATGGGAATTAGTGGCGAATATTCTATTATGAGACACATGATGAACTTAGAAAGCGTGGTTACTTATGAAGGTACGCACGATATTCACTTACTAATTACAGGAATGGATGTTACTGGCCTAAACGCCTTCAAATAGGTCGCTAAGCGACATTTGATTATTGCACTCTTGTGGGGTTGTTGCGGAAGTATATTGAGCGACATTTGATTATTGCACTCTTATGGGGTTGTTGCGGAAGTATATTGAGCGACATTTGATTATTCCACTCTTGTGGGGTTGTTGCGGAAGTATATTGAGCGACATTTGATTATTCTACTCTTATGGGGTTGTTGCGGAAGTATATTGAGCGACATTTGATTATTCTACTCTTATGGGGTTGTTGCGGAAGTATATTAAGCGACATTTGATTATTCTACTCTTATGGGGTTGTTGCGGAAGTATATTGAGCGACATTTGATTATTCCACTCTTGTCTAGTCCTAAATAATCAATACAGATTATTAAAGATTAAAAATAATTAATTAAACCTGAACAATAGATTTATTGTTCAGGTTTTTTGATTTATATGTTTTTCTTTTTAGAATATTTTGTTGATGCATTTTCTCAGGTG